>JAHISP010000086.1 GCA_018818165.1 Bacteroidota bacterium | reverse complement strand
GGCATTTAAGTATCGTTCTATTATTGAAAAAATAAATGAACTTACTGATAGAAATATCCAGACGATAAACATTGTTGGTGGCGGTTCGCAAAATGATTTATTAAACCAGTTTACGGCTAATGCTACAGGCATAAAGGTTGTTGCGGGTCCTGTTGAAGCCACGGCTTTTGGAAATATAATGGTACAGGCAATAGCAAAGGGGAAAATAAAAGATATAAAAGAAGGAAGAGAAATAATAAAAAACTCAGTTGAATTGAAAAAATACCTTCCTATACAAAAGGATATTTGGGAACGTAAATATCAAGAATCAAATCAGATACTTGAAAAATATTACAACGTAAATTAAAAATAGGTATGTAATAAAAATTATTATTGATAATAATACATTATCATAAACACGAAAGTAAAAACTAAAAATGAATGTAAAACAATCGGACATAGCGGCAAAGTTGGGAATTTCTAGAGTAACTGTTACAAAGGCTCTTCAGGATAGTCCAGATATTTCGGAAGAAATGAAACAAAAGGTTAAAAAAATTGCTGAAGAAATGGACTATATTCCAAACTTAACTGCTAGACATTTAACCGCAAAGAAAACAAGAATTATTGGAGTTGTTTTACCGGATATAACAAACCTTTATTTTTCAGCAATTGTTCGTGGAATGATGGAAGCGGCAGAAAAAGAATCATACCATATAATTCTTACAGCTTCAAGAGAGGATAGCAAAATTGAAAGTGAAAATATATTTAATTTACTTTCTTTGAATGTAGATGGATTGTTAGTATGCCAATCTTTAGATACTGTTGATGTGGAAATTTTTGAGAAAGTTAAAAAGAGAAATAAACCAATAGTCTTTTTTGGTAGACCTGTTGGATTTACGGGATTTGATTCAATTGGTTTTGACGATTATTTGGCGGCTAAAAAATTAACCGAATATTTAATTAAAAAAGGTAAAACCAAAATAGCGCACATTTCTGGTGATATAAAAAGTGACGGTGGATTTCGTTTAAATGGATTTTTAGATACCATGAATGAACATAAACTTTTAGTAAAAAAAGAATGGATAATTAATGGCGAATATTTTCCCGAATATGGATACAACGGTTTTAATCAAATTTATGAAGCAGGTGATCTACCAGAAATAATATTTTGTGGAAATGGAATGATTGCAAGAGGAGTTTATGAAGCAATAAGGGAAAAAGGATTGGAAATACCCAATGACATTGGTGTTGTTGCAGTTGATCATAAAAGTTATGCCGAGATGCTTTACCCAAAACTAACTTATATTGATTATCCAACAGATAGGTTGGGTCGTGAATCAATGAATTTACTTATATCAAAAATTGAAAAAAAGAATAAAAAAAATATAGTTGAAAGTATAGTTCTGGATTCAGTACTTGTTGAGAAGGATTCTGTTGCTATCTGAAAAATTATAAATGTTAATTCATTTATCGAAAAGAAAATAAATCTGGTTTTTATGAGTAAAAATATTTCAGTAAATCAAGTTGTGGAAAGCAAGCCCGAAGTTGTTTCAAGAAAGTATATTGTTCCATTTGTTTTAATCACTAGTTTGTTTGCATTGTGGGGTTTTGCAAATGATATAACAAATCCAATGGTTGCAGCATTCCAAACTGTAATGGAAATTTCCACAGCTAAAGCGGCTTTAATTCAATTTGCGTTTTATGGTGGATACGCAACTATGGCAATTCCGGCTGCCCTTTTTGTTCAAAAATACAGTTATAAAAAAGGAATTCTGGTGGGCTTAACTTTATACGCCACAGGTGCCTTACTATTTATTCCTGCCGCACAATTTGAATTATTTGGATTTTTCTTGGTTTCGTTATATATCTTAACATTTGGTTTGGCATTTTTAGAAACAACCGCAAATCCGTATATCCTTTCGATGGGTGATAAACAAACAGCAACAAGAAGATTAAATCTTGCTCAATCTTTTAATCCAGTTGGCTCTTTACTTGGAATGTTTGTAGCATCAAAGTTTATACTTGTATCATTACAATCAGATATTAGAAATGAGTCGGGTGAATTAATATTTAGTGGACTTAGCACAGCCGAAAAAGCAGTTATCCGAACGAATGATTTGGCAACAATCCGCGATCCTTATGTTATACTTGGATTTGTTGTAATAATAATTATGATAATAATCGCATTTTCCAAAATGCCTTCTATTAGTAAATCCGATAATTCAATTCACCCTTATGAATCGTTTAAAAGACTAATAAAAAATGCTGAATACAGAGGAGGTGTAATTGCGCAAGTTTTTTATGTTGCCGCTCAAATAATGTGTTGGACTTTTATAATTCAATATGCTGATAATCTTGGAATTCCTAAAGCCGAGGCGCAGAACTACAACATTCTGGCAATGGTTATATTTTTGCTAAGCAGATTTATTAGTACTTATTTAATGAAATATATGAATTCAAGATTGTTGTTAATGTTATTTGCAATTGGTGGAATGATTACGATTCTTGGTGTGATATTTATTCAAGGAATGGGAGGTTTGTATTCTTTAATTGCAACTTCAGCTTTTATGTCATTGATGTTTCCTACTATATATGGAATTGCATTAGAAAATGTTAATGAAGATAAAATATTAGGTGCCGCAGGTTTAGTTATGGCAATAGTTGGTGGTGCGCTAATGCCCCCATTGCAAGGATCAATTATTGATCTAGGAACTGTTGCTAGTTTACCGGCTGTAAACTTTTCATTCATATTACCATTTATCAGTTTTGTTGTGATATCATTTTATGGTTATCGTTCTATAAAAAGTTCATCCTAAATATGTATACATTTATTATGTTTGGGTTTAATCGAGCTTACTTATTTATGCTAAATTATTTCTAGTTTAGTTATCATTTTAAATTGTGAAATAATTGGTATATTTGCACTTCAAGTTTTCAAACTAGTGCGTTCTATTGTCTTTAATGGCACGAGTGCTATATGAATAATCTTCTTACAATTTTCTCATTTAATAAAAATCTATATGTTAACATTATTTGGCTTTATTGCCGCATCACTAACAACATTTGCATTTATTCCGCAAGTGATTAAAACTATTAAAACAAAATCAACCGATGACTTATCCCCAGTAATGTATGGAGTTTTACTCTCTGGAGTTATTTGCTGGCTTATATATGGTATAATAATAAACGATCTTCCAGTAATTGTTGCAAATGCTGTTACAGCTTGTTTAACTGCAATAATATTTTTTATATCTTTAAAAAATCATCTTAAAAAGAAAAAAGTTATTATGTAATTCTATTAGTTTGAATTGACCATTATTTCAATTTATAACTAGTTTTGTGTTACACTTGTAATTAGAATTCCTTTGTGCCATAGCAATGTTGTCAACTTAAGAACAAAAGTAAATTCGCGTGTTATAAATGAGGCTAAAGCCAATTCATTTTCTTCCTTTAAGCGTCAGTAAAAAATGACAGATTTATTACTTTTCAGAAACTTCAATATTTATTGTTACTTTCTGTTTAATATCTGCAGAACTACTTCCAATTAAAATATCAAACTCGCCTGGCTCTAATTCCCAAGCAAGTGTTTCGGGATTATAGAACGAGAAAGCATCTTTACCAATTTCAAATTCTACTGTTTTTTCTTCACCAACTTTTAGGCTCACTTTGTCGAAAGCTTTTAGTTCTTTTATTGGACGAGGAAGAGAACAATCTTTATCAGAAACATATAGTTGAACAATTTCGGCTCCGTCATAACTTCCAGTATTTTTCACTTCCAATTTTAGTTTTATCGTTTCTCCAATTGTGTATGTGGCTTTGTCACTAGTTAAATTTGAGTAATCGTAGTTTGTGTAAGAAAGTCCGTAACCAAAAGGAAATCGTGGTTTGCTTTCACTTTTATCCCAAAATCTATATCCAACAAACAAACCTTCGCTGTAGTTTACTTTTAAATCTTTGTCATCGTCAAAATAGCTATTGTAAGTAGGATTTTCTTCTATTCTATATTCAAATGAAGCTGGCAATTTACCTGATGGATTTAGATTCCCAAACAGAATTTCCGCTGCTGCTAGATTTCCTTCCTGACCTGGATACCACGCCATTAATAATCCTTTTGCATTATTAATCCAACTATCCATTTCAACATTTCCACCAGAATTGAGCACAACAATTATATTTTTATTTACTTCTGCAATTTTGTTTATCAATTCGCTTTGTTTATAAGGCATTTCAAAGGTTCTATCAAAACCTTCACTTTCGGTTGAACCGTCAAAACCAACAGACATAATAACAACATCCGCATTTTTAGCTGCTTCAATAGCTAATTTAGAATATTCTTCTGGTTTAATTTGTTGCTGATATTTTACAACTCCCAATCTAATTTTTGCGTCGCCACCAGATTGATAATATTCCAAATCAATTTTGTACTCTTGCCCAGCATTTAGATAGCTTTCGAATTTTGCTGGCGAATCGCCTTGATCATGCCACATAGTTATTACTTCAACATCATCAAGAAAAGCCTTATAACCATCGTCACCAGAAACACCAATTAAATACTGTCCAGATTCTTTTGGTGTATAGAAGCAACTAAATTTTGCCGAATAATCATTTTCTGGAACTTCTGGTTCATTCCACATATCTTCATTTGATAATTTTAAGTTTGTATAAAACTTCTTCAGTATTGGAGAGCCTTCAAGCTTTTTGCCTTTATAATATTCTGCATTTATTCCTGTTTTCTTTTCCTCATTTTCATAAACATAGAATTCAAAGTTTTCAAACATATCATCTGGGAATTTTATTCCAGTGTAAACTCCAGGCTCCCAACTAACATTAACATTTTCACCCGCAACTTTTTGAACTGCTTCCAGCAAAGACATTGGGTAAAGTGGATTAACAAAGGAACTTCCACCACCGCCAGTAGCCGCTGGATTTCCGTTTGGGCCAATGATTGCAACTGTTTTAATTTTTTCTTTATTAATTGGAAGAAATTTATTTTCATTTTTTAATAAAACCATACCACCTCTAGCAGCGTCAAGAGCAGTTTTACGAACAAAATCTTCATCTAATTTGTAACCCTTGCTTATATCAGGATTTTCAAATAATCCAAAACGATTGTACTCATTTAATATTCTTCTAATTTTATCATCAATTACTGATTCTTGTAACTCGCCATTTTTTATTGCTGGAATAAGAGTTTCTGCATTCATCATTTTTCCAGAAGGCATTTCCAAATCAAGTCCACCTTTTGCGCAACCTAAACCATCGTAAGTTGAAACCCAATCGGACATTACAAATCCTTCAAATCCCCAAGTACCTTTTAATATTTCATTATTCAAATAATCATTCTGCGAGGCATGAACTCCGTTAATTAAATTATACGAAGTCATAATTGAAGCCACTTTACCTACTTGAACAGAAGTTTTAAATGCGGGAAGATAAATTTCGTGAAGAGTACGCTCGTCAACATCAGATGAAACATGGTGACGATTAAACTCTTGGTTATTTGCGGCATAATGTTTTGCTGTTGCCATAACGCCTTCTTTCTGCATTCCAATAATATATTGCGCTGCCAATTGACCAGCTAAATAAGGGTCTTCGCCTAAATATTCAAAATTTCTGCCACATAATGGAAGTCTGTAAATATTCATTCCAGGCGCTAACATTACGTGGACATTTTTTGCTCGTGCTTCGGCAGCAATTGCCTTGCCTACATTGTAAGCAATCTCTTTATCCCAAGATGCGGCTAAGTTTATACTAGCTGGATATGCTGATGATTTTCCATAATTCCTTACTCCAACTGGACCATCAGCAAATTTAATTTCTGGAATTCCTAATTTTTCGTAGCCACGAATATTAAATCCTTTGTATCCACCTATAAAAGCTACTTTTTCTTCCAGACTCATTTTTTTTATTTTATTGTCAATTTCCTCCTTGCTCACATTTGAATTTCCACAAGAAATTGTAGTAAATATTATTGAAATAAATAATAAAAATTTTGCGTTGAACATCTTAATATTTCCTTGTTTTATTTGTGTTTTCATTTTAAATAAATCTAATTGATTTAGGGTTATTTACTAATATTTAGTTTTAGTGCTTCCATATATCCATTATTTGGAAAGCAATTAATAAATTTACATTGTTCAAGGAAAGCATTTAAAGCAAGTTTAACTTTTGCAATATCTGGCTTATTTTCTCTTGCGCTTTTGTATGAACTTCTATCAGATTCAGCATATTCTGTTACTAAATCGTAATTATCTGGCTTATCAAAATTTACTGGACCACTTGTGTTGTCCATTTTTTTATATGGCCAGAAGTGCCAGCTAATAGAATTTTCATCAAGTAGTTCACGAAATTTGTTTACCCAATCGTCATCGTTTTCACCAGATTCTCCCATATAAATTGGCACATTGTATTTTTCTCTAAAATCTAAATACTCTTGAATTTCTTTTTGAACTGGGGGCATCCAGTATTTGTGGAATTCGTAAACTAATTTTTCATCAAATGGCTCGCCAAATACGGAAAAATCCGTATTCCATTTTGCACCACCGAGAATTATTATATGATTTTGGTCAACTTCTCTAATTGCGGCAGTTATTATTTTATAAAGCGGTTCTAAATTTCCGTTAAGATTTTCTTCTTCAAAATAGTGAGCAATTGGTTCGTTCAATAAATCGTAACCAAGAACTAATGGTTCATTTGCATAATGACTAGCAATGTTTTTCCATATTTCAACAATTTGATTTTGTGAATCTTCATCAACCATTAGCCAAGGATAACCGTAACTATCATCAATGTTATCGCCAGTTTGTCCGCCTGGTGCGCAATGCATATCCAAAATTATTGGAAGATTTTCTTTTCTACACCATTCAAGCAAACGGTCAATTAACTCAAATCCACGTGCGTTTGTATTCCACAAGTATGTTTCATCACAAAACAATTTATAATTAAACGGAACTCGGATTGAATTTACTCCACTTGCTTTTATAAATTTGATATCGTCATAAGTGATATAATTATTTTGGAACTCAATCCAGAATTTTTTTGCTTCTGCAGGTCCAATCAGTTCAGTAATTACACCGTTAACTAAATGCGGTGAGTTGGCTTTATTAAACTTAAACATATATCCTTCGGGAACAAGCCAGTTACCAAGATTTACACCTTTCATAATAAATATTTTTTCATCTGTATCTGTGATGTTTTTTCCATCAACTCCAAAATATTTTTGTTGAGCAAAAATTTGAGTTGTTAAAACTAAAATTAGCAAAAAGCTTTTGATTAGGTTCATTGAATTCCTCAATTATTGATTAAACAAACTTGAATTTTCTTTAATTAAATACTCGCGAATCATTGTCCCAGATTGCGATAATTGACTTTCGTTCCAACCGCTTAAAGTTGAAGTTGTTGGTAAAAGAGCTGCCGAAGATTCATCTTTGTTAATAACAGACCAATTGCACCAGCTCAAATTATATTGCTCAAGAAAATTCATCCAAATTTCTGATTCGGCTAAATTTATGTTTCCAGTTCCGTTTGCTTCGCTTAATCCCCATTCTGAAACAAATATTGGAATTCCAGCATTAATTGCTTTAATTGCTTTATTTCGCAAATCGGCTGTGTGAGTGCTGGAATAAAAATGGAAAACGTATGCAAGATTGTTGTCGTTAATTCGGTTATTTATAACGTCCTCAACATCTTGCGACCAATTTGGAGTTCCAACAAGAATAATATTATCCAAATCGTTTGTGCGAATTGCATTTGTAACCGATTGTGCATAAGGTTTTATAACATCGTTCCAAGAAACAGCGAGCGGCTCATTATATAATTCATAGATGATATTTGGAACATTTCCATATTTAAGCGAAATATTATTAAAAAACGAAATTGCTTCGTTTGTATGACTTTCGGCGTGATGGTCGTGCCAATCAATAATTACATAAATGCCCAACTTAATGCAAGCGTCAATAACTGTAGTGGCTTTTTGGAATTCCAAAGAGGAATTTTCTAAATAACCTCCACCTTCAATTCCCATTGCGACACGAATAACCGTGCATTTCCAATCATCACGTAACCATTTAATAGTCTCTTCGTTGTAATAATCGCCACCCCATTGGCTCCAAAATAGACTCATTCCGCGAAGGACAAAAACATCGCCATTTTTATCAACAAGGTTCGTTCCCTTTATTGATAACTGTCCATGTTTTTCAACTATTGAGGAATCTGTATTTTCATTTGTAATGCCTTCCGAATTACTGCACGATAATGTGAAAATTAAAATTACAAGTATTCTAAAAGAGCTTTTTAAAATATTATTTTGAAGCATATCAATTCCATAAATTGAAACATTTAATCTAAAATGATGTCAATTTTTATTCCATTAGTTATAAGAATAATTGTTTAATTTTTAGGTAAAATAGTCGTATTTATCAAAGCATAATTTAAGCGATTTACAACAAATTATCATTTTAATAAAAACCATTATTGATTTAAACAAAAAGCTTGCTCAAATTATGAAATTGGTTAAATGTAATATCCAAAATGTGAGGTGTTTTAAACGCAAAACCTAAAAGATAATTGCATAAATATTTTTTTTAGTGTAACTTGAACTGTTAAGACATTTAATCCTTTTATTGAAATTAAAACTATATAAATAAAAAGCTGGAGAATTTATGGGTATTGACGAATCAAAAAAAAATGACGACAATGTTTCTGAAGCGCAGATTGCTGTCCATTGGAAAGAAGAGGGATATTTTGAACCATCAAAAGAATTTATTGCTCAAGCAAACTTAACAGATCCCAAAGTTCTTGATGAGTTTGGAGAAGAAAATTTCCCACAATGTTATGAAAAATATGCCGATTTGCTTGATTGGGATGAGCATTGGCAAACAGTTTTAGATTCCGAAAATCCTCCATTTTTTAAATGGTTTGTTGGCGGAAAGTTAAATGCATCATACAATTGTGTTGACCGTCATTTGCCAAAATATAAAAATAAAACTGCTATTCATTTTGTTCCCGAACCAGAAAACGAACCAATTATTCACATGACTTATCAAGAACTATACGTTAAGGTAAATGAATTTGCTGCTGTTTTGCAAGATTATTGTGGATTGAAAGCTGGTGATACTGTTACGCTTCACATGCCTATGATTCCCGAAATTGTAATTACCATGCTTGCTTGTGCAAGGCTTGGAATTATTCATTCTCAAGTTTTTTCTGGATTTTCTGGCAAAGCTTGTGCGGATAGAATTATTGATGCAAAAAGCAAATACTTAATAACTGCCGATTCCTACTATCGCGCTGGAAATTTAATTGACCACAAAGAAAAAGCTGATATTGCAGTTAATCACGCCGAAGAAGAGGGACAACATGTTGAAAAAGTTTTAATTTGGCAAAGATATGCTGGCAAGTATTCTGGACAAACTCCAATGGTTGAAGGTCGCGATGTTTTTGTAAACGATATTATTAAAAATTATTATCATAAAGTTGTTGAGCCAGTTAGCTTAAAAGCAGAAGATACTTTGTTTTTAATGTACACTTCTGGAACTACTGGAAAACCAAAAGGTGCTCAGCATTCAATTGGCGGATATTTAGCATACGCAACAGGAACTTCAAAATACATTGAAGATATTCATCCCGAAGATGTTTATTGGTGCATGGCGGATATTGGCTGGATTACTGGGCATTCATACATTGTTTATGGACCGCTTGCACTCGGAGCTTCTTCTGTTATTTTTGAAGGCGTTCCAACTCATCCCGATGCAGGTAGACCTTGGCGAATTGCAGAGGAATTAAATGTTAATATTTTCCATACTTCACCAACAGCAATTAGAGCTTTAAGAAGAGTTGGCGCTGATGAGCCAGCAAAATATAATTATCATTTTAAACACATGACTACTGTTGGTGAACCAATTGAGCCAAATGTGTGGCGTTGGTATTACGATGTTGTTGGCAAAAAGGAAGCTGTTATTGTTGATACTTATTGGCAAACTGAAACTGGGGGATTTTTGTGTTCAACTATTCCAGGAATTCATAAAATGAAACCAGGTAGCGCGGGTCCTGGTGTTCCAGGCATTTATCCAGAAATTTTGGATGAAGAAGGAACTCCACTACCAAAAGGTTGTGGCAAAGCCGGCAATATTGTAATACGTAATCCTTGGCCTGGAAGAATGCTTTCTATTTGGGGTGATGATGAACGCTTTGAACGCCAATATTATCAAAGATATTGTAAAGATAAAGACAGTAAAGATTGGAGAGACTGGCCTTATTTTGCTGGTGATGGCGCGGTTGAAGCTCCAGATGGTTACTTCCGTATTCTCGGACGAATTGATGATGTAATAAATGTTGCAGGTCATCGTTTGGGAACAAAGGAATTAGAATCCGCCGCTCTTATGGTTGATGAAGTTGGTGAAGCTGCAGTCGTTCCTGTTCCTGATCCAATTAAAGGCGTAATGCCTCATGTATTTGTTTCACTTAAACCTGGAATTGCTTCAACAAAAGAGCTTGAAAAGAAAATATCCGATATGCTTGCTTCAGAAATTGGACCTATTGCAAAGCCTGGCAGAGTGTGGATTGTTCCAGATATGCCTAAAACTCGTTCTGGTAAAATTATGCGCCGTGTATTAGGTGCAATTGCAACTAGACAAGATACTGGTGATGTTACTACTTTAGCAAATCCTCAAATTGTTGAAGAAATTAAAAAACTATATTAATTCTATTCCACTGGAGGTTCAAAACATTTTTGTTTGAACCTCCCTTTTGTTTATTTTTCTGTTATTAAATGATTTAAAGATTGAGGAATTAATGTTCCGAATTATACCAGAAGGTTTGCTTTACCAAGAACATGTTCTATTAAAAAATGGACAAGGACTTTTTCTTAAGCCTGCCACAATTGCTGATAAAGCAAATATTACTTCATTCATGTCAAGGATTTCACGTGAAGCACTTCGGATGAGATTTATGGCATCCATCTCTCAAGTGTCAGATGAAATAATTAATAATTTGTGTAACGGAGATTTTACCGATACTGGCTGTCTACTTGCAACTGAGGGTGAAAATGAAGATTCAAAAGTTGTGGGATTAGCAAATTACATTTCTATGAATAACAATAGAACTGCTGAAGTAGCTTTCCTTGTTGAAGATTCCTATCAAGGACTTGGAATTTCAACTCTGCTTTTAGAAAGACTTGCTGGCTTAGCTTCCGCTAATGGAATAATTGAATTTGAAGCCGAAGTTTTACCTGATAATCAGCAAATGATTAATGTATTTAAAAGTTCTGGATTTGAAATACATAAAGTTTGGCATTCTGATACTATTCACGTTGAATTTCCTGTTGATGGCGCAGCTGCATTGTGGAAAAGAACTTCTTTGCGAGAAAGAATTGCAGTAGCTAATTCTCTTTTTCCTTTGCTCAGACCCAAAACTATTGCTGTTATTGGAGCTGAAAAAGATCCATCCTCAATTGGTAATATTATTTTCAAAAATATTCTTTCTGGAAATTTTACTGGAACTGTTTATCCAATAAATTCTAACTTTAATTCTGTAAATGGAGTTAAAGCTTTTTCCTCCGTTTCACAGTTATCAGAAAATATTGATTTAGCCATCATTTCTGTTCCTGCAGAAGAAGTTTTAAATGCCACTCATGATTCTATTAAAGCTGGGGCAAAAGCAATTGTTGTTGTATCCACAGGCTTTGCCGAAGCTGGTAAAGAAGGGATTAAACGACAAAAAGAATTAGTTGATCTTGTGCGCTCAAACGGAGTTAGGCTTTTGGGTCCAAGTTGTTTGGGGCTTATGAACACAGATGATGGAGTAAGATTAAACTCAAGCCTTTTGCCAAACTTAACTCAAAAAGGGAAAATAGGATTTTTTGCACATTCAGCTGCTCTTGGTTTAGTAATTTTAGATTACGCACAATCTCTCGGACTTGGATTTACAACCTTTGTTTCTGCTGGTAACAGAGCGGATGTTTCAGGAAACGATTTGCTTCAATATTGGGAAGAAGATCCAAACACTCAAATAGTAATTTTATATTTGGAAACTTTTGGAAACCCCAGAAAATTTGTTCGAATAGCAAGAAGCATGAGTTATAAAAAACCAATTCTTTGTGTAAAAAGTGCACGCAGCGTTGCGGGGCGTAAAACAATTGAAGAAAAAAGTGGAGGAATGACTGGCGGAGTTTTGGAAGTAGAAGCCTTATTTCATCAAGCTGGAGTTATCCTTGCGCCAACACTCGAAGAATTATTTGATACAGCAATTGTTTTAGAACATCAACCACTTCCTGAAGGAAATAAAGTTGGAATAATTGCTAACTCTGCTGGAATGGCAACAATTTTTGCAGATGGATGTGAAGCAAATGGTCTGATGCTAAATGATAATGGATTAGTTAATTTAGGTGCTTTTGCCAATTCTGAAAAATACGAAACCGCTGTTTATAATATGCTTATTGATGAAAATATTCAATCAGCTCTTATTGGTTTTGCTTCTGTTGGTAAAAACGATTCAAGTGAAATAGCTGCTTCAATTAAAAAAGCAGTTAAAGCTGCCGATACAATAAATGGAAAAGAAAAACCAGTGCTACTATGCTTAATGGGTGCTGCTGGAACAATATCAATAATTGATGATTCTGACAATTCTGTTTCAAAGAAAAAATTTCCTGCATTCAGATTTCCTGAATCAGCTGTGCGAGCATTAGGTAGAATTGTAAATTATGCTGAATTCAAGAAAAAAGCGCCTGGAAAAATTGTTTGGTACAGCGATGTTAAAGCAGAAAAGGCTCGCAAATTAATTCAAAAGATAATTTCAGAAAATAAAACTTTAGATGAATTTATTGATCTTAATCTTAAAGAAGCTACCGAAATACTAAACTTATTTGGAATGAGGATTACAAATGAAAATAATATTGATTCAAAACTAATTAATGTAAATATCAAAACAGATTCATTATTTGGGCCTGTTATTGAATTAAATATTCCTGGACAAAAAAGATTTGTAAGAATAACTCCGCTTACAGACAGAGATTTAGATGAAACATTTGAATATATCAAAATTGAATCGAGCATTGGATTAAAACAAATATTAGGAAGATTATCCCAAATGATTGAAGAACTTCCATGGCTGTGCTGCCTGGAAATTTATGTAGTTGAAGACGAAAATCCAGTTATAATAAGCGAAATAAAAATGAGATTAAATATTCGCGATAATAAAAGACCAACTTATTAATTATGGAGATATAAATTGTTAATTCGTGAAGTAATGCATTTGAATCCTATTTCAATTTCCCCAGAAACTTCGTTAAGTGACACTTATAACTTAATGAACGACAATAATATTAGGCACTTGCCAATAATTAAAAATGACCTTCTTGTTGGAATTGTTTCCGATAGAGATGTGAGATTGGCAACAAGTAAGTTTGCAAAAACATCTTATGAACCAGGTACAATGATTTCCGAAATTATGAGTCACCCTGTTGAAACTACTCGTCCTTCAGAACCAATTGAAGTTGCCATACAAACTATGCGACAATTTAAAATTGGTTGCCTCCCAGTTTTGGATGACTATAAATTAGTTGGAATTGTAACAGTTGCTAATCTATTAGATGCAATGCTTTTAATGACTGGCGTGCATTATCCTTCTGGTCGCTTGGATGTTAGATTAAAAGACCGTGCTGGAGAAATTGCAAAACTCACAAAACTGATTGCCGATAGAAATATAAATATTCATTCAATTCTCAGTTATCCAGATGCAAATGGCAAATTACGTGTGGTTTTTCGTGTTTCAACTATGGAAATTAGACCACTCGCAAAAGCAATTTGTAATGCGGATTTTGAAGTTCTTTGGCCTATTCAAGCATCATGTGTAGAGTAATTTATAATCCAAAATATAGTATGTACAATTTGGGAGAATTGCATCCATTCAGCCCGAGAAGAGTGGAAATGCTAATTGAGTTACTCAAAGAATGGAATGTTTATAAAGAGCCAATAGAACCAAATGCTATCAACCCAGTTGAACTTGAAGCAATTCACGACTCTAAATATATTGATGCAATTGAGCAAGTTAGCTCTGGTGCTGTATTAAATGGAATTGATATATTTGGTTTGGGCAATTCTGATAACCCAATTTCTCTAGGAATGGCGGAAGGTGCAAGATATCAAGTTGGTGGAACTGTTTTAGGTGCAAAATTGCTAATAGAAAACAAAGCTAAAAAAGTTTTGCAGCTTGGCGGTGGCTTCCATCACGCGCATCATAATCTTGCTTCTGGATTTTGTCTCTATAACGATTTATCAATGGCAATTACCGAAATGGTAAATCATGGCTGGCACGTTGCTTATTTGGACATTGATGTTCATCACGGTGATGGTGTTCAGGAAATGTTTTATTCAAACGGAAATGTAATGACTATTTCAATTCATGAATCTGGCGAATATCTTTTCCCGGGGAAAGGTTGGCTGCACGAATTGGGTCAAGGAAGTGGACGCTCATTGAAATTAAATATTCCCTTAGAACCTTTTTCTGAAGGTGATTCTTATTTTGAAGTTTTAGAAAAAGTAGTAAAACCTGCACTATCTTGGTTTAAGCCAGATGCACTTGTTGTGCAAGCCGGAGCAGATGCGCATTTTGCCGACCCTCTTGCTGATAATTTATTAACCACTCACGATTATGAAAAAATCTTTCGTCAAATAATTGATTATGCTGATAAAAGCTGCAATGGGAAAGTTCTTTTTACTTTAGGCGGAGGTTATTCTTCAACAGCAACACCAAGAATCTGGGCTTTGCTATATCTTATTCTTAATAATTTAGAAATGCCAGAATATTTGCCCGAAAATTGGAAAAACCATTGGGAACAAATTCTTGGTAAAACAATTCCAAATACTTTGCACGATAAATTACCAGCTTATGAAATAATTCCAAGACGCGATGAAATATTAAAAATTAATAAAGATGTAATAAGAAGATTGATGGATTCGGTTTCGCAATACTGGATTTAAGAATAATTAACTCTTTTCAAATTTAACACCTAAGCAGAGTTTACCTCGTTATTTTTGTGGGGTTTTGTATGAATTCTCTATAACATTATACTCGTTTTATTTTAAATAATTGATTTCTAGTATAATATTCTCTAATCCGAAATCAAAATTCGGTCGACCTACAAATTCTATGTAGTTGAGATTCATTTCTCTTTCAAAATTAAAATTGCTACTTCTGAATTGAGTATTTATTGGATTCTTTATATGTGATAAGTCCATTATTACAGAAACATTATTTGAAGATTTAGTTATTTCGAAAGTATCTAATTCATATTTCTCAATGGAAATGTTTCGTTCAATCGGAAGGATTCTTGGATCGTCATATACAACAACAGAAGGAGTATCCAAATTAGTCTTTATTACATGGAAATCAGCTTCAAATATAATTGATAGCACATCACAACTAGAGATATTTAAACCTTCTATCATAAATGGGACTTTAATTTTGATCGGAATATCAGGGACATTTGCATTCAGAATTTCTTGAGCCACCCTCTCAAATATAGTAGAAAATAGATTCTCTTTTTTTATCTCGCTTAACAAAGTATTTTGGTCGAATATTACATCACTTGTTGATTTCATGACGAATTTTATTATTACATTTTCATAATGGAAGTATTTCAGACTTACTTTGGTAGGGTGTCCCCATCTTTGAATTTCCTCTTCTGTGAGTGATTTTGTATCTCTTAAAATGACACCATATTTTATTGCTTTTTTTATCGCTCCTTCCGTAAAGCCAGATGAAGAAACTGCAATTAGAGAATCAGCTCTTAAACTTGTCCTTCTCCCCATCAATTCTTCTATCCATTTAACATCTTGTTTTTTCTTCTGAAATCTACATTCAATCATTGTCAAATAATTACCAGATTTTATCGTAATATCAATTTGTCTCAATTGATTTGGGTTATCTGGGTCGACTATTTTGTCGTTCCAAGTTACAATAGCATCATCTTGACATAAAAGGAAATGAATCCTTTCTATTTGCTTTTCAAATTTTTCTGATTGTAGACTCATTTTATCAACGTGTATAACTACTAACCCGACGTAAACGGCATTTATTTAGCATGCTGAAATATTTTTCTATTTATCGTCATAAGTCATTTAATTTATCTTAAATATTATTTGATAAACCTTCTCTTTTAGCAAAGGAAAATATCATTGTCAATTATACCAACTTATAACTGTGCAAGAATTTGTTTAACTTCTTCTTGCAGTTTGGGTAAATCTTTCTGTATAATTCCCCAAACTATTTCTTCGTCAATTCCAAAATATTCATGAACTAATAAATTTCTTAGACCTATGATTGTACGCCATTCAATTTCATTATATGTTTTTTGAAAATGTTCAGTAATGTTATTGGTTGCTTCACCAATTATTTCTAATTGTTTTACTGATGCAAACAAAATCATCGAATTTGAAGTAAATTCTTCAAATGAAATATTATTAGTGTAGGATACAATCTCTAAAATAGCATCTTGAATATGCAGGAGCCTTACCCTATCACCCAGACTATTTTTCATAAATCAAATATTTTTCATTTTCAATAATTGGATAAATGTATTTTGAAACTGCTTTTGCAGAAAGAAGATCAACTTTATGGTGAAGTAAGTCTTGTAGGTCTAATTGCATTTGGACAAACTCAAGTCCAATTTGTTTTGAATAATCTAATTCAACAAGAATATCAATATCGCTATTTTCGTTAGCATCTCCGCGAGAGTATGAGCCAAATAAATATGCTTTTAAAACAGGTTTGTTATTAAAAAAAATCTTTATTCGATCAATATGTTTTTGCTGTAATTTCATAAATGTAATATAATTATTTTTTTAATAAATCTACTAAAAATGAAGTTAACCTTGTTTACAATAGAAACAAAATTAATAAATATAAAAAACTTGTCCCGAGTTTTTCTCGGGATGCTTTTTACATGGGAAAAATAATGAAAAAGCGAATTTGAGTTAAAACAAACCACCAACAGAAAAACTAATTGCATTATAAGTTTCGCTTTCTACATTGCGATAAGTGTAATTAACATTTAGCAAAAGTCTTGTTCCGCCAAAATCAAAAGACCAGCCGCCACCTATTAAAGCTCCAAAGCCACTATCGCTATGTTTTGTTGAACCATCAGAACTTTGCATAGCCATTTTTGCTAACCCGATATCTGTTCTAAGAAAAGGACCGCTTCCAAAATATTCACCTAAATAATGAATAACACTAGCACTATAGAGATATTGGTTAAACTGAATATAATTCCCATCTTTTTCATATCTATCACCAACGGCATTAATAATTACGCCCGCAATTGTTTTAGGAGTAACATTAAAATAAATTCCTAAAAGGTCTAAATTTATTGAAATATTAGTTGTTCCATTTTGCTCATTGAGTAAATCAAATACTTTTTGAACTTCACTTGGATAGCTAATGCCAGAGTATCCAATGCCCCAATAAGTATACCAAGATTCGGTTCTTGTAACATCTTGGAAATATTCTTGTGAAAACATTGTGGAATTAGAGGAAATAAATAGCAATGATAAAAGAATTGTAATTTTACGCATGACAGTCCTTTTTATGAATAATATTAATTTTATTTTGCGAAATCTCATAGAAAATTAGCTATTAGAATCCTGTTTTGCAAAGAATTTTCTTTTTACCACACTTATATTTATCCCTTTTCCACACATCAATTAAAATGTTTTCATTTTACTATATTTGTAATATTAAACTGAGAAAGTAATGATAGACACACAAAAAATAATAATAGTTGGCGATAAAGTTTTAATTCGTCCTTTTGAAGGTAATAAAAAATCGCAAGGCGGTTTATATTTACCACCTAATGTTATTGAAAAGGAAAAAGTTCACAGTGGATATGTATTAAAAGTGGGACCAGGATATCCTGTTGGCGCACCCACTGAGGATGAAACATGGAAAAGCCCTAATGCAACAAAATACATTCCTTTGGAAGCTATGGAAGGTGACCAAGCATTGTTCCTAAAAAAAGATGCAATTGAGATAGAATTGGATGGAGAAAAATTGGTTATTGTGGCGCAGTCTGCCATTCTATTGTTAGTTAGAGATAATGATTTATTAAATATAAAATGAAAAGATTGGGTTGGGTAATTTAATGGAAGAAAAGTTTTATCAATTTTTAGAAGAGTATTATTATAGAATAGAGACTCTAAGTGCTCAATCAAATCTCAAATATTTTGATGCTTCAATTAGCGGCTTGGAAGAGGACTATAACGAGGCAGCAAAACTCCAATTAGAAATGAGCAGGATATATTCTGATAAGGAATTATTTAAGCAGTTAAAGGAGTTTAAGGATTCTGGTGAAATTAAGGATGTAGTTAAACAAAGAGAACTCCAATTGATTTACAACGAGTTTGCAGGCAATCAATTTAGCGAAGAATTACATAAAGAAATTATTAATCTATCTATAAAAATTGAAAAAGATTTTTCAACTTTCCGAGCTGAATTTAATGGTAACAAAATATCCGATAATGAAATTGATAAAATTCTTGATAATTCAACTAACTCTGCTGAACTAAAAACTGTTTGGGAAGAAAGTAAAAAAATTGGAAAAGTTGTTGCAGAAGATGTTCTTAAATTAGTGAAGCTAAGAAACAAAGGCGCGCGTGATTTAGGATTTGAAAATTATCATGATATGTCTCTTAAACTAAACGAACAAGATTACGCTTCACTCGATAATCTTTTTAATGAACTTAACTCACTAATTGAAATTAGTTTTGAACAACTAAAAGATGAAATTGATGATTACCTTTCTGTAAAATTTGGAATCCCAAAAGATGAACTTATGCCTTGGCATTATGAGGACAAATTTTTTCAGCAGGGACCAAAAATTTATGATACCGATATTGATAAGCACTTTGAGAATAAAAATATAAGTAAAATAACACAAGATTATTTTAATGGAATAAACCTTAATATTGATGACTTAATTGCCAATAGTGATTTATATGAAAAGGATGGAAAATATCAGCACGCATACTGCACTGATATTGATAGAAATGGCGATATTAGAGTGCTTTGCAATATTAAACAAAATCAAAGATGGATGGGAACCATGCTTCACGAGTTTGGGCATGCAGTTTATGATAAAAACATTTCATCCAAACTACCTTGGCAACTAAGAATTTATGGTCACATTTTCACAACAGAAGCAATTGCAATGCTGTTTGGGCGTTTATCGCATAATCCCGAATGGCTTAAAGAAATGGTTGGAATTTCAGAAAAAGATGCCGCCAAAATTGCTGAGCTAAGTTTTAATTCATTAAGAAGCGAGCAGCTAATTTTTAGTCGTTGGGTGCAAGTTATGTATCATTTTGAAAAAGAAATGTACTCAAATCCAGACCAAGATTTGAATGCAATATGGTGGCAATTGGTTGAGAAATATCAGTTAATTAAAAAGCCAGAAGGGCGAAATGAACCCGATTGGGCTGCCAAGATTCATATAGCACTCTATCCTGCATATTACCATAACTATATGTTAGGCGAATTGCTGGCTTCGCAATTGCACAATTTCATCACAACAAAAGTTCTAAAATTGCCTAAAAATAATACCGAAAGTTTTGTTGGAAAAACAGAAGTTGGAGACTATCTAAAACATTTATTTTTCTCATATGGAGCATTATTTCCTTGGAATGAATTAATTGAAAAAGCTACTGGAGAGGAACTTACTCCAAAATATTATGCCAAGCAATTTGTAAAGTAAGAAAATATTTTGGTGCTAATTCATAAGTACTTCATATGGAATGCTTTATATATTATTTTATTCTTGATCAAAAATTATTCTAAAAGTTGAGCCAATATTTTTTGAACTTTCAACTTCTATCTTGGCTTTATGTAAATCAAGGTAACCTTTCACCAAAGTCAACCCAAGTCCATTTCCATCAAACTTTCTTTTGTAGCCTTGTTCTTCTTGAGCAAATGGATGAAACATTTGCTCTTTAAATTTAGTATTAATTCCAATACCAGTATCTTTAATTTCTACCATTATTTTTTTATCGACAAGCTTAGATAAAACAATTTCAACTTTTCCTTCTGCTGTATACTTAATTGCATTATCAATTAAATTAGCAAATATTTGATTTAAGCTGTAATCATCACCAAATAAAACAAATTCTTTCGGTTCACACTTATAAATAAATTCAAGCCCTTTTTGATTTGCAACTTTTTGATACTCATCAAATAATCTTTTAAGAACAGTGTTATTTAAATCAATATTAGCAAATATTGGTTGAAAACCGCCTGTTTGTAATTCCGAAGCGTTGATAATTAAATCAGTAGTTCTAATAATTCTACTAGTTGCTATCTCTATACTATTAAAACATTCAATTATTTCAGAATCCACATCGTTAGAAATCATTTCCTTAATATAGCCTGAATTTCCAGTAATAATATTAATTGGAGTTCTAATTTCATGGGACATTTGGGCAAGAAATTCAGATTTAATTTGTTCTGCAATAATTGCAGCGTCCTTGGCAAACTTTAATTCCTTTTCCTTCCTTAATAATTCATTGTTTTTTTCTTGTAGATTTGAAATAATCTCTTTTAATTTGTTATTTAATAGCAATTTAATTCTTTCATGAGAGTAGCTAATTATCACAACTAAAAGATAAACTGCAATGTATTTTAGTCGAAAATAATTACCCACTTCTCGGTAGACCGAAACTGAAAGGAAACTAGCTATTATTAAAATTAAAAAAATAAGAGAAAGAAGTAATCCATGTTTTTTACCAAAATAAATTGACAAACTCATAGGAAAAACAAAAGTCCATATAAAACCCGTGTTATTTATACCACCAGTAATAATAAGATAGATAAAAATTAGAGCATATACAGTAAACCCTAAAGTATAAACTATTTTTAGAGAATAATTTTTTTTAAGTAAGTAATAAAATAATAATTGGATAATGCTCGCAGAGGCTGTATAAATGAAGTTTATAAAATCTTTTTGGAAATATGAAACTAACATGAATACGGGAAACATAATGGAACTTACGTAAACCATGATATATGACAACTGCTTTTTATTATCATTTTCAATATTTTCAAAATCAATCATTTGGGGAAATTCCATTTATCCATGAGTATCATAATCAGTTTTTGCTAATATTTTATAATAGTAAATTATTAATCTTAAAGTTAATGATTAAAAAGTTATAATGTAATATTTTATAATACATTTTTAATATAATTTATTTATCTGAATATTAAGTAGTATTCTCAGAATATACATCAATAGAGCACACAAAAAACAAAAAGTCTGTGCTTTATTTGTGTTACGATTGTTAAGCTATTTTTTTGAAAAAGCTAATAATACTGTATTCTCTGTTATCCAACGAACTTAATTCCAAATTTAATTGGGATTTCCAAAAATTAACATTCAATCGAGTTTATTTCTAATATCGTTATATGGTTTATATAATCAAACGTGTTAATGATTCCTATAGGAAGTATAAAAGGTTTTCCTACAAATAATCAAAATTGAGTGCATGTCTTCATAGTATTTACCATCATCTGGAGAAATATGGTAAAAAGCACTTAATTGTCTAATCATTTTTTGTAGTTTTTTACAGTCAGGTAAAAACGCTGATTCCTATTTTGGATGTAACATTTTTTACAAATTTCCTATCACATCTTGAGTAATTTGAATATACAAATCACAAATAGTATTCATAGTGATGAATTTTATGTGTTTATTCAATTGTTTATGAAATTTAATAATGCAATTTTCAATTTTTAATTCTAGCATTATATTTATCTAAAATTTTAAGTGTTTTTTCAATTGGTAATGCTTCTGTTACTCTTCCATTTTGTCCAGTTATTGTTTTAGCCATAAATAGGGAGTTATAAATAGCTTCTTCTGTTGCTTCAACTATTGCAAGAAAAAGAGGCGACATATGGTCATTTGAAACTTCCTTAATATTTTTTTCGATATTATCATCATCATATGGAATACGTAAATCCTTGTTAGTGCTAAATGCAATACTATAATCACCACTTCCATTAGAGGAAAAAGAACCCACGCGTCCAAAGGCTAAAAACGATCGTTTAGCTAAACGTTTCAAATTTCGAGCAGAAAGAGGAGCATCTGTGGCAATTACAATCATGCAAGACCCATCTACCACGTATGGAACATCTTCAGCCATATAAAAATTATTTAATTCTTTTCCAACGGGAGCTCCATTTATAGTTAAAATTCCACCAAAGTTTGTTTGCACAAGAACTCCAATAGTATATCCACCCTTGTCTATAGGAAGTACACGTGATGAAGTTCCAATACCACCTTTGAAACCCAGACATCTAGTTCCTGTTCCAGCACCAACACTTCCTTCTTCTACTTCTCCTGATTTAGCAGAATTAATTGCCTGTTGCACATGTTCATTTTTTACATATCTACCAGCAATATCATTAAGCCAACCATCATTTGTTTCTCCAACAATAGGGTTTACAGATCTAACATCTTCATTATCTGGCACTGATAATGTGTAGTTAACCAATGCATTTGCAACTAAAAAAGCATTTAATGTATTTGTAAGCGCAATAGGAGTTTCAATGTTTCCAAGTTCTTCTATTTGAGTAAAACCAATTGCTTTTCCAAATCCGTTTCCCACAAAAACTGCGGCAGGTACTTTTTCCTGAAAGATATTTCCTTCATGCGGAATAATAACAGTAACACCTGTTCTTACCGAATCGCCCACAATAAGCGTTTTTTGTCCAACCGAAACTCCTTTTACATCTGTAATTGCATTAAAATGCCCTGGAGTAAGAATGCCAGAATTAATACCTAAATCACGTGCTCTTCCGCGCTCTTGAGCTATATTGTTATTTGCAAAGGTGAATACAATTAATGAAATTAATAATATTTTAATCATAATCTATAGTCCTTTTAATTTATCAGGAGAATATTTATTTATTAATGCTCTAGCTAAAACATTAGTTGCATCAATCATAACAATGCCGTCAATTTCCTTTTGAGGAATTGCAAGTGGAATTTCCGTGCAGCCAAGAATTACTGCTTGAGCACCATTTTTCTTCAAAAATGCAACTCCTTGTAATAAATTTTTAACCGCTTTGGGATTAATGGGATTTGAAACTGTTTTTATTCCAAACACAGAGTCATATATTGCTGGATGTATTAGTTCTTCCTGAATTTCAATTGTTGGCAATATTACTTTATAACCATTTGCCTTAAGAGGTTCGGAATAAATTCCGCTTTTATAAGTTCCAGTGGTTGATAAAACACCCACACGAACAATATTGGGATAATTCGTGTTAAGAAACAGAATTGTTTCAGTTATCATATTTAAAACATTTAACATGCTTTTTTTTTCTTTTAACTTAGTTAAAATGACATCAAATATTTCCTTTGAGTGAGCAGTGTTGCAAGGAATGCCAGCAAATGTTACTCCAATTTTTTCAAGTAATAAAAGCACTTCAACAATGGCAACGGCTGGATTTTCAATTGTTTTATCAGCCAAAAACTCCGTTCTGTCATTAATACTTGAAGGCATAGAAACTAGCACTGTGTTAAGATGTTCTTGGTCACTATTTGCAATTGTATTATCATATACTTTTTTAAGCAAGTCAATGCCTGCATAAGGTCCAAGACCACCAACAATACCAATCATTTGTTCAGTCCTTTTTTATAATTAAATCAGGTTATTACAAGTAAAATTAGCTAATTTTAATAAAACACTTACTACTAAATGTATGGGCTAAATCAATAATTTCAAATATGATAAGCAATTTTTTTTAATAGGTCTAACAAAAATTAGTGTTGCAAATAATAAAATAAATTGGAATATTAACAGAGGATGCTATTAACTCATTTTTGTTAATTTATCTAATCTTCTTGTTCTGATATTAAAAATAAAGATTTTTTTTATTGTATTATCAACTAATCCAAGTTGGAGGCATTATGAAATCTACAATAGCAACAGGAATTCTTCTCTTTTTATTTTTGCTTTTTCAACCAATAACTACAATTGCTCAAAACATTAAAGTTTTTTACTTAATTGGAAAGCCTTTAAGTTCTGCTGTAAAAGAATATGGCAAACCTGCTCATCAGGATAAAAGCAATCCAGCAATGGAATGTGTGTTCTACAAAACCCAAACTCTTCAATTAGTTTTTGTTGCAAACGCTAAGGGTATTTTCCAAGCTGAAGCTACTAAAGGATATGGAAGCAAATCCTCGGCAATAAAGGACTTGAATGAAGTTATTTCTTCCTCAATTAAACATGGATTCGTTTCGGATACGCTTTCTACAACTGAATTCCAAATTCATAAAGATGGAGTTTCTGCAGAAATATTTCTTTTCGAAAATGTGGGATCTCAAAAATTTGAAGTTCGAGTTAAAGCCAAAGGACATTAGCTCAATTAATTTAGTTGAAAAATTTATTGCTTTTTATGCAGTTTAGAATTATTATAATTGATTCCAACCTTATATTTGGTTTTGCTAAATCCTTTATTAAGTGCGTTTAATTCCTACCATTTGGGGAGACTCTTATTTCTTTTTAATTTCAACTAATTTTAGTACTTTAATCTGTTAGGAAAAATAAATACAGTGTTTTTTATAGGCAAAGAGGAAATTATTATGAGAAAAATATTTTTAATTGGTTTAATTATCGCGGGTTTTGTTATTACTTCATGTAATGATAGTGCTGTTGAACCAGATCCAACCGAAATGTATTTATACAAAAGCTATGATTCAACTGGAATAAAAATTGTTGAGGGATGGATTACAATTAATTTCACAGACAGTTTGGGAATTTTGGGTGAATGGGAATTAAAGAAAGTTGGAAATTCAGAAAACATTGGTCCTCAAGTAGGAACTGGAAAACTTGTTGGTAGTAAACATGGCGATTTAACTTTTGTTGAACTAAATCCACAATTTATTGACAATAATCTTATTCTTACTGGAACACTTGAGCAAGGCAAATATGTGGGTGAATGGCAATACATTAGTTATGTTGGCATAACTAATTATGGCACATTTGAGGCAAATAAAAAATAGGAGTTCGGAAACGAACAGAACAATCCGTTAACTTTTAGAAAAAAATCAATTTCCAACTGAAGAAATTATATTTTCTCATATTGGAAGCACTAAAAAACAATGGAATTCTATTTGTGATTATATCTACATTGAATACTCGCAATTTTCTGAATTATGGAGATATTATATTGATGGCAAGGGTTGTCTATTAAAAGTGACTAAAAAAACAAAGACTATATTTTGGCTTTCAATTATTCCTAATTCTTTCAGAATTGCTTTTTATTTTGGTGATAAAGCTGAACAAGCAATTATGGAAAGCACAATTTCTTAAAGAATTAATTTCGATAAAACTTAAATATTAAGTAATAAATAGAGTTATCTTTATATAAATAAAGTGGGAAAAGTAATGAGAAAAATTTCCATAATAATGTTTATCATTTCAATATTATTTATCCAGTGTAATAATTCAGTTGAACCCAATTATGATTTGGAATTTTCTGAAATGGAAATTCATTATTCCAGATCTGGGCAGGGTGGTAAGTTAACACTTAATATTTATAATAATGGATTGGTAAATGCTTACCACTCTTATGGAGGCGACACATTAAAAAGTTCTTCAAGATTTTTGAAGGATAGGGAGCAAAATAATTTAGCCAGTCAATTTGAATCGTTTTCAACCTATAAATCACATTATGACCCATTAATTGACATAACAGATCAAGATTATATCACTATTATTTTTAGTTACAGTGGAATGCCTGATACAGTATCTGTTCGTACACCCTTAGCAACAGATTTACCAATTAGACTGAAAACTATAATAACTAGTATGGATAATATGTGGGATGAAATGATTGACTTATAGACAGAAATTTTTAATTCAATATTTTCTAGAAAGCACAAATCTTTACTTTGAACTTTTGGTTACAAATTATATTTATTTGTAAGTTATGTTTACTAATGTATAAATTCTTTGATAAATATAAATCTTATGTTTTAAATTATTTGTTAAGGTATTAAAAGGGGCAAATTATTTAACCAAAACTTCACATACCAAAATTGAGAATACCCCTTATTTTCTGTATGTTTACTTATTCAATTAACAAATTTAATGGAGATAAATATGACAACAATAATTGATGTTCTTGGAAGAGAAATACTCGATTCAAGAGGAAATCCAACTCTAGAAGTAGAAGTTCTACTTGAGTCTGGCGAAGTTGGTAGAGCAGCAGTTCCAAGCGGTGCTTCTACTGGTGAACACGAAGCAGTTGAATTACGTGATGGTGACAAATCAAGATATTCAGGAAAAGGCGTTTTAAAAGCAGTTGATAACGTAAATGAAATTATTGCAGACGAACTTCTTGACTTTGATGCAGCTGATCAAGTAGGAATTGACAATTTTCTAATTCAACTTGATGGAACTGAAAACAAATCTAAACTTGGCGCAAACGCTATGCTTGGAGTTTCACTTGCAGTTGCAAAAGCCGCAGCTCAAACATTCGATCTTCCACTTTACAGATATATTGGTGGAACTAACGCAAAAACACTTCCTGTTCCAATGATGAACATCATAAACGGTGGTAGTCATGCAGATAACACAGTTGATTTTCAAGAATTTATGGTAATGCCTCATGGCGCTGATACTTTTGCGGAAGCTTTAAGAATGGGAACAGAAACTTTCCATGCTTTAAAAGCTGTTCTAAAAGAAAAAGGTTTGAATACTTCAGTTGGTGATGAAGGCGGATTTGCTCCAAACCTACGTACAAACGAAGAAGTTTTAGACACAATTCTTCAAGCAATTGAAAAAGCTGGATACAAACCTGGTGTTGATATTTCTTTAGCACTTGATGTTGCTTCAAGCGAAATGTTTATTAAAGAAAAAGGAATTTACAGATTCTTCAAATCTGATAATTCTGAAAAAACAGCTGAAGAAATGATTGATATTTATGCTAACTTAATTGCAAAATATCCTATTATTTCAATTGAAGACGGTCTTGACGAAAATGATTGGACGGGCTGGAAATTAATGACAGAAAAACTTGGAAGCAAAATTCAATTAGTTGGTGACGATTTATTTGTTACAAACACAGAAAAACTTTCTCGTGGAATTGGTGAAGGAATTGCAAACTCAATTTTAATTAAAGTGAACCAAATTGGCACTTTAACCGAAACTCTTGACGCAATTGAAATGGCAAAAAGAGCAAGTTATACTTCTGTAATTTCACACCGTTCTGGTGAAACAGAGGATACAACAATTGCTGATATTGCCGTAGCTACAAATGCTGGACAAATTAAAACTGGTTCTGCAAGCAGAACAGATAGAATTGCAAAATACAATCAACTTCTTAGAATTGAAGAAGAGCTTGATATTGCTGGAGTTTTCCCAGGTCTTGCTGCTGTTAATTATAAAGGATAAATTAAATATTTGTTCAAATGGGGCTGATATCCTATGTAATTATTACACAGGATTCAGCCTTTTTTTATTTAAGAAATTATTTCAAAAATGTCGTAAATTAAACTCAAATAATTATTAGGTTTCAAAATGGACGTAAGTTACATAAGTGATGTTAATGGAAATCAAACCGCAGTTATTATTGAAATTGATGATTGGAAAAATTTACTTAAGAAACAAAATTCCATGAAAAATAAACTTGAAATGCTTACTGGCCTTCAGAAATCAGTTGAAGAAATTAAACTGTTAAAGAAAAACAAAGGTAAAGCAAAAACTCTAAGAGAATTCTTAGATGAAAACTAATGTTTTTATTACAACAAATTTTTCCAATGAAGCAAAGAAACTATTAAAAAAGTATAAATCCTTAAAAAGTGAATTGGAGATTCTTGAGCTGCAATTAAAGGACAACCCAACTTTAGGTAGTTCGATAGGAAACAATTCATTTAAAATTCGTTTAGCTGTCAAAAGCAAGGGAAAAGGGGTGGCGTTAGAATAATAACACATCTTGTTGTGATTTTTGTAAAATATGAAAAAATAAATGAACTTTATCTTCTGTCAATTTATGATAAATCCCAGACTGAAACCATTTCCAAGAAAGACATTCTAAACATTATTAAACAAATAGACGAGTAACATTTTTAGCTCAAGGAATAACTTTGATTTTCAACGAAACATTTCTTTCATCAAAAAGTAATTTTTACAAATTCCTTGGCATTATTGCTTTCGTAAAATTTGCATATCTTTTCTTTATTCCAATTACACCGCAGGAAGCGTACTATTGGTTTTACTCTCAAAATTTGGATTGGTCTTATTTCGATCATCCGCCAATGGCTGCTTATTCAATTTGGTTTGGAACAAATATTTTTGGTGATAACATTTTTGGCGTAAAATTTATGGCTGTTTTTTGGTATTTGTTAACAAGCCTTTTGCTCTACAAAACGGTATCGCGTTTTACCGAAAATTATATTCCAAATACTAATAAAAACAAATTGGCTTTTCTCTCTGTTATTTTATTAAATCTTACTTTGTTTGCTCACATATATTCCATCACAATTGTGCCAGATACTCCACTAATGTTCTTTTGGTTACTTGTTATTTATTCAGTTCAAGAAAGGATAATTACTGAAAATAGAAACTGGTGGCTTCTTGCTGGTGTTGCTCTTGGTTTTGGATTGGTAAGCAAATACACGGCAATTGTAATTATTGGAGCAATATTTTTCTTTTTTATCTTTTCATCCAAATACCGAAAAGAATTGCTCTCTCCATATCCATATTTAGCAATTGCACTTGGCTTTGTAATTTTTGCTCCAGTAATTTATTGGAATTACGAACGCAGCTGGGCTTCATTTCTGTTTCAATCTACAGAAAGAGCAAGCACAGTGCGGTCATTACAAATTACATACATTCTTCAGCTCTTAGGAAGTCAGCTTTTTATGCTTACACCATTACTTTTTGTTTATCTTTTCAAAAGTCTTTTTTCAGTAATTAAAAATTGGAAACATAGAGAAAATCTGCAACTCTATTTTTGGAGTGCAATTATTATCATTGGTGGATTTTCATTTGTAAGTTTAACATCATTAGTTAAAATGAATTGGCTGTTGCCTGGATTTCTTCCGCTAATTGCAATTATATCAATTTTATATTCTGAAAATTTTATTGAATTAACATTAAAAAAAATTAAACAAACAAAGTTGATGAAATTTGGAATTGGGTCGTCTATCATTTTAGTTTTTCTTGGTCATTTAGTAATGGTTGTTCCAAATATTCCACTTGGCAATGGAAATACTTGGAGTGGTTGGCAAGATGCTTCTCAAAAAATATATAAAATTCAGCAAGAACATGGGGGAAAAGACAGCGTCTTCATTTTTAGTAATGGCTACAAAGGTGCATCTCTTCTAAAATTTTATTTGCCCGATCAGCAAAATACTTATGCGGAAAATATTTATGGAAAACGAGCATTGCAGTTTGATTATTGGGGAATTCCAGATAATTTAATTGGCAAAGATGCAATTTATGTTAGAAGCGATAGAACAGAATACGATAATGATTTAAACGAAATTAAAAAATATTTTGATTCAGTAGTTGAATTACAAACTTTTGATTATAAATTTGTAAATGGAAAATCAGCAAGAAAGATAATTTGTTATTATGCTAAAAAATATCACGGAAAAAATTGATAAAAACTTCATCCTTCGATTCATAAAATTTGGAATTGTTGGAACTAGTGGGATAGCTATTAACACTAGTGTGTTATGGCTTTTTAAAGGTGTGCTAGGCGTTCCTCTTGCAATTGCGCCAATATTTGCTATTGGAATGGCTGTGTTTTCCAATTTTATGTTAAACAATCATTGGACTTGGAGCAAAAACAAGCACAACCACAAGCATTCATTTTTGCATCGGTTGTGGCGTTATTATTTATCGGCATCACTGGGAGCATTAATTAATTATACATTCCTATTAAGCTTAACTCATTTTTTTGATGTTTATTACCTAATCGCAAATCTTGTAGGAATCTTTCTTGGAATGATTTCAAATTTCATACTTGGCGAATTCTGGGTTTTTAAATCCGTTGAAGACTAAACTTTAATTTAACAATTCTTGGATATCTTATGACTGCCGTGCTTTTACTATCTTGTTCTGATCAAAAAGGATTAGTTGCTTCAATATCAAATTTTATTTCTGATATTGATGGAAATATAATAAATTTAGCCGAGCATGTTGATTCGGACGAAAAAATGTTTTTTATTCGTATTGAATGGAAAATGGATGAATTACAATATTCACACGATGAACTTAGTGCAAAATTCAAACCTTTAGCTGAAAAAATAAATGCAAAATGGCGAATTGAATTGGCTGAAAAAAAACATAAGATTGCTATTTTTGTTTCTAAATATGACCATGTTTTGCAAGAAATATTGTGGCGACATAAGCTTGGTGAATTTAATACAGAAATATGTTCTATTATTTCTAATCATAATGATTTAGAAACACTTGCAAAAAATTATAATATTCCATTTCATCACTTTCCAATTAATGACCAGAATAAATTGGAGCAAGAGCAGAATGAAATTGATTTATTAAGAAAACTTGACGTTGACATTATTGTTCTTGCAAGATATATGCAAATTTTGTCTTCCAAATTTGTTTCACAATTTCCTAATATAATAATCAATATTCATCACTCATTTCTTCCAGCATTTATGGGCGGAAATCCTTACAAACAAGCTTTTATGCGTGGAGTAAAAATGATTGGCGCAACAAGTCATTTTGTAACAAATGATTTAGACGAAGGTCCAATTATTGCGCAAGATATTATTAGAATTAGTCATAAAGACTCCGTTAAAGACCTAGTTAGAAAAGGAAGAGATTTAGAAAGATTGGTTCTTGCAAAAGCACTTCATCTGCATTTAGAACACAGAGTTTTGGTACACAAAGGTAAAACTATAGTCTTCGAATAATGTTCAAATATTATTAAGCATTTCTTTCCTTTTTGCTCCGCTAAAATATAAAATTGACTTTATACTAAAGAAAAATTTAACTATTTTCCTTTCAATTTATAAACGAGAAAACAATATGAAGCCTTTCAAACTTCTCGTAAAATTGCGTTTAAATTTTGCTAAAATTTAATTACAGTAAAATTAAAACTGTTATTTTTCAAATAGAAAAGGAAATAAGTCTAAAATGACAATTCAAAAAAAAATCGCTTTTATTATTCTACTCATAGGTGCTTCTGCAATTATAGTTTTTAGAGGTTTTCAAGTTTATGAGAATAGCAAAGAGCAATATTTTAGTAAGGAAATTGAAGGTCTTAAAATAACTTATAATTTTATTTTGGAATCAAACCACACTATTGCCAAACAATTTTTTCAAAATTATGTGATGCAGCCAGAGGTGTTAAAAATACTGGCAGAAGCTAACTCAGTAGATAAGAAGGTTAAGGATAAAAGTAGAAATGAATTATATAACAAATTATTGCCCCATTATAACAATATTAAGGGACTTGGCGTAAGACAGCTCCATTTTCATCTTCCAAATTCAGAGAGTTTTTTACGTTTTAATAGGATAAATAAATGGGGGGATAGTTTAATTGGTGTTCGGTTTTCTGTCGAAAAAGCAAATAAAGAACTTGTCGAAGTTGTTGGTTTTGAAGAAGGCGAAACATTTAATGGTTTCAGAAATGTTTTTCCAATTATTTATAATGGAAAACATCTTGGAAGCGTTGAAGTGAGCATGTCCTACAAATCTATTGTAGCTTTTGTTGAAAAAATACTTTTGAATAAAACCGATTTTATCTTAAAAAAAACAATTGTTGAGAAAAAGGGGTTTTTTAATGAACAATCAAATTATAAACTAAGCACACTTTCTAATGAATTTTTTGTTACAAAAGCATCAAGGAAGGATAGTATAATTGTAAAATTGAATAGACAGATTTTTGCAAATGTTTCTCATGAATTGAATAACGGTAAAGAATTTATAAAAAACACTTCGCTTGAAAAGGAAAATTGGCAAATAGTTTTTATTCCAGTAAAAAATATAGAAAACCAAAATGCAGCTTATTTTGTTTCTTATAAAAAAGATGAAACAATTAATGGCTTTTTTTTCTCATTTGTTGTTAATTTAATTATATCTATTGTGATAATATTTGTAATTATTTTATTATTCTACCAATTATCTAAGAAAAATTTATCACTAAAGAACTCCTTAAAAGATCTGAAAACAGCAGAAGAACAACTAAAAAGTTCTTTGAAAGAAAAGGACATACTTTTAAAAGAAGTTCATCACCGAGTAAAAAACAATATGCAAATTGTAATGAGTTTATTAAATCTTCAAGCAAATTCAATTGAAGACCTTGTTATTAGAAATGCATTTGCCGAGAGCAATAGTAGAATTAACGCAATGGGTTTAATTCACGAAACACTCTATAAATCTGATAATCTTTCAACTATTGACCCAGAAGAGTATATTAATAAATTAATTCAAAACACTGTAAGAGCTTTTGGTTCTATTGATAAAAAGATTAAACATGAACTGGAAATTGAAAAAATGGATTTTTCTTTAGATGAAACAATTCCAATTGCTCTAATTATAAATGAATTACTTACAAACGCATATAAATATGCTTTCCCAAATAAAAAGAATGGGAAAATTAAAATTATATTTAAAAATTTAGAAGACGATAAAATATTGCTAAAATTCTCCGATAATGGAATAGGTATGCCATCAGAAATTAAACCATACGAGGTTGAATCTCTTGGTATGCAATTAATTTTTGATTTAGTTGAAGGTCAGCTAAAAGGAGATATAGATTTGGATGTAACAAATGGAACTAGCTATACTATCGTATTTGCAAAAAAACAATAATATCTCAATTATCAAAGGTTGAAAAATATCATGGCAAAAAAAAACATCTTAATTGTAGAGGATGAATATTTAATTGCTCTCGATTTAAAAGTAACATTAATAAAATTGGGATTTACCGTTTCTGCAATTGTGACTTCTGGTGAAGAGGCTATTAAACATGCTGAAATAGAAATTCCTGATTTAATATTAATGGATATAAATCTCGAAACAGAAATGGATGGCATTGATGCAGCAACGGAAATATATTCTAAATTCAGAATTCCAATAATTTTTGTTACTGCATATTCTGATTCCAAATTAATTGATAGAGCCAAAAAAGCTGGCTCTTTTGGATATATGCTTAAACCATACAATCAAGAAGAACTTTATGCAATGATTGAAATGGTTTTGGATAAAGCAAGGGTAGAAAAAGAATTAGAAATAAATCGCCGTAAATTGGAAGAGGAAATTGTAAGCAAAGATAAATTTTTTTCCATTATTTCTCACGATTTAAAAAATCCATTAAGCGTAATTATTAGCACAGTCGATTTTTTGGACGCTGAATATGATGATTTTTCAGACAAAGAAAGAAAAGAATTAATTAACTTAATTAAAAATGGTGCAAAAAATACGTATGAATTATTAGAAAGTCTGCTAAATTGGTCACGTGCAAGATTAGGTAGTTTTCAATATAATCCCAAGAAAACTGACATGTTTGACGTGCTTCTAAAAGTACTGCAATTATTTAAAGAAAGTGCATCACTAAAAAAAATAGAAATAGAAAATAATCTAAAAATGGATTTATTTGTTTCTGGTGATGAGAACATGTTAGAACTAATTATGAGAAATTTAATTTCCAATGCAATTAAATTTTCGCCTAATGGCGGTAAAGTGATAATAAACGCCAAAATTAATAACAACGAAATAGTAGTTTCTATTTCCGATTTTGGAATTGGAATTAGCGAAGCAGACCAACAGAAACTTTTTAAAATTGGTGTGCATCACACTTCAGTGGGTACAAATAATGAATCTGGTACAGGTCTTGGATTACTTTTATGTAAAGAACTAGTTGAAAAACATAATGGAAAAATCTGGGTTGAAAGTAAACTTGGTAAAGGAAGTAAGTTTATGTTTTCTTTGCCAAATAGCCATAGCATTTAATTTTAGTGGAGTAAAATATGAAGGCTAATAATAAGTGTAATCTCTCTGGAATTGATATTTCTTATATAAGAGAGGGCTCAGGTGAACATGTACTTCTCATTCATGGTATTACAACATACTCTTTTATTTGGCGGAAAATTATTTCACTACTTAGTCCAAATTACGATGTAATTGCTGTTGATTTAATTGGATGTGGTAGTTCTGATAAACCCTTAGATATTGACTATTCAATTAAAAACCAAGCCAAATTTATTGTGGAATTTATTAAAAAACTTGAACTAGGCAAAGTTCACCTTGTTGCTCATGATATTGGTGGCGGCATTGCCCAAATATTAGCTGCAAATAATCCCGAATTATTTTACGATGTGACTCTTATTAATTCAGTTGCTTACGATTTTTGGCCTGTTCAACCTATTATTGCCATGCGAACACCAATTATTAGACAATTGGCAATGGCAACTTTAGATTTTGGCACATTTAGACTAATTGTAAAAAGAGGATTATTTCATAAAGAGGTTCTAACAGATGAATTAATGGACTTGTTTTGGGAGCCACTTAAAACACGCAATGGGCGCAAAGCATTTTTACATCTTGCGGAGTGTTTGAATAATAAACAGCTTCTTGAAATTAGCGATAAACTCCATAATTTAGAGATTCCTGTTCTTATAATTCATGGTGAAGCAGATGTTTATTTAAGTGCTGATATTAGTAAAACACTACATAACAATATTCATGGCAGTAAACTACTAAAAATATCAACAGCTGGTCATTTTATGATGGAAGACGAGCCAGATCAAATTGCTAGAGGAATAGTCCAATTTTTCAAAGGGGTTCTAAATGCATGAAGAGTTAACACAAAAAATTAGGGCTTTAGAAGAAAAAATTAGACTTCTAGAAATTGAAAATAGCGATTGGACTGGAAGGGCTGAGGACATTTTTCTTTTTGCATCCACAGCAGAAAGTATTAGTCTGCTATCTAATGAGAAAGATGTTTTTGAGGTAGCTCTCGAACAAATTTCAATAATGAAGAATATTCCTTATTGCGCATTTGGCACTATTGGAAACGGCAAAATGAATATTGAGTATGAATATGCCTCATTTACAGAGGAAGAAAAAATAGCAAAAATAGAACTTTCTCCACTCCTAAAAGAAAAAGCATTACAAAAAGAAATTATAATTATAAAATATGATGAAACTAATTCACAAATTAAAATAGAATTTAATAAGACAAGTTTTACACCAAAAAATATTTTGATAATATCATTTGCTAACTTAAGAAACCATGATGGAGTTTTAATATGCATTGATAATTGTGAGGATGATAGATTAGACTCAATAAGAAATGTATTAAAACATTCCGTTACACTTATAAACAACAAACTTGATAATTTATATTTAATGAAACAACTTGCTGATCAGAACGAACTTCTCGAAGAGAGAATAGCTGAAAGTTTAGGTGAGCTAGAAGAGGAAATTAAAGAGCATATCAGAACAGAAGAAGCTTTAAAAACTAGTGAGGAACTATATAGGAATGTTTTTAACTATGCACCCCTTGGAATTTTTCACTTTAACACAGAAGGTATTATTACTAATTGCAACAATGAATTCGTAAGAATTCTTGGATCAACGAGAGAAAAGTTAATAGGGCTGAATATGCTAAAGCAGCTTACAGATAAAAATATTATTAATGCTGTTGAAAAAACATTGTTTGATGGTTCTGCTTATTATGAAGAATATTATACATCTATTACAGGAGGAAAGACCACTCCAATAATAATTCATTTTAAAGCAATATATGAAGATGGAGTTAGAATAATTGGCGGTGTTGCTTTAGTTGAAGATGTTACTGAATGGAAAAAATCAGAGGAAATTTTAAAAGCAAGCGAGGAACGTTTTAGTAGACTTTCAGATTTAACTTATGAAGGCATTTTAATTCACAAAAATGGTATTGTTATTGATATAAACTCAGCTCTCGAAAGAATTTCTGGTTATAGTGCTGAAGAATTAATAGGGCAAAACATTATTCAGATGCTAATTCCAGAAAAATATCATGAACAATTATTTATTAACCTGCAAAGTGAAATTTCATTGCCGTATGAAATTGAAGGAGTTAGAAAAGATGGAGTAATAGTTCCTTTAGAAATTGAATCTAAAAATATAAATTATGGAAACAATAATTTAGGTGTGAGAGTAACTGCAATTAGAGATATTTCTATTAGAAAGAATAACGAATTTGAAATTAAAAAGCTTTACAATGCTATTGAGCAAAGCCCTATAATTGTGGTAATTACTAATAAAAAAGGTGAATTAGAATATGTTAATTCTAAATTTGTAGAAACCACAGGATACACAATTGAGGAAATTTTAGGAAAAAACCCTAGAATATTAAGTTCTGGTAAACAAACAAAAGAATTTTACAAAGTACTATGGGATACTATTTTGGCTGGGAAAGAATGGGCTGGAGAATTTCGTAATAAAAAGAAGAACGGTGATCTTTATTGGGTATCAGCAAGAATTTCATCAATAAAAGATGTTGAAGGAAAAATAACCCACTTTCTTGGAATAATAGAAGACATAACAGAAAAGAAAAAAATGATTGACGAATTGGTTATTTCAAAAAATAGAGCAGAAAATGCAGATAAAATGAAATCAATTTTTCTTGCTCAAATGTCTCACGAAATACGAACACCAATAAATGCATTGGTTAGCATGGCAAGTCTTCTTAGATACGATTTTGAAACTCAAGCAAACGAAGATCAGATAATGAGCTTTAATATTATTGATAGAGCTGGTGGAAGAATTATAAGAACTATTGACCTTCTTCTTAATTTATCCGAAATACAAGCAGGTACTTATGAAAAAAACGACATAAAATTTGATCTCTATTCGGAAGTTTTATCTTTGGTTGTTGCGGATAATAGAAAACTAGCTGAAAATAAAAATTTAAAATTAATTCTAAATACATCTACTTCAAATACTGAACTTATTGCTGATGCATACACTGTAAATCAGATATTTATTCAACTAATTGATAATGCAATTAAATATACAAATGAAGGTGAAGTTGATGTTGAAGTTTTAAGAAATGAGCAAGACAAATTAGTTGTTTCAATTAAAGATACTGGAATTGGAATAGAAGACAAATATTTATCAAGTCTTTTTGAACCTTTTTCACAAGAGGATATGGGTTATACAAGAAAATATGAGGGCAATGGAATTGGAATGGCATTAGTTCAAAAATATTGCGAACTAAATAATGCAAAAATTGAAATAGAAAGCAAAAAAGGAATTGGGTCTATATTTAGAGTCATTTTTAATTAAAAGATTGGTAAAATTTTTATGTTAATTTTTAAAAGAAACAAGTTGTACATATTCATAGCCTTGATGTTTGCAAGCGTAATAACAAGTAGTGTTTTTCCTCAAGCTATTAATATTGATAGTCTTCAACAAGTTCTTAAAATAACAGAGAATGATTCAAGCCAAGCGGAAATACTAGTTCAATTAGGTTATGCCTACAATACTTTTGATGAGAAAAAAACAATAGCTTACTATATTGAAGCTCTTAATTTATTTCAAGAAAAAATAGATGTTCATCGTAAAGGAGTTTTGCTAAATAAAATTGGTTTTCACAATTGGCAATTGGGTAATTATCTTGAAACCATTGATTATTATAAAGAAGCTTTGTCAATTTTTACACAATTGAAAGATGTTAGCTTAATTGCCAAAGTTGAAAATAATCTAGCTGCAACATATTGGGGTCTTGGTAATTACAATGATGCGCTAGAGCTATATCAAAAAGCTTTAAAAATAAGAATAGCTGAAAAAGATTACAGAGGTATATCTGTAATTTCAAATAATGTTGGTGGTGTTTATCAGGAATGGGGACTGTTTGATGACGCTTTAAAATATCACAACGAAGCATTGTTAAATGCAAACAAAGCAAATGATGCTTCTGCACGTGCCTTTTCAAACTTAAACTTGGGCATTTGCTATGAATCCCAAAAAGATTATCAAAATGCTCTAAAATGTTATCAATTATCTTATGATGAATATTTTTCAGTAAATAGTAAAGACCGTTCTATTACTGTTGTACTTCAACATATTGGTGATATTCACTATAAATTAAAAAATTATACCACGGCAATAAAATATTATCAAGAATCAAATAATCTTTCAAAAAATATAAATGACCAGTTTCGTAATTCAACTGCAGAATATTTTCTTGCTAGAACTTATTTAGAGTTAAATCAGTTGGATAAAGCCCTAAATTATTCTCTATCCAGTTTGGAAAAAGCACTTGTAAACGGTTATAATTCCATAATTAAGGATAACCAATTCCTTCTGTCGAAAATTGAAGAAAAAAGGGGCAACACTGCTCTAGCATTCAAATATTTTAAAGAAGGTTCCACCGTGAAGGATAGCATTTTTAATACAGAAAAAATGTCTAAATTCACCGATTTACAAGTAAAATATTATTTAGAAAAAAAGTCGCAAGAAAATATACTTTTAAGAAAAAATAATGAAATTCAAGAGCTAACTATTAAAGAAGAAAAAACAATTAGGGCTATCTTAATTGTTGGCAGTATTTTTATTCTTATAATTTTAGCAATAATTTTAAGGAGCAGCATTTCAGTAAAAAAACTAAATACTCAACTAAAAAAATCTGAAAAGAAACTTTTGGAATCGAATGCAAATAAAGATAAATTTTTTTCAATAATTTCACATGATCTTAAAAGTCCATTTAATGGTCTTTTGGGTGTTACAGAACTCTTAGTATCCGACTATGATAATCTTACTTCGGATGAAATTAAGGACATGATTAATGTAATACATAATCTTTCCTCAAATGTTTATAAGCTCTTAGAAGGTTTGCTAGAATGGGCACAAACACAAAATGAAAGAATGGAATACAAGTTTGAAAAAATAAATATTTATGAAAAAAGTTTAAAGGTTATTGAACTTTTTAAAACAAATGCAATGACCAAAAACATAACATTTGAAAACGCTATAAAAGAAAACACATTTATATTTGCTGATGCTAGAGCAATAGATACTGTTTTAAGAAATATTATTGCTAATGCTATTAAATATACAAACTCAGGTGGTGTTGTTAAAATTGAAGCAGAAAACAAAAACGGTGAATCTATTATTTCCATTACTGATTCGGGAATAGGAATTAGTTCTGAAGACATACAAAAACTTTTCAGAATAGATATTCACCATACTTCTGTTGGCACAAACACCGAAGCTGGCACAGGTCTTGGTTTAATTCTTTGTAAAGAGCTTATTGAAAAACATGATGGTAAAATATGGGTTGAAAGCGAGTTAGGAAAAGGAAGTAAGTTTATGTTTACCTTGCAAAACAATTATGTTAATAACTAGAGTAGAGGTATAATAATGAAAGATAAATTTAAATATAATAGTAGTTGCTGTATATTGAATTCGTTAATTTGAATGAGATAAAAATTTTAGAAGCAAAGAAGAGCCGATATGAAAATTACAACTAAAAACCTAGTAGATGGAAAATATTCTTTTAAAGATTTAGTAGATATTAATCAACTACGTAATTTATTTGAATTATTTTCCAAATCCACAGGCTTTACTACTGGTCTTGTTTCTTATCCAGAACAGGAATTGCTTATTGGAACAGGATGGCGTGATATATGTGTAAAATTTCATCGTGTTTTCCCGGAATCAGAAATTCATTGTAAATCAAGTAATTTTGCTCTTACGTCACAATTAAAAGAAGGAAAAGAACTGAACATTCACCATTGTGAACTTGGATTGGTAGATGGAGCAACCCCAATAATTATCAAAGGAGTACATGTAGCAAACCTGTTTACAGGACAAATTCTTTTTGAAAAACCAAATTTTGAAAAATTTAAAAAACAAGCCCAAGATTATGGATACAATACTGATGACTATATTACGGCTCTAAAAAAAGTTCCCGTTGTAACCGAAGAAAGATTTAAAGAAACTCTCAGCTTTTTGGCTGAAATAGCAGTTATGCTTGCTGAACAGGGTTTAATGAATATCCAAATTAAAGAAGCTAATAAAACTATTCAAATTAGTGAAGCACATTTACGTACACTATTTCAAACAATACCCGATCTTGTTTGGCTAAAGAATTTAGAAGGAGTTTATCTGAAATGTAATCCAAAATTTGAAAAATTTTTTGGTGCCAAAGAAAATGATATTGTGGGAAAAACGGATTATGATTTTGTAAATAAAAAAATATCCAATTCTTTTAGAGCACACGATAAAGCGGCTATCATTGCAAATAAAACAACAATTACTGAAGAAGAGATAAAATTTGCTGATGATGGACACACTGAAATAATTGAAACATCCAAAACACCAATGTACAATAATGAAGGAGAACTTATTGGTGTGCTTGGGGTTGCCCGAAATATAACTGAACGCAAAAAAATGGAAGATGTAATAAAAAATAGTGAATTAAGACTAAGAATCCTTATTAACTCAACTCCCGATATAATTTGTTTCAAAGATGCTAAAGGACGATGGTTAATTGCAAATGAGGCAGATTTAGAGTTGTTTTCACTTAATGGTGTTGACTATTTGGGTAAAACTGATGCAGAACTTGCTCAATTTACCGATCCAATTTATAAAAATGCTTTTCTATCATGTATGGTTTCTGATGAAGAAGCTTGGGCTAAAAAAAAATTATCACAAGGCGAGGAAGTTATTCCAACAATAGATGGCTCCGAAAGAGTATATGATATTATTAAAGTACCTGTTTTTGATGATAGTGGAAAAAGACAAGGCTTAGTTGTTATTGGGCACGACATAACGGAGAGAAAAAAAACTGAAAAGGAATTACAAAAACGTTCTCAAGCAATTGAACAAAGTCCTGTTAGCATAGTGATTACAGATATTAAAGGAAATATTGAATATGTTAATCCAAAATTTATTGAAACGACTGGCTATACTTTTAAGGAAACAATTAATCAAAATCCCAAAATTCTAAAATCTGGTGAGCAATCCCATGAGTTTTACAAAAATTTATGGAATACAATTTCATCTGGTAAAAATTGGAATGGAGAATTTCATAATAAAAAGAAAAATGGAGAATTGTTTTGGGAATCTGCAATAATTTCACCTATTAAAGACAATAATGGAAAAATTACTCACTTTGTTGCAGTTAAAGAAGATATAACCGAGCGTAAGAAAGTAGCAGAAGCTATTATAGAAAGTGAAAGCAAATACCGAGTTCTTGCAGAAAATTCTGTCGATTTTATTTGGAAAGTTGATATGGAGCTTAATATGCTATATGCAAGCCAAAGTGTATATTCTATTTTGGGATATTCACAGGAGGAAGCTCTAAAAATGAATGCTTTTGATTTCTTTACGCACACTGAGTATTTGAAGATATTGGAATTAATAAAACAAGAACTTGCTCTTGGCTTAAAGCATAAAGGAATTAGATTTGAATCGATAGCTGTACACAAGAATGGAAACACTTTTCCAGTTGAGGTTACAGGTAAAGCTATTTTCAATAAGGAAGAAGTTCCAATTGCAATTAGTGGTTATACAAAAGATATTTCTGAAAGAAAAACTGCGGAAAAAGAATTGCTCATCTCTAAGGAGAAAGCAGAAAATGCAAATAAAATGAAATCTAATTTTCTTGCTCAAATGTCTCACGAAATTAGAACACCAATAAATGCATTGGTTAGTATGGCAAGTCTTCTTCGATACGATTTTGAAGCCCAAGCAAATGGAGATCAGATAATGAGCTTTGAAATTATTGATAGAGCTGGTGCAAGAATTATAAGAACTATTGACCTTCTTCTTAATTTATCTGAAATACAAACTGGTACTTATGAAAAAAACAGCGTAAAATTTGATCTATATTCAGAAGTTTTATCTTTGGTTGTTGCAGATAATAGAAAATTAGCTGAAAAGAGAAATTTAAAACTAATTTTAAATACATTTACCTTAAATACTGAACTTATTGCCGATGCATACACTGTAAATCAGATTTTTGTTCAACTAATTGATAATGCAATTAAATACACAAATGAGGGTGAAATAGTTGTGGAAGTTTCACGAAATGAGAACGACCAGCTAGTTGTTGAAATTAAGGATACTGGAATTGGAATAGAGGAAAGATATTTACCAAATTTATTTGAACCATTTTCACAAGAAGAAATGGGTTATACCAGAAAATATGAGGGCAATGGAATTGGAATGGCATTAGTTAAGAAATACTGCGAATTAAATAACGCAAAAATTGAAGTAGAAAGTGTTAAAAATGTTGGAACTACGTTTAGAATAGTATTTTAGTTCAATGTGAAACTAGTAAAACAAATCTCCTAGCAGTAAAAAAAAAAGAAATTATGTAAAAAATATTTTTTGATTAAAGGTTCAAAAGAATGAAATAAATAATAAGTTTCTTGCTATATTGCAAAATTGTAAAACAAAACGATAAAAATTATGAAGCAAAAAATTGATTTTATCAAACTTACCCAAAAGATGGGAGTTGTGTTTTTAGTAAGTCTTGCTGCAATTCTTATTACTTACGAAACAATAGTTTCGTATATCGATTATGACTACCGAGCCAATAGAAGAAGAAATGAATTTATTGCGGAGAAAAAAGAGTGCTTAAAGCAAGAAGTTATGCAAGTTGTAGAAATCATAAATTTAAAACTAAAAAACCCCGATTATGATGAAGAGAAAATAAAGGAAGAACTATTTGAGTTAATTGGCAATATCAGGTTTGGCAAAGAAGGATATATTTTTATCAACAAATTTAATGGAGATGCTTTAATTTCTAATGGGCAAGTTTTATCTGGAAAGCAAAAATTATGGGAGGTTTATACAACTAATTCAGAAAAAATGAAAGATATATTTGATAAGGAATATATTGCGGCTCAAAAACATAATGGCGATTTTATCAATTATACATTTAGAAAATATACAAGCGCAGTCGAAGAATCGCCAAAAGTGTCGTTTATTTACGGAATTCAAAAACTACAATGGCTTGTTGGAGCGGGAGTTTATTTAACTGAAATCAACAGCGATTTAGCTTTAATGAAAAATCAGATAATCACAATGATATTAAAAAACCTGATTTACACAATTGTCGTGGTTATTATTACAATTGCTATCTTTCTGTTTCTTATTAATCTACAAGTAAAAAAACTAAAAAATGATTTTGGCGAATTTAATCTATTTTTAACAAAAGCCGCTTGCAACAATGAGCCAATAAATTTATCAAAAATAAAATTTTCTAATTTTGAAGAAATGGCAATAAATGCTAATAATATGCTGGTGGCTAAAATGATTGCCGAAAAAGAATTGTTTGACGAAAAAGAACAGCTATTTGTAACAATTCGTTCGGTTGGAGATGGACTAATAACTACCGACAAATTTGGGAAAGTGCAATTGATGAATTCTGTTGCCGAAAAACTTACTGGTTGGAAAAATGATGAGGCAAAAGGTTTAGAATTAGCGGAAATATTTGAAATTGTAAATGAAAGCACTCGCGAAAAAGTGGTCAATCCGGTTAATTTGGTGCTTTTGGAACACAAGATAGTCGGTCTTGCAAATCACACAGTTCTTATTGCAAAAGATGGAACTGAATATAACATTGCCGATAGTGCTGCTCCAATTTTAGATGAGCAGAAAAATATTCGTGGGGTTGTTCTTGTCTTCCGCGATGTTACTGCAGAATATCAAATGCAAAAATCACTCGCAAAAAGTGAAGAACGTTATGCAAGACTATCGTCTTTAACTTATGAGGGAATAGTAATTCATAATGGCGGTTTAGTAATAGACGCAAATAAAGCAATAGAGGAAATATCTGGATATTGTCGCGAGGAATTGTTGGGTAAAAATGTTATTCAGATGGTAATTCCACAAAAGTATCACGAAGTTGTTATTAAAAACATGAAAAGTGATTTTGTATTGCCTTATGAAGTTGAAGTAATTCGAAAAGATGGAACAATTCTTCCAATAGAAATAGAATCAAGAAAAATAGAATTTGATGGTGAAAAGAAAAATATCCGTTTGGCAGCTATCCGCGACATTTCAAAGCGAAAAGAAAGTGAATGGGAAATTCGTAAACTTTCAAATGCAATTACTCAAAATACAATAAGTGTAGTAATTACTGATAAGAATGGAAAATTTGAATATGTTAATCCAAAGTTTACTGAAATTACTGGTTATTCACTTAACGAATTAACCTCCAAAACTCCAAATATTTTAAAATCGGGCGAGCATCCAAAGGAATATTACAGTGAGCTTTGGCAAACAATTTTAGGTGGAAACAAGTGGACAGGCGAATTGCATAATAGAAAGAAAAGCGGTGAGCTTTTTTGGGAATCAGTAACAATTTCTCCAATTAAAAATAATAGTGGAGAAATAATAAATTTTGTAGCGGTTAAAGAGGATATTACCGAAAAGAAAAAAATGATTGATGAAGTTATAAAAGCGAAAAATAACGCCGAAAACGCAAACAAGATGAAATCAATTTTTCTTGCTCAAATGTCTCACGAAATACGTACACCAATAAATGCATTAGTAAGCATGGCAAGTTTACTTAGATATGACTTTGAAGAAAATGCCACTGAAGAGCAAATAATGAGTTTTGATATAATTGATAGAGCTGGCGATAGAATTATAAGAACAGTAGATCTTTTGCTTAATTTATCAGAAATTCAAGCTGGCACTTATGAAAAAAATATTTCTCGTTTTGATTTATATGCCGAAATTTTGATTTCAATTGTTGCTGAAAACAAAAAACTTGCCGAAAAGAAAAATCTTAAATTTACTTTAATAAACTCTGCAAGCGATACTGAAATAATTGGAGATTCCTACACCGTAAATCAGATTTTTATACAACTCATCGATAATGCTCTAAAATACACGTTTGAAGGAGAAGTGTCGATAAAAATGATTCGTAATGATGATGAAAACTTAGCTGTTGAGGTTGAAGATACGGGAATTGGAATTGAGGATGAATATTTGACAAGTCTATTTGAACCATTTTCACAAGAGGAAATGGGCTTTACTAGAAAGTTTGAAGGTAACGGAATTGGTATGGCTTTGGTAAAAAAATATTGTGAATTAAATAATGCCCAAATTGAGGTTTTTAGCAAAAAAGATGTGGGTTCTAAATTTAGAGTCACTTTTTCTTAGCTGTTAAATATTTGAGTCTACTATAAAAAGGTTCTATTGAATAATGTCATTGCGAGCGGAGCGAAGCAATCTGCCGAATTTAGCGCAAAATCAAAAGATTGCTTCGTCACTCCGTTCCTCGCAATGACGGGAAATACCTTTTTAGACCAGACT
>JAHISP010000085.1 GCA_018818165.1 Bacteroidota bacterium | reverse complement strand
TGATCCAAATGTGGCTAAAGCCATTATAATTTTTGTTTTTCTAAAATCAGTTTACTAAAGTAAACGGCAATTGCCGTCGCTTTTAAGCGACTGGAGAAAAATAAATAGAGAAAAAATGGCTTTAGCCACATTTGAAATGATGAATAGTCTTAAGTTGACAGCATTGCTTTGTAAGAGAGGGATTTAGGGTGAGTTCTTTATTTTTAACACAGCCTCTAAAGTAAACAACAATTAATTTTACACACCTTTCTTCTTATAAAGCTTACATGTTTTTGATTTATTAAATGGAGTTATGTCAAAATGCTGACAGTTGAGAGATTCTGCAGTGTTTAACTTTACATATAAAATTTAACATCAAACAAAAGGAGAAATAAAAATGAAACCAAAACTTTCTATAAAATCAGCTTTAGTATCAGGATTTGTGGCAACAATAGCAATGACTGCATTCACATTTATGGCACCATTAATGGGATTTGAAATGGATATTCCTAAAATGCTAGCAGGAACAATGGGAGCGCCAATAGTTGTTGGCTGGTTAGCTCACTTTATGATAGGAGAAATTCTTGCAATATTTTTTGCCATATTATTTTTGGCAAAAACCAATACAGTTCCTGATGTAATAAACGGAGCATTATTTGGAATAATTCCATGGTTGGTTGCTCAAATTATGTTAATGCCAATGATGACAGTAATGGCTGGTGCTGGATTTATGGCGGGATTATTTTCTGGCTCAGCAATGGTTGCAATGGCAAGTCTTGTAGGGCATCTTATTTATGGAGCAATTTTAGGCACTCTTTATAAACCACAAATATTATCAGATAGCAAAACTAAATAATTGGTGACAAAATGAAACTTGCAAATAATCAAAAAATTGTCTTATTGGTTTGGATAATGCTTGTATTGGTTGCAGTAGCTAGTTGGATTTCTTTTGGTGGTGAAATTTTTACCAAAACAGGAATTTTAGTTGAACGACAAGATGAATTACTTGGAGCTTCCTTTAAAGAATGGCAAAACAAGTTTGTTTTAGGTCTTGATTACACTCTGGCATTTATAGGAATAATTACACTTAGCTCCGCAATAATAGTTTGGTGGCTAAAAACAAAAAGGAAAATTGAAAAGTGATAAACAAATTTACAACCGAAAACGGCATTAAGGTTATAGCCATAACTTTAGAGCAAATGAAAGAAATAGATAGAATTGCTATTGAAGAACTTGGACCAAATCTTTATCAAATGATGGAAAATGCTGGTAGAAATTTATCAGAGCTATCAATAAAAGTACTAGGCGAGGATAAAAAAGAAAATGTTTTAATCCTTGCTGGAACTGGTGGTAATGGCGGTGGTGGAATTTGTGCGGCAAGACATTTAGCAAATCGTGGTTATAATGTTTCAGTTTGTTTAACCGATTTGGAAAATTTGAAAGAAGTAACCGCTTATCAGATGCACATTTTAAAATCGACAAATGCAAAGATTATATCAATTGCGGATTTACAAAATGAAAAACCAGATTTAATAATTGATGCAATAATTGGATATAATCTTAATGGCGAACCAAAAGGAAACGCACTTTCTATGATTAAGTGGATAAGCAATCAACTTTCAATTGTAATATCGCTTGATGTACCTTCTGGAATTGATGCTACTTATGGTGTAAAATCAAAATATTTTGTAAAACCCGACTTAACATTAACATTAGCCTTACCCAAAACGGGATTATTACCCGAATTAACTGGCGAGTTGTTTTTAGGAGATTTGGGTATTACTCAATCTGTTTATAAAAAAGTAATTCCATCATTTTCAAATAAAACTTTTGAAAATGGTTATGTAGTTCCACTAAAAATATTATAAAAAAACAATGCAAATTTGTCAAAACCTTGACAGAAGTGCTTGAACAGACATTGTATGTTTGAATTAACAATTAAAATTAAAAGGAATAATAAATGAAAAAGTTATCAGTAATAACAAAAGAACAAGCCTCTGAGCAATCAAAGGCAATATTTGAAAATATTGAAAAATCCATTGGAATGCTTCCAAACATATATGCGGTTATTGGAAATTCTGCAAATTCGCTCGGTTCTTATCTCGCATTTTCGGAGGCACAGAAAAATGGCTCTTTTAATGCAAAAGAAAGAGAAGCCGTCTTTTTAATCGCTTCGGAAGAAAATGGATGTTCATACTGTGTTTCGGCACACACAGCTATTGCAAAAATGACTGGATTTTCGGAAGAAGAGACAATAGAGCTAAGAAAGGGAATTTATAATAATAAAAAAATTAGTGCGTTAACTAATCTTACTAAATCAATTATTGCCAATAGAGGAAAAGCTGACGAGAATTTAGTAAATGATTTTTATGAAGTTGGCTATAACGAAAAAGCAATTGTCGATTTAGTTGCACTAATAACTGAAATTACATTTTCAAATTACATTGGAAAATTAGCAAGTCCAGAAATCGATTTTCCAAAAGCACATAATATTGACAAAGCAGCATAAATAATAAAAAAGGGAATAAGAATGAAAAGCAATATACAAGCAGTAATAATTTTGTTATTTGTGTTAGCCTTAAGCTTAAACCTGGATAATGTAATAGGATTAAAATTAACAATTTTAGAAAAAGATTAATCTCCAAAGGAGTCCTTCGGACAATATAGAAGCGAACTTGGGGTTAAATGCACAAACATTTTCAACAGATTCCAACGATGAAAGAAATAAGACACAGTTTATTTCTGATGCTCCATTTGAAAAAATAGTTGCTTTAGCAAGTTGACTTGACGCCACAGCGATGTTAAGCTTAAGTGATATTACTCAAAAACAAATGGGAAAAGTAAAGGTTGCTATTGCAAAAATAAATTCTGTAATAGAGCTTAGAGACTAACATTACGAAGTGAAATGTGGCTAAAGGCCGGCAAATTCCAAATGCTGAGTTTTCAATAAAGCTTTCAGATTTTGGAATAAAAATACATGTAATCCTTGTGCACCAAGCAAAGAATAAATTAAAAAGCGAAGATTAAATTTTAATCTTCGCTTTGTTTTATAAATCTGCTTAAGTATAAAAAAACTATGGAAAGAAGAAAATTTATTCAAATTAGCAGAGTATTTTTTATTAGTCTGTAACCACAACAAATCTTAAAGCCGCATCGTTACTTTCAAAAGTAGTAAATGAAAGCAATGAATTTAAAAAATCAAATAATATCAATTATTCAAAAGCTAAAAAATGAAGAAAGTTCCATAGTTAAGAAAATAATGAATGGAAAAAAATATGAATTTGACTCCTACACTTAATTAGTTGTAATAACAAATAACAAATAAGAGCAATTTAAATCTGAGATTTTACAGCATTTTCACTTGTTCCAAGAAATGATTTTATTTGTAGATTCTGTTTCATCGCCTTAAAAAACAATTCAATATCGCATCGTTTTTTATACAATTCTGCAATAGTTTTAGCTTCCCACTCTAATTGATTTGTAACTATTTCAATTATTTTGTCATCTTCTTTTTTGTAAACATGAACTAAACTAAGTTTCTCTTGACTGATATAAAAAAAATTATAATTAAATGAAGTTAACAAACATTAGGAAACAGTTGCGCCAATAAGGGCGAACAATGTCGTCAATTGAGTCTATTAAAAAAAAACATATTTGATAATTATGCTTTTATCCAACAATACTAAATGGCATAATTATGGCAATGATATTTGGTTGAAACTATTTTCGGTTTCAATTTAGGTTTTTATAAAACTTCACTAAATGTTTATAAAAGGAATAATTTATGATATTGAAAACAAGAAGTTATAATTTTTCATTTTCCTCAATACTTAAAATCTCTATAATCTTTATTTTCTACTTCACTAAAATTTTCGGTGCGGACACAAATGATATTACTGGAACTATTCGAGATGCCATAACTGGCGAAACACTTGTTTATGCAAATATTATTATTGAAGGAAGTGGTTTTGGAGCCACTACAAATAAAGAAGGATTTTTTGTTATTATTGATGCTCCTTCTGGTAAGCATAATTTGCTTATTTCCTATATTGGATATGAATCAAAGAAAATTACAATTGATAATGGAAAACTTACTAATGACAAATTAGAGATTGAGCTAAAACCAATTTCAATTGTAACTGACGATGTAACAATAGTTGCAGAAAAATATAAAATTTGGAAAATGGCGGACGAGATTAGTCAAGTTACACTTTCTCCAAAACAGCTTATGATTCTTCCAAAACTTGGGGAGGTTGATATTTTTCGCTCATTGCAATTATTACCTGGAGTAAGTGGAATAAGTGATGGTTCATCTGGGTTATATGTGCGTGGGGGAACTCCTGACCAAAATTTAATTTTGCTGGATGGAATGACGGTCTATCATGTTGACCATTTTTTCGGGTTTTTTAGCGCTTTTAATGCAGATGCAATAAAAGATGTACAATTTTATAAAGGCGGTTTTTCTGCCAAATATGGCGGAAGAATGTCAAGCGTAGTTGATTTAACTGGAAAAACGGGAAGTATAAATAAATTCAAAATGGATGTTGGATTAAGTTCACTAAGTATAAATGGAGTTGCAGAAATTCCGGTATTTGATAAAGGAAGTATTTTAATTTCTGCAAGGCGCTCTTATTCAGATATAATTCAAACGGATTTTTATCAGTCTATTTATGGATTTCTTTCTAGTGGTATAGAATCTGAACCAAAGATTAATGGAAAAGGCGAAGTGATGGAACAGAATGTTATGCCTTCGTTTTATTTTTATGATTTAAATACTAAGTTTTCTTATCAGCTGACCAACAAAGATTTTGTATCTTTCAGTTTTTATAATGGTGAAGATAATTTGGATGAATCTCAAGAACCAAAATCAACGGGAAGTTCAACATCATCAACAACACAAAGATTTACTAACGACTATACAAACTGGGGAAATATTGGAGGAAGCGCAAAATGGTCAAGACAATGGAGCGATAGATTTTATTCCAATTTTTTGGTTTCTTCAACCAATTATTTTAATATTAGAAACAGCGAAAAAGGAACCACTTCAACAGATGCAGAAAACACAACCGGATTTATTGGGACGTCTTTTAAATCCGTTGAGGATAATAATGTTCGCGATTATACATTACGGTTTGATAATGAATGGAAAATGAGTAACGAACATAAACTTAGTTTTGGTTTGTGGTTTTCTGACGTAAATACAAAATTTTTGATGACAAGAAACGACACACTTACAATTCTTAATAGAAATTCTAGTTCCTCACAATTTGCACTTTATGCCTCCGATAAAATTGAGTTATTTGCACCTCTTACAATTGATATAGGTGGAAGGCTTACTGAATATGCGGGAACAAATTCACTTTATTTTGAGCCACGCTTTTCGGCAATTTACTCTTTAACAGATAATTTTAAATTGAAAGGTGCTTGGGGAAATTATTATCAATTTATTCATCATATAACAAACGAAGATGTGCTTGAAGGAACTCGTGATTTTTGGATGGTAGCAGATGATTTTATTAAACCTGGTCTTGCAACGCATTATATTTTGGGTGCTGAATATCAAACTGATGATTATTTGTTTGCTATTGAAGGTTATTACAAAAATTTAGAAAACCTTGTTGAATTTAATCAAAGAATAACAACTACGCGAGGTAGAGAAGGTTCATCAATTCCAACATCAATTGTTGAAGAAAACTTTTTTATTGGTGATGGATATTCAAAAGGAATTGAGTTTTTAATTCAAAAGAAAGCTGGAAATTTTAATGGTTGGTTAAGTTACACTTTAGGACAAGTAGAATATACTTTCCCAGAATTTAATGAAGGGTTGGCTTTTCCAGCAAGTCACGATAGACGACACGAGATAAATCTTGTGGCATCTTACAAAATTGGCAATTGGAATTTATCAGCATCATGGGTTTATGCAACTGGCAAAGCATACACTGCTCCAGAAAGTCAATACTATTTAACAATGCTAAATGGAGAAGCTTATGGCTATACACATGTTAGTGATAAAAATGCCAACCGTCTTCCTGATTATCACAGACTTGATTTAAGCGCAACTTACTCTTACAAATTTAAATCATACTCTGGAGATTTTGGATTGTCAATTTATAACTTATACGATTACAAAAATGTCTGGTATCGTGAATATGATTTAGAAACAACTCCAATAGTTATAACTGATATAACTATGCTTGGTATAACTCCAACACTTTTTATGAAAGTATATTTTTAAGGAATAATTATGAAAAACAAAATTAATATAATAAGAATTATCCTTTTGCTTCAATTACTTATTATTGCAATTGGATGTGAAGAAAGTGTTACCACTTCAATAAATAAAGATTTAGTTGTTGTTCAAGGATTTATTTATGCAGATCAACCAGTAAGGGATATTTTTCTTTCGGAAGTTCTTCCACTTGGTTCTCTTGATACATTAGCACCTTCAATTACAGATGCAGAAGTATTTATTTTAAAAGAGAATAATAAATATTTACTCACTGCCAATGAATTGAAAAAAGGATTTTATTACTACGACCAAAATGATTTAACAATAAAATCTGGAGATGAATTATCCTTAGAAGTGAATTATAATGGTCAGCAAATGTTTGCCGAAACAATTGTTCCGCCAAAACCACAGAATTTAATTCTGAATACTGATACTCTTTTAATTCCAAATATTACAACTGGAATTAGAGATATTGTAGATTTGGACAAATATAGCACAACACTAACTTGGAATAATATAGACAACGGTTACTATTATGTTGTAATTGAAAATATTGAAGAAAATCCAGTGCCAATAGATATACAATTTGGTAAATTTGCATCACGCTTTGTTTCAGCACCATCAATTTCAAGTGAGTACAAAGTTTCATTTAGAACTATTACTCATTTAGGAAAGCATATAATGATGCTTTATAGAGTTAATCAAGAATATGTTGACTTGTACGAATCACGAGATCAAGATTCAAGAAATTTGAATGAACCATTAACTAATATTAAAAATGGTTTAGGCGTTTTTAGTGCTTTTGCAAGTGATTCGGTTTATTTTAATGCATTAATGGAATAATAGGAGAAAAATGAACATTAAAATTGTAATAGCTTCTGGACTGTTTTTATTAAGTTTTATTGGATGCAGTTCATCTGAGATGATTCAAAGTAGTGCGGTTGAAACGGGAATTGTTGTTGATGGAAATCAAGATGAATGGAGTGGAAAGTTAAAATTTATTGAAAATGAACGTGCGGCTGTTGGATTTCAAAATGATGATGAAAATCTCTACATCTGTTTTGTTTCGGCAGATAAAGCGGGCGTAATGAAAATTTTATCACTTGGTTTAACGGTGTGGTTTCAACCAGAAAATGGTGAGCAAATGGTTGGCTTGCAATTTCCTAAAAGAATGGATAAAGTAGCACCAAGAAGTTTAATGGGAAAGAACAGAGAGCAGAATGAGAAAACAGATTTTGAAGTAACCGTAAAGACAATGATGCAAAACCAAGGTGAGTATTCCATTGTAAATGAGGATGAAGAAATTCTTTTTGCTTCCCCTTTAGGCAGCAACGATGGATATCAAATTAAAATTGGGGTACAAAATCATCAATTTGTTTACGAAGCAAAAATTCCAATTGGGAATAATAATTTGGCGCAAATTCCAATTAATGTTTTTCCAAGCGAAAAAATTAAAATTGGTTTCGTAAGTGGGGAATTTGATAAAGACGAAATGAAAAATGATGAGCCGATGGATAGTGAAATATCGGACGGTCAAGGAAGCCATAATGGAATGGGTGGAGGTCATGGAAATGGAGCTGGTAAACAAGGGTTAAATAGAACCGGAATTAAAAGATTAAATTTTGATGTTGAAGTTAAATTAGCTGAATGAGTTTTTAGATATTATTGTTTATTGAAAATTCACTAAAAGTCATTGCAAGGAGTTTTAATAGATTGTCCCAATCGACAAAGTGAGTTTAACTTGAAATGATACTTGCTGCTAATAAGACAACCTTATTGATACTTTACTGTAACTAAATATTAGTGTTAAGTGGAGCATGAAAAAGCCAACTCCACTTAACAATATTTCATAATTGAACTTTATTATTTATCACCTTGTATGTATGCTGAGAGCGGTATATCTCCTTGTTTTCCAACAAATTTTGCATCAGGTACTTCAATTTTAAATATATGATTTCCTGAATTTAGATTCCCAAGATCAAAAATTCTAATTGGAATTGCATCTCCTGGACACCAATTACTAAATGAAGCCCATTCAGTTTCGGTTTGTGGTTTAGAGCCATAAATTCCATTTGCTTGCGTATTATACTGGCGATATGGCTCGCAAGATTTACCACCAGGAATATATGAGTCAATTAAATTTCCATCAAAGTAAATAAAATGATTTCTTCTGTTGTATTCTTCACCGCCATAATTTGAACCATGATTAGATGTAATTACATATAATTTTGCATTATTTATTGATGATGGAATTTCAACATTAAAAGATCGAGTTGTTTGTCCAAGTACATCAGTATTTTTATAATTATTAAAGCCTTCAAAACTCGCTATTGGAATATACATTTGCTTTGATGTATTTTCTGATTTTTGAGAGCTTGTAAATTTTATAGTTCCATAGGAAGTATGATTTTTCCCGGCACAACCGCTTATTTCAGCATTTGCAGCATAGGGAACTCCAAAGATGTCAAACTCAATCCAAAAATCATATTTACTAGATATTTCTGAATCAGTCAATATTTTTGCAATATTATTAATTTCAAAATTATATGGAACTTGATCTGGTGTTTTATTCTTATCCATAAAAGGAGTAATAAATCTAGCTAATTCAATGGTGCTAACTAAATTATTCACATCATAATTTTCACCTTTGTTCACTAAACTTAGAAAAACATTACCAATTCTATCATAGTTATCACAGGCAGCTTTAACAATAATTTCCATATCCAAATTGTCACCAATTTTTTTAATATTTTCATCTGTTAATTTGGAAACATATTTTGAATTTGCAATTCTATAAATTCCTGTTGGAACTGGTTCATCTACGGTTTCTGCATAACCATCATAGAATAATATTCCATTAAATAATGTAAAACTACCAGGGTCATTATTTATATCTGCTGGATTTTCAGTTGATTGCTTTTCGTTGCAAGCAAATAATGAAACTATAAAAATAATAGAAATTGCAATTTTGATAGTAAAATTCTTCATAACACTCCATAAATTTAATTAATATTGGTTTTAAATTTACTCAAATATATTTTTTAATAAAATATTCTATATTAAGAAAACAGAAAAAATAACCAACTTCCAAATAATAAAATGGATTAAAACTTAATTTGTCAGAATGGGATATTGCTTAGCTCAACAATGGATTATGGTTAGGAATAGGTTCCTCAATTATTTTTGCATGGAGTTCAGAGTTTAATACGTATTTAAAACACATTGTATAATCTATAATATCGCTCATTTCTAATCTTGCAGAATACTCAACAAATGAATTATTAAGTGCTAGTATATTTGTTGGTAAAACTAACCACACTTCATCTCTTTGAGCATTACTTAATTGAGAATTAACGTTTAATTCCTTATGTGATTTTAAATATTCGAACTGCATCTATTAGCAAAATTTCACAATGATGATCAGAAAAACACTTTTTGTAATTGGCGGATCTTTGTTAAAATACGGCGCATTGAGTTTGCTAAAATTAACTGCATATAACATGCGCCATAAAAACCAAATTATAAATAAATCTTATTAATTCTGAGAGAATGGAATTATTCTAAAACTATACTTATATCCTTTTGGCGAAGGATAAATCATATATTCCTCGTGTGGTAATGCTCCCCAGCTATCATCACTTCCAAGCCCCATCATTTTGTAATCAATATGAAGCTCAACTAAATCCTTTGCAACTATATCTTTAGTATGTTTGAGATTATCATCCTTAATCATACCTGCATCAAAATCTTCAACAGAGTTATGTAGTGCATTGAATTCAAACATTTTGTCTGATTGAATTTTAAGTCCAGCACCATTTTTGTTTTTTAACAATAAGTATGTTACATCAGTTCTGTGACCATTTTCTTGAGGTCTTATATATGGAACATATAAGTCGCTAACTGTTGTTTCGTACAATCCAAAATGAGATGTATATTTTCTATCACTATAGTTTTCGATTGGACCTCTTCCAAAATATTCTATATTTTCAAACTCAACAGGTAATGTCATCTTCATTCCAATTCTTGGAATTGCTATTTTAGATGAATCATTGCTAACAAAGGAATTATTCACAATTATTTCACCATCCGAATAAACCATATATTCTACTGCCCATGTTGAGTTTACATTTTCATAATTGTAAGTGATACTAACTGTTATTGAGCCATCATTATTGGATGATGTTTTGAATGAACTTATATTTAATTTGCTTTCAGATGCTTCTTTCCATGCAAAACATTTTTGTGGCATCTTCCATCCATAATCGTTATCTGTTGGAGCGCGCCAGAAAGCAGGTTTTAACCCTTCACCATTTTTAATAAACTCTGTGTCATTAAAAACATAAGAAGTCATTAAACCTTGGTTTTTATTAAAGGTAATTTCAAAATTGTTACTCTTCAGTTGAACTTCTTTAGTATCTTCTTTTAAAGCAATTTCACCTTGGTTAACTTTATTTTCAATTTGGGAATTTACTTTTACCGGAATTCTGAATTGTTCTTTTGCAATTTCCCAATTGTCTGGTAGTATTGAGTATTCATCTTTTCTTTGCTTAATTGATAGATTTAAGAAGTAATCTTTCCCTTCCATGTTTAAAACGTCACCAAAGTTTAATTTAACTTTTTTCTTTTCCCCAGATTTTATATTCAGCTTTTCTTCAGTGCCATTGCTTACTTCCTTTCCATCAGTTTCAACATTCCACTCTAAAAAGTATCCATCAAGTGATTTAAAGAAAAAGTTGTTTGATAACTCTATTTCACCTTTTAATAAATCAATTTCGTTGAATGAAATATTTTGATAAACCTTTTGAACTTCATAGCTATGTGGCTTAAATGATCTATCTGGTAACACAACTCCGTTAATTAAAAAATTGCCATCTGATGGAACATCTTTTGGACCATAATCTCCGCCATAAGTCCAATAGCTTTGATCACCATCTTTCTTTATCAATCCTTGATCAACCCAATCCCAAATAAATCCACCTTGTAGATTTGGATACTTATTTATCATATCCCAATAATCTTTTAAATTACCAAGACTGTTGCCCATAGCGTGAGCGTATTCGCATTGAATTAACGGGCGGTCATGATAAGTTTTAGCATATTTCTCCATATCCCAAATTCTATCATACATTGGAACAAAAATATCAGTATTCCATTCCATTTTTGCTCTTTCATATTGAACTGGTCTGGTGTTATCCCGTGACTTTATCCAATTATACGTATTATAAAAATTGTAACCATTTCCCGCTTCGTTACCCATTGACCAAATTATAACACTAGGGTGATTTTTATCTCTTTCAATAGAATTTTTTGTTCTGTATAAATGAGCCTCGAGCCACTCGGGATTATTCCCCAATGTTTCACCTTTATTAAGGCTATAACCCATACCGTGAGATTCAATATTAGACTCGGCAACAAGATAAAGTCCGTATTTATCACACAGCTGATACCATAAATCTGGTTGAGGATAATGACTTGTTCTAACTGCATTAACATTCAACTTTTTCATTGTCTCAATATCTTTCAACATAAGTTCTTCATCAACAACTTGTCCAGTTATTTGATTAAACTCATGAAGGTTTACACCTTTTATTAAAATTGGCTTTCCATTAACTAATAATTGTCCACCTTTAATTTCAGATGTTCTAAAACCAATCTTTGCTGGAATAATTTCTTGAATTTTACCATCTTTATCTTTTACCGTAATTAGTAATGTATAAAGATTTGGAATTTCAGCAGACCATTGTTTTACATCATTTATAACATATTGGAAATTAACTTTTGTATCGCTATTGCTATTTATATTCGCTTCTTTCCTGTCATTAACTATTATTTCTCCAGAGCTATTTAATAATTCATAACTTAATGTTCTTCCAACGCTTTTATTTGTATGATTAAATAATTCTAAATCAATTGAAAGATCTCCATCTTTGTATTCGTTTGCCAGAAGAGATTTAACAAAAAAATCTTTTACTCTTACTTTTGGTTGGGAATAAATATATACTTCTCTGTTAAGTCCGCTTAATCTCCAAAAATCCTGATCCTCCAAATAGCTTGCATCTGACCATTTAACAACTTCAACTGCAACTGTATTTTTCCCTACTGCAACAAATTCTGTTATGTCAAATTCTGCCGGTGTTTTACCATCTTTTGAAAAACCAATTTTCTTTCCATTTATCCAAATATAACCTGCTGATTTGATGGCACCGAAATGAATAAATATTTCTCTTTTATCCCACTGTGTTGGAACCTCAAAATCTCTTCTATAATATCCAAAGTGATTATTTTCCATATCAATATACGGTGGAACTTGAGAATTATCGAAAGCCCATTCATATCTTATATTAGTATATATAGGAATTCCATATCCTTCCATTTCCATGTTGGAAGGAACTTTTATTTTTCCCCAATCATTTAGGCTGATATTCATTTTTGCAAAATCATTTATTCTATTTTCAATTCCTTGAGCAAATTTGAAGTACCATTCACCGTTTAATGATTTCATCCATTGTGAATTTTCTCTTCTATCAGTTAATGCATTTTCCTTGTTAGTAAAAGTCATGAAAGATGCGTGCGGAACTTCTTTGTTTTCACTTTGATAATGTGGATTTTCAAGCTCGGCATGTGGCGTGCGACTATATACTTTTTTAGTTTGACCGAAAGTAACCGAGAACAACATTAAGAATAACAAGCATAATACAAAATACGATTTCATTTAAATCTCCAATTAATTATTTACTTAGCATATTAAGTGCAAATGCATATGCTCCTAAAGAAATAGCTTTGCTTGTGCCTATCTTGGAAATACCAACACCTAATCTCGAATCAGGATCATATTTTATTGTTTTATCTGTACCAAATACTACAATCTCTCTTGTTGAACCCTTTAGAAATTTTGTTAGTTCTGTCTCAGATTCAAGGTTATAAACATTTTGAACCAGTCTTCTAAATTGCGTACCATCAGCATTAGTATAACTTCCGTTCATTTCATCAACTAGAAACGGTAAGAAAACATCTGATGCTCCAGAAAGTCCGCCACCAATTACAACAAGCCCGTCAATTAACGTAATTGCATTGGATATTGCATCACCACACGCTTCAGCCATATCCTTAAAGGCTTTTATTGCAGCTTCTTTATTTCCTTCTTTTTCGCCTTTGGCTATCTCAAACAATTCTTTAGGCTCCGGAGTATTTTCAAATGCAGTATTTGAAAGTTCAGAATATATTTTCCTTATTCCTCTAATGCTTCCGTGCTCTTCTATATTTAACATTGGTGAAAGCTTATCTCTTAGAAGCCATATTTCACCGGCACCGGAATTATCACCAATAAACAATTCACCATCTCTAACAATTCCCGCTCCAAAACCGGTTCCTAATGTTAATCCTACCAAATTTTTATATTGCTTTGGACTACCGGCTTCTTTCAACTTTTGATTTATCTCCGGAAGAAATCCTGATATTGCTTCTCCATAGGCATAAAGATCGCCATCATTATTAATAAAAACTGGAAGATTAAATTTACTTTCCAAAAATGGTCCTAACGCTACTCCACCTCTAAAAGCCGGTAGATTTGGAAGGTCACCAATTATTCCATTTGGATAATCTGCCGGTCCAGGGAATGCAAAACTAATTGCTACCGGTTCTTCTGTAAGTTTTGATTTTACTTCACTAAATCCTTCGACTAATGAATTAAGCATTTTTGTTAAATCATTGGGAGACGAAGGAATTCTAATTTCGTCAATAATTTGTTCGTTACCTTGAATTGCTGAAAATACCAAGTTAGTACCACCGGCATCAAGTGTCATTACTATTCGTTTATCATTTATATAGTTCATATAACATCCTCATTTTAATAATATTTATTCTCATTAATAGAATTATACTTAAGCAGCTACTGTTTTTTTCTTTCCTTTAAGCGAAAGTGCTAATAAATATCCGAAACACAATGCTGGAACGATGTAAGCAAATGCAAGTAAGTCTGCATCAACTAGCTTTCCCATTAAAAGAGGAACAATGGCTCCACCACTAATTGCCATAACCATTAAGCCGGAAAGTTCACTTGAGCGCTCTGGTTTTTCTTCAATAGTAATTGAAAAAAGCATTGGCCAAATATTTGCAAATCCTAAACCGCCTAAAACTACACCAAGTAATGATAGATATTCTTGACCAGTCATAATTAATACAACACCTAATAAACCTAAAGTTGCTGAGATTCTAAAAAATAAATGAGCATTTAAGTTAATACTACCAGCAATCAATCTGCCGAAGGTTACTGTTCCAAAGAAAAGAGTCGGTCCCAACAATGCTGCATTATCAGCAGCTAATCCAAAACTTTCTAAAGTGGGCTTAAGAAATCTAGCCATACAAACTTCAGCACCAACATATAAAAATATACCCAATACGGCTAAAGCAAAAACTGGATTTTTTAATAGTTGTAATGATGAGCCAATACTGGGAGGAACATCTGCTTTTGTTTCTTCAACTTTTAATTGTAAAACAAAAATAAAAGCTAAAACCATTAAAAGTAAAAATACAGGAAAAACACCTCTCCAACCCATTGCCGCAAAAAAAGTAAGAGTTGTAACTAAACCAACTAAATATGCCGAACCTGATGATCCAAGTCCTTTTATACCTTGAGCTAATGCAAGATTTTTACTGTATTTTCCTTCATCACTAACATCATACATAATTGGATTGCCGGCAACTTGAAGAAATGTTGTTCCAATTCCGAGTAAAAAGATACATATTAATAATAGTGTAAAGCCAGGATTAATAAATGTTGGAACTGCCATAGCAACAATATTTAGTCCTAATCCCAACAATAGTAAGTTCTTTTTACCAATTCTTGCAGCAAGTACTCCACCAGGAACACTGAAAACTGCAAAAGCTATAAATACAAAAAATGTTAGTAAAGTTGCCATTACGGCACTTAGTTCATAATTCTTTTCAACCGCACTTGCCATTGGGCCCATTGCATCAGCAACACCCATTACAAGAAAAGCTAAAAATATTGGAAATGTTTTAAATTTCATTTTACACCTTTAGAATTTAATTTAAATTAATTATTTAGTTTTAATAGTTTTGCACCATGCAAATTTACTTTTATTTTTATTGAATCTTTGAAAGAATCAATATCTTCCTTTATCCAAATATCTCTTGCACGATATTCATTATCACTTAAACCTAAGCTTTTCAAATCAATGACAACATTTGTATCTACATCAGTTGTATTAAATATTCCTAAATATATTTCTTCCGAATTCTTTGCATCAGCTGTCCAAGCAATAATTCCATCTTTATTATATACTTCATGATTATTTTTACTGTGTTGATTTACAGCTAATACTTCATCATTTGTAATAAGTTCTAATGTAAATTTATCATTATCTGGAAGATTTCCACCGAACATTAATGGAGACTTAAACAAAGACCACAAAGACATTAATGTAATCTGCTCATCTTTCGTAAATCTAGTAAATCTACTATCTCCTCTCTCTGCTCTAATACCAATTTTACCAATTGGTAACATATCCGCATCTGGCCAAGTTTTTGGTCCAATATGTTTTTGCCAAGTTCTCATGTAATCAAATTGCTGTAAAATATCTGACCACTTATCCCAAAAGTCATCTGATATTCTCCAAAGTTGTGCATGTTCTTCCAAGAATTCAGCTTGAGTAATACTTGCAGGTCCAGGCGATAAACTTAAAACTATTGGACGGTCGCTCTTTTTAATAGCTGTGCTTAACATTTTTATATCATTAAGTCTATTCTCATCAGCAGGGTTTCCGTTTAAAGCTGTCATATCATCAGCCTTTATATAATCAACGCCCCACTCGCTGTAAAGTTCAATTATTGAATTATAATAAGCTTGTCCGCCTGGAGTATCTGCTCTTACACCAAACATATCCGTGTTCCATGGACAAACACTATTTGTATCAGCAATGTCTTTTGCATAGTACTCAGTATTTTTTATTGGAAGATTTTCCCTAACTGCTTGACGAGGAATTCCTCGCATTATATGAATACCAAACTTTAAGCCTAAATTATGAATATAATCTGCAAGTGGCTTAAACCCATTTCCCTCAGCTGATGAAGGGAAACGGTTCACTGCAGGAATAAGTCTTCCATACCGATCTATTTCTAATTTTGCAAACTTACGGTAACCATGAGCTTTGGCATTTGGTTCAGACCATTGAATATCTACAACAATATATTCCCATCCATGTTTAAGAAGGTGTTTAGCCATATAATCGGCATTAGCTTTAACTTCATCTTCCGTAACTGTTGTTCCAAAACAATCCCAACTATTCCACCCCATTGGTGGAGTTGGTGCAAGCTCAGTGCTTTCACTTTCAACATCTTTACTGTTAAAAGCCAATGTTACAAATATCAATATAAGTATTATTATTTTTTTCAAAATCATTGCAGTCAATTTTTCCTTGTAATATTAGTTATTTACTTTCATGAAACAACATATTTGCTGGAATTATTTGTTTTTTCATTTCAGGTCCTTCAATGCTTACTCCAAGCTCCATACCGCCGCCGCCTTGATTAAATTCAACTTCAATTTTATGAAATCCTTCAAGTAATGATGCAAATCCTTTTACTTCAATTGGAGCGTGTAATCCATCATTATTTATAATTCTTTTTCCATCAATAAATAATCTTGAACCATCATCAGAATTTGCGTAAAAATTGTAAAACCCATCTTTTAGAATTTTCACATAACCAGAGTATCTAACTAAGAAATCAGAGGATTCTGATTCATCAGGAATTTTTATTTGCTCAATCAATCCATCTGAAACTACGGGTAAAATGCTAAAGTCAGGTAAATTGCTAAAGTAACCTTTATGGTATTTAAACTCCAATTTAGGTTTTGGATTTTTAACATCTATTGCTGCACCAATATTTGAAGTTATTTTTCCTTCCAACTCAAATACAATCACAGATTTTGCTGGCATGTTAATTTCAAGTTTATCTTTGGAAATGCTAAAATCAGAAAATTCAGTTGGCACCAAATTATTTGGATTATCAAATGAATTTAAAGCATCCATTTTTTCTGAAGTTAAAATTCTTGCAGTAACATTTTTATTTTCAAAACTTTTTATAGAAATACTAATTTTTTCACTTTGGTTTGGATTAACATTACACAACGATACATGTATCTGTCCTTTTGAGTTAATTGATGCAGAACCATTAACAGAAGGTATTGATTCACCATCATATACATAATCAGAAGTATTAATATTCAACGGTAATCTTATTGAGTTTTTGTGTTCTTTGTACATTTCAAAGACATGATATGTAGGAGTAAGTACCATTTTTTCATTGTCTGTTAAAATCATAGCTTGCAAAACATTTACCATTTGAGCAATATTTGTCATTTTAACTCGGTCTGCATGATCATGAAAAATATTCAAGTTACTTGCTGCAACAACGGCGTCTCTCATAGTATTTTGTTGATATAAAAATGATGGATTTGTTTCTGGTTCAACTGCATGCCATGTTCCCCATTCATCAACAATTAATGCTACATTTTTTGATGGATCATATTTATCCATTATAGCAGAATGCATCTTAATAAGATCATCCATGCGTAATGTTTTTTGTATAACTTCAAACCAACCTTTTTCCTCAAATTGAGCAGCTGGTTTTCCATTACTTGTATAATAATGAAGTGCGAGACCATCAATAACTTTTCCTGCATTCTTCATAACCACTTCTGTCCATACTGTATCGTCAACATTAGGTCCAGAAGCAATTTTATATACTCTGTTATCACCATAATTTTTTGTGAATGTAGTGTATCTTCTAACTAAATCGGAATAGTACTCAGGTCGCATACGTCCGCCACAACCCCAGCTTTCGTTACCAATTCCCCAATACTTTACTTTCCAAGGTTTTTCTCTTCCATTTTTTCTTCTAAGATTTGCCATCGGATTTTCGCCATCAGAAGTAATGTATTGAATCCAATTTGAAAACTCTTCTACTGTTCCGCTACCAACATTACCACTAATGTATGGTTCAGCACCAACCATTTCACATAGTTCTAAAAATTCATGTGTTCCAAAACTATTGTCTTCAACAACACCACCCCAATTAGTGTTTACCATTGATGGTCTTTGTTCTTTAGGACCAATTCCATCCATCCAATGATATTCATCTGCAAAACAACCGCCAGGCCAGCGAAGCAATGGTACCTCTAATTTCTTTAATGCTTCTAATACATCATTCCTAATACCATTTGTATTTGGAATAGGTGAATCTTTCCCAACCCAAATTCCGCCATAAATACAAGAGCCAAGATGTTCCGAAAACTGTCCGTAAATATTAGCATCAATAATTCCAGCAATACTATCAACATCAGCTGTAATTTTTGTTTTTCCATTATTTTGAGCAAAAATAAACGAACTTAGAAACATAATTAATATGAGTACTGAAAAAATATGATTTCGTAATGTACTGTTATTTGTTTTTCTTACTTGCATTCTTTACTCCTTAATTAAGTTTTTCATTTTGCTTTTTGATTTTTCTATTTAATTGTTGGTGGCTGTATTTTACTTCCCCAGTCACTAGGTTTATCAGTCATTTCAAAAACTAATTCACCACCATTAATAATATCACTATGATCAATCCATGCTTGATTAAAAGGTTTGTTATTAAGTTTAGCCGATTTTATATAAACATTTTTGTCTGATAATTTTTCAGCTACAATTTTAAACTCTTTACCTTGCTCAAGCTTAATTTTTGTTTCCTTAAAGTAAGGCGCGGTTAATAAGTAATATGGCTGCCCAGCATTTGGATAAAGCCCCATCATATGAAAAGCAAACCAAGAAGACATTGCTCCAGAATCATCGTTGCCAGGAATGCCACTACGCGAACTATTATAATTTTTATCAATAATTGCTCTAGTACGTTGGCTGCTCAAATCTGGTCTTCCAATCCAATGATAAAGCATTGAAGTTAAAAAAGAAGGTTCATTTCCAACATTGTAATATCCGTTATCAAAAAATGTGTCTAATCTTTTGCGAAATGCTTCCTTTCCACCACTCTTTTCTATTAACATTGGAACATCGTGAGGCACATAAAAAGAATATTCCCATGAGGAACCTTCATAAAAAAATCCGCACCACCAGCAAACACAGATAGGCCATTCAAAAGTTAAAGGAGTATAAGGGACGTAATTATACACCCCCTCGTTCATGTCGCACTGAATACTGTCAATCCATTTGCCTGAAGGATCTTTTGGCATAATGAATCCGCGAGCACCATGATCATCAACATCGCGCCAAAGGTTTTTCCAATTACCAGACTGTTTTATAAAACGTTGATACTCGCCCCAGCGATCTTTGCCTTTTGCCACTTGTGCAAGACAATAATCGTCATAGGCATATTCAACAGTTCTTGTACCAGCGCGGACAAATCTTGAAGAAACATATCCAAGGCTATTATAATCTGTAAGACCGCCTCTTCCTTCTTTTTCCCCATTACCTCCTGGAGGATACATTGCATCTTTTAGCATTGCTTTAAGTGCCAATCCGTAATCTATACCTATTAATCCTTTCACAAATGCATCTGCAATCATAACTTCGGCATTGGAACCGCCCTGCGTTCGTCCATTGCAATTGCCACTTCTTGCTTCGGGTAAATATCCGTCATACTTATATATATTAAGCATCGCATTGACTATATCCGCCTGACGTGCAGGATCAATTAATGTTATCAAAGGATGAGATGAACGGAATGTATCCCATATCGCGTAGAAATCATCGTAATAAGGTAGTGAAGCTGTCCACAATGGATTTTCGCCTGTTCTGTCTACGGGCATAAGCATTGTGTGATATAACGCTGTATAGAACATTATTTTTTGATCTGAAGTTCCGTCTATTTCAATCTTCTTTAAAAGCTCTTCCCATTTATTACAGGTTTCTATACGTTCCTTGTTGAAATCCCAATGAGGGATTTCATTTTCAACATTATATTTTGCTTTTTGCGAACTAAGAAAAGAGATACCCACCTTTAATTGAACAATTTCATTTTTTGATCCCTCAAAATGCATGTAAGCACCAACTTTTTCACCAGTATCCGGTTGATCTTTTTTATCCGGGGATATTGAATCACCTTTCCAGGTTCCACTATTTATAAATGGACAATCAAAAACAGCATAAAAATAAACTGTGTAAGCTTTACCGTTATTCCATCCACCTCTTATTCTACCGTACCCTTGAATTTCTGTATCTGATAAAATTTGAATTTCCGATCCTACAAACTGCTGAGCTTCACGAGAGTCGGGTATTGCTACTTCTCCTAAAAATGAACCCGCGTCAATCTTAATCCCTTTTGCACTATCATTTAAGAAAATATAACGATGAAATGCAACCCTATCAGAAGCAGTAAGTTCTACATTAATATTCCACTTTTTAAGATTTACGCTATAGTATCCACATTGAGTTTTTTCATTTGACCGTAGTGACGCTTGATATATTGAATTGAATTTACCTGAAAATGGCATAACAGAAATATTTCCATACTTTGGACCACCGCCAGTGCCGCTAACATGAGTTTGACTAAAACCAAAAATAGTTTTAAGTGAATCTGGATCATACCCGCTATTACGACCAAGCCCTAAGTCGGGTCCCGGCTTAACCATTCCAAATGGAGCAGCAGGCCCAACAAATACATTACCCATACCAACAGAACCAATAAATGGGTCAATATAACTATGCAACGGCTGCGCGAATAGACCATTTGACAGATACAAAATAATAAAGAGGAACCCAGCAATTTTTTGTAAAGAAAATGTTTTAATATTCATTTAAATATCCTCATTATATATCAGTGATATAAATATAATTAATATAGTTTTACAACAGCAAACAAAGTACCGATAACTATAAATACAACCAAAACAGAAATTAAAAACCCACCAATATCCTGCTTATTCCATTTATAAATTTCTAAATTAGTATTTGGAAATAATAATATGTCTTTCGTTCTTTCTGGATTTTTATATGCTTCTTCAAGATCATTTTTATCCATTTCCGCCCCAAATCCTCTTACTCTTGTTCTCATCTTGAGGAAAAATTTATACCCAACTATATCATTATCAGGTTTAGTAATGAGCGAAACGAAAATTAATACAATAAAAGGAAAGATTAAACGGATCATTAATCTCATAGTTTCATTGAATGCATAAGGATATTTGTTAAGTTCAAATCCGAGATTTTTTAATAATACAAGCTCTGGGAAAAAGTATCCTCTTGCTTCTAAAACTCCATCAGCGTTTAATTTAGGCTGCTTAGACCAAAATATTGTTTTTGATGGTTGAACAAACTCTTTTGTAAATTCTTCACCAACTTTTAACATTTTAGGAATAGATAAACTTGTTTCTCCACTTGCAATTCTTAATTGGAGCTTTTCAATTTCTGCATTTCGTTCTTGCACATCCATTTCTCGAGCTGTATAAGTTCTCACAACTGGCTCTGGTTCAGTTTTTAATAACATCCATTCACTTGTTTTTATATCAGACGACATATTAGAAATAAGAACTGGGAAGAGATAAAATATACCAAATGTTATTAGTATTGAAGCCCATGCACCTTTCCTATTTGCTCTTCGCCACTTTAATCCAATCCAAAAGGCTGCAACAAATATTACAAAGAATTCCCATATAAATTTAAGTATTTCAAAAATGTCGCTAAACTGAGTTGCAACAATTGCACTTCCAAACAAGAATAATGTGCCTAATATTCTTCCAACCCATACATAATGCTTTTCACTTTTATTTTCAAAAAGCGGACGATAAACGTTGTGTAATAATAATCCAGACACTGTAAGCATAAGCGCAGTTGCGGTTGACATTAAAGCCGCCATTAATGAAGCAATCATAAAACCGACTAAACCGAAACCAACTGGTCCAAGTAAATCTCTAGTAGCGTAACCCCAAACTAGATCTGAATTTTGAATTTTTCCAGTATATAATAAAATTGCTGATAGCCCTAATAATCCCCATAAGATTGTGCAGAACCTTTTAATGAATACACCTGTAACAAAACCAAATCTTGCAGATTGTTCATCTTTTGCAGCAGCATTAGTAACTAATTGATTTGGTTGGGTAACCACTGTTAATCCGGCAACCAATGCAGCAGCAATAATAAAATACCATGTAAAATCGATAATTGTTGGGGACCCGAAAATCTCAAAAAAAGATTGCGGAAGTTTTTGGTGTAAAATCTCTAAAGCCGATTCGTTGCCAGATCCGTATACTTCGGTAATTCTAAGCCATGAAAATGGAATCAACATAACCGATAATAGAATTATAAATGTACCTTGTAATAAATCCGTGTAGAAGGCGGCTTCTAATCCCCCCATAACTGCATAAAGCAAACTTACCAGACATACAATCCATATTAGCATTTCTTCATCTACATGTGAGAATAAACTTCTAGGTTTTTGGATGCGCAAATCATTTAATCTTTTTGCCTCTTCATTGGTAAGTAACTGGGCATCTTTTTTCTCAAGTTCAAAAAGCTCCATTGCTACATTATATTCTTTTTCTTCTTCCTGAGTAAATTCGGCTACTGTTTTTGGAGTTATAGCAACAATAGTTTTACTCATTGCAGAATAGCCAAGTGAAACCAATCCCATCATGCCAATACTAGCCACCAAGGCATAAGTTGCGGCCATTTTTCTTGAACCATAACGCTCTTCATAAAAATCACCCATTGTAAGTATTCGCATTCTCCTTTGCCAGGGAGATGTAATCCAATATAGAGGAGTTGAAAATACCATGATTAAAGAACTCCAAATACCGGCGGCGCCATTGTGGAATGTAGTTGTTGCAACTCCTACTGGTCCATCTGCAGAAGTAGCTTGTCCAAAGCTTGCAAAAGTTTGAATTAATTTACCAAATTTTCTTCCACCCAAAAGATAGTCTTCTTGGTTTTTTATTTTTAAACTTGCGCGTACACCAATGACAATTACTAAAGCAAAATAAAAACCTATTACAACGAGATCAAGAATTCCTAGTCCAAACAAATTTATACTCCTTTAGATTATTTCAACATCCAAACAGTTAATGATTTTGTGAGATTCAATGTCATCACTTGCTGATTGTCCAATGAATTTTTCAATTTTTAATGATGTAACATTTTGTAAGAATGTAACGTGCTTGTAGTAGGGTTCTTTGTTTTCACCCCATTTAAGTTTACAGTTATCTAGATAAATCTCCGATGCAGTATCAATGTAAAATCCAGCAATATCAGTTTCTAACAAGCCAACAGTATCAGAGGGTCTTAAATCGTAGAGGTTACCTTTATATTTGGTGGTTTTGTTAATTTCTAATTGAATATTAGTGAATTGAATATCACTAACTTTTCCAGGCTCACCACCAACAAAAACTCCATTTTCACTTTTACAATTTATATTTGAGAACTTGATATTCGATACTTTTCCAACTTTGCCTTCAGTTTGTCCTTTTGCAAATCTCCAATTGGAATCTTTATGGTTTTCTGCTTTTCTCTTATAAGCTGTAATATAGATCGGTTCGGCTTTTCCCCACCAGACATCATCAAACAATCTTCCTTCAATAATAATATTATCAAATAAAATATTTTCAACTACTCCTTCATCTCTATTTTGAATACCAATTCCTCTGTTGCTTGATTTTATTATACAGTTGCTTACAATTACATTTCTAATGGCATCCATATTTTCACTGCCTAATTTAATTGAGCAAGAAGTAGATGTCATGATACAATTTGTAACAACTACGTTTTCGGTGGGACCATGTTCTTCATATTCTCTTCGCGTCTTAAAGCAAATACAATCATCTGCTGATTCTATATAACAATTACTAATACGAACATTTCTTGAATGATCTAAATCTATTCCATCAGAATTACGAATCTTTAAATTATTAAGTATAGTTACACTTTCAATTTTTACGTCATCACAACCAATTATATGTAAACACCAATAGGCGGAGTTTTTAAAAGTGACATCTCGGATAAGAAGATTTTTAATATTAATTAATGTCAGCAAATGAGGACGCGGGTCAACAACATCAAACTCCTTTAAGACATAAGCGGCTTTCTCCTCCTGCCCCATAAACGCGATACCGTTCCCGTCTATTGTTCCGCGCCCGGTTATTGCAATGTTTTCCGCATTCTCTCCGCCAATCCAGATTGTACCTTCACCAAGGTTTTCCCTGAATGCGCTTTTTTTATACACAGTTTCATCAGGATTTGCTAAAAGAATAGCGTTTGTTTCAACATTTAAAGTTACATTTGACTTTAGATCAAAAGGACCTGTCATAAAAATATTATTCGCAGGAACAACTACTTCACCGCCGCCACTATTGAAACAATCATCAATTGCCAATTGTATTGCATTAGCATTGTCACTTAAGCCGTCACCAACAGCTCCAAACTCAATTATGTTATTTTTTTTCATTTAACCAAAATATGCTAGTAAATTAATTATTTATTTCAACGAATATTGGATTGGAATAAAACCAAACATCCGTTAACGCTTTTTCTTCACTATTATCACCAACTAAATTGTCATCTAACGGATTTCCCGATAAATCAGTTTCATTTGGTGTATTAACAGGATTATTTGTTCCTCTTAACCTTAGGTAAATGGGTTTATCAACTGCCATTTCATAAGTTATCGTTTGCCAATCGTCGGAAATTACAAAATCATCTTTGCTAAATTGTTTTTCTATTCTTGTAGTGCTGTTCGTAGGGTTGCTATAATTTTCAGAACCCGGCTCAATCAACCCGGTAACATCCCCGCAGATTAAATCAATATGATCAATTGAAAGAGATTTACCGGATACTTCTCTATCCAGTGAAACAAATTTGATTGTTACGGTTATTTCCGATTTTTTATCCACCTTAAGAGTCTGCCCCATAGTTGCCGAGTTGCTATTTGAGGAAACAGTATAATCCAGTGAACTAATCAATTTATTCTGTGCTATAAAGACATTTCCCGATTTCATACCTTTAACTACATCTTCATAACTATTCCCTTCGGAATAAATATAATTAGCAGTGTATTCTCCTGGATAAAAATCAGAAAGAGTTCTATGAAAATCAGAGTTGGTTAAAACCCAAAACCTGCGCCCTTCACCTAGCATTGCATCCCATAAACCGCCAACTTTTGCAAGCATATAATCGGCACCGCCAAATGTCCGCGAATCATATTTAATACTATCACCTGGAATTACTTGATATTCACATCTTTTACCTGGTGATTTTTGATGGCCTGGTATTCCTTCGAAGCCGATACTAATATTTGGAGAAGCATTATGAAAATCTCTAAAGTCTTCAACCTTAAACGCCAGTTTTCTTGAAGGATGATTCACGAAGAAATATGCTTTGTCTCCATAATATTTATCCAAATATTTAATTCCCAACAAAGCATTTTCGTGAATATTTTCACTATGTTTGCTAACATTGCTGGAATCAACATAGCTAATATCATTGCGATCATAAATATAATGGAAATTAGAAATTGCATCGGCATCATCGGCAATAATGCCAACGCTCCCGTGATCATGCCCGGGAATATTCCATTCCAAACCTTGAAGTATTAATTTGTTTGGATACTTCTTTCGAAAATCCAATACTTCAGGAAAAGAATTTTCTTTTATCTGAATTGTGCGCGATAAGTTTTTATACTTACTTGCTTCCGAATCCCTGATAGGTATATATTCTTTACCATCAAAAAGTACGTTACCCTTGTCATCAATCCTTTGGAATTCTTTGTTAACACGATACCATATCCCGCCATGTTCAGAAAGAGCAATAAAATCTAAATCATATTTAGTAATTGCAGGAATTACTACTTCATCAGGAGTGTTATCCCCATCAGTCATTGTGGTATGCATATGAAAATCAGCTTTTATCCAGCTACCTTTCTCGTTATTAAACTGAGCAAATACAAACTGAGAAGATGCTAAAATGATTAGGACAGAAATTGCCATGATCATTCTATTAGCTTTTTGATTATTTTTCCGATTTTTCATTTACAAGCTCCTAATAATTATTTGTTCCAAATCTCTGCTATCTTAACTGGTCTCTTTTCATTAACAGATAGTTTTGCGGCTTTCCCAATTGCAACAGCAAGAAGTCCATCAATGCCGCCAACACTTATTGGTTTATCATTAATAATTGCTTGACAAAATTCGTCAATTTCACTGGCATAAGCTTCAATATATCTATCCATGAAAAAGTTAAGCGGCAACGAAGCATGAACTCCAATTTCACTGTAATATTTATGATTATCAGGAGCATTATTATCAACTTTTAGCATTCCTTTTGAACCAAATATTTCAACTCTTTGATCATAACCATAAACTGCCTTTCTACTATTATCAATAACTCCCATTGCACCATTAACAAATTTCAATGTAATTAGAGCAGTATCCACATCACCTGCTTCTCCAATTTTTTCATCTATCATTACTCCAGCTATAGCATAAACTTCTTCGATTTCACTTCCAACAATATAGCGTGCCATGTCAAAATCATGAATTGTCATATCTAAAAACATTCCACCAGAAACAGCACTATATTCTGGAGATGGCGGAGCGGGATCTCTTGATGTAATTTTCAAAATATGAGGTTCACCTATCTTCCCCTCAAAAACCATTTGTTTGATTTTCTTAAAGTTTGAATCAAATCTACGATTGAATCCAACCATTAATTTCACATTATTTTCTTCAACAACCTTAATTGCATTTTCAATTATTTCCAAATCTAAATCAATTGGTTTTTCACAAAATATATGCTTTTTTGCTTTTGCTGCTTCAACAATATATTGTGCATGAGTATTAGTAGGTGAACATATAATAACAGCATTAATCTCAGTATCATCAATAATATCTTTATGATTATTTGAATAATTTTTAATCCTAAATCTTTCAGCTAAATTTTTGGCTTCATCTAAGTTTACATCAGCAATATAAACTACCTCTGCTTCCGGAACATTTTGTATAATAGTTTCGGTATGTACTTTACCAATTCGACCAGCTCCAATAATTCCAATTTTTAATTTTTCCATTTTGTCATCCCAATTTTTATAGACCAAGAGATTTAATAAATTCACGATTGTGTAGCGCACATTCTTTGGGTTTTCCCATTCCAGGTAAAACATCCTGTTCCACAACAATCCAACCATCATATTTTGTATTTACTAGTTGCTTAACAATAGATTCAAAATCCACTGAGCCTTTGCCGAGTTCACAAAACACACCATTTTTAACGGACTCGAAATAATCCCAATTGTTTGATCGTGATAATTTTGCTATTTCTTCATCACAATCTTTAAAATGAATATGCCAGATTCTATCTTGGTATTCTTTGAGTGCAATAAGAGGATCGCCTCCGCCAAATTTATAATGCCCCATATCCAAAACTAATCCAAGCAAATTAGGATCAGTATTATCCATAAGCATCTTAACTTCATCTGGAGTTTCAACATATCCACCACAATGATGATGAAATACAGTTTTAAGTCCGGTTTCGCTTAAAACATTTTCAGCAAGCTTATTGGCACCTTCACAAAATATTTTCCACTCTTCCGAAGACAAACTCATATCAGGTTTTATCCGCCCAGCATTATTAGTTCTTTCTGGAATTGTTCCATTCTCATCAGCTAAAACAATAAACGCATTAGGAAAACCAGCATCCTTCATTAATTTGGCAGTCTTAACTGCATTTTGAATTCCATCAGAATGTTTGGATAAATCTTTTAGTAAAACAGGTATGAAAGCTCCCAACAAAATTAAATTTCGCTGTTCTAATTCATTTTTTAATTCTGATGGATCAGTGGGCATAAAGCCCCAATCACCTAATTCAGTTCCTACATATCCAGTTTCTTTTATTTCATTTAGTACTTGAATATAATCTGGGGCTTTCCCACCAAGATCAAATTCTAGGGCTCCCCAAGAACAAGGGGCATTTGCAATTTTAATCATAATTCATCTCACTTAAGTATTTTAATATTTTTTTTATTAACATAAATTTTCTGTTTGTGTCTAATTTTATATTAAATCTAATTATTTGATATTTTTAATTTGTATAAACCAATATTATTTATAGTTGGATTTAATCTTGATTGTTCAATTACGAGTCTTATTTTCTTTGCTTTAATTTCATTAAATCGTAATAATCTTTTATACCCAACTGTTGTACCTTCAGCAAATTTCATCCAATTATTTCCATCAAAAAAATCTAAATGAAATTTTTCTATCCTCTGACCAATTCTTATATTTTCTTGAAGCATTATAACATCAAATATTTCTTCATTTGCTAAATCAAATTCAAATATCGCATTACTTTTATTCTCATTTACTATCAAGGTTTTATGTTCTTCAAAAATAGAGTTATATGATAACTTATTTTCATTTGAGTCTAAAGTTATTGTTGAACCTTCTGCAAAATTTTTACTAAATGTTCCATCTAATATTCTTTTCAAACATTTAATTGTATCAATATCATTTTGCGAAAGTAATCCATTTTCATTTGGTGGGAAATTCAGTAGAAATACTCCATTTCTACCAACAGAAGCAAAATAAGTATTCAACAATTCTTTTACGCTTTTAACAGAATCATCTTGAGATTTATGGTAGAACCATCCTGGTCTAATTGAGGTATTAACTTCAGCTGGATAATAAAACAAACCAGTTGCTTTAATAATTTTATCCCTACTTCCTAAATCATAATTTACATAATCACGAGGTTTGTATATTTCATCAAGTGGATAATTACTGTCTATATTTATTCCTGATAAATCAATTGGAATGACACTCCATTCAGATTCTCTACCATATCCAGTTTCTGTTCCCACCCAACGCACATCTGGTGACATGCCAAAGGTAACAGCATTTGGTTGTAATTTCCTTATTAAACTATAATATGATTGCCAATCGTAAACTTGCTTTTTCCCATTTTTACCTTCACCATTTGCCCCGTCAAACCAAACTTCTTCAATTTCTCCATAATTTGTAAGAAGCTCACTTAATTGATTTAAATAGAATTCATTATACTTTGGCGAATCCCCATAGGATTTATTATTTCTATCCCAAGGTGATAAATAAAGACCCACTTTTATTCCATATTTTCTGCACGCATCAACAAATTCTCTAACAACATCACCATTACCATTTTTCCATGGACTATTTTTAACACTATGCTCAGTATATTTAGTTGGCCATAAACAAAAACCATCATGATGTTTTGCCGTTAAAATTGCCAACTTAATACCAGCTTCTTTAAATGTTCTTATCCATTGCTCAGTATCAAGTTTTTCTGGATTGAAAATAGCTGGGTCTTCATTACCCAAACCCCATTCTCGGTTCGTAAAGGTATTTATACCAAAATGCACAAATGCAGTAAATTCTAATTTTTGCCAATTATATTGCTGAGCTGTTGGAACTAGATTTGCAGCCTTAGCAATTATTTCTTCATTTGAATCCTCATTAGAAATTAAAACAAAATTTTTTCCATTGATTTGCTGAGCTGTTATTTGACTGCAACAAAAAACAAGTACAAGTACAATTAGTATTTTAATATTTTCTTTCAAAACTTCTCCTGACTATTTTATTGACCCTAAAAGGTTTTTTAGAATTTCCTTGTCCATTCACTATACCATCTTTCAATTACAACTTTGGTTTGAGTGTAAAACTCAACCGCATGATTTGATTGCCCGTGCAAATCACCAAAGAAAGATTCTTTCCAACCGCTAAAAGGGAAAAATGCCATCGGGGCTGCAATTCCAATATTAACTCCAATATTACCTGCAATCACGTCATGTCTAAATTTTCTTGCAGCAGAACCATTAGAAGTAAAAATGCAAGCAGCATTTCCATATTTGCTTGAATTAATAAATTCAATTGCCTCATCCAATGAATCAACATATTTTAAGTTCATAACTGGTCCAAATATTTCAGTTATATTTGCTTCAGAATCTATGGGTGCATTTTCAATTATTGTTGGAAACAAATAATTGCCTCCTTCATAATCTTCAACATTTTTATTTCTTCCATCAAGAAGGATTTTTGCACCTTTTTCTTCAGCTTCATTTATAATATTTAAAATTCTTTCTTTACTTTCTTTTGTTATAATTGCACCCATTTGAGATGATTTATCTAATCCATAACAAGTATTTTTAGAATTAGAAGCGTTTATTAATTTTTCCTTAAATTGTTCTTTGGCTTCACCGACTAGTACAACTGTGGACGCAGCTAAACATCTCTGCCCAGCACACCCAAAAACACTATCCGAAATAATGTTAGTTGTAGTATCAACATCTGCATCAGGCATAATTACTACGGGATTTTTAGCTCCACCTTGAGCTTGTACTCTTTTTCCATTTTCCGTTCCTTTTGCATAAACATACTTTGCAATTTTGGATGAGCCAACAAAACTAATAGCTTTAATTTCTGGATTCGTTAAAATTCCATCAACTGTTTCCTTGCCACCATGGACTAAGTTTAAAACACCTTTTGGCAAATTTAATTCTTCAAATAATTCAAATATTCGTGTCATTGTTTCTGGAACTTTTTCGGATGGTTTTACTATATATGTATTTCCTGATGCAATTGCATATGGCATAAACCAAAAGGTTATCATAATTGGGAAATTAAATGGTGCGATACATGCACCAACACCCAATGGTTGACGAATAACATATTCATCAATTCCAGCAGAAATATCCTCAGAGAATTCACCTTGCATTAATGTTGGAATTCCACAAGCTACTTCTATATTTTCAACTGCTCTAACAATTTCAGCTTTCGATTCAGCAAAAGTTTTACCACTCTCTTTTGTACATATTGTAGAAATTTCATCGGCATTATTTTCTAAAATAGTTTTCATTTTAAATAAATATTGAATTCTTTTTTCAGCAGGTGTATTACGCCATTCCAAAAATACACTTGATGCTGCTTCAGAAGCAATTTCAATATCTTCTTTACAACCTGCAGGTACCTGACTAATAATTTCACCAGAACCCGGATCATCTACATCAAGATATATTGGTGATTTACTTTCTACCCATTCTCCATTAATATAATTTTTTAACTTTTTCATTTTTTATGTTCCTTATTACAAATAATATTTTTGCTTTTTTTTATTTTCAACATATTTACTATATGCATCTTTTACTGATTCCATTTCTGATACTTCAGAAACTGGGACTTCCCACCAGCTATATCCAGCAACACCTTTTACAAGATCCGTTTCAATATAAATCAAAGTAGTTTTGTTAGATTCCTTTGCTTTTACCAAGCAATCATTTAATGATTCTACATCAGTAGCAGTTAAAACATTTGCTCCAAGACTTTCAGCATTTTTCACAAAATCAACTGGTAATATTTCTCCATCAATTTTTCCAGTGCTACTATTACGATATCTATAGTTCGTTCCAAATCTCTGGCTTCCAAGTGATTCTGAAAGTCCGCCAATACTTGCAAATCCATTATTGTTCAATAAAACAATTGTGATTTTAATTCCTTCCTGAATTGCTGTAATTATTTCGTGATTATTCATTAAATAATTACCATCTCCAACCAACACGTAAATTTCTCTATCTGGACATGCTAATTTTGCCCCAATTCCACCGGCAATTTCATAACCCATTGTTGAATAACCATACTCTAAATGAAATCCTTTTTCATTTTGTGTTCTCCATAATTTATGAAGATCTCCAGGTAAACTTCCTGCTGCACAAAGTACAACATCTTTTTTATCAGAAAATTGATTTACAACTCCAACTAATTCTGCTTGAGAGATAAGTGTGTTTTTCTTATCAGTGTAATATTCCTCAACCTTAGCATCCCAAGAACGATTGAATTCAACTGCTTTATTTCTCCAAGATTCATCAACTTTATAATTTGTTAATTTTTCAATAAGTTCATTAAGAGTTTCTTTTGCATCACCTATAAGTGGTAATGCCGAATGTTTGTGCGAGTCGAAATCAGTAACATTAATATTTATGAATTTCACATTTGGATTTTGAAATGCAGTTTTTGATGAAGTTGTAAAATCACTATATCTTGTTCCAACTCCAATTATTAAATCTGCTTCTGCTGTCATTTCAACAGCTCCAGGCGTTCCGGTGGCTCCAACCGCTCCGAGATTTTCTGGTTTGTTATATGGAACAGAACCTTTTCCGGCAAAAGTCTCAGCAACAGGAATTCCAGTTAAATCAATAAGATCACACAATTTTTTTGTTGCTTCACTATAAATTGTACCACCACCACTAACAATAACCGGCTTTTTGCTTTCATTAATTAAATTAACAGCATTCAATAACATTTTACTATCGGGTCTTGTTCTTGGAATATTCCAAACTCTCTTTCTAAATAATTCTTTGGGAAAATCAAAAGCCTCTGCTTGTACGTCTTGCGGAATAGATAATGTAACCGTTCCAGTTTCAGATGGAGATGTTAAAACCCGCATAACTTCTGGCAATGATGTTATTAATTGCTCAGGTCTGTTTATTCTATCCCAATATTTTGATACTGGTTTGAAACAATCATTCACAGAAATATCTTGTGTGTATTGCGATTCAAGTTGTTGAAGAACTGGAGCAACATTTCTTCTTGCAAAAATATCACCCGGAATTAGTAAAACCGGCAGTCTGTTAATTGTTGCAGCAGCAGCACCAGTAATCATGTTAGTTGCACCAGGACCAATAGATGTAGTACAAACAAAAGTACTCAACCTATTTTTCATTTTAGCATATGCTGCAGCTATATGAACCATTGATTGTTCATTTCGAGTTTGATAATATCTAAACTCTGGATTTTCATTTAACGCCTGCCCAATACCAGCAACATTTCCATGACCAAAAATTCCAAAACAGCCAGCGAAAAATTTATTTTGATTTCCATCGCGCTCAACATATTGGTTCATTAAAAATTTTATTACAGCTTGAGCCACCGTTAATTTTACCGTTGACACTAAAAGCCTCCATTTTTTTCTATTAATTCCATCACTTCATCATATGTTGGATTAAAGTTTGCGCAACCATGTTTGGTAACTAAAATTGCTCCACAGGCGTTTGCCATTCGGCAACATTTAAACCAATCCCAACCATTTAAGAATCCAAATATAAAACCAGCCGCAAAAGCATCTCCTGCACCAAGTATATTTACAACTTCAACAGGAAAGCCTGGAACATCAACTCTTATTCCATCTTGTAAATAATATGATGATCCTTTATCACCTCTTTTAACTACAAGTATTTCCACTCCTGTTTTTAAGATTTGTTGAATTGCATCTTCAACATTGCCAGTAATTTCTGGGGCAGATATTTGTTGATTTTTAATACTAATTTGCGATGGATCTTTAAGCATTGTGGCTAATATTTCTTCTTCGGTTCCAATTGCAAGTGTTGCATAATTTAGGAAAGCTCTTGTTGTTACACCAAATGCTCTAGGATCATGCCATTGATCTGCTCTAAAATCTAAATCAATTAGAATCGGTACGTTGTTATCACGAGCTTGCTCTGCAGCAAAAAATGCCGCTGAACGTGATGGTTCAATGTTAAGAGCTGTAGCAGAAAATTCTATTAATCTTGTATTTGCAATATTGGCTTTGATAACATCATCAATGTTAAATTTGGAATCTGCGCAGTTATCTCTATAATACACCAGAGGGAAATTATCAGGTGGTTCAATACCTAAGATTACAGCACTAGTTCTTGCTCCATCTTTAGTTGGAATAAACTTAGTTTCTACATCTTCTTTCTTTAGAAAATTTAATAGAAATTTTCCAACCATATCATTTCCTACTGCGGAAAGAAGAGCAGATTTTAGTCCAAGCCTTCTAGCTCCAACTGCAATATTTAGTGGGGAGCCTCCAACGAAAGCTCCAAATTCTTTAATTTCTTCAAAAGGGCTGCCAATGTTATTGCTGTACAAATCTATTGAAGAACGACCATACGTGTAAACGTCATATTTTGTTTCTGAATTATTCATTGTTCATTTCCAAAGTTACTAAAGGAAGTCTGTTATCCATTGTTTTCCAAGTTCCGTAAATCCATTTATGATCCGGATCATCCGTATTTGCTAATGATTGATCAGAACCAGCTAAAAAGTTTAAGTAGTATGTATGATAACCATGTCCAGCAGATACTGGATGATATCCTTTAGGAATTAATACCGCATCATTATTGTGTGGTTCTGCAACTTCATCTAAGTCTCTGTTATCAGTATAAACTTTCTGAAGTGCGAAACCTTGTGGTTTATTAAATTTATAAAAATATATTTCTTCTAATTCTACCTCTAATAATTTACCTTCTTCATCAACTTTCCTTTCGTCATGTTTGTGTGCAGGAAATGAACTCCAATTACCTGAAGGAGTGTATACTTCAACACAAACAAGCTTACTGCATGCAGCACCTGGAGGCAAAATTGAATTTATTTGACGAGAGGCATTATCCCCGCCTCTAAATTCAATTCCATAATCATTAACTTTTTGTGGAGTAATAAAATACCCGTCAAATCTATTTTCACCTTTTGTATAACCAAAAGCAAAATCAACTGTTTCACTAAGAGCAGTAAGCGTGAACTCTGTATTTGGCGGCAGATATGCTGCATGCGGCAATCCGCTGAAAACATCTTTTCTGGAATTCTCTGTTACCCACTCACCCCATTTTGATGAAAGAGAAAATTTTCCTCCGAGCAGAACTATGCACATTTCATCCTCTCCAGTATTGTGTTTCCAGCTATCTCCTGCCTTTAAAACTTTAGCCCCAAAATTGAGAGCTTTCCAACCAATTTCTTCGGATGTAATATTATGATATGTACCATTTTCATCAACTTTAGGATGAACTAGTAATTTACATTTCGAATCAATATTCATTACTTCTCACTATTTATTTTTCATTTATTAAAATTTCATGTATGTCTTTATCTAAACAAAATGATTGGCACTTTGCTGCGACAAAACTCTCTAATTCATTAATATATTTTTTACCTGGTATAATAGGATCAAATAGTTCAGGTGATTCATTAAAAAATTCTCTATGCACTCTAGTCCAAATTAACCTAAGGTCTGTAGCAATGTTAATTTTACATACACCTAACTGGATTGCTTTTCTTATTTCATCAATATTAATTCCCTTAGCATTAGCCTCTAAATTTCCACCATTTTTGTTAATTCTTATAACCTCATCCATAGGAACATTTGAAGCACCATGTAAAACAATAGGATATTTTCCCAATAAGTCTTGAATCTGTTTTAGGATATCCAACTGTAATCCAGCAATATTCTTCATTTTGTAAGCACCATGGCTTGTACCAATTGCAACCGCCAAGGAGTCACAATTAGTTTTATCAACAAATTCTTTAACTTGATTAGGATTTGTAAATCTCGAATTTAATTCTGAAACACTAATATCATCTTCAACTCCGCTTAAAACACCGAGTTCTGCTTCAACAGCAATTCCTTTATCATGTGCCCTTTTTACAATCTCTGAGGTAATTGAAATATTTTTGTCAAAATCTTCATGCGAGGCATCAATCATTACAGAATCATAAAAACCACTTTCTATTGCACTTAGGCAATGTTCATAATTTCCATGATCGAGATGAACTGAAAACTCGACTGTTGGGAATAAATTTGAGGCTGCTTTTATCATGCCTTCCAAAAGATTGTGGGACATATAATTTCTTGCAACAGGAGTTATTGCTATTATTATTGGTAAACTAGCTTCTTGCGCACCTTGGAATATGCCTTTAATTTGTTCCGCAGTAAAGACATTAAAAGCTGGAATTCCATAAATTCCATAATACTTTTCAAATAAATTTATGATAGGTGTTTTCATATATTTTATTCCAAAACAAATTCTAGAGTACCACCATTAGTGATATCAGAATGGTTTATTATATTCTTTTCTAAAACTTTATTATTTAATAAAATTGTTTTTACTTTATTTTTTGATTGCAATCCATTAGCTTTTATTATGAAAGTCTTGCCATCACCAACGTTAAGTGTACTTTCTTCAAAAGCAGGTAAAAATACTGCATACTCTGTTGATCCAGGACAAACTGGATAGAAACCCAATGTAGCAAAAATATACCAAGCAGACATTTGTCCAGAGTCATCATTACCACTTAAACCACCTGGTTCAGCACTGTATTCCTCCGCTAAAATTTTAGAAACAATTTTATTTGTTTTTGATGGTTGCCCGCTGTATGTATATAAAAAAGGTATTTGATGACCAGGCTCATTTCCGTGCCAATAGTTATTGGTTTCAAAAAATTTATCAAGCTCCTTATTAAATTCATCTATTCCACCCATTAAATTTATTAAGCCATTAACATCCTGTGGCACATACCAAGTATATTGCCAAGGAGTTCCTTCAGTTATATAGGGCATTCTTTTATCTTTTAAAAATTCATCTGTAAAAGCTCCATTTTTAAATTTACCCCGAACACTTTTTACACTTGAATCAAAAACATTTCTATAATTTTTTGAACGATTGAAGAAATTTTCATAGTCTTCTGCATACCCCATTTTTTTTGAGATTTGGCTTAATGTAAAATCATCGTAAGCATATTCAAGAGTACGAGAGACTTGCTCTTGTTGATGGAAAGATTCCTTTACACTATCTTCAAGTGGAATGTAACCATAATTTAAATATGATTGAAGCGCTCGTCTACCTTTGCCATCTATATAATCACTTAAGTTTTCGGGAGACTTTGTTGCATTTTGTTTTAAATAAAAATATTCCTTTTCAGTGAGATCAACTACACCCTTGACATAACCATCTGCAATTATTGAAATAACATGATCCCCAATCATTGCAGAAGTATAACTATTCCAACAAGGGAAAATTGGTAACCATCCCCCCTGCTCTGCCATGGATAATAATGATTTAATCATTTCATTACTTTTATCGGGCATAATAATGTTAAACAAAGGATGAAGCGCGCGATATGTATCCCATACAGAAAAATCAGAATAATAATTATTAGGTGATGCTTTCTTTATTTCGGTGCCCCCATTAAAAGAAGGATACTCACCGTTCAAATCACTATAAATTCTTGGATGTTGAAATGAATGATAAATTGATGTATAGAATTTAACTTTATCGTTATTAGATGAGGACTTGATTTTAACTTTTAATAATTGCTTATTCCAAATTTCTTTTAATTCATTTTTTATTTCATCAAAATTTTTATTACCTATTTCTTTATTCAAATTTTCTCGTGCATTTTCTAAACTAACAAATGAAGTGCCTATTTTAATTTTAATTACTTTTGATGAATTACTTAAGAAGCCTATATATGCACCAATTTTTTCTCTATTTGAAATTTCTGTTGCTTTATCAAAAAGTTGGTAATTTTCATACACACCATAAACTTCAAATGGTTGATCAAATTTTGCGACAAAATAACCACTAAATCCAGCTCTATCTCCCCATCCTTGATAAATTCTATGAACTGGATTATAACCAACAATCTCTTGAGTTTCCGGAAGTATTTTTATATAACCTTCATTTTCATCGCTGTTAGGCTCTATAATAATGTACTTATTTTCACTATCATTAAAAGTGAATCTCATAAAGCCCGCTCTTGTTGTTGCTGTAATTTCACAATCAACATTATAATTTTTTAAACCGACTTTGTAATAGTAAGGTGTTGAAACTTCATTCTGATGTGAGTAATGTGATCCTCTTTTTTCTGGCAGATAATTTAAATTACCAGATATTGGCATTACTGTAAAACTACCATAATCCTGTGTGCAAGACCCGCTAAGCCAGTGCGAACCTCTAAATCCAGTGATTAATGAATCGGCATAATAGTATGGAGCAACACATTTAGTTTCTACATTTCGCGTTTGGGCTGTCCAATTAGTCATTCCAAAAGGCATAGTAACAGAAGGAATTACTTGTGCGTTATTTTCAGTTCCCTCACCATGTTTAATTGAACTGATAGTTCTGGAAGGAGCTGTGCCAATAAGCGGATTTACATAATTGACCAAAGAAGAATCTTTTTCAGAAATACTCTGTCCGTAAATTATGGACGCAAATAAAAATATTGCAAATATCTTTAATCCCTTACTCATTCTGAACCACTCACTAATTGAGAATTAATTTTGACATACTTCCCATTTCCAAAAATTATTTTGTAATTTGATTTGAACAACTTTGATGGCAGATAATAATCGGTTGTAATTACTTGAGCACCGCTGCTTATTGCTTTTTCAAATCTTGAATAATTATCTTCCCTTGCTTCACGCGTATCAGCGTCGGCGCGGGTTCTAACCATATACCCTTTTTTTACAAGGCTTTTTATATAGTCTTCGTTCTTTTCAGGATCATTAATAATTCTGAAAGCCGCTGTAGGATTTCCTTCTTCAGAATTAATAAACATCACCTTGTCAATTAAATTACTATCAGGGTTTAAATAGTTTTTTAATTTCGCTCCCGTTTCATCAAGAACAAATAAGAAACGACCACGAATGGTATCAATTATTGGCCATCCGTTTTTTAATACTGCTTCTTCCAATGTTGAAAACTTTCCTTGAATTAATTTAGGTGTAATAAGTTTTGATTCAGCGAAAACCGATTTTATTTCAATATCTATACTATCAAGAGCATTTTTTGTGAATGGCAGAGAAACCCTTATATTAGGCTCATTTATAATATGATCCTTAGCATTAACAGTAATAATAACGGGAAGATGACCACTATTATGTTCAGACCACTTTTTTAATTCTTCCAAACAATTTTTGAATAAAAGGTTATGGCTGCGAAAATCAATATCTTGGATGTGAAATATTTTCAAACCTGGAGTTTTTAATTCACCACTTTCATCGAAAGATATAACTTCGTTATTTAGCGATTTTAATAATTCCAATCCATGTGGATGGCTGTACTTTCCCCCTTTAGGATCATAAAATAAATCTATCTCTAAATTTCGCAATCCTAAATTTAGCTGTTCAGAAATTGAAGGATGTTCATATTGAAGAGAATAAGCAAGACTCGAATCTTTTTGAAAAATAATATTCCATAATTCTTTTTCAATTGCAATTTTGTAACTGTTGTGACTGCCTATGATTTGAATTTCATTCAATCGTAAATTGGAGTATTCTTTTTGATTAGCGCAACCAACCACTAACAAAGCCAATGTGCTAATAATAATTACTTTACAATATTTTTGAAATTCGATGATCATCAATTCTATATTTTTTATATTTTTTTTATTGGTTGCTTTTTATTTGTTCAACTCTAATATTTGTTGAGATGTTCTTTCATCAATTTCTTGATCACTGACATTATTCAAAATGATTTGATGCTTATTTGCCTCTTCATTTATTTCTATCTTATTTAGAGTTAAATCAGAAACATCATCAAAAACAAATGCAGGTCTATAATCAGGTTTCTCAGCTCTAACATTAATATTCTTCATTTTTAATCCTTTTACATGACGCACATAAAAAGCCCATGCTGGTAATTCACCAAACATGTGAAATTCAGGGTATTCATTTTCACTTTCTGGAACGTCATTAAGTCTATTCAATGGAATTATTGCTAATCCATCGTTTCCTCTTCCCGGATAAATTATATCTATATTCTCCAATACAACATTCTCAATAAAATATCCGGGCATTCCTGTAATTGAAGCAGGAAAAGGATTATGGAAAAATCCCAGTTGTGGTCCACGAATATCATATTCTAAATCTGGAGTCTCAAATGGTATTTGAACTCTTATATTACTTATATGAATATTTTTTAGCGTTCCAACTTTCCCATCTTTATTTCTATGACCAAGTTTAATGAATATCGCATTACCAGTATTAACTGCAAAAATATTATTAACCTCTATATTTTCTAATATTCCACCATCAACAGACTCCAACGCTATAGCGGAACGAAATGTATCATAAACTTTTATATTTTCAATTTTTACATTTTTAAAGCCACCCTTTGAAGATGTTCCAAACTTTATAGCGCTTGCACTAGAACGAACTATACAATTAGCTATATAAATACTATCATTAAAGGTTTCAGAATATTCTGACTTTAAACAAATTCCATCATCCGCAGAGTTTACAGATGAATTTGTTATTGATACATTCTTACAATCAATAATATCAATTCCGTCGTTATTCCAATAAGCATCACTATCTACGGTAATGTTATCTATTTTTAAGTTTTTACATTTTTCATAACTTTGAACCCAACTAGAAGCATCCTTAATTGTTACACCAATAACTTTTATGTTTGAACAATTAACAAATTCAATAAGCTGGGGTCGCATATATTCGTTTGGACGTTTTCTTCTTAAGTTATAAAAAGTAGAGTCTAAATTTCCTGCGTAAAATAAACTATCCGCATTTAGGGCTAACTTTCTTCCTTGTCCGTCAATAATTCCATCGCCAGTAATTGAAATATTATCTTGACCTTCAGCGAGCACTAAAGCTTTCCATCTGCCAATACTTGAATAATTATATGGATTGGTGCTTCCTAGTAAAACGGCTTCTTTTTCCAAGCATAGTTCAACGTTAGTTTTTAAAATAATACTGCCACTAAGAAATTTTCCTTTTGGAATTATAACTTTTCCACCACCAATATTATTAATTTCATCAATAGCTTTTTGAATAAATATTTGATTTAATGTTTTTCCGTCAGGAACGGCACCATAACTAAGTACATTAACTTCGTTTTTATTTTGAGCTAGGGATGTTATACCAGTAAGGACAATTATTGATAAAATTAATAATATTTCTATCAATTGATTTGAAGATATAATTGTATTTTTCTGCGGCATGTATTTTGAAACTCCATACTAATATTTTAACTTGCACTGTTAGCAGAAAATATTATTTTTATACAAAAATTTTTATTGATTTGAGCTATTCTAGTAAAAATAACTCTTGGGAATTAACCATAGTTGAACTAATAATAAATATCAATAGTATCCAATAATTTACTTTTTAATTACATCTTGTAATGCTGAACATGAATTTCTTTCAATAATTTTATGCTCTAAAACTACACTTTCATTTAGCGGCACAGAACCACTTGATAATTGCTTTATTAGCAAAACTGCCGCAGCCTTTCCAATTTCATAAGCAGGCATATGAACAGTTGTTAAAGGTATCTTTAAGTATTCACTAAAATCAATATTATCAAAACCTATTATAGAAATATCATCAGGAACTTTAATATTATTTTCAGTAAGTGAATTAATTAGCCCAATTGCAACAAGATCATTATAACAGAAGACAGCAGTTGGGTTTTGATCTTTTAGTGATAATAGTTCTTTACCAGCCAAATATCCATTTGCAGTATACGGATCTACTGGAATTATAAGATCACTATTAATTGGAATATTGTTATCACTTAAAGCTTGTTTGTACCCTTCAAGTCTTTTTAAACCATGACCAGAATAACTTGGGCCTGCAATATGAGCAATTTCCCTATGCCCTAGATTAATTAAATATGTAACTGCATCGTATGCTGCTTTGATGTTATCAATATCTACATAATTTCCTAAAATACTGGTTTTTCCAAGAACTACCCAAGGAATATTTTCATTAAATAAATTTGAAAAATATGATAAATCTAATTCACCACTTTTAAGTGGTGAAATAATTATTCCATCTACTCTTTTACTCAATAATGTATTAACAATTTCCGATTCTTTATCTGTAGATAATTCAGAAGTTCCCACCAAAACAGAATAACCAAGTTCCGAACAAGCATCAAATACACCTTTCATTACTTTTGAGAAATAAGGGTTATCTATTTCTTTAATAATAAGACCAATACTTTTCGTTTCCTTTGACGCCAGTGATTGAGCTAATTGATTTGGATTATAATTGTATTTTTTAATAGTTTCAAGAACTTTAGCACGAGTTTTTTCAGAAACCCCAGTTTTATTGTTTAATACAATTGAAACTGCAGACTTGGATACATTTGCTAACTTGGCAATATCGGATATAGTCATTCTCATATTTACAAATTTACCTTTTTAGTCAAGACCATTTTATCAATAAGATAATTTTAAATGAAAATATATTATAAAAAATTTTAATAAGAAAAAACGCTTGCAATAAATAATAATAATTTAATTAGCCGGCAAAACTACCGGCTAATAATATAATATTACTTAAAAATATAAACTATTTAATTAACATCATTTTTCTAGTACTCTGGAAATTTCCAGCATTTATTGTATAGAAATAAATACCTGTGCTTAGTCCATTGGCATTAAAATTTATTTCATGATTTCCAGCATTCATATTTTTATTAACTAGTGATGCTACTTTTTGACCAAGAAGATTATAAACTGATAAAGTAACTTTACTTACTTCAGGAATACTAAACCTAATTAATGTAGATGGATTAAAAGGATTTGGGTAATTTTGTTCAAGCGAAAATTCAACTGGTATATTTCCATCAACAGCTTCAACATCGGTTATCCAATCAGCTTTTTTACTAGGGAACCAATTTAAATCACCAACTGGGAAACCATCTGAACCACCAAGATAAGCTGGTGAAGAAACTTCATAGCTACAATCTAATGTATCTCTGTGGTAAACAGTTGTTCTTCTGTCAAAATCCCTAAATTCAGTTCCACCATTAGATTTTTCACCAGCACCCTCAGGAGCAGGTCTAAGATTCCAATATACCATTTCAGACATTGGTGAAGGTGCCTCTGTAAAGTTAATTCCATTCTCTAATTTAATAAATGCAGTAGTTGTTGCATTATCAATTTTGCTTGCTATAAATTTGGTTAATGGGGTAGCTGTCATTAAAGTACTATTTCCAGTTTCACTTTTAATTTTGGCCCAAACATCCAATATTTCTTGAGTATCATACAAATAGTTATTTGTTATATCAAAATTTGTAGCATAAGCTGAGTCACCTTCACTCTGACTGTATACCATAGTCATATTAACTTTATCAAGAATTACATCGCTAAATGGCTCACCATTTTCTCTAAAATCCCATTGTCGGCTTTCACTAGTATCAGCACCTAATGCCATAGCATCAACAAACAAATTGTCTTTGATACGTACATCATCACCAATAAGACCTAATGCTAAAACACCATATCTACCACCATTATTAAGAACTGTATTATGTTCAAATATAAAAGTATTTAAACGAGCTGTACTTCCAATATGACGTACTACTCTGTCATTACCGTTTACAAAAGTATTATTAACCATTTTCAAGGTGTCGCAAGAAGTATTTCTTAGATCAACTGCTCTACCATTACTAATACTTTGCCAAGGAAGAGTTCCACTATTAGCAAAAATACAATCAGTTACATTTATTGAACGTATACCAGCAAAAGTACGAAGATCAGCTTGGTAAGCATTTTCAAATATACATCCTGTAACTGTCATAGTATAATTTCCAGATACGTTAAATACTATTAATTCTCTTGGAGCTCCATAAGTAAAAGCTGCATAATCAGGGTCAACATCAAAAATACCATTTACTGCAATATTTTTTAAATATACATTACCTTGAGCATCAATAAAATCTATAGGTACATTAGTACCACCAGCTTCAACAAGACCATAAATCAATGGGATAGCTCCCTCACCATCTTCTGCTTTAATTCTAATATCCCAATCGATGTTTTTAATAACACCATTGTAGAACCAAGTTCCACCACGTTGTAAAACATATACTCTTTCTAAATCTGCTCTATCCCCAGTGGAAAGTGTATCACCTTTAATAATTTCATTAAGATAAACTATCTCAGTAGGTATTGGAAGATACATCTCATGCGATTGGGCAAGAAATTTTACACTAAATAACATTACAAATAGTGCAATTACTAAAAGACGAAATGTTTTTTTCATTTGAAACTCCTTTTTGTTTGTTGTAATTAATTGAAATAATTATATTTTATAATGATACTCTAAGTAAGAGATCTGCTGTAGTTCCGTATCTGTAACTAGAAACATCATTTCTCCTCCCAGCTACTTTATTTTCTAGAAAAACACCTTCCTCAGCATCAGTAAGATTGTTAACATTTAAACCAATCGAAATCATTTCAGAAATTTTCTGCTTTAGAGATAAATCCAGCCTTCCAAATGCTTTTTGTATTCTATTTGCATAATTATTTCCAGAATAAAGTGCATAATACTCACCTTGATAGAAGTATGATATTCTTCCAGAAAAACCTCCAATATCATAACCTAATGATAGGTTACCAAAAATTTCAGGTGCATTTGATGTTCTGCTTTCTGCTTCATATAACACAACTTTTGTTTTCTTTGTAGGGAAAGGAAATCCTGGGAGCTTAACTTCATATTCTATAGTTTTGTATGCAGGTGTATATGATTCAGTTTTAATAAGAGACATATTATAGCTTAACACAATATTACTTAGTAAACCAGGCAAATAACGAAAACTATGTTGATGTTCAAATTCAAAACCCCATACACGAGTTTCTTTATCTGTGTTGTAAGGATATGTTAGTTTATACTCAGTGCTAAATGGTACTGCATCTGCTGGATAAACAATACCTAAACTATCAACAGTCTCTTTATCTTTAATTGGCACATAAAAAAGTTGTCGCACTTCGTTTTTAATAGTTTTATAAAAAGCTGATACAGACAACAATCCTATTGAGTTTCCATAAAATTGTGTATTAACTTCAAAATTCCAGGCATATGCATTTTTCAAATGGCTATTGCCAAGTATAACATATGGTCCTTCTCCATTATAAACATTTTTACGACCATAAACATATGTAGGTAATCTAAAATTAAAATCTGGTCTCTGAATACCTCTATAAGCTGCAAAGCGCAGATTCATAAAGTCTGTAGGTCTAAAAATGAGATGAAAGTTTGGAAGCACAATAGTTTCTTGGTAAGTAGATGTGGTATCAGAAAAAACTGAGAATTCCGTAACCTCTTCATTAGTATAGAAAGCATTATATGTATTTGCATCATGCTCAATTCTAACACCAGCAATAAATGTAGCAACTGTTCCAAAGTTCAAAGTATTCATTAAGTAACCAGAAGAAATACTTTCTGTCAAATTATAATTTGTACCTACATCTGACTTGTCAACAGCAAATTCATCTCGATTTGTTAACGGATTAAACCCATTGATATTTAAATCAAACCAATCTTTAGACCTATCTGCATCAATAAGGGGATTTAGTGAGTACTTACCAAATAAATCCCTGGAAGAAGATTCAAGAAAATTAGTTAAAAGGATTAAATTGCTTTTTATTTTTAGGTCTTCATAGCCATAACTCGCAAAATCTTTTGGAACAACTGTTCCATCGCTCAATTTTACATAGTCATAAAATCCATTACCAATTCCATTATAATATAATGCTTGTCTAAGGGTAGTACTTTTTCTATGATATTTTGAACGATATTTTCCTCCGAATTTAAGCTCTCCGGATAAGCCTATTATATTATAAGTCTTTTTAACATCAAGAAAGATTGTTTTTTCAAAATCAAGATTTGAAGAAGTTCTACTTTCTGCACGAGTAAAATATGCAAGATCAAAATTGTTTAATGCATATGGGATTAACTTTTCATAGTCAGTTGTATTTCTAAGGTTTTGAGGAATAAAATTCATCCCTGAAATAACTTCTTCATTCTCAAAAATTGACGGTTCAAGAAAATGCGTAGAATAATCATAAGGTGTTTCTGATCCTGATTCACTGTATGACATATTCCAGTTAATTTGCCAATCAGAAATATAGTTTTCACCTTGTAAGGAAATATTTAAAATATCTATATTAACTTCTTGTCCCTGAAAGTTAATCCCAACATCTCCGGTAGTGATAGGATAATTTCTGTCTAGTATTGATAAATTTCTGTCAGTTCTACTATATTCGGTGTTTAATTTAATTATACCATCATCAGGTGTTTTATAATCAAAAAGTAATTTGACACCAGATCTTTTTCTAATTTCAGGAGTATATTTTAATGTAAAATTACTTAGTTGATAGTCAGAACCTGCTAAGTCTAATTCATCAATGTTTACATCATATTGTTCGCTGCTTCTAATTCGTCTCTCAAAATTACCAAAAAACTGAACTCCAAGAGCGTTCTCAAAGAACCTCTCTCCATATCTACCTAAAAAATTATATTGTTCAGCAGAATTCTCAATACCACTATATGAACCCAAAGCATCTACTTGAATTTCTCTTATCTCAGGAGCAATACGTGTAACAAAATTAATATTACCGGCTATCGCTTCTGCTTCCATATCCGATGTAATAGCTTTTGATAATACTATGCCAGATAAAGAACCTTGAGAAATAGTACTAAGATCTATACCTCTTGAATCGGCATCTGTTGGAGATAGTTTAACACCATCAACCGTAACTGTAGTCATGTTTTGACTTAACCCACGAAGCGTTATTTTGTTAGCCTCACCACCAGATCGTATAACTGAAATACCTGGTAATCTACCTAATGCTTCAGCAGCATTTGCATCTGGCAATTCTTTAATTTTTTGCTCTGAGATTACATTTACAATTGTATTTGAGGTTAATTGCTGATTAATTGCGGCTGCTTGCCCAAGTGCTTGAGCTGAGATTATAACTTCTTCACCTACAACTGAATTATATAATAAAGTAAAATTTAATTTAATAGTCCTATTATCTACTACTACTACTGAAATTTCTTTGGAATTATATCCAAGATATGAACATTTGACAATATACTGACCCGAAGGAATTGCAGATATAGAATACTCTCCTTCAATATTTGATGAAGCTCCTAAAGAAGTACCAACTAATATGACGTTTGCACCAACTAACTCTTCATTACTAAGAGAATCGGTAACAACACCTTTTATACCACCTGAAGCAAAAATAAATGATGGAATTATTAAAAGTATAAAAACACTTAACTTAAATAATGTAGAATTTCTCACTTTTACACCTATTGCTTAATTATTTTTATAAAATTTTTACTAAACCGTTCTAGTTATACTCGGAGTTATATAACCCTTTATATAACCATGCTTTTATAACATTTATTTATTTTACTAAACCGCTTTAGTAAAATAAATTCTTTTTCCTAATTTGTCAAGTATTTTTTTAGAAAGAGGGAAACCGAAAATAGAAGAGTGAAACTTCAGATAGAATAAAAATGAGAGACGCTATCATATTCTAATTATAATCAAATAATTCACTGGACTGCCAATCCATAGTGTTGATTATGAATATTTCGCCAGCTCAGTAACCGTAAAATTTGTTTTGAAAGACCAAATAACAAACCACAAAAACCAAATAATATCCAAATTTCAATTTCTAGTATCCAAACTTTTATCTTTTTTTTGCATGATTCATCCAAAAATATTGAGTTTGGTTTTTGATGATTCGTTTTTGCTATTTGTTTAAAATTTTTCTTTTTGACGTTTATTATTTATTATGACATTTTTAGAAGATAAAGCTAGATGCACATAAGTACATAGTTTTAACTCCTACTGTGACCAATAAATTCTTATCTCAAGAGTTATTTTTTATCTTTTATACTTTTATTATTTACAATTTGAATATTTGTCCATGAGAAAAATTGCATATTCAATTGGTTTAATTAAGTGGTTACGAGGATACATTTCTGGCTCTTTAGTCCATTCAATTTCCCAATTTCTTATTTTTTCTTGAACAATTAATTCATCAAATTGCTCATTCTTTACATTTGCTTCACGGAAAGATTTGAGAAAGGTGTTCCATCTTGGCCAGTAAAATTCTCGGTACATTCCATGCCACGATTTGGATGCATAATCCTTTAAATGATTGCCTCCCCAAACAGTTATTTGCATTTTAGCATTTTGCAGATACAACTTAGATTCTGATTCTGACTCTCCATAATTCCAAGCGGAAGAAAGCCAATAGTTAAGACTATTTAGTGGTTGCCCAGCTATCAAGGAATCTATTTCATAAGAAAGCCTTTCTGACTTGGTATACAATTCATCCCCTTTTTCTAAATCATTTTTACTGTATGCATCCACACATTTAACTAAAATTGAGTCTAGTTTAATTGAGAGATAATGTTTAGTAAAATCTAGCAGATCGTATTTATAAAACTCGTTCTCCTTAAAGATATCAGAATCCTTAATTAGGAGTTTAATACCTTGTTCTAGCTTACATAAATCTCCTGGGTGTCCTGCAAATTCTGTAATATTTAATGTGGGGCGTTTATTGAACAAATATGTTCCAGCTCCTTCCCACCATCTTGGAGTCCAATATTTAGTGTTATAAACTGATTTTTTAAATAAATTCCATGCTGCCTCGGAATTAGCAGAACTCTTGCCGTATCTAGCTTTTGTATATAAGATCAACCAGTTATCAAGTTCAAGACCACTTGTAGACCAAGCTAAGTCATAAATATATTCATAGACTACTGAATTAGTATTTAATCCTTCAGGCATTACTCCATAACCAATTAAATTCTTTTTATTAGGATTGTTTTGCAAATCCGTTAATTGCGTATTGTAAAACTCTAAATCCCCAAAGACAGGATTTGTTCCACCATAATTATGCACATACCCATAAATCCATTCTTTACCATAAAAAGCATTTGCATCCTTCCAGACTTCCCGCCTATCATTTCCAAAATCCTGAATTATCATTTTATCGTTAGGAATTTCTCTTAAAAATGCTGCTACTGCTTCTGGTGTCCAAAACTCCTTATCATCTCCAAATAACCAACCTTGCATAATCCATTTACCATTGGGATTTGTTTCTTTTATTGTTTTATAAATAGATGAACCATATTTAGTTAATTCTTCAAGCTTGTTTTCTGCCGAAACTGGCGGTTTCATTTCGTTAAAAGCATCAATTAAGTAGTAGTTTTCTTTTCCATATATTTCAGAATAAATTTCAATAAATCTCTTACCAATTCTTGCAAACAACGTATCCATAGGATCTAACCAGTAAGTTTCCTCAAGTCCACCTCCCCAAGATTCCATTTTGTGTATTTTAGCATTTGGGAATTTTTCTAAAAATACTTTTGGAACGTATCCATTGAAAGCCGGAACAACTGGTTTCATTCCTAATGAATGCATTCTTTCTAAAATTTTAATTTGCAAATCATGTTTCTTTGCTAACCATGACTCAGGTAAGGGTCCTTGATGATTGTTTATGTTTCCCATTCTTTGCCATGGCAAAAATGCAGGTCCGGTAAAATGATTATTCAATTCATCTTCGTTTAGCCCAAATTCGGACCACAATTTATTTAGAACTACTTCTTGACCTTCCATAGCTGTAGGCATGTTTATTCCATGCAATGCCATCCAATCTATTTCTTGCTCCCATCTATCCCAGTTCCACCATGGTGTTGTGTAACCAAATGCACAGACATTAAGATATGAGCGATATTTAAAAGGAGTGCTGAAGTTTATAAGCGTTCCATCCTTAATGTTTTTCGATAAATCTATCCGAGTACCTTCCCAATTTACCATAGCTGCACTAATATGCTTTAAGTAGCTATATAAGCCATATGTTAACGCAATATTTGATGAACCTTCAATAATTACTTTACCACTTTGGGTAGTAACTGAAACTTTATCACCATTTTGTTCATGATTATTTAAAATGAATTTAAAGTCCTTAGAACGATCCTTTAATAACCTTTCTGCTAACTCATTTGCTGGTAGAATATTAACTTCTTCTTTGCAACCAAATGAAATAATAAATAGAAGACTAATTATTAATAAGAATTTCATGAATTTTAATTTTATCATAATATTTATTTTATTTATTAATAAAGTTTAACTAATTGTTTTAGAGATAACTTTCACTTATAAAATTGATTTAATTACTGCATTGTTGAAACAGAATAATAGTTTCTAAACACGTAAAAATAGTTTCCTTCTATATAGGAAAAGCAAAAAGAGCCATTGAACAGCAACAGAGCAAATAAGCAAAACAACAACATTATACGGCTCACCTACAATTTGACCTAACCACTTGAAAATTGAAGATGTAGTATATGACCAATCAATAAACTTGCCGGACATATAAATCAATATTGAATTCATACCAATAACTTTAAAGAAAAATGCCCACTTCTGATACCCTTTAACATCTATTATATAATAGAATAGTGCCATCAACAAAGTGCTTATTCCTCCACATTGTAGTGTAAAAGAACTACTCCATAAATTTTTATTGATTGGGAAAATAATGTTCCAAACTTGAGCAACTATAATAAGAATAATCCCAAGCCCAGTTAACTTTAGTACTGTATGATTTTGTGTTTTGATATTAGTGTTTTTTAATATATTCCCAACAAATATACCAAGCAGTGCCGTTGATATAGCTGGAATTGTAGATGTAAGTCCTTCGGGATCATGAATAACTCGGTGTAATCGTCCAGGCATAATTAAGGTATCAAGATATGAAGCAAAGTTGCCTTCCTTAGTCAGCTCTCCCATTGGATGACCAGGTGCGGAGTTAAAGACTAACAATAGCCAATAACCAATTAGGAGACTACAAAACCAAATAATTTGACCACGCTGTTTGGTATATAAATAAATAATATTGGCAAACATATAAGCTAATCCAATACGACCTAAAACACTGCCAAAACGAATTTTTGCTATTGGGTGAATTTCGAGTCCATTATTGTAAACAATACCCAAAATGACAAGAATTACTCCCCTTTTAATTATTTTTAATAATAGTTCATTTTTATTTTTTCCTTTTTCAATTTGCTTACCAAGCGAATAGGGTGTTGCGACTCCTGCTAAAAATAGGAATAGAGGAAAAATTAAGTCATAAAAAGTAAACCCATTCCATGCTGCATGATCAAGTAGTTTTGAAAATCCTTCCCAAAAAGGTGTACCTGTAATTTTTGCAATATGGTGAACCACTTCTTCAGTTCCCATAATCCACAACATATCAAATCCACGCAATGCATCTAGCGAATAAAGTCGCTGGTTAATATTTGTTTCCAAATTCTAATTTCTCCAAAATTGTTGATAGCTACTTGATTTTATAAAAAGACAAACTGAATTCCAAAAGCATACAAGAGCAATTATTTACCGATTTAGCATATAAAAACCATTAAACCTTACTTTAATTATTACATTACTCACTAGTTACATTATTTTACTAAAGCGGTTTAGTAAAATGTTATTTTTAAATTTTAATGTCAAGAATTTTCAAGAAAGAAATAAATCAATTATTGCTCTTAATAATTTGGTGAAAAATGTAGTTTAATTTTTTTGTCTCATTTTTATTAGCAATTACCGTAACATTATAAAAATGAGAATAATGTAGCTAAAAGAAGAGGATAATTATTATACCATAATAAGCCTTGTAAAGGGAAAAATTAGTGTAGAGTCCTATTTAACATTGAATTATAAATAATAGAGGGATTTAAATAGGCAAAAAATATTAACAAAAGATTTTTTTTTGAGGTAGAATTTTATTTTAACATTGGAAGTAAAAGTTGTATCAACAAATTGCAAGTAACAAAAATTAGCAAAGACGACTAAAACGGCCGCCTTTGCTTAACTATTTTAACTTTTATCTTCTATGCTGTCGTTCTGCTTTTTTTCAGAACTGAGATTTTCTTTAAGTATTTTAGTAAACCCTGTAATATCGCTTCCTTCAAGTCCAACTTCTTTTAGTATTGCATCTATTAATGGTGCTTGAGTTCTATATCTTAAAGCGCTGTTAACTACTTCTTCTGCTAAATTGCTGCTTGCACTCGAACTGCCTCCAGATGAAATGCCACCTGAATTAACAGCATTAAGTCCAGCTACTTGAATAATTTTAATGTCATCAATTGCTTCCATCGGTTTAGCACTTGCTGTAATAATCTGTGCAAGATTTTCAATAATTGATAATTTAACTTTCATGGTGATAATTTCATTGCTAAGAATATTTTCTGCTTCGTGCAATGCGCGCGTACCTATGGCGTCAACCTCGTAACGTTGTTTTGCAGATTGAGCCAGCATAATTTCTGCATCTGATTCAGCTTTAGCACGTATTCTTTCTTTTTCTGCAAGGGCATTTGCTTCAATTTTAACTGCTTCTGCTTTATCAACAGATGCTCGTTTTTCCGATTCTGCTTTTACAGTAATATCAATTGCTTTCTTTTCAGCTTCTTCCTGAGCTTTAATTAATTCAATCTCTTTGTTTCTGCTTGCAATTTCAGTTGCTCTAACGGTTACAACTTCTTCTTCTGCTTTTACTGCTTTAGAACGTGCTTGCTCTGCTTCCATTTTTGCAAGTGATTGTTCTTTTGATTTTTCCGCAATAGCAATTTGTCTGTCTTGATTTGAAAGTTCCACAGTTTTTTGCTTTTCAATATCTGCCGATTCAATTGAACGTGCTCTTGAAATATCCTTTTCTTTAATAAGCCTTTCTTTTTCAATGCTTTGTTCTTCAACTTCTCTTTCAGCTATAATTCTAGATAAATCAACTTGCCGTTTAGATTCAATTATTGCTTCTTCAGCATATCGTTTTCTTTCAGCTTGTCTAATTGAAGTTTCTGCTTCCTCTTCAGCTTTTCTAACTTCTATTTCTCTTTGCTGACCAAGTTTTGCATATTCTTCTTCTCTTGCTAAGGATAGTCTTTCTTTTTCCGCTTCAAGATTTTTTTGTCCGACTTTAACAGAAGTGTCTTGTTCTATATCATTTCTTTGTTTTCTTCTAGATTCAATTTCTTCAGTTAACCTAGTTAAACCTTCGGCATCAAACGCATTTTGTGGATTAAAGAAATCACGATTTGTTTGATCTAATGAAGTTAAAGAAACAGATTCAAGTTCAAGTCCGTTTTTTAATAAATCCTCAGAAACAGCAGCTTGCACTTTTTGTACAAAATTTACTCGTTGTTCGTGCAATTCCTCCATTGCCATTTCTGCAGCAACGGCACGTAAAGAGTCAACAAATTTGCCTTCTATTAGTTCTTTTAGTTGCTGCGGATCAAGAGTTCTTCTTCCAAGTGTTTGTGCAGCATCTGCAATTGCTTCAACAATTGGTTTTACTCTAACATAAAATTCTGCAGTTACATCAACCCTCATTCTATCTCGGGTAATAAGTGCTTGTTCGTTTGCTCTCCTTACTTCCAAACGCAAAGTATTCATATTTACATGAATAAGTTCATGTAAAACAGGCAAAACCAAAGCACCACCGTTCATAATTACTTTTTGTCCGCCCATTCCTGTTCGTACAAAGGATATTTCTTTTGAAGCCCGTTTATATAATCTTGCAAAAATTAAACCAATGGTAAGCATAGAAAATATAACCACAATAATAATTGTGATAATTTCAGAAATGACCATTACTCCTCCGTTAATCAGTTAAATTAATATTTGTGTTTTTAATAGCTGTAAAACTTCTGTTGTTATCTTTTACTAATAATACTTGTTCTCCCTGCTTAAACTCTTCACCGTCAATATCAGGTTCAACCATAATATAGTGTGAGTGTCCTAATTTGTCATGTAGCTTTGCTTCTGCAGGAGACCCCCTTTTTGCTGTGCCTATTGTGATTGTGGCAATTAGTCCAATAAAGGTTGATGAAGATACTGCATCGGATTCATCGCTTGGAATAATTTTTTCCAATATTTTGGAAGATACACGAATTATTGGCAGTGTTATAAAAAATGCTGGCAAAATAGCCAAGTACCATGGTAAGTAAAATCCCAAAATATTTTTTGTTACTGATTGAATTACAAATCCAGTTAGTCCAAAAGCTGTTAATCCAGCAACGAGAAGTGCAATAATTGGTGTTTTTCCAACTCGCAGCCAAGATAGTAGTATACTAAACAGCGATGGAGCTTCAAATTCATCCAGCGCATCTAAATCCAAATCTGCATCTAAATCTGGAAGTAAGCTATCAATTAAATTTGAAAGACCCATTCCTATCAACATTCCAACGCCTTCTATAAGACCAATAGCAATCATTAATCCAATAGAAACGGTAAATGGAATGTTCTCTGGTGATAATACAAATTCCATCATTTTTCAGCCATATTTGCTTTTATTGAAGCCAAACGTTCTTTAATTCTATTTTCGCGGCTTATTTTTTCTAATTCTTCAAGCTGGGCAGCAGTTTTTACATCTGCAGAATCTTGGCTAACTAAACCAGTTGTTTTTTCCATCATTCTATCAAAAGCGGCTTCTGCGCGAGCAACCTTATCGTCTAAATTAGTTGACCCAATACCAGATTCAGTTCCAACTTGCGATTTCACTTCTGCCTGTGCCATCCTGAATCCTCTTAATTCGTCTCGCATTTCTCGTTTTTTACCTTGCAGAGCACTTATGTAACTGTCCAATTCTTTTATCTTTTCATTTGCTACTATTATTGATTGTTCAAGAACAGGAATTTGAGCCTCAATATCAAGCTGCTGTGCAATTGCAGCTTCTGCTAAGTCCTCTCTCTCTTTTTCAATAGCAAATTCAACTTTTGTTATTAAATCATCATGTTTTTTATTTGCTTCCATTAATCTTGTTTTTGCATGATGTTTGGTAACAGAAATTTTTCCTAATTCACTCTTTACATCATAAATTGCTGAATCAATTTCGTGAATTGCTTCTTCCATAATTATTTCTGGAGCAGCACTTTCTAAAATGTCTACTAATTTCCTAGCACTTCCACTAATTATTCTGGAAACTCTTGAGGTTATTGTTTCTTTCATTTTTCTTTCTCCTCTATGGATTGTTGTTTGTTCTTTATTATTTCAGTTAATTCAAGTACTGTGTTTATATTTTGTGAAATTAAATTGGGATTGTAGCATGGTGCTTTTTCTGTTACTCCCATTCTGAGTGTCCATTCTATTAATTTAAATACTCTTTGGGCAAGACCTTCCTCAATTTCAGTAAGAGTCTCTTTTTTGAATTCCGTTTCTTGAGACCCAATAGCTGTAATAAAATAAGCATACGATTCTGCAGCCCAACTTGAATATTTAGAAATTAAGTCAGAACTTAAATTGTTTTTTCTTTCACTTTCAAGTAATTTAATTAAAGAAGCCTCGCCCAAGTTTTTTAAAAGACTTAAACTTTGACTGTAATCTTTTTCACTTTCATGAATTAATCTATATTGCTGAATAATGGAGCGTAGTTTGTCGCTTGGGGTTTTAGCATCTGGTATTTTAAGTTCGGAAAGAAAATCAGCTTCCGCTTCTGATAAACGAACGCTCATTGTAATTGATTTTGTAGAAATTTTGTGTTCCATGTTTCTCTCACAAATGTTTACAAATGTATGCGTTTAACATACGATTGTTTTCTTTCTTTGTCAAGTAACATTTTTAATGTTTATTAAAAAAAATATAATTATAAAAGAGTTCGCTCCAAAAACAGTAATGGAAATATTATTTTTGGGGTAAACTCATAAATTATTTTTGCAATAATACTTATGCAAAAACATTACATTATTCCACTTTTTTGATGTTTTTTTCAATTATCGTTTGATAATTACTTCTATTTTGGGGTTTACATGCTTTCGCTATTTGTTCGAAGCTCCTGTGCATGTTCTTTTTCTCATCCGCAACTAAAACTACCGAATTTCAGTATTTTCTGCAATTATATTTCATGTTTTACATGCTCCTAAGATGCCTTTTTAGGTAATTGGAATACAACGTTTATTATTTAATAATCTCTATTAACTTAGCATTTATAAATGCTGTTTTCAATTTTAAGGCAAAGAAATTTGGTTAAATACTACGTGGATGGGGTTTTGTATAGTCACCGGACTCTATTAATATCTTACAAAGATATGAGTTCCCTTTTTTCCCAAAAGAGAGTCCAATCACAACAAAAAAAGTATTTACATGGGACTTTAGTGTTTGGAAACAATCTATTTATTATTTAAGTAATAAAACTTTGATATAAGCTTTGTACGAGAATTTACATTAAATCTTCCAAACATATTTTCGAGATGTCTTTTTACAGTATTTACAGAGATATTTAATTCTCTAGCGATTTCTTTATTTTGCATTCCTCTCTCAACAAGTAGCAAAACATCAATTTCTCGTGCTGTAAATATTTCGCTTACTGAATTACTAATTGTTGGTGATGGATTATCATCAATAAAAACTATTGTTTGTTTTTTTCTTGAACCTGGAAGACTACAGGAGCGAAGTTTAAGATTATTTGCAATTGTAATATTACAATTTTCTTTGGCAATTGAAACTTCTTTGAGCTGGTTAGAAAACTCCACCTCTGGGTCATCCGATCCAAAATGGCGAATTATTGTCCCTTTTGCGACACGATTTACATAATTGACCCTAAAGTCATTGTCAGTAATTATCATACCCTGCTTCATATTGTCGATGGTAAAACAAAACCTACGGTTGTATTCAGCAACACTACTGTTTCCAAATGAACCAAGAATTGCAAGACCTAAAAAATGACTTACTATTGATATAGTAAGTAAATCATTTTGTTTAAATGCTCCTTCAGAAAACTCTCTACCAAAATTGATACTTCCAATTATTTCATTCCCTGTAATAATTGGTGCTTGCATGGCAAAATCTATAGATGCTGTTTTAACTATGTTGTAAACAGGATGATGTTGCCATCCTTTTAACCCTAACAATAATTGTGATTGGTTTGGGGTACGTTTTGTCATAATCCAGTTTTTTAATGGATCTATTTCTCTTCCCCTTTTTTCATAGAAGGATAAAAAATCTTCGTCAACTCCCTTACCACTTATGTAGTATGGACGTTGTTTAAAAGACTTAAAAAGATAAAGGGCTGTAGCATGTGCAGGAATAATTGAAGAAATTGAGTTAAAGAATTCCGATTCAATTTCATAAAAATCGGATTTACATGAAATTGAACTAATAACTTCATTCAAGTTTGTAAGGGCTTCGTATGTGTTTTTATTTTCTTCTATCATTAATTCACTTCTTGAAAAAGAACTTTAATAACACAAATTATAGATAGCTAGCTCATATTATTGTACACTACTAAAATATATTATTTTTAGCAGAACCCCAAAAAAAGAAAATTTGCTATCTAATAATATAGGGGTAATTAGTCTATCCTCTAATTACCCCTTTGGTTGTAAATTATTTTTCTTTCTTTTTAAATAAGCTTGAAACTAAAATAAATGGATATGCTATAAGGTATAATAGCACACCAGGACTTAGAGCAAGACGAATACATGTCCAAAACTCCTTTGGTGTTATGTACATTTTTGCTGGCCATGCCCCCATCATTTGTCCAGTTACTTCTAGGGAAGATCCTTTACGTGCTACTTTTGTTACCACCATCATTGGACTTCCTTTATCTGAAATTATTGTCAATTTCATTTTATCTCCATATAATAAGTCACTTCGCTATTCCCACCATTTTTTTATCTTTTTTTCTTCGGCAATAACCTGAACTGCATTATAACCACAAGCACCACCAACACTACCACTTGGATGAGTACTAGCCCCACACATATATAGATTATTAAAAGGTGTTTTATAAGGTTTGCATTCAACGAATGGACGCATTATTGTTAGCTGATCCTGACTCATTTCTCCATGATTAAAGCCACCGTGCACCATAGATGTCCATTTGTTTTCAGTATCTTTTGGTGACATAATAAAGGATTTCAAAAGAGCCGTATCCATATTATCAACATATTTTCCCCAAACTTCTATACATTTTTTAGAAAATTCTTCTCTTACATCATCCCAAGCTTCCTCACCTTTATCTCTTAGAGTGTATGGTACATATTGCCAACCAATTGCTGTTCCTTTTCCTTCTGGGGCTTGGCTTGGATCAATTGCTGATGGATATGCTGTAAACATACGTGGATATTCAGGAAGATTTTGTTTGTTAATATCGGCAAAGTCATCATATAATTCTTGAGGACTATCGACAAGCAATACACCAAGGCAACGATTTATATCAGGGTTAAATTCAGCACATTTCCATTTAAGTGGCTCATCTAAAGCTAAATGAGTCGTGAAGAGAATAGTTTCTTCGTGACGGAAACGTTTTACAGAGTTTGCAAATGAGGGTTCTAACTTTTCTTCGCCAATTAAGTTTAAGAATGTTTGGTGAGGTTCAAGATTTGTTAATACCATTTCATTAGCATATATTATTGTACCATCTTCAAGTTCAACACCAGTCGCATCTCCATCTGTTATAATAATACGTTTTACATGGGCATTTGTTTTTACAGTACCACCATGATCTTCAAGACAGTTTACAAAGGCTTTTGCTAAATTTCCAGAACCACCTTCACATATTGCCCAACCATGAGGTTCGTGTGTTTCGCCAAGCATCATTGGTACGAAAACACCAAATCCGTAAGTATCGGGTGAACCACCAAACTCTTTAATAAATGCAAGTAAAAATGATTTTAATTCGTTCGATTCAAAAAGTTCGTTAATAATATTTTTGGGACTTGAAAGTTGCATTCGAAGCATATTTAATCCTTCAACACTTGTTTCCATAGCCATAGCAGAAAGGGAAGTTGGTTGTGGTGGATTAAAGAACCATGGACCAATTAAATTATCAACAATAACCTGAAAATTTGTTGCTAAGTTCCTATATGTTTCAGCATCTTTTTCTGAGAAGCGTGCAATTTCCTTACATGTTTTTTCAAGATCTCGATAGAAAACAAGACATCTTCCATCAGTAAATGCAGCTGCTACTTGTGCATCTGGCCATAAATATTTAGCGCCATACTTTTCCAGTTCCAAATCTTTATAAACTGGCCCTAAGTGAAGTATTCCATGAAAAAGAGAAGCCAAATTATGTTTAAAACCTGGTAATGTTGCTTCCTCTGTCCAAACACCACCACCTGCTTTTTCTAAGCGTTCAAGTACTAGTACTTTTTTTTCTGCTTTTTGTAGATAACATCCTGCAGTTAGACCATTGTGTCCACCACCAACTACTATTACATCATATTCATTCGACATAATTATTTCTCCATATTATTAAATGTATTGTTACAATTATTATGTTATAGTAAAAATAGTTTATTACTGTTTTACTAACCTCACCCATATGGGTGAGGTAAAAAAATGGGTCTATTATTTTAAGAAGTAAAATTGAGTCATTTAAAAATCTTTGGATATATCTGAAATGCATTATTCAAGAAAAAATTGAATTTATTACTGCATTTTTTGTAAGTAGGGATAAAAACAATAAAAATATGTATGATTATATTTCTAAAATTCGAAGCGAATGTATATTTTAAAAATCAAAATAATGTATATAACTAATTAAAAATATGTAGAGACATTCTAGAGTATCTGAAAAACTTCAGATGGAAAAGGGATTTCATAAATTTACGTAAGAGCAAACAAAGGAGTATTCCATGGGAGAAAGAAAGCGTTATAGTGGAGAGCAAAAAACACCAACCTAGCTTGAAAATCGCGGGCGGGTTGATTTGCTTGTTGAATCCAAATTATGCATTAGAAAAGCACTAATACATAATCGACTAACTCGCTCTAAGCGTTTATACAATTCTTCGTTTAACCTTACTTCGGCTGCGCTCAGTAACCATTTGGGTATAAACGCTAAGACCGAGTAAGTCGGGGCAAG
>JAHISP010000084.1 GCA_018818165.1 Bacteroidota bacterium | reverse complement strand
AGAATATTGTTCCTAATAAAACTCCTGAAATCAAAGACGCGAAAGCACCCTTTGAATTTGCTTTTTTAGAAAATATTCCAATTAAAAACATAGCCACCACTGGTGGAACAGTATAAGAAAGTACTTTTTGCAAATATTTAAATAATGACCCAAAATTTTCAATTTGTGGTGCCCACAATGCTGCTAATATCATGAACCCAAATGTTACCCAACGACCTACTTTCATCAATTGCCGACTATCTAAATTGGGTTTCCATTTGTAAATAAAATCCATTGTTACCAATGTTGATGCTGAATTTAGAGTAGAGTCAATTTGTGACATAAGCGCAGCAATAAAACCAGCAAGTACAACTCCCAATAAACCAGCAGGAAGTAAATCGAACATAAGAGTTGGATAAACTAAATCGGGATTAGAGAGATTTGGATATAATAGTATAGCCATTGTACCTGGAAGCACCATTAAAAAAATGACTGGAAGTTTTAGAAAGCCCGCAAATAAACTTCCCCATCTACCATGATGAACATTTTTGGCACTTAAAACACGCTGTACCATAAATTGATTTGTACACCAGAAATAAAATCCAAGTATTGGCAATCCAGTGAAAAGACCAAGCCATGGAACTCCTGCATCACCAAGTGGGCGAATGAGACTAAGTTTATCACTTGATATATTAGCTGTAATAATTTCCCAGCTACCACCTATTTTATCAAAAGCTGTAATAGCAATAACTATTGCTCCTATTAATAAAAATACTGTTTGAATTACATCTGTGTAAATAACTGCAGCTAAACCACCGGCAATAGTATATATACCAGCTATAATTGCTAATATTGTAATTGTTTGCCACATGGGAATATCTGGGAATATTAATTTTAAGAGTAATCCACCAGCATACAAACTACCTGCTGTATCAACCACAATATTTAAAAATAATGTTAGAATAGAAAAATATGTTCTGGCTCTACCGTCATATCGTCTTTCTAAAAACTCTGGCATTGTATAAACTTGAGATTTAAGAATAAATGGTAGGAAGAAAATAGCAAAAAAGATGAGAATAATAACAGCAAACCATTCATAATTAAACACAGAAATACCTGTGCTATATGCATCGCCTGCAAGCCCAATTAAAGTAGTACTTGATATATTTGAGGCAAAAAGGGAAGCACCAATAAAAAACCATGTCATTGATCTTCCAGCAAGAAAATAGTCTTCAGCATTTTGATGTTTTTTACCAACGTATAAACCAATACCCACTACAAAGATTGTATACATAGCAATTATAATTAAGTCTATATTTTGAAGTTGGAATTCTGGCATATTGTTTCCCTAATAAATGTTGAGTATAAAAAATTGAATGTCCCACACATTTTAATTATGTGTGGGACATAAGTTGTGTTTGTTAAAAATTATAACCTAATGTTAAAGAAACAGATCTTCCAGGAATTGGTCTTGCTCTAATATAATTTACAGCATTATTAACAATACTGCCCTCTTCACTTTCAGTTATTCCAATTACATCCAACAAATTATTACCATTTATTGCAGCATAGAAATCATTAGTAATTTGGAAATTAATGAATGCATTTACTGCAACAAAAGCTGGAAGAACAAGTTCATTGCTATCTTGTGCAAACGAAGAAGTCTGTCCAATAAGACTTAATCCAACTATATGTTGTCCAATTTTGTAACTTGGGATTAAGCTAAACATTAAATTAGGTTGTCTTCTTGGAATATTTCCATCTAATGGATCATTTTTATCATCTTTGACAATTTTAGCAGAGGTATAGGTAAAACCTCCACGAATACTTGCAGCCCCTAAATTAAACGCAGCTTCAACTTCTGCACCCATAGCTGTATAATCATTTTCAATTATTTTCTGAGTTGTTGCTTCAAATCCACCTTCTTCTTTAGTCTTTGCATAAAATCCAGTAACAAATAATGCTCCATTGGTAAAGTTTTGTTTGTATCCAATTTCACCTTGTTGGATCATATCTTTAGCGAATAATTGACCATTATCATTATTTGTATATTGATCTCTGCTAAAAAGTAAACGATCAGCCTTTGCAACTCCACCTTGACTAAAGCGAGCAAACACAGCTTGGTTATTATTTAATTTAAAATTACCGCCAAAAGAAAATGACACATAATCATATTTATAATCAACTGGAGTTGTATTTGCATTATCTATTGCAGAAACACTTTCTTCATTAGGTGAAATTGTTCCATCATTATTCATATCATATTGTGTTTGAACAGGACCAGCAAAATTTCCTGTTACATGACCATAATCCATTCTAACACTAGCATCTACTCTTAATTTTTCATTTACTTCAACTTCTACGTTTGCATATGGAGCTGTTGTCATATGGTCAGTATCATAATTTCTTGTACAACAATTTCCCCATGCTGGAGTTCCATAAGCATAAAGTCCATTTTGACTTAACTTTGTTCCATCAGCTGCGTATACATCAATTAGCTGTGCATCAACTCCATTTACATCCATTAAGTATGAATTCCACAACCATGACATGTTTATTGTCTGTTTTGATACAAAATATCCAACAGTCAAATGAATGTTGTTTAAGCTTTTTGTTAATTTGAAATCATTAACAATATTGTCAAAATTGTTTAATTCTACATCAAACATGTGAATTCTCATTGCAAGTCCGTTACCTTCATTTCCACTTCCAAATGCTGAACCATTAGCATATTGTAAAGTTGCTCCAGCACCGCCAATTGAAGTAGCTAATGCACTTGCAGCTCCAACTTCTGCTGGGAAAGGAGAAACAAATCTACCAGAGTTAAAAGCTAATCTTCCTCTGTTTTCAAGATTCCATCCATCACCGAGATCACGTACAAATTCAAGACCAAGTGTAGTTGATACAGGATGCATACCATCAGATACATCTGCTCTTCTTAGCTCACCATTTGGTCCTAAGGTTAAGTTTTGCAATAAATATGGGCTGTGGGTTGTGCCTGAAGTAGCATCAAAACCATCTATTGAACTTAATTCAGGAGAATCATTTGTTCCTTCAACTTTAATTGGCATAGGCATATAAGCTGCCGCACGATCGTTCAAGTATTTGAAATAAATTCTACCATATCCGCCATCAAACATTTTTGTAATGTTAAATTTAATTTGTCCACCAGAATTTGCAGTGTAACCTGCTGTTCTTGGACCATTACCTTGTCGCAAAAATCCTCCAACATGGAAAGTAAGATTATCATTTATTGGAGCACCATATTCAAAATCTACTCTTGAACTTTGGTAATCAAGTCCTTGGGTTGTACTAACACTTCCACCTTCAACAGCACCAGTTTTACTTATAAAGTTAATTATACCGGCTGGTGAATTTGATGCCATTGTTGAAGCAGAACCACCACGAATTGCTTCAAGTCTTGCTACAGTGTTATCACCTCTTAAGAAAATATCTTGTGTTGCAAAAGCAATATCACCAAATTGAAGAACAGGTAAACCATCCTCTTGTAATTGTAAATATTTTGAACCACCAGCTGAGATTGGAACACCTCTAACTGTTATATTTGCATTACCTTCACCCCCTGAAGATTCTGAACGTATACCAGGGATTGTTCTAAACATTTCAGCTGTAGTTCTTGGAGCAGATTGGGCAATATCCTTCATATCTAAAGTTGAAATAGAAATACTTGATTCTAACTTTGAAACCGGATTTGCAACACCAGTTACAACTACTTGATCAAAACCTAGAATATCTTCAGCCAAACTGGCATTAAGCACAACAGCTTCTGCACCCTTAATGCTAACTTTGCTTGAATATTTCTTGTAACCAATTGAGCTAAATTTAATAGTATAATCACCAACTGGAACGCTAGGTATTAAATAGTTTCCCTCAAAATCAGTTGCTGCCCCAATTTGAGTATCCATTAAAATTACATTTACTCCGAGTAAAGGATCCCCATTTGTATCAGTTACATTACCTTTAATGGAACCTTGAGCAAATATTTGTGACGACATTAAAAAGAGTAAAAGTGAAAAACTAAGTAGAATTTTTCGACTTTTTTTGTAGTTAGCTTGCATAGACTTTTCTCCTTGTTTGATTAAAAAACAGTATTTTTTTGTGTAACGTCTTTTAATAGTTATACAAGTAAAATGCCAATGTTAAATAATTGTTAATTACAACAAAAAGGGAGCTAATATATTATATTTAAATAGAAAGAAGATAAAACTTTATCAATGTGATTTATCATATTGATAAAATCATTTAATACCAATTTCCTTGCAAAGTCTATGAAAGTTTGAAGGAGGTAGTCCTAATTTTAGTGCAGCCTCTGTATCATTTTTACTTATTTTGCGAGCATATTCGCAATAATTAATTCTAAATTCTCTTTCAGCATCTTTTAAAATTGAAAAACTCTCATCATTAATATTAAAGAACGGTTGAACGTTGATATTCCTATCGTCATTGCTATCAAGAGTCATTTTTACAGTAGTTAAATCAATTGAATCTTTCTTTAATATTATTAGTCTTTGAACAATGTTTTTCAATTCTCTAATATTGCCCTTCCATTTATAATCTTTTAAAAAATTCAGACTTTCTTTTAAATATGTGGGAATTTTAACATTAAGATCACTGCAATAAAACTTTGTGTAGAAGTTTATTAATTCTACAATATCGTCCTGTCTTTCTCTTAAAGGGGGAATATTAATATTTAGGATGTTAAGCCTGTAATATAAGTCTTCACGAAATTCTCTTTTTATAACCAATTCTTTCAAATTTTTATTTGTAGCTGAAATTACTCTAACATCAACATTATATTTTTTATTTCGTCCAATTTTATCAATTTCACCGGCTTCTAGCACTCTTAATAGTTTCGATTGAGAACTTAGAGGTAGTTCACTTATCTCATCTAAAAAAATTGTTCCTTTGTGAGCTTGTTCAAATAAACCCAATTTCCCAGATTTGGCATCTGTAAATGCTCCTTTTTCATAGCCAAACAATTCACTTTCAATTAAATTTTCAGGAATTGCTGAACAGTTTAGAGTAATAATTTTTTCATATTTTCTATCACTTTTATAGTGAAGATTTCTAGCCACTAATTCTTTACCGGTGCCTGATTCACCAGTAATTAAAACGCTTGTATTTGTAGCTGCATAAGTTTTAATTTGTTCTCTCACTCTATTTAATCCCGTTGAGTTTCCAATTAAGGGTTTTTCATCAATCATTAATTGTATGTTACTATCTAGTTTATCTTGAGAATCTTTCTTTTCATTTAATAATTTATCTTTCTCTTCTTCTAATTTCTTTTTTTCAAAAGCATTTAAAATTGCTAAAATAAAATCTGTTTGTTGATAAATAGATTCTTCGATATCAGAAGGATTTTTTGTGCCAAACCAAAATGCTCCGCTTTTTAATATCTGATTTGCTAATATTAAATCTGTATGATTTAATGTCATTTTTGTAATTACAATAATTTGAAGACTTTTTTCAAGTGTTTTTATTTTTTTTATTAACTCCTCTCCATAGAGACCTCCAGAGATTTGGTAGTCAAGAATAACTACATCATATTGCTTAGCAGAAATTAAATTTAATGCTTGCCTTCCTGTTGATACAATATCTAAGATTTTTATTCTTTCGGCATATGGCTCAATAGTTTTAATTGTTCTTGATACATCATATTCTTCATCTTCAACTAAAAGAACCCTTATTAAATCTTCTTTCATAATAATCCAATTAAATTTTTATTAAAAATTTAGCACCATCGGCATAATTAACCGCATCCAATTTCCAACCACATCTTTTGCAATTTTCAAATGCAATATAGCAGCCATATCCTGTATTTATATTTTCGACTTTTGTTGATATCTTTTCTTTAAATATTTTTTTAATATTTTGTTCATCATACTCTAATAAGAAAGGTTCAAATCCCTTTCCATTATCTTTAATTTCAATGTAATAACCGTCATCTTGTGAGAAGGTTGAGATATTAACTGTAACCTCTTTATCTTTATTGTGGATAATACAATTTTGAATTAGTGGTTCCAAAATTTCCCAAACAACATATTCGTTTATATGTTGAATAGGCAATTCATTTAACAAATCGCATTTAATAACACTTAAATCATCATTTATATAAGTTCTTTTAATTACATTTTGCACTAAAAATTTAATTACTTCATTAATGTCGGTTTTAAACTGTTGATTTCTTATTACACCTACTGGTGGGTTATAGGTTTTCATATCATAAATAACCCGTCCAATAAAATTAGCATATCTTTTCACTTTTTTTGAAAATTCAAGTAAGTTGTTTTCATTAATTTTTATTAAATCGCTTTTAATAAAACCAATTATTTTTTCTGCTTTATGATGAGCGTGGTAAATCCTTCTTGCAAAACTTGCCTCTTTCTGGGCTTCAATTAATTGAGTAAGCTGTTTTTCTTTCTGATTAAACAATTCTGATTTGGCAATATCTCTTTCGTCAATAACATAATTAGTTAAAATGAAGATAACTAGTAAACTAAACAGAATAATTGCGGAGATCCATGCGCCAGTATAGCTAATTGAAGTGCTTATTATTGATGTCATTTTTTCAACATCTGGTGTTATCTTTTGATACACAGCTCCAATAACTTCCCCCTTTATTAAAAATGGAACAAAGACATGAAAAGTTTTTCCATCTTCCACAAAAGTCTTAATGTCCTCGTTAATAAAAACTGAATATTTTGCTTTAGAAAAATATTCGAGGACCTTGGCTCTTTTACTTTTCGCACGTTTTGGTGGAAATTTTCCCATAACCACATAGTTTAATATATCTCCTCCGCTATCTAAAATTAAAACATCGGAGTCAGAATAGAATACCAAACAAAAATCCTCAACATTTTTTTGCAATAATTGTTGATAAATTAAATAGTCTATTGATTCAGTAGTTTGCATTATATCATTTTGTGTGTATGGATATTCTACATATTTTTGAAGAAACAATTCTATTGAAGAAGTTATAAAATCTGATTGTCTCTCTGCAGTTTCCAGTTTATAAATTTCCATACTCTTATTTAACAGCTCATCTGTTGAAGACATATTTAAATATGAAAGCAGCACATGCGATAGAATAAGGATAATTATTAGAATAATAAAATGATATACTTCAAAATGATACTCGCGCAGTTTACTAAGAAGGTTCATTTTAAATATCTCTTATTTATGGAATTAATTTCTTCAAGAGAATTATTTATAAAATCATCTGTGGATAATTCTCTATTAAAATAAAGATTTAAATTTTTAGTTAAAATATCAGAAATTCGAGTGTATTGTGGATGTTTAATTCTATAAACACCACTTTCAATTAAACTTTTAAACAGCTTTAATTCTGGATATTTACTTAAATACAATGAGTCTGAAAAAAAAGACTTCAACACGGGCAAATAGCCATTATTTTCCCAAATATATTTCTGCGAAGATTTAGACAATAAAAATTTAATAAACGCTATAGACTCATCTTTATATTTTGAATTTTTGGAAACAATTAAATTCCAACCGCCAATTGTCGAAACTGGTGACTCGCCGGCAAATTTTGGTAAAGGCGCAAATTTAAGATATTTCAGTTTAGGAATTAATTTTTTGTTAAGGATAATATTTCTTTTTCCTGTGGGCCATCCTCTAAAAAAGGGAACATCATTTTCAAGTGCAAAACTAAAAGTTTTATTTTCATCAAAACCAACAACTTCTTCGGGAATAAATTTTTGCTTATATATTAAGTCCCTTATGAAATTTAATCTTTCAGAAAGTGTATCCTTCCTAAACTTAAAATCCTCAAAGTTGGAATTATTAAATGAATTTCTACCTGCTATTTCTAAAAAGTTACACATTAATCCTTCATAATTATCAGCTTGAAATAGATATTTGTATTTAGATTTAGGTGTTTTAATATTTACTAATTCTTCCCAAGATATTCCATTTGATATTATTTTTATCAAGTTTTCATAATTATCCATTTCCTTAAGTAAATCATCCCTATAATATAAAACGCCTATATCAACAAAAAATGGAATAGAATAAAGTGTAGAATCGAAATAACAGTAATTTTTGGCTTCATCAAAAATTGAATCAATCTCTTCAGTTGAAAAATAACTATTTAGTGGTTCTGCCCATTTAATAAATCTTTCTCCCCAAACAACATCTATTGCGTAAATATCTATTCGGCTGCTACTGTTACGCAAATTTTTAGTTATTATTTCTTTTCTCTTGTTTGTTGTAAATATTTTATATGGAAGGTCTATTGCAATTACTTCTATTTTTCCCTTATTAATCTCATTGAATTCTTCAATTAGTTGTGCGTGTGCTGGAGTTATATTTTCAGCAAAGTATATTCTTTTCGCATTATTTATTTCGGAGGAATTCCGAATTAGTGGAAATAAATTTAAGATAATTGTAAATAGTGCTGAAATAAGTACCAATAATACGACTAATATAAGTCTGATATTTTTTATGTTTTTAGGAATCACAGCGAAAACCAGTTTCAAATTTATGAAAACTTATAATTAGCGTTGTAAAATACTAAAAAAAAACTTTTTATCTACTACTCTCTTCAAAGCAAAATGTTGATGATGTTTGCAAAGACTATCGATAATTTGTTAAATTTACTTCATTAACTTTCATGATACATTTTAATTAATTTTCCATAACCTCACTTCTTATGAAAAACAGTTTAAAAATAGCTTTATTTCTAATTCTTTCAGGCACACTATTTGCCCAAAACATTAGCATTACTGTCAACGGTCTTGAAAACAGCATGGCTTCATTATATTCCGTGGGATTAGAAAAATCAGAATTAATTGAATCAATTAATTCTGATAACTCTGGTCAATTTCAAATAAGTGTAAATAAAAAATTGAATATTGGATTTTATAGGTTAGTTTTTTACAACAAGACTTGGTTAAATTTTGTTTATGATGAAAAAGAAATTGTAATAAAAACAAATATGCAGAAGTTGTTAGATGAATTAGTGGTGGTAAAATCGGATGCAAATAAAAAGTATTATAAATTTCTAAATCTTACTTCTATTTACAAGAAAGAAATAACATCTCTTCAAAAAATTCTTGAAGAGAGTCCAAATAGTGACGAAAAAACGACAGAAGCAATAATAACATTTGCAGATATTTATGAAGAATATTGGTTATTTATAAATGATTTTTCACAAACTGAAAATAACTCTTTAATTTCACGTTATATCAAATCAGCGCAAGAACCTTATTTGGATATAAGTGCGAAAGTAAAAACTGAGGATTTAAAAGAACATTTTTGGGATAGTATTGATTTTAATGATAGTGGATTACTTTATACTGATCTTTTTATAAATAAAATTGCAGAGTATCTGGGTTATTTTGGCAATTCGAATCTAAAAAAGGATTTAATTCAACAAGAGTATGAAAATGCTATAGATATAATTTTAGAGAAAGCAAAAGCAAATAATTTTGTTTACCAGCGTATAACAGAATATTTAATTTTTAGCTTCAATAAAATTGATTTAAGCAATATTGTAGATTATATAGTTGATAATTTTGTAATAGCAGATGACTTATGTTTTGATTTCCAGACCAATAATTTTATTCAAATCAGAATTGATCAATCAAAAATTCTCAAAAAAGGAATAAAAGTGCCAAATATTATACTGCCAAATTCTACTGGCGACCTAGTTGAGCTTTATAATATTAACGCGGAGAAATTATTAATATTATTTTATTCAAGTAATTGTCCTCATTGCCATGAATTACTTCCCGAATTATTGCAGCTCTATAAAAATGGAACCAATAATGAGTTTGAAGTTTTAGCAGTTTCTTTGGACACATATTATCCCGACTGGCAAAACTATATTGAAAGCAACAAATTTTCTTGGATCAATCTCTCCGACTTAAAAGGATGGAAAAGTAAGGTCTCTTATGACTATTACATCTATGCTACACCAACCATGTTTCTTGTGGATAAATATTTTAAAATAGTTGATAAACCCAAAAATTTAGAAGAGTTAAAAACTGCTTTATCTTTAATGCATCCACTCTAAAAAGGTTGCTTTTATCATGCAAGCCACAATTTTGCTAAGCATTCTTCCGATTATAAATTAATTTCTAATACAGTTTTCCATTATCAGCTTTGCGATTGTTTTTGGATTGAACTCATTAATTATTGTTTTATTAGTCGTTTTTATGTTAAAACTTGAGATTGTTTTTTAATTTAAGCAACTATATTTTATATATCTGTATTTTACGTTATATTTTTTAATAAATAAGGAAAATTAAATGAAAAAATTATTGTTTTTAACACTTGCTATTGCGGCAGCTTCATTTGCCGTTTTTAGCAGTTGTGCAAAATCGGAAGCACAAGAGCTAGTTGGCTTTGATAGAGCTATGATGGATACTACAGTGAAAGCTCAAGACGATTTCTATCATTATGCTGTTGGTAACTGGCTAAAAGAAAATCCAATTCCAGAAGACCAAACAATTTGGGGTGGATTTACAATTTTACGCGAGGAAACAAATGACCAAGTAAAAGCCATTATTGATGAAGCTGTTACAAAAGCAAAATCAAATCCAAAAGAAATTATTGAAAAAGTAGGCTTTTTCTATTCAGTTGGAATGGATACTGCTAAAATTGAGGAGCTTGGTTTATCACCACTCAAAAGTGAATTGGAAAGAATTGATGCCATTTCCAATAAAATTGATTTAGTAAAAGAAATTGCTCACATGCATCAATACACAACAACTCCACTTTTCTTTTTCTATTCCTCGGCTGATGCAAAAGATAGTAAAAATGAAATTGCTGGAATTTGGCAAGGTGGACTTGGGCTTCCTGATAGAGATTATTATTTAAATGAAGATGGACGTTCGAATGAAATTCGTGAAAAATATATTGTTCATGTTAAGAATATGTTTGATTTAATGGGGTGCGAAGTTTCAGAAGATCGCGCTAAAACTATTATGAATATTGAAACTGAGTTGGCAAAGGCTTCAAATACTCGTTTGGAAAATAGAAATCCTCAAGCGACTTACAACAAAATGACAGTTGCAGAAATAGCCGCAAAATCACCAAACTTTGATTGGAATCTTTATCTATCTGAAATCGGAGCTGGCAACGCTGGCAATATAGATGTTAATCAACCAAAATTTATTGAAGGGATGTCAGAATTATTAAATAAAGTTTCGGTTGATGATTGGAAAGTATATTTAAAATGGAATTTAATTAACTCAATGGCTCCTTATCTAAATAATAAATTTGTTGAAGAAAGTTTTAGCTTTAACGGCAAATTTATGAGCGGACAAGAAGTTGACCGTCCACGTTGGAAACGAGTTCTTTCAGCAACAAACGGAGTAATGGGCGAAGCAATTGGTCAACTTTATGTTGCTAAATATTTTCCAGCTGCAGCAAAAGAAAGAGCGAAAAAAATTGTTGAAACATTAAAAGTTTCAATGGGCGAAAGTATTAAAAACAACACATGGATGACCGAAGTAACTAAAGAAGAAGCACTAAAAAAACTTTCTGGCTTTGGTGTTAAAATTGGTTATCCAGACAAATGGCGCGATTACAGCGGCTTAGAAGTTACAGAAAGCTATATCCAAAATATTATGAACTCAAACTATTTTGATCATCAAGATATGATTTCTAAAATTAACAAACCAATTCGTGATTGGGAATGGGGTATGACTCCACAGACAATAAATGCTTATTATAGTCCTACACGAAACGAAATAGTTTTCCCAGCTGCAATTCTTCAATTTCCATTTTACAATTACAAACTTGACGACGCTATAAATTATGGTGCAATGGGCGCCGTTATTGGTCACGAAATTACTCACGGATTTGATGATCAAGGCAAACAATATGATGCTGAAGGAAACATACGCGATTGGTGGACTGCAGAAGACACTAAAAACTTTGACGAGCGTGTAAAAGTAATTATCGACCAATTTAATGAATACGTTGCAATTGATACTTTCCATGTAAACGGTGCGTTAACTCAAGGCGAAAATGTTGCTGATCTTGGTGGATTAACAGTTTCTTATAATGCTTTTAAAAATTCTGACCAGTTTAAAAACAATGAAATTATTGACGGCTTTACTCCAACTCAAAGATTCTTTTTATCTTGGGCTCAAGTTTGGAAAGGTAATATCCGTCCAGATGCACTAAAACTAAGAATTAAAACGGACGTGCATTCTCCTGGTGAGCAAAGAGTTCTTGGCCCACTTAGCAATATGCCAACTTTCTTTGAAGCTTTTAATGTTAAAGAAGGGGATGCAATGAGAAGACCAGCGGATAAATTAGTTAAAATCTGGTAAAATTTAATTTTTTGTAAAAATATTAAACCTCCAAAATTTTTTAATTCTTGGAGGTTTTTTATTAGAATATGTTTTATTGGCTAAGTTTGAGTTAAAACTATGTGCTTAAGTGTATCTCACTTTAGCTTCTAAAAATGTGGTAACAGATTTATACTCATCAAAGTTATTTTGCTGAGATGGAGCCTTCCCATACTATTTTATTATTTTGGACAGATGTACCCAAAATGGCTTTTAAGAATCGACTAATTAACATTAAGAATATTTTTTACCATTATTATTCTAATCCGCTTGAGAAAACAATATCTTTATACATTATAATTTGGAAATAAATGAAATCACCAATAGAAATATTAGAACAGCATTTCGGCTATTCACAATTTCGTGGAATGCAGGAAAAGATAATAAATACCATTGTTGTAGAAAAAAAACATTCACTTGTTTTAATGCCAACCGGTGGGGGAAAGTCACTTATTTATCAAATTCCAGCATTGATTTTTGAAGGCGGCACAATAGTTATTTCTCCGCTAATTGCGCTTATGCAAGACCAAGTAGACGCACTAAAAAAGAAAAATATTCCAGCAGAATTTATAAACTCAACAGTTTCCAAAGAAAATAGAGAAAAGCGATTAAATAATTTTGTTAACGGAAAAACAAAACTCCTTTACGTAACACCAGAGCGCTTTAGGAAAAAGGAGTTTATAGCAGAAATTAAAAAAGCAAATATTTCGCTTCTTGCAATTGATGAAGCTCATTGCATTTCAGAATGGGGACATGATTTCAGGCCAGATTACTCGCGCATTGGTGAGTTTAGAGCTTTAATTGGAAATCCATTAACCGTTGCTTTAACTGCAACTGCTACTTTGGAAGTTCAAAAAGATATAGTTGAAAAATTACATTTAACCTCTATTGAAGTAGAACTTTTCCATCAAGGAATTGAACGCCCAAATTTACGACTTGAAGCAAAAGATATTTGGGGTTACGATGATAAATTGGAAAAAATGGTTGATGCTCTTAGAACTTATAAAGGCAGTTCAATAATCTATTTTGCTCTTATAAAAACTTTGGATGAATTTTCTGGCTACTTGCACGCAAAGAAAATTGATCATTTGGTTTATCATGGAAAACTGGAACCGCAAAACCGAAAATACGTTCAACGGAAATTTTTGCAAAATAAGAATCAAATAATTCTTGCAACCAATGCTTTTGGAATGGGAATTGACAAACCCGACATTCGTTTGATAATTCATGCTGAAATACCATCTTCAATTGAATCATATTATCAAGAAATTGGCAGGGCTGGTCGCGATGGAAAGGATTCACTTTGCCTTTTACTTTATGATCAAGCGGACTTATTAACTCAAATGCAGTTTATTAAATGGAGTAATCCTTCAGCTGAATATTACGATCGTATTTATAATATTTTAAGAAATGATATTGATAAAGTTTCCTCAATGGGAATTGAGTTTATTCGCGAACAGATGAGTTTTAAGGATAGAAGTGATTTTAGAGTTGAAGCTGTACTTTCAATGCTTGATAGATACGGAGTTACCGAAGGAAATATTGAGAAAAACAATCTAAAATTAGTTGACGTTTTGCATCCAAACTTGGAAAATGAAAAGAGGCTGGAAGAAAAACTATTGAACGATAATAAAAAATTGCTTGCAATACTAAATTACTATAAAGAGGAAAAATGTAGACGTGTTTTTATTTCGGATTATTTTGGATTTCCAGGTGAAAAACCTTGTGGAAATTGTGATTGCTGTGATAATTGTAAGGAAAGTAGCTAAATATAATAAAGACGACTAGTTAAGTCGTCTTTAAAATCATTGGAGAGTCTTTTGAATAACGAAAATAGGAAAAATCATTAGTTCATAGCAAATACTTCTTTTCTACCATAAACTTTAAACAAATGTTTTATTGGCTCAACAAGTGCTTCTGCTTGTTCAAGTGTGTAATTATCAAAAGCATTGCCTTTTTGTTGAGATGCAAAAGTTCTAATTGCTTTATAAATAATATCAGCAATATTGCTATCTGTTGCATATATTTCTGCTGGAAGGGTAAAAATCAAATCTTGTGCTGCAGTTTCAGTTATATATAATAATTCGCTATCAGATAAATTATCAACCTCAAATTCTTCTGGAAAAATACTGGCTTTTTGAAGTGCTTTAAATTCCATTATAATTTTCTCCTTTAACAAAAGAACTGCAGCGCTTGTTGGTATCCGAATTTCAATCATAAAAATCTTTTTGTTTGAATTTAATTACAATAAGTTAACAAAATAATTATTAATTCAAAAATAAATTAACCAATTGCTTGATATTTAATTCAAAATGGCTGCTTTTTTTTTATCCCAATACCATGTATTTAAACAATTCAGTAATCTTGTTAAAATATCAATCTTCTTTAGTAAGTTAGCACATCAATTTTCGATAAAAATGACAAACACACAAAATTTAACAAATAGAACAATTTTAATATTTTGGCTACCACTTGCTGCCACTTGGTTGTTAATGTCGGTTGAAGGACCATTTTTAGCTTCCATAATTGCTAGAATGGCGGAACCAAAGTTTAATCTTGCAGCATATGGAGTGGCTTTTTCCTTTGCTTTAATAGTTGAAGCACCCGTAATAATGCTAATGAGCGCCTCTACTGCATTAGTTAAGGATTTTCATTCATTTAAAAAGTTAAGAAATTTTACATATTCCCTAAATGGAATAATAACATTATTTATGCTTGTTTTGTTAATTCCTTCAGTATTTGACTTTATTGGAATTGATTTAGTGGGACTTCCAAAAGAAGTTGAGCAAATTACTTATTGGGCTTTTGTAGCACTTTTGCCTTGGCCATCAGCAATTGGATATCGTAGGTTTTATCATGGAATTTTGATTAGAAATAATCTTACAAGATTTGTTACTTTTGGAACTGTTATTAGATTATCGGCAATGCTAACTACAACTTTTATTTTATATTATTCCGTAAATCTAAATGGAGCTGTGGTAGCTGCAATTGCCTTATCAGTTGGGGTTCTGTCCGAGGCAATAGCTAGTAAATATTTTGCAAAAAATATTTTAATCAAAATTCGAGAATCTGAAAATTCGAAATCAATTGATGGGTTAACCTATAAAGGAATTATTTCATTTTATTATCCTTTGGCTTTAACTTCTGTTATTTCACTAGGAATACATCCAATAGTTACTTTTTTTATTGGGCAAAGTAGAATGTCTGTTGAATCACTTGCCGTGCTTCCTGTGATTAATGGATTGGTTTTTATTTTTAGAGCAGTTGGACTTTCATTTCACGAAGCTTTTATTGCCTTGCTTGGCGAAAATGGCGAAGGTTATAAACCTCTGCGAAACTTTGGATTTGCAGCTGGTTCTATTGCAGCAATTATTTTAATTGGTATAACAACAACTCCGCTATCAAATATTTGGTTTCAAAAAGTTGCTGGATTATCAATAGAGTTAACACAACTTTCAATTCTTCCTGCAATTGTTATTTCTGCATTTCCAGCGCTAACTTTTTTAATTTCAATTCAACGCGCAGTTTTGGTCTATACACGAAAAACGTCTCCGTTAACCATTGCTACAATTATTGAGGTTTCAGTAATTCTAATTGTCCTTTTTATTGGAATTAAGTATTTCGATTTTGTAGGAGTTTTAGCTGCTACCATTGCATACATTACTGGAAGAATTTTTGCAAATATTTATTTGATTTTCCCTTATAATAAGGCAGTTGCAAAATTTGCGAAATAGAAAATTACAGCAATTACCATGATAGTTGCTCAATATATTTAAAGTGCTTTTAAAAGATTTTGTCTACTGTTTACTATATCCTTATTCCACCTAAATACACATTAATCTTTGCGATAAAAATTAGCCATTATAATCTTATTTTAGCAAAATATAAATGTGGATTAATCTGTTAAATAACCAAGTTATTACTCATCAATACAAATTTGTTTTTTTGAAATTGATTGAACAGTTTTAACTAAAAGATAAAAAATTAAACCAACTAAAAAAGCAAAAATTGCTAAACCAATAAATTTAAATGCCACTATTTGTGTTTTATGAAACATTAAAAATGATGCAATAGAGATAGCAGAAAGAGGAAATGAATAAGCCCACCACGAAAGAAAAAATTCAATTTTTTTGAACATTTTAAATTGTGAAAATAGAAGGATTGTTAGAAAAAGAGCAAAATAGTACAGAATTTTAGCAAAAGCATCAATCTCCCCGATTAAACGAACATACGAGATAAAACCAATTGCTGGGGGAGCTATTAAAATAAATAATGTTGGAATCAATTTGCTTGGTAAAGGATTATGAAAAATAATTCTATTAAAAAATATTATAAGAAGTATTAACCAAAACATAATTCCAATACTAAAAAAGAACCAGAGTAATTCACTTGGATAATGCACAACACCAGCAATAGGAATTACGATACTTCCAACTGGAGGAATAAACCATGCAGGGGACATATGTGTAATTTGGAATTTATCCTTTTCCATCCAAATTGATAAAATTTTAATAGTAACCAAAAATAAAAGAATAACGCCCGTAAACCATAAGTACTTTGAAATATCTTTATCAACTTCTAAAAATGCTATACTTAATAATAAAAAGCTTATTGGAAAAGTTGGGAAAAAATTTAGTTTTATTGGATGGTTAAACTCCATTTTTACTTCATTTGGCAACTTTATTATTTTTATAAGGTAAATGAGCGATAGTATAATAAACAATGCAACTGCAAACCAAAGAAAATAGTAACTTAAATGAATTGGCAAAGAGATTATTTCTTCAACTTTTTGAAATGCTATTGAAAATCCCGTTAAACCCAAAATAACGGAAAAAAATGATATTGGGAAATTATTTAATCTAAGATCTTTTGTCATTGCTTTACCTGATAAACTATTAAAAATTTGTCCACAAATGTAATTAATTAGTTTATTAGATAAAAGTTTTAGCAATAGCATTGGTTTTAGAAGAGGCACCACCTCTTCTAAAACATTAAAATTTCTATTTTAATAACATCAATTTCTTTGTGGCAATAAACTCACCAGATGTTAATTTATAAAAGTAAATTCCGGAAGTGAGATTTTTTGCATCAAACGTTACTTCGTAATTTCCAGCGGATTGCTGTTTGCTTACAAGTGTTGCAACTTCGCGTCCGAGAATATCATAAATTTTTAATGCTGTATGTTGCACAGAATAGTATTCTGTGTTACGTGGAATTGTATAATTTATTGTCGTACTTGGATTAAACGGATTTGGATAGTTCTGCGATAATGAAAATTCCAACGGTAATTCTATATCGTCAATATCAATATCTGTAAGTACAGAAATATATTTTGCTCTACTATTGATAACGCTACTTTGTAAACTTGATAAATCCATAGCTGCATTAATTGAGAAACTTACAACCAATGTTGAATCTGCTTTAATCTCAAAAGGACCAGCAGATATTACGCACGAAATATCATTAGGACCTGCATTGGTTTTGTTTAATCCATTTGTCATTGCAAGCCATTTTGATGCATCCGTAAATCCTTCATAAACTCCAAAGCCATCATCTAAACCGTCGTTGGCAATTCCATAAAAATTTGTTGAGCCATTTGTAAGTAAAGCCATTCCTATATAAGGTTGTTCTTCTGGAGTATTATAAACAATTCCAAAATTATTTAAGGAATCGTATTTTGTAACATTTCCACCGTAAGTGTTTTCGTCAATATCCCAATCAAAGAAAATTCCAGAGTAGAAATTTGAATAATCCACGCCACTATTGTTTTTGAATAGATATTTTAGAATTATATAACCATCATTTCCATTATCCGAAAAGGAGTAAGTTTTTAAAGTTGTTTCAATTCCTAATTTGCTTGTACCAGCATTATCATCATTAAAAACAGAATAGCCATCTACATCGGAAGTATTTCCTGGAATAATAAGCTGCGTATTATGAATTGGATTAAAATCATTGTCTTGCAAATCTGGGTCTGTGTTTCTAACAGTATTAACCATCTGTGATTCAGAAATGCCGTACATTAAACCACTTTCAAAAAGTAAATTACCACCTTGCATGTACGAAAACCCATCCCCACGTTGATTATTTGGATAATCATTAAATCCAAAATTTCCTTTACTTGTAATTGTAATAGCAATATTTTTTCCAACTTGAGTTATATATGTTGGATTGATTATTACCGAGATTATTTGAAAATCGGAATAATCTCCATCCAAATAAGTTAGTTTAAAAAGAATTTCTTTATCATCGGCTGAGTTTCCATTAATTGTAAATTTAAAAGGCTCTTTCGAATTATTAAATCCTTCTAATGTACCTTTTGCCGGAGCTGCAAAATGTGAATTTGTTATTGTAACATCGCTGCTTGTGGTTGTTAAATCTGCAGTAAATGAAGAAATGGAATTCAAATAGTTCATGAAATTTATTGTAATTGCAACCTCTTCACCGCGTTGCAATAATCCATCTGGATTTACTGTTTCAGTAAATTTTGAATTTACAATTCGTACAGATTTTGAATTGTTATTGCTCAATGCTTTGTATGCGTTTATTCTTCCAGAGCCAAGTAAATTTACTTTTGTTGGATTAAGAGCATCTATATTATCTGCATTAACTCTTATCTGTTCAATTACTTGAAGTGGAGTATAGTTTGGAAATTTATCAATTACCAATCCCGCAAGACCAGCAGCCAAAGGTGACGCCATCGAAGTTCCACTTAAATAAGTATATGTATTGCTTTGCCATGTACTATAAATACCACTGCCAGGAGCACAAACATCCAAATCCTTTCCGTAATTGGATGAAAAACTTTTAATATCACTCTGGTCTGTATTTCCAACAGATAAAACCCCATTGTAAGCAGCCGGAAAAATTACACCGTTTACTCCCTCATTACCAGCAGCACAAACAAGAACCGAGCCTTTGCTAACTGCATAATCAATTGCTTCTTGCTCTGCGTGAGAGTATCCAAAACCGCCCCAACTACAATTGATAATATTTGCACCATTCTCCGCTGCATAAATAATTCCTTCGTAACCATAAGCAATAGTTCTATCGTCCAAATCGTGACGCGTTGTTTTCACTGGCATTATTGTTAGGTTATAACCAAGTCCGGCAATACCAATTGAATTATTTGTAACAGCCGCCGCAATTCCAGCAACATGAGTTCCGTGTGTTGGTGAATCTTCAACTGGATTATTATCAGGTGTGCCATTGAGTCCGCCGAAATCCCAACCTCTAATGTCGTCAATATATCCATTTTGATCATCGTCAATTCCATTTATTGGGTCGTCATTTTGCCAAATATTAGCGCCTAAATCTTCGTGATTCCAATCAACTCCAGAATCGATAATAGCTATAATAATATTGGAATTTCCTTTGCTAATATCCCATGCGGCTTCAGCTTGAACTTTTGCAAGTCCGTATTGACTACTCAATTTGGGATCGTTTGGCGTGTGTGATATTGTGCGCAAATATTTTGGTTCAGCCCATTCAACATCTGCTAATTTGGAAAGCTTTGAAGCAACATAAATTGGATCGTAAGGTGATGATAATTTTAAACGATAAATATTATTTAACGAATTTTCTTCATTTTTATCTTTAGGATTAAAATATTTTACAATTTCTGAAACTCCAAAACTTTTATATTGTTTTGAAAGAGTTTTGCTCAAGCTTCCTTTATTCAAAACAGATTGTTCTGCTTTAAATTTTACAATAACAACATCAGCAAAATATTTTAAACCATTTTTCTCAATTATATTTGTGTTGGCTAATAGAGTTGATGAAAGTAAAATTATTAGTAAATATTTAATTTTGTTCATAATGGATCCTTCGAATATCTGTTTATAAACCGTGTCTTTGCGAGGAGTCCAATTTTTTCTGGACGACGCGGCAATCTTCCAAAGATTGCTTCAACTCAAAAAACGAGTTTCGCAATGACGGTATTATAGATTCTTTTTTATAATTCAATCTTATGTTTATATATTGATAAAAACCTTCAAGGTTACTGTATTTACATATTCAATCTTAAAAAGTCAATTTCATATTATAGGTAAACCTTGCAGGTTTAATTAACCATAATTTATTGCTTATTTTAAATCCAAAACCTTCAAGGTTATTTTCCTCAAAAAGCAAATCTTAAAAAGTCAATTTCTTATCATAGATAAGCCTTGAAGGTTTAATTAACTAGAATATATTGCTTATTCCAAAGTTACAACTTTTTCCACTTTTTTAAGCAGTGAACCATCAACCACTAAATTTATGACTTTGTTAATATCAATGTGCATAATTCTATCTTCTTCTAAAGGTGGCACATGTTTTCTTATTTCAGAAAACGCAGCATTTGTGCCTTTTCCACATTTAAGCGGTTTCAAAAATTCTATCCCTTGAGCAGCAGTTAATAACTCAATTGCAATTACTTTTTGAACATTTTTTAGTATTTGAAATCCTTTACGCGCAGCAATAGAGCCCATTGAGTTGTGATCTTCTTGATTTGCCGAAGTTGGAATTGAATCTACAGAAGCTGGGTGAGCGAGCACTTTATTTTCCGAAACCAAACTTGCTGCGGTATATTGGGCAATCATAAAGCCAGAATTTAGCCCGCCTTCCTTTGTTAAAAATCTTGGTAAATCACTTAACGAGCCATTTGTTAAACGCTCAATTCTGCGTTCAGAAACACTTGCTAGTTCCGAAAGTGCAATTCCAATAAAATCCATTGCCAGTGCCATTGGCTGCCCGTGAAAATTTCCACCTTCGAGATGATCGCCTTCCTCTGGGAAAACCAAAGGATTATCGTTAACAGAATTGAGCTCAATCTCTACACGTGAGCAAACATAATTAACTGCGTCTTTAGAAGCACCGTGAATTTGCGGAATGCAGCGTATTGAATAAGAATCCTGCACGCGCTTATCATTTATTAAATGCGATGTTCTAATTTGGCTTCCATTAATTAGGCGAAGCATATTTCTTGCGGTTGCTGTTTGTCCTTCAAACGGACGAAGTATGTGAATTCGTTTATCGTAAGCTTTATCGGTTCCACGCAAAGCTTCGTGACTTAAAGCGCCCGAAATATCAGCATATTTTAAAAGCTTCTTTGCTTGAATTGAAATGTAGGCTGCAAATGCAGTCATCATTTGTGTTCCATTAATTAAAGCCAAACCTTCCTTTGCTGATAGCCTTACTGGCTCTATTCCAAACTTTTTGAAAACAATATTTGAAAGAATTGGTTTCGGATTTTCATCAGAAATATAATTCAATTCCTTAAAAATTTGAACTTCGCCTTTTCCAATCATTGCAAGTACAAGATGCGAAAGAGGTGCTAAATCACCGCTAGAGCCAACAGAACCTTGAGAAGGAATAACTGGGATTATATTATTATTAATCATATCAATTAATAATTGCAGTGTTGAAAGTCTAATTCCAGAATGACCGCGAGCCAAAGCGTTTACGCGCAAAAGCATCATAACCTTTACAATAAAGGGTGGAAGTGGATCTCCGACTCCAACTGAATGACTAATAATTAAATTTTCTTGAAGCTGCTCAAGATTTTCTTGTGAAATTTTTACATTTGCAAATTCACCAAAACCAGTCGTAATTCCATAAACTACTTCATCGGTTGCAACCCATTTATCAACCAATGCACGGGCTTTGTTAACTCGCTTTTTTGAATCAGCTGTAAGTTCTACTTTTACATTACTCGAAATAAATTTTTCAATTCCATCAAGAGTTAACGATTTTCCATCTAATTTCATATATTGTTCCAAATTTTTATTTCTTAAGATAAGAATAACAAATATTAATGGTGTAAAAGTTATTCTATTTTATTGATTTTTCCAACATACTATATATGAATCTAAATTACAGATTCTTATTTCATACAACTCATATTATAAATCGCATTGCCAAAAAAATAAATTTTATTTTAAATATATGTTGCAACATTAGATGTTATAACATATATTTACAGAGTAATATTTTCAAATAAAATAAAAGGTAGTAAAATGAAAAATATAAATAAACTAATTGTTGTTCTTGCTTTGCTAAGCTCAACTGTTTTTGCACAGACAAAATGGAATTTTGACACCGCGCACTCTGAAGTTGGTTTTAGCGTAACTCACATGCTAATTTCTGAAACTGATGGTTTTTTCAAAGAATACATAGGCTCAGTTGTTTCTACTAGTGATGATTTTCAAAATGCTGAAATTAAATTTGAAGCAAAAGCTGCTTCAATTTTTACAGACAACGAAAAACGAGATAAGCATTTAGTATCTCCCGATTTTTTTGATGCCGAAAAATTTCCAACTTTAACTTTCAATGGCAAATCTTTCACTAAAGTTGACGATAAAAACTACAAGCTTGTTGGAGATCTTACAATAAAAGGTGTTACAAAAGAAGTTACTTTGGATGTGAAGTATAATGGAACAATTAACGATCCTTGGGGAAACACAAGAGCTGGGTTTAAAATTACTGGCGAAGTTGATAGATTTCCATTCGGCTTAACTTGGAACGCAGCCTTAGAAACTGGTGGTTTAGTTGTTAGCAAAGAAGTTGCATTAAATATTAAAATTGAATTAATTAAAGAAAAATAATGCTCTTAGAGGACGAAATAAAACAACAAAAATTTAAAAGTGATTATCATAAACTAGCCGTGAATATTATTTATACTCACGGCTGGTTAATAAACAAACAAACAAATATTTTTAAGAAGTTTGATATTACTGCAGCTCAATTTAATATTCTCAGAATATTGAGAGGTCAGCATCCAAATCCTGTTCCAGTTTCATTGCTGAAAGACAGAATGTTGGATAAAATGTCCGATGCTTCACGTCTTGTTGAAAGACTTAGAGCCAAAGGTTTAGTGGATAGAAAAATTTGTAGTGAAGATAGACGTCGAGTAAATGTTTTAATTACTAAAAAAGGTCTTGATTTGCTAACAGTTTTAGATGGGTATGAATCAGAATTTGAATCATTTTTGAAGAATTTAAATGTGGATGAAGCTATTAAAACAAATAGACTATTAGATAAATTGAGAGGTAATGAGAAGTAATTTACTGGTTTAAATGCTCAATTAAAATCTTTGCCCCTATTAGGATTAAAATAATTCCTCCAACAATTTCCATTCGTTTGCCAAAAGTCCTATTTAATTTTTTACCAACATAAATAGATAAAAGTGAAAGAGCGGCTGTAATAATTCCAATAATTACACTGGGATGCCAAATATCTACGTCTAACAAAGCAAGACTTAGCCCAATTGCCAACGCATCTATACTTGTTGCAACACTTAATATTATTAAAGTGAAACCATGTGTTGGATCTTTTTTATAGCCTTCCAAATTTGGGTTAAGTCCAGAAATAACCATTCGTCCGCCAACAAACAAAAGCAATGCAAACGCAATCCAATGGTCAATAATTGCAAAATAGGAAACAAAACTTATACCTATTGACCAGCCAATAATTGGCATTAAAAATTGGAAAAGTCCAAAATGAAAAGCCAAACGAAATTTTGCACGAGCATTATCCGCATAACCCGCACAAGCAGCAACTAACGAAACTGCCGAAGCATCCATTGCTAAGCCTATTGCAATAACTATTATTTCAGTTAAATCCATCCGCGGAATATTCTTTTATTATAAAATGATTCTAAATATTTAAAAATAAGCATAAGTTAATAATAAAGTGTCTAAAGCAAATTCACTTTTATAATAATTAGTACTAATAAATCAGTTGAAAAAGCCAAAATAATTTTTGCAAAAAAAGATAATATTACCTATTATTAATCCCAATACTTTATAATTAAACAATATTTAAAGTGGAAAAAGAGCGTAATAAATATATAGAGAATGGCAAGCCAAAACTCCTTTCGGAAATTTATAATAAGATTAATATAAAATTAAATAACAAAATTATATCCCAAAATAAAAAATTGGACAAGTCTGTAAATGAAATGAATGATTGTGGTTTTATGTTTTTTTGCTCATTTTCAGATAAATTATTTAAAGTTATACCTAAATAAAGAGATTAAGTATGAACAAAATAATAATCAATATTCTTTTTTCAATAAATATTCTTATTGGAGCTTATTCAATCTTCCAATCCAATATTATGGTTGGTTTTGTTTATATATTACTATTTATTTCGAGTTCATTTCTCATGGTGTATTCGTATTGTGCTAAATGTATTTCCTGTGAAACAAAATGTGCTCATCCACAATTTGGTTACCTTAGAAAATATCTTCCAAAAAGAAAAATTGAACAGTATAAAGCTTATGACTATCTGGGTGTTTTGCTATTTATTATAATAGCAATAGCGTTGCCACAATATTGGTTATGGAAAAATAACATGTTGTTTGTATTATATTGGATTATTTCAATAATATTGGCAGTAGGTATTGGCACAAAACTATGTCCAAAATGTGAGAATAAATTTTGCAAAATGAATAAATATTTATCTTTGAATTGTAAATGATTGTTTATGTTAGGTATAACGTTATAAGGATTCATGTCGAAGTTAACCGAGACATAATCAAGTGTTTCCCGAAAGTATCACTTTGTGAGAGCTCAGCCGCAGCAATATTGTTTCTGTTAGGACTTTTGATCTTGAACTAAAAATATTTAGTATGTAAACTAATAGATAACTAACAAACCAATGCTTTCAAATTAATGAGCCAAATGTGGCTATCTGTAAGATTCCTGCAGATAATTCCCTGTTTTGATTTGTCACGCTCGCTTATAATATGCAATAATTACTCCGGTAGAAGTAACAATACTTTCTGTTAATGTAAATGCTAAAGGTATCTGACCATAGCTGAACAATTTTTTACCTTCGCCAAGAGTTATTGGATAAATTTTAAGTTTTAGTTCATCTACAAGATCATTTTTAAGTAGTTGTTGAATGAGTTTACTGCTACCCCAAACTTGAATATTGGGCCCAATTGAATTTTTAAGTTTTTTGATTTCCGCTAAACTATTTATAAATACAGTGTTTTTCCAATTTGATTCTTTTCTAGTGTTAGACATTACATATTTTGTCCCTTCATTTATTCCAGGCCAAAAGTCAGAATGATTGGGCCAGTAATCCTCCCAAATTTCAAAAGTATTTCTACCCAGAAGATAGTCTGAAGTCTCTTGCAGTTCTTTTTGAACCACTTTACCACCAACTTCATCACCATAAGGTTCAGTCCAACCACCAATTTTAAAACCACCTGATGTATCTTCTTTTGGTCCCCCTGGAGCTTGCATTACTTCATCTAAAGTAATCATTGATAATACAGTTATTATTCTCATTCTATATCCCTTTTAGTTTTATTATTTTATTTGGTTTCCACTTTCATTCCACAGATACTTTCAAATTTGTTCTGCCCTTAAGTATGCGGTTTTCAGCTTACCACAGTGTGAGATTTATAGCACTGAAGTTCAAGAGATGCACAAGATTTTCGGTTAAGCACAGTGCTTTATTTTATATGAACATTTTTGTGTTATTACTTAATCCGCAATTACTTAAACCGCAATTACTTATAAAATTGTTATGTGTTCGTTTTTCTTTTAATTTTTAATCTAATTAATAGCAGGTATAATGTATTTCTCAAGAATTTCAGATACTCTCACAATAGGAATATAATTTCCACCCGTAAAAACAACCACTGTATTTAATTCTGGAATTACTATAATTTCCTGTCCTCCCCAACCTACGGCTTTATTCAAATTAATTTCTTTTCCTGACTTTGAAAATGATTTTAACCACCATGAATAGGAATAACCATGATTTCCCGAATCGTGACCTGGTATGTCAATATTCATGTTATTTGAATATGGGGTGGTACATTTTTCAATCCATTGTTTAGATATAATTTGCCTATTATTAAAAATTCCATTATTTAGGTACAAAGCACCTATTCTCACCATATCTCTAGGTGTCATCTCTAAACCACCACCAGCTTCAATAACTCCATTATTATAACGAACAACCCAATTGGCAGAATCAATTTCTAATGGTTTGAATATGTATTCTTCAGAGAATTTATCAAGTTCCATACTGGTTGCATTTTTTATTATTTCCCCTAATATTGCTGAGTTTCCACCTGAATAATTGAACGTAGTTCCTGGATTATTTAAAAGTGGTTTCTCTAAAATAAATGTAATTGGGTCTTTATCCTGAAACCAAATACCAACAATATCATTTGTTTCACTACTTAAAGATGCTCCCCACTCAAACCATTCTAAACCAGAAGTCATGGTTAACAGATGCTCAATAGTTATTTTTTCTTTACCATCAACTTTCAAATGTTGGTGATTGGGTAAATAATCAAAAATAGATTGTTGAACACTTTTAATAAAACCTTTATCAATAGCTATTCCAATACATGTTGAAGTGATACTTTTAGTGACAGATTTAATACCATGCGGCGTGGATTTGTTCCAACCAATCCATTCGCCATGATGATTTTCACTATCCCATTTGTATCTGTGTCCTTGAAAGTATTCTTCAAATACAAGTTTGTTATCCTTGAAAATAATTATAGAATGTACTTCATCATAATCACCACAATTAATTTTATCTACCGCCTTTTTAAGTAAAGCTGAGTCAATATTTACTTCTTCTAGTGAGCCAACTTCAAAGCCATCGTTACTTTGTTCAGGTGGATGATACGAATACTTTACATTAGGCTCGCAATTACAGCCTACAAATGGTAACGAAAAAACTAAAATTATTAAAATAATATATTCTGAGAAAATGCTTTTAAGTATTTTCATTTGTAAATCTCCTTCTATCATAATTACATACAACGGTTGATAAGGTGTTGGCGTTTGTGCTTTATTTTGTTTTAAAATTTATCATTTTATATTTACTGACAAACCCACTTTTTTCGATAATTTTTTGTGATGCAATATTATCGATTGCACATCCGCAACTTGGAATCATATTTTCACTAATAGCGAATTCTCTTAAATTCATAATAATCTGCGAGCCAAAACTATTACCTCTTTTTGAAGGCTTAACCCACACTCCTAAATCACAAAAATTCCAATTCGAATTTGTTCTTATTATCATACCACATCCAATAAATTCATCGTTTTTATAAAATTCAAAAACATTCTCATTCTGAATAAATCCAATTAATTGCTGTTCTGTTTCAAATAGCTCCTTTATTGAATCATCTTGTCGGAGCAATAATCCTACTGAAGTAAAGTCTGCCTTTTTCATCTTTATCGCTAAGTCAAGAGAAACCAATGATTCAACATATTCACGGTACAACACTCCAATTACTGAATAAGGAAGTGAGCTTAATAAACAATTACTTAATAAAAGCGAATCAAAGGATTTACAGTAAATATCCGTTATTGATAAATCTTCTAATACTTGTTTAAAGAAATCATGACTGTCTGGTAAATATTTCTCAAACACGTGAAACTCTATCAAAACACGTTCATTATTCGTAATCGTATAACCAATTTCTTTATTATCAGTTATGAGAATGTAGTAATCGGAATCATTTATCATTAACTCAATAAATAATTCTTGAAACTCAGGTAAAGAATTCAAATAATTCGTACGATATTCTATGATTTTATCAATTGTTGTTTTTACAATTTCCATAATAGCTAACCTTAATAATTACGGTTTGTGCAGCATGACACATAATGTTTGCGTGTATATGATGATTTTTCTTTCCCCGATAAAGTGAACGAAGCATGGGAAAAAAAATACGCGGTAGCACAAAACCTATGCTTAAAGTTGCATATACTTTCTGTTGTATAGCCGTTACCAAACATTAAATATATCGCCTTGTTTGCTTTCTATATTTTCTATAATCCTCATTATGAACATTTTCTAAATACTTTTCTTCTTTTAAAATTAAGATATGAAACATTATAATTGTCGTTATTGAAAAAATAATCACAAGAATAGATTGTGAAGACAGAGATAATCCAATCAAAACAATATCATAAAAAAGGAAATATGGGTTTCTTGAAAATTTGTACATACCATTTGTGATTAGTTCTGTTTTTTCACTATTATTAACACCAACTCTCCATGAACACCCTAAATTCAAAGATGCTATTGTACTAAAAATTAGCCCAATTCCCATTAATATTGTACCTACAATTTCTAATTCAATTGAATTAGAAATTGATAAAGTATAAATTTCAAAACTGGGTAATGTCTTTTGCAATATGAAAACAATACTTGATATTCCAGCTGAAATAATGGCTATGTTTAAAATATAATCCTTTGCTTTAATATTTTTGCCTATTTTTCTGGATAAGAGAACAGCTCTAAAAAAAAAGAAAATATAAAACAAAATTATTAGACTAATTGAAATGTAATTCATTTATTTAACTCCTAAAGTTTGGTCATGTAGTACAACGTTTTAAATATGAAACGGTTGGGTTTTCGGAGCTCGTACTTGAACACGTTGAAGTGATCCACAAACCTTGAATAATCTAGCGATACGGCAATTTTTTATGTCAAGTGTTTGCAGTTTGTTGTTTTTTCAAATCCAAATAGTCGTTTTAATTTCTTTGTCCGTTTCTATTTTTTCCTTATTCCTAATTTTTGATTTAAGTGGTAACACATATGTTTTGTGTTTCGTGTCAAACCATATTGCCGTTTCCCATTCAGTATTTCCAATTTTTGCTGTTACTTTAAGTCTTCCCCAACCTTCCTCTAGCCAACCTAAATTTTCTCTTATTTCTTTTGCAATATCTGATGGAAGTGAAACAAAGTGCCAACCACCAGGCGATGAGTGTTGCCAAGTACTTGCTAAAAATTCATATTTGATTTTACCTGTCATTTGTCCTCTGTGATATGTTCAATGGTTAATGATGTGAAATAAATTGAAGTTATAAAGACTGCAAAATCAAAACTTTTCTCCGCATAAGGTTGTTTTTTGGCAAATCCATGTTCAACAATTCAATTTCTTAGTTTGGCATATTCCAATATTTTTTTCGATGTGTTTATTCCAAATGCAATATTTAATTTTTCGGCAAAAATTCCATTTTCAATTCCAATACCAATTTCTATTCTTCTTCTATCAATCGGAACTACTTGTTTTAGCATGTAATTCTGATTGAAAAATGATTTCATTTCCTTTAAGTCAAATTTTGTATTCGGCAGAATATGTGTTAAAATGATTTATTTGCATTTTAAAATGTCAAAACTTTATCGCTATTTGTCACCCAATCGGCCAATTCGCCCATTGTTGATTTATTTGCACCTTCAAAATATGAATGATTTTTATAAATTCCGCAACGAGCCATACAAGTTCCGCAAACTCTTACCTTAGCGTTGTTTGAAATCAAATCTTTAAGCATTTGCGATAAATCTTGGTCGTATCCTTCTGGTGCTTTACAAACATCTCTTGCCAAATCAACTGCGTCATTCATAAGAAAAATTCTCACTTCTTGTCCATTTTTTCTGAGAGTTTCAGCAAGTCGTAAACCATTCCAAGTTACGTCTGTATTATCATACGGTTCACGATTAAAGATAATTAATGCTTTCATTTTGTTCTCTATTTATTTAATTAACATTTTATTTCATTGTCATTTTTTAAGCTGACCGCTAACGGTGAGTGTATGATTTCATAAGGGATTGCGGGATTAAAACTTATCAAGTTACCTACCAAATTTGATGCGGTTGTACTGCTCGAAAACCACTGAAACCCTTATTAACTATACCGCGTGTTGTGTGCTGCGCATTATTGTTTTCCAAGCTTTATCGTTACCCAATTTTTATCAATCATGTATTTTACAAAATCAGATTCTCCTTTTTCCCTTATCATCTCAATTCCTAATCTCCGATTTGTCCGTGTTACAAATTGCCCAAAACGAATCATGAAAGGATTAAATAATTTACAATCCTTAACTGACTCGTATTTATCGCAGTCTGCACAAGAATTATAACCACTCTCAATGCAGCAAGGTCTTACTTTACAAGATTTGTATCCAACTGCACATTTTGGATTGTTACCTTTACATCCTTCACATTGACCTTTAGTATATTTGGGACACGCACCACAGTAAAACCCACAATAAGATACCTGATTAATATTTGTTTGTTCCATTGATTCTATTTTTCTGTCTTTTTAAATTTTGCTTTGTAGTCTTTATCCATTTTCTCAGTTGCATAATGAATAATCTTCCGTCCACATTTATCTTTCCATTTTAAAAGAAATCTTTCTGCTATTTCAGGTTGTTTTTTCCAAATCTCTCTTAGAAGTGTGCCTAACCCTTTTTGAACATCTTCTTCTTTATCTTCCATTAATTTCTCAATCACAGAAAAGACTGGCTCAGGATTGTGTCCTTTTTTAATCACTTCATAAAAAGTTACTGGAACTGCTCTTCTTTTCCATTTAGATTCAGATTTTGTCCAACTTATGAAATCTTGGGGTTCAATGATTTTGTTGAATATAAACTCGGATAAAACTAACATACACAATACGTCTGTATTGCCCCAGTTTTGAATTCCATTTTCTAACCAATTCCCAATTCTATCAAACGTTTCAGTTGTAAATTTATCTTTCTTTGATGCAATAAACTGAATAGCGTAGTCTGCTTCTTCAAATTTACCAGAAGAAATTAGCAAATCGCCTAAATCTAAGTATTCAGAAATGGTCATTTCATCTTTCCATGAATCCAACCATTTAATTTTTTGCAATTCCAAAATTTTAGAATCAATACCATAAGCATCATAACCTTCTTTAAAATATCTTGAATATTTCTTTACAACCGAATCGTCTGCGTTAGCTAAACAAAAGTTTATTATTTCTTTATGTTTTAATTCTAATCTATTCATTCTATCTTTCCTTTTTATTGCAAAAATAGTCTGTGCTTAAATAAAAAAATTGTAAAAAATGGTCTTTATTTCTGAGTGTTAAAAAAAGCATTTGGAGTAAGTCCTGTTAAACATTTAAAATCATGAATAAAATGAGATTGGTCGTAATACCCGCTATCAAAGGCTATTTGAGTCATACTTTTTTTATGCTTACTTTTCATTTGTATTACATTTTGTAAGCGAATGATGCTTGCAAATTTTTTAGGATTTACACCAACGTATTTTGAAAAGGTCCTTTCAAATTGTTTTATTCCCAAACACACCTCTTGTGCAATATCTTGAGCCTTAATTTGTCCTTTAGAATTCTCAATTATTTTTATAGCATGTTCAACTCGTTCAAATTCATTATTTTGAATTAGTCTTTTAATAAGAAAGTTTTCTAAATGAATAACTCTTTGCTTATTATTTGGAGAGTTTAACAATTTGTCCTCTAATTCTTTAGTTTCATTTATAGCCAAATCCTGAAGTGAAAGGTTTTCATTTAATAATTCAGTAATTGGAAAATTGAAAAAAGATTTTACTCCATGTGGTCTGAATACAATAAGAATCATACCTGTCTTTCCAGATAATGACAAGTCATAATAACTGGTTTGTTGACCGCATATAACCAAATTCGGCTCAATATATATGCTTGAATTCTTTTTCTGGAATTTTGATGGAGAACCATAATGAAAAACCATTGTTGCATATCCGCAGGGGTAAACTCTTTCTTTAGGCAAATAGTCCACTGAATTGTTAGTCTCAACAATGAAATAGTTTATTATGTATTTTCTTAAAATACCTGTTGGTTTAATTGATTCAATCATACAGTTTCATCATTTCAGTTTTTCTGCGTTGCACCTAACGGTTACATGTATGAAACGTTGGGGATTACGGGCTTCGTCCCTGTCCAACTACACAAAAGCTGATGCGGGCTGAATGCTTCTAGTAACCACTTAACCCCCAATGTTTTATACATGATGTTAGTGGCTGGCATTATTTGATTCTTTTTCCGATATAAAACATATATCCATAATACTCTTTGTATTTAGTGTATAATTCTGCCTCATATCGTTGTGAAGAGGCAAAATCTTCTGCTGTTTTATTCCCCTTATGTTTTTTTAAAAAAGTATCAATATTCAAAGCCTGATTACTGTAATAGTCTGTCCATATAGCTTCGGGTAAAATATAGGTAGCAATCGGCAAAAACCCTGCTTTTGCCATTTGTGCAACTTTATTAGGGATTGTATCTATTTCAGAATAGGCCTTTTGCCAAAATTCTTGAATTTCAGTAGGGCGTTCTTCGCTAAACCATGTGTTTTCTGTAATGACAATATATCCTCCAATTTTCAAAAATTTTCGCCATTCATTTAATCCACGCTCAAATCCAATGTTATAAATCGAACCTTCCGACCAAATTAAATCCAATTCTTCTTCGTGAAACGGTAATTTTTCCATATTCCCGACAATGCCTTTTACTCTGTCTTGAAGATTATGACTTGCGGAATTTAAATTAAACTTATGAACAAAATCCTCCCATACATCAATTCCGATTATTTCACATGGTGTATTTTTGCCTAAGGTCATTGTTTGACCACCTGTACCGCAACCAATATCTGCTATTTTTGATTTTTCTGTAAGACCTGTTATAAAACTCAAAGCTTTAAGTGTTTCTTCTGTATTGCCAGGACCTTGTCGTTCAGTATTCGAAAAATATTCATAGATAATATTTATGTCAAAATCGTGAATTGTTTGTTTTTCTTTACTCATAATTGTTCTCCTTGGACATATTACATTTTTAACTGTTTGTATTCTTCTATGCTTGCCTCTAATGTCAATACACCCATTGTGTATATCGGGACTATATGTTGTATTTAGTTGTTTATGTTACGAAAGATATAATAATATGTATGAAAAGAAAAGAAATTACAGATAAGTTCAATAAACAAATAATTATTGAAAATTATTCCACACAAATAATAAAGAACTATTTAGCTGCATTAAAAATATTTTAGATTGGGTTGAGAACTCAAAATTCAAAAAAGTTGATGAGCAAGAAATTCAATTTTTATTCTCCCTTAAGGATATTTATGTTCATTTACCAATCTCTTTTCAACAGTCTGCCTTACATATTCTTCAGGAGTATCTTGCCTGATAGTACCATCAATGTAGTCTCTGATTTTCCCTTCAGGAATAGCAATTATTATTTGGATTTTTTGGCATATTTTTCTCTTAAATTTTTAGTTTTCTTAAATGTCTTATTGTTTCTCTTTCAATCTGCTCAAACTCAGGCAAATCTTTAATCTGGTCTTTCATAGATTTTTGCCAGCGAGCGTTATATTGTGGCAAACGTTGTTCTAATTTTGTAAAAAAATCTAATGGATTAAGTTCTTTGGTTTTGCACTTTGCTATAAATTCATTCAGATAAAAATCTGTTTCTAATCCGTGTACTTCTGTTAAATACCAAATATCGTAAAAATCTCGTGCCTGCATTCTCTGCATAACAGAACGCATCTTTTCAACAAGAATTTCTTCAAGCGAATAGCAAAGCAGTTTATGTTCTTCTTGATCAGTATATGTAATAAAAACATCTTCGTATGTTGGAGCAAACTGTAATTTTTCACTTCTTGAAATATCAACTTTTACACGTTTGTTTGTACCCATTCCACCAAGTGGACCAATATAACTAATGTAGAAATTTATTCCGCCATCAGAGTGTTCGTTGTCATCAATTATTTCCAAAGGAATATTTACTTCTTCTCTAACATACTCAAATATTTCATTGAAGAAATCAAATATTTGCTGATTTGAAATTGTATCATCCAATAATGTAAAATCTAAATCTTCTGAAAAACGATAATCTTTGAAATACACTTTCTTTAAAACGGTTCCACCCTTAAAGACAATTATTTTGAAAAGTTCATTGTGAAAAGCAATGCCCTGTAAAATCCAAGATAAAATATAATCCTTTTCAATTTGCTGGTCTCTTACACCAACAACTCTTGCCATTTTTTGTATTTCGCCAGGTTTTATCATGTGTAAATTGCTTCTTTAATTGTTTCTATTTCAATGTTTTGTTGAATGCTCCATTTGGTTAATGTTTTGCCACTCTTCGGAAGTTCAGTGTCTAAAATAACAATAGAACTTGTTTTCAGTTTCTGCAAATCGCTAATAATATCAGTTTCAATTTCTAATGATTCTAAAAGAAAACCAAGACGTTTAATAACCGCTTGGGAATTAAATTTATCAACGTACTCCAATAAAACATTAAATTTAATTTTTTCACGAGATAAATATAGGGCACGTGCAATTTCAACAATTCCACCAGCATAATCTGGTTTAAACAGGCAATCAATTATAGTTTTTTCTAGATCGGAACAGATAACTTTGTTAAAATTATCAATCCATATTTTTTTTGTTCCAAAAAAGTGTTTTTCGTTGTGATAGATAAATTGAAAAGGGACATCTTTAATTTTTATTGATGATGGGTGTATTTGGTTTGAAACAACAATTTGCTCTTTTAATGATGGTTGAGTAATTAAGTTATGTATTTGTAAGGCGGAGTAGTATCCAATATAATATTTTGCATCTTGCACTAAATGTTCTGCCAATAAATGCCATTCAGGCATAAAAGTTTCCGGATTTTGTTCATAAGGAATTACATAATACAAACCTCTTTTAACTCTCATTAAAAGTCCTCTACGTGTCATGGCACTGAGTAATTCTCTTATTGCACTATCTTTAGAATTTGGAAGTGCTTTTTTTGCAATTTCTGTAGTAAAGCAATGTAAATCTTTCTCATTAAAAAATGATAGAAGTTCGTTAGATTGTTTTGATATGTGTTTATTTATCATAGTTGATTTGTCAGTTGATAACTGATTATAAAGATATGGAAAGTAATGTTAAATATCAATTATATTGCTTTTGTCAGCTCAAACCTTATATCAGTACTATAAAAAAATATTTGCTTGTTTTTGTATTGGCTACAACGTCTCAATACACCCATTGTGTATATTGGGACTTATGTTATATTTAGTTATTTATCTTCGTGTTGCGTCATAGTTTTACAACACATCTTTTAGATGATGGAACTGATATACGTTACATTCAAGAATTACTAGGTCATAAACGTTTGGAAACAACTCAAATTTATACGCATGTTTCATCTTATTCAATAAATAAAATTTAAAACCAGGCAGATAAATTAAATATTAGTTTTAAGAATAATTAAACAATTGCAAAAACTAAATAAATTAACTTTATAAATCATAAAAGGAAGATTTTGTTTTTTGTACTTAATTAGTTTTACTTTCCAATTCATAACTACAGCTTCGCCAGCTTACTTACATAATAAATAATAAGCAATTAAATCACTATTGAATTTTAAAATTAAAACCAACTATTTTTCGGTTTTTAAAATTTATGGATAACGTTTAACAAAATATTATAACAATAATAAGAATATTTTAATAAAATTTCATATCATCTAAAAATTGCGCACAAATAAAGCTGATTAAAACCAGTTAATAAAACGTGACTTTTAAGATAGACACAATTGTACTCAACAGTATTGAAATAACAATTATTAAATTTTAATGACCATTCATAGCACCTAATGACTATAAATTACATCAACCCAGTTCCAATAAATATTTCGCATGCAGGCTAGAACCACTCGTCACTTCGCTACTATCTATCAAATAGCATTAAACAGCCAGTAAGTTAGTGCTAATGCTAAAGCGTTGTGTTTATAGTAAATGTTTTATTAATGTTTTTATTCTTTTCAATAGTTGTTTCTTTTACTAAAGAAGGCAATGTTTCATCACCTTCGTAAATAACTATTTCAATTGTTCTTGAAATGCTCATAGTAATGGGTTCGCTAGTTCCACTATAACCATAGTTTTTCATTTCAACATCAAAACCAAATACTCCAATTGCAATTTCAAACTTACCTTCACTATTAGTAATTGCTAAGGGATCAGTTTGAGCAAGTATGCGCCAATCAACTGTTTGAAGGTACATTATGTTTTCATATACAGTATCTTCTGTGGTAAGTTCGTATGTATAAAATCCATTAGTTAAATTCATTGGAAGAGAGGAATAACTGTAATATCCAGATTTTAGATTGTCATTTACTAAAGTAAAGAGATATTCTCTGCTATACCATCTATAAACTTTTACTTCAGCGTGGGTTTCTTTTGGAATTACAAAACTAATTAATGTTGATGGACAAATTTTGTTACTACCCTTCAGTAGTTTTTCTTTAAGTTCGGATTTATAATGAATTTTTGCACCTTGAACTGGTTTACCTTGTTTGTTAATTATTTGCCCATAAAAAACAAAATTGTCGTCTTCCGGCTCAGATGGATTTTCACAACCAACAATTAGAATAATTGCAATTATTGCTAATAAATATGATACTAATAATCTTTTCATCGCTCTTCCTATGTTTCTTGCCACCAAAGCATAGATGATAATTACAATTTGACACAAACTTAATGTGGCTAAAGCCTTTTTACTAATTTTATTTTGATCAGTCGCTTAAAAGCGACTGCAATTGCCATTGTCTTTAGTCAACTGTTTTAGAAAACAAAAAACAATTGCTTTAGCCACATTTTCCTGCTGTCGAGGACCACTGAGACTGCTTCACCCCTTCTTGACAGCTGTTAAAAATATGACCCATTTCTTGCAGGCAAGTTCTTATATTCTGGGTCGTTGTATATTATTTCCAATATTAAGTCTGTTAATTTTTTTTATTCTTGCAGTTTCGTCTTCATAATCATTTATCAAATACCAATAGACAGTTTTTGAATTATTTAGATACTCTATTTTCAGTTCTTGAATACCAGGATCAGGATCGATCATCACATAAGCTGAATCTAAAGGATTTTGGTCAAGTGTATCTCGTATTGTCCAGAAATCAATCTGTTCAAGCATATCAATTATTCTTGACTGCTCGCTTTTTTGAAACCAGAAATCAATCGTTATTTCTCCATCAATTACTAAATCTTTTGTTAAGGTTTTATTAAAAGTATCAACCTCATCGTTAAACCAATGTTTATAAAGTATTTTTATTTCTTGATCTGCTGGTTCTCTTTCAAAACTCTGCTCTACTACATTTTCTGAGCAAGAAATAAACAGAGCAACAAATATTAATAATTTAATCTTCATATTAACTCCTATTACTATTTTCATCTATTTAACTTTCATGCTGTCGAGAACCTCCGAGGCTGTCTTAATAGTAGTAAATGTCATTAACCCAGTGCTTTTTATTGGGTGAAGCAATCTTTAGCAGATTGCTTCGTCGTTCAAAAAACGAAATCCTCGCAAAGACTATTAGAAAAACTTTTGAGACAATACAATTGGTCCTCGACAGCAGTTAAAATTTACTGATTTTGTGATTGCCTAGCTATCCTTCGCAAAAAATAAAATATGTTAAACCGGTAAACCGGTTGTGAGCGAAGATACATTCTAATTAACCCATGACTTAAGTCATGGGTTAATGAAACAACCTTTATTAAATATCACCAGTTTACTGGTTTTTATTCCTTAATTATTAACAGTATTAACTGGCTCTACTGTTTTTTTTCTTTTCTTTATTATTACATTCATATCATCTATTATTTGAGATACTACTCCAACAAAAGCGCCGTATTTTGCTTCGTCAACCATTACCATTGCTCGCAAGTAAACTACAAGTTTTTCGTTAATTACTGTAAGAAGTTCTTTTTTTATTTCTGTGGCACTTTCCTTATTTCCATCTGTCGCTTTTTCTGTTTGGAAAGCAAGTTGTGCTTCTTCAAATTCTGCTTCTATGGTGCTTAGTTCGTCAATTAGTTGACTTAAACCCGGCAACAAGGCAATTGAAGCTTGTAAATCTGCTTTGCCGAACTCAAGCAACAACGAGGCAATTAAGGATGATTCCGTTGCATAGCTTTCGTTTACTAAGTTCATTCCATAATGCTCAAATACGGCATTTACAATTTTTGCGGCATTGCTAATTGTTGCATCGGGATGATGCTCAAAACCCAGGGCAAGATAATTTATTGCTCTTATTTTGTTATCTCTTAGCTCGTCTTTTTCTTCAAGATTGCTTTCAGCTTTAATGCGGTTTATTGATTCTGTTAACTTTGCGTTAATTGGCTGTAGTTGTTCAAAAATAGTGGCTAAATGTGCATCGCTGCTTAATGTGGTTTGTGAATATTCGGCTATTATCCCGCTTGTAACCGAATTGATTTCCGTTGTTCTAACTGTTGTTGTTAGTTTGCTGATTTGACCCATTCTTTGCTCCTATTGTTTTTTTATAAATTGCTTTTGCATTAACCCTAATGCAAAAACACCAAATCATTCCTCTCTTGTTGCTTTTTTGTTGTGACTGTTTAGTCAAAACCAACTTTTGGGTTTTTCTTGTCGTGACTATTTAGTCAAACCTCCACTTTTTACCTTTTCTTGCCGCGACTGTTTAGTCAAAGCTCCACTTTTAACTTTTTCTTGCCATGACTGTTTAGTCATGCCTCCACTTTTTACTTTCTCTTGTCGTGACTGTTTAGTCACGCCTCCACTTTTTATTTTTCTGGCTTTGACTGTTTAGTCATGCTTCCCTTTGGGGGATTCCAGCTCATAACTTCCAATTTATCATTATTGTTATTGGGTTTTTACACCGTTTTTTCAACTTCTTCAAAATATCTATCTATTTTTTTTTGCAATTCAATAGTTTTTGAAAGCGAAGTTACAATTTTACAATAGGTTTTTATTTCATCTAAAGTAAGCGTTCTTTCTTTTCTATCTTTTAACCACTTCTCACAAACTTGATAACCGCCAATTTGATATTGCCAAACTTCTTCTTTTATTCCGTCAAAATATTGTTCTTTGTTTATCCAAACTTTCCCTTCCTCATATTTAGGTTTTTCTACTTTGTTGCTTCCATCTATTTGAAATTTAGAAATAGTCTTATCCAATTCTTTTGACTTTAACAAATGTAAATCCGCAAGCTGTTTGCCAAGTTTTCCAATTTGAATAAAAAGTTTGTAATCTTTAGTGAAAGGAACTCTTGGGAAATCTATCTTTAAGAATTCTGCATATTTTTTACGGTATGTATTGCTGTAAAGAACGGCATAGATGTAATAAAATATTTCTTCAGGCGTTACATCTTTTTTATAATTCTTTTTTAAGTCTTCAAATAATTCCGGTTTTATGTTTGGCTGCTTGCCTTGATATTTTATTTCCGGTTCAAACATCATCATTTGAACAAGTGGATTTTTCTTTTTTTCTCTCTTTATTGTTTCGGGATAAAGGTAAAGTGGAAATACTAATTCTCCACCCCTTCTAAATAAATTGAGATCAACAATATTCTCAGCAATAAATACAATATCATAATTATCTGAACCAGTAGCACTTCCTGTACGCCCGACACAAATGGCAAGATTATCTTGAAGAAGATGAATCATAACCTTTTCAACTTGTCTTGCAACCAATGTTGGATGATAAAATATCCACTTCTTGTCGAAAGGACGATATTGAATATGAGTATAATAATCTTCTAAATCTTTATTACGATAAAAGTGCTTTCTTGCTTCATGCAAATCCCATTTATCTTTATCCCTTAATGGAAGTTTCAAACTTTTTGAAACAAACTCATCAGATAAGGATTTATCTGAAAAAATTCTAATTCTTTGATTAATTTCATTTTTATTAAATCCAATCACAAAAGAATCTCTTTTTGTAACTATTCCAGTATTATTTAGCGGAAATATTTCCGTTATTTTAGAATAAGTTTGATATTTTTTTTGCAATCTTTGGTCTTGCGGAATAAAAAGATAAAACTCACTATTCGGTTCAAGTTCATTCCACTTAACATTTTTAATGTCGTGCTTGTTAAGCCAATCGTATTTTCTTTCTCTTAAACCATAAATTTCTGAGTGATAAACTTTAGCCATTTTATTTTCTACTTTTTATTAATCTTTTTATGAGTTTCTTTAGGCGGCAAAAAATTTTCGCCGGTAATTACGCTTTTTCCGGTTTTTTGTTCCAGAGCTTTTCTTGCATCTTTAGCAATTTTTCCACCATTTTTTGCGGGAATTTTATTCTCTTCAAATCCTTCGGTGTTTTCAGTTTCAGCAATTTGCCTTGTAGAAAGCTCAGCCAAAGCGGTAAAAATTAATTCTGCTTCGCTCATATGATCGCGTAAGTTTTGCGTTTTTAATCCTTTTAAGTTTTTGTGCTCTTTAACTGTTAAATTGCTCCACTCTTTATGTATAATAGATGTAAGAATTGCGAATTCATCTTTCTTTTCAATGCCGTGTCCACTCCAGTAATCAGTAAGTTTATTTCGCGTCTCTTGGCTCATCATTCTTTGCTGAATCCACTTTTCACTTCTTCCGTGTTTCTGCCAATATTCGCGTGAGCGGTTCAATGCTTTTTCGGGGTCATTCATTTCCTCAATTCTTTCATACCCAACTTTAGCAAGCCATAATTTAATAGGCTCCGCCTTTTTACTTGGTACTGATTGAACGAGACGAAGAATAGTTTCAACATCGGCAACATCTGTAGCATATTTTTTTCCGTCAGTGGAAATTAATTTCAGTTGGTGACAATTTGTCACCGACTCATTTCCTTCTTTTTTAAGCCTTTCTTTAAGTTTATTCCAATATTTTCTTGCCATTTGAAAATCGCTTTGATCGGTAAGAGCTGCAACAATATCAATAACCGAGAAATACCACTTCTCTTTTTCTTCATCATAGTTCCTGCGGATTTTAAAAGCCTCGAAAATTGCCAAAGATTTATGCTTATTATCTACCATAGAATTTTTCCTAAAAATTATTTCTTATACTTAATCATAAAACAAACCGCAACACCCTGCTGTATATCAAAAACATTTTCGTCTTTACTTCCATCTGGTGCTTTTTCTTTCTTTAAGCTATTACCGTGCAAATCAATAATATAAATTTCATCAAAACTGTTCATCAAAGATTGTCGCATTCCTCTAAAAGTAGGATTATCAAGATAACTGTGGTTTGTAATAAATCCCAAAACGCCTTCACCGGCTTGGTCAATTTTCCACTGTGAAAATCGGATGAACTTAACATAATCATCTTGAAGCCACTTCGGATTTTTTTCACCAAGCGGTTTACCGTCAACTTTATAGTATTCTTTAATAACATCAGAAATCCATTCGCCGGTATTTGAAGAATGGCCTGAATAAGGCGGATTGCCAAGTACAACAAGAATAGGAACATTCTTTTTGATTTTTCCTGCTTCGTGGTTTTCGTGAGAGAGTGATGACATTCCGGGGAATTTAGATTCATCAAGTTCTTTCATTTCGAGGGTGTTGGTTAAATAATATTTTACACGCTCATCATCTTCCATTCTGTAGCCAAGTTCTTCCAAAAGGAAAGACATTTTCATATGCCCGATTGCGTAAGGAGCCATCATCAATTCAAACGCATAATAATTTTGTAAAATCTGATCTTTTAGAAATGATTTAACCGCACCTTTACCGTATTTGCCCTCAAATTCTTCCACTGCTGTTTCAATTGCTTTTGCCAAAAAGCTCAGTGTTCCTCCGGCTGGGTCAAGCAAAGTTACATTCTTTGATGCAAAACCGTCTGCAATATTAAATTTATCTTTTAGTATTTGATGAAGCGAACGAACAATAAAAGAGACAACCGGTTCGGGAGTGTAATAAACGCCCCGCTTTTCTCTTGTCTTGGGATCATAAACCGAAAGGAATGTTTCGTAAAAATGTAATACGGGATCGCTTCCTTTGCCTTCGTGATAATATTGATCGAGTATCTTCTTTGCATCTGCGACATTAAGAACTTCCGCAATATCATCTATAATCACTTCCATCTGTGGTGGTAAGTCTTCCAATGAAATAAATTTGAAAACATCTCTTAATATTCCAATAGATTTTGGGATGTATGAATAAGCAAGTTTTCTGTTAAAATCTTTTTCTGCGCGAAGCCTTGCAGCAAATAATCCGTAAGTAATTGTTTGTGAGTAAAGATCGGCAAATTCACTTTCATTTATTCCTGCAATTAAAAACTCTTTAAAGGCATTATAAAAACCGTGAATCGATTCTGTACCCAATTTTAATTCTTCGCTTACAACTTCATCTTTTAAAAACTTTGTTCTTTTTGCAAGTTCAACAGCAAGAGTTTTAGCTGTATAGGTTTTGGGAAGTGAAAAGTCTAAAAATCTTTCAAGCAGTTCAAATAATTTATCTTCGTTTTCAATATGCGGAACAGTGGCAAGTTTTTTAATAACAAAAGGACGAGCAATTGATATTATTTCTATTCTTTCTCCGTTTCTGTATAAACGAAACTCTGTATAATTTGTTAAAATAACATTTGGAAAAGTTGATAAATATCTTTCGAGTTGTTCGCTGTCTTCAATTCTGTCAAGGTCAACACCTAAGTCTTTAGCTTCAATGTAGCCAATTATTTTTTGTCTGCCGTCCCAAATTCTAAAATCAGGATTTCCGGCTTCAGTCTTTTTGGGAAGAATAGTAACATCAATTTTCTTTTTCCGTTCCGATTCTGAATAAGATGTAATAAAATCAGCAAGATGTTTATAATAAGATTCCTCTCTTGCATCACCTTTTTGATAGGTCTTAAATAAATTTGATAAGTATTTTTTTGTCATAATTTACAATATAATAAACAATAAATATTTACGATGATAATAATTTTAGGTAAGTATCTTCCCATATTTTCTATTTGCACCATTTCTGTTCAAGTCTCAACAAATAATTGCTCTATCCTAACAATTTCTTTTCCTTCGGCGCTCAGTCACTCGTTTTCAGTAATATTTTGGTTCTAATAAAATTATTATTTCCAAGAAAAGCAGCTCAACAAAAACCCAACAAATCACATCCCGCATAGTCGCCACTCAACCGCAATTCTTAAATGCAACTTAAATAAACATATTTATAAAACAAAATTTTTAATAACAACTATTAAATTGTTTAAACTTAGTTGTTTTTCTTCTGGGGCAGTTTGCTTCGGGGTAAAACTCCAGGCAAAGGCTATTAGTAAGGCATCCTCAATTGCTCTCGACAACAATTAAAACAACCCAGCTTGAAAAAAGCCAAAGCTTAACTCTGGTTTGCTACAGCGGTGGGTTATACAATTAATAAAATTATTCACTATTAAACAAAAACACTTTATTATGCCCAATAATTACACCAACAATAATTGAAGCCAAATAGTAAAATTCTCCAGCAATATATGCATCCCAACCCAATCCTAGATAGAAACCAGTTAATGTAGCACCTATTGCAATAGGTATTCCTATAAAAATGCCATCAGCAAACCCATCAATTCTATCCACTAGTTCTATAGAATGTAATTCTCTAATGGAAATTGTATTAAAGCTATTCGAATATAAAGAATCACTTTTAATATGAATAGAATCAGAACTAAAAATAGTACTGTCTTTAAGCTGAGTTGTAGAATTATATCTAGTACCCAACATATTTAATATTTCAATGTTACTATTAGAATTATCATCTTCAATTAAATAAACGCTAGAACATCCTGAGACAAGAAACACCAAAAAAAAAATAATAGTTTTCATTTACCAAATACCTTGCTTGTTTATATAACGATATACTAAGCTGCAACAACATGTTGCATTCTGGTTTGTTAGGCAACAGCTTTTCTAAGCTAACATTCCATCAATTTATTATTCATTCTAACAATTTTAATTTTCCAAGAAAGCAGCTCAACAAAAACCCAACAAATCACATCCCGCATAGTCGCCACTCAACCGCTAATCTTAAATGCAAATTAAATAAACATATTTATAAAACAAAATTTTTAATAACAATTATTAAATTGTTTAAACTTAGTTGTTTTTCTTCTGGGGCAGTTTGCTTCGGGATAAAACTCCTCGGAAAGACTTAAGCTATTATTGCCCGCTGACAAGGACTATTCCACGCAAAGGCTAGTCTTGAAATGTCATTGCGAAGCGGTCTTTGCTGAAGCAATCTGTTGGAATAGACGTACACCTAAAACAATTTTAATTTAACAGATTGCCACGGAGTTCAAAGAACGAACTCCTCGCAATGACTATTAGTGAGGCATCCTCAATTGTCCTCGACAACAATTTGAACTGTTTTTCTTAATCTTACTCTTAATTCTTAATCTAAGAGTAGATTAAGAGTAGGATTAAGAATTAAGATTTATAATTCCCTTTTGCTCACAACATGCACTTACTCATTCCATTTTTCCTTTTTGCCAATCAAATAACTATCTTTGTATCAAATAATATTACACAATTTTTATTGAGGAAATAGATGAAACGCTTTTTAATTTTAGCAATCCTTTTTAGTCTAACGTTTGTAGTAACTGCACAATCCAAAAGAGCAATTACTGTTGATGATTTATGGGCAATAAAACGTGTTGGCAGCGTTGTTGTTTCACCAAATGGTGAGCAAGTTGCTTTTACGGTAACACAATACTCAATGGAGGCAAATTCCGGACAAACCGATATTTACCTTATGAACATTGACGGAAGTGATGTTCATCCAATATTAAATTCAGAGAAGAGCGAAAGCAGTCCAAGTTTTTCACCAGATGGAAAGAAGTTATCATATACATTTGGCGGACAAATTTGGCAATGCAATCTTGATGGCACAAGCAAAGAACAGCTAACCGATTTATACAGCGGAGCTTCTGGAATTAGATGGGCTAACGATGGAAGTAAAATGTTGTTTGTTTCAATGGTTCATCCCGACTGCCAAACACAAGAATGCAACAAGGAAAAAGATTCCTTAAAAGAAAATCCCAAAGTAAATGTTGAAGTATTTACCGAACTTATGTACCGCCATTGGGACGATTGGCGCGGAGTTAAACGCAGCCACCTTTTCTTAATGGATTTGAAAACCAAAGAGACTACCGATTTAACTTTAAATTGCAAATTTGATACACCTCCAATTGCTCTTGGCAGTGCCAACGATTATAATTTTTCGCCCGACGGAAATGAAGTTGCATTTACAATGAACAAAGACAAAGTAACAGCCACAAGCACAAACAACGATATTTTTGTTTTATCACTTGATGGAAAAAGTAAACCAAAGATGATTTCAACAAGCAAGGGCAACGATAATCAGCCAGTGTATTCGCCAGACGGAAAGTATATTGTATATACATCAATGGCTCGTGCTGGATTTGAAGCGGATAAACAAACGCTTATGCTTTACAATAGAGCAACTGGCGCAACTCAAAACATTTCGGATAATTTGGATATTTCATTTGGTGAGTTTATTTGGGCGGATGATTGTAAGTCCGTTTATTATTTGGCTCAAAATGAAATTTATAATTCCATTTATAAAATTGATGTTGAAACAAAAGAGAATAGCCTTTTAATTAAAGAGGTTGATGCAAGCAGCTTAAGTCTTGTTGGAAATAAATTAGTATTCAAAGTTCAAAAATCAACTCTTCCTTATGAAGTATTTACAGCAAATACCGATGGAAGTGACTTGAAACAAATTACTTTCATGAATGCTGATTTACTTGCAAACCTTGATATGAGTAAGCTTGAAACATTTTGGAGTGAAGGCGCAGAAGACGCAAAAGTTCAATCAATAATTGTTAAGCCTCCATTTTTTGATGCTAACAAAAAATATCCAATGATTTTCTTGATTCACGGTGGACCGCAAGGACATTGGAGTGACGATTTTCACTACCGCTGGAATCCACAAATGTTTGCTTCCAAAGGATATGTAGTTGTTGCTACTAATCCACGTGGCTCAACTGGTTACGGACAAAAATTCACAGATGAAATTTCGCAGGATTGGGGTGGAAAAGTTTATGTTGATTTAATGAACGCTTACGATTATGCAATTGCTAATTATAAATTTATCGATTCCAAAAACACATTTGCTGCTGGTGCATCATACGGCGGTTACATGATAAATTGGATTGAAGGACACAACACAAAATTCAATGCACTTGTTTGTCACGATGGCGTTTACAATATTGAAAGCATGTATGGAACAACAGAAGAACTTTGGTTTCCAGAATGGGAAAATGGCGGAGCGCCTTGGGAAAACAAAGAGTTATACAAAAAATGGTCGCCAAGCGAATTTGTAGCAAATTTTAAAACTCCAATGCTCGTTGTTCACGGCGGAATGGATTTTAGAGTTCCCGAAAGTCAAGCATTTGAATTGTTTACAGCTTTGCAGAAAATGAATGTAGATTCCAAATTTGTTTATTTTCCTAAGGAATCTCATTTTGTATTGAAGCCACAAAATGCTAAATTTTGGTGGAACACAATTTTTGATTGGTACGAAAATCATAAAACGAGGTAATGAAATGAATAAAAGTTTTGATGATTACAACGAAGAAGATATTAACTTCGAAACGAAAGAAGATATTGATGAAGTAACTGGCGCTATTGATAGTCAGCTTTGGACAAAGCTTGAAAAAGTAGGCAAAAAAATCTCGTTTGCAAAAGATTTGCTTGCCCTCTATCATTATCTAATAGATAAAAATGTAAGCTGGCATAGAAAAGCAATTGTTGCTGGCGCATTAATTTATTTTATTGTTCCAATTGATACAATTCCAGATTTAGTTCCTCTTTTTGGTTACATGGATGATTTGGGAGTTATTGCTGCAACGCTTAAATTTCTTGGCAGTGAGTTAATTCCTTATTATGATTCTTAACCAATTTAATTTATTAGGTTTTTTATAATCTGCGAGCTGTCATCTCGAACATGTTTTTGGTGAGAGATCTTTTACAGTTAAGATTTCCATAAAAGACTCTAATATTAAGAATCAGAGATTTCTCACCCGACAAACTGCGTCGGGTTCGAAATGACAAACTAGTAATTTTGAAAATTCAATTTTTTTCTTGGTGCCTTTGAGACTTTGTGGCTTCTAAAAAACAATACTAACTAGCAAAAGAGTAAACATGAATTATAAAGTAACAAATAGTAAAAGTATTTTTAACGGCGTAGTCTTTGATGTTAAACTTGATATTTTAGAATATGATAGTGGAAATGCCGGAAGGCGTGAAGTAATTCACCACAATGGGGGTTCGGTAATTCTTCCAATAACAAATGATGGCAAATTGGTTTTGATAAAACAATTCCGTTATCCTTTGCAGGAAATACTTATTGAAGCACCAGCCGGAAAGTTGGAAATTGGCGAAGACCCAATGGTTTGCGCAACTCGCGAATTAACAGAAGAGACAGGATATACTGCAAAGAAAATTACTCCACTTGGCAAAATTTCTACCACTCCAGGCTTTTGTGACGAAATATTATATCTTTATCTTGCACAAGATTTAACTGCAGGAGACCATGACCGTGAAGAAGGCGAATTTGGAATGGAAATTTTTGAGTATTCACTAAGTGAAGTTGATGAAATGATTAAAAATGGAAAAATCATCGATTCAAAAACCATTGCAGCCATTTATCACTATAAGAGTTTTTATTTATCTAACGAGTAACGATTCAACATCTATTTTTTCAAGATGTGATAATTCGCTTCCCAAAAATCGTTCAGCAACGGACTTAAATTTATCGGGTAAATCGCTAACATAAAACTCTTTAGTTCCAAGTTGCACAGAGTCATTTCTAATTCCTCTCCCTTTAAGGTGATTTTCAACTTGGAGGGATGCTGCAAAACCAGAATCAATTAAAGTTACTTTTTCGCCTAATATTTCTTGAATTGTAGCAGCTAACAATGGATAATGTGTACAGCCTAGAACTAGAGTATCAACATCATTATCAATAAAATCTTGCAAATATTCCAGTGCAATTAATTTTGTGGCAGCGTGATTTAACCAACCTTCTTCAGCAATTGGAACAAACAGCGGACAAGCTTTTTCAAAAACTTTAATTTTAGAATCAATTTGATTTAATTTCTCAGAATATGCTTTGTTATTTATAGTCGCATTTGTTCCTATTACACCAACTCTTCCATTTTTTGTTGTTTCCAGTGCAAGGTTAGCGCCAGGCTCAATCATTCCAATTATTGGAATATCAAATTTTTCTCGAAGTGTATCAAGCGCTACTGATGAAGCAGTATTACAAGCAACAATTATGAGTTTTACATTTTTTTTAATTAAAAACTGTGCATCCTGAATTGAATATTCAATTACAGTTGAGTTTGATTTGGAGCCATATGGCACACGTGCCGTATCTCCAAAATAAATAATATTTTCATTTGGCAAAATTGACATTACTCTTTTAGCCACTGTCAAACCGCCAATACCTGAATCAAAAATTCCTATTGGAGCTGATTTATTAAAAAAATGCAAAACATCCTCTTGGTTAAATGTATAATTTTATAAAATTTCTTCTATTGCTTGTTTAAGTTCAAGTGTAATTAAGCCAACATCGGCTTCTGTAATTTTATTTCCATTTCTATCCAGCACATAAAAAGCGTCAACAACATCATCCGATTTTGTTGCAATTTTTGCAAAGTAAATTACAAGACCAAGTTCATTCATTTTATTTGTTATTTGATAGAGCAGCCCAATTTTATCTGGCGCATGAACATCAATAATGCTGTATTTATCGTACTCTTCAAAATCTATTTTAATTTTATCTTTTCGTTTAAAAAGTTTACTTTCTAGTCTCCACCATCTTGATTTAATCTTTTTGAATTCTTCAACAATATGTAATTCGTTATGTAATGCAGCTGTAATATTTTTTCTTATAGCAACATACTTTTCTTCGCTAATTTCTGTATTAGTCCTAAAATCAGTAACATTAAAATTGTCAATTACAATTCCATCCTTGCGTGTAAATATTTTTGCATCGTGAATATTTAAATCGCTTATTGAAAGAGAACCGCACAATCTGGAAAGAAGAGATTCTGAGTCCTTTGTAATAACGGTTATATTAGTAAACCCATTTTCTTGTTTAAAGAAAACAGAAATATCATTACCTCGTTCAATTTCCTTAACGTGTTCCTTAATTTCTGCATGTGAATAAAGCTGCAAATATCCCGCATCGTCAATAGATTCAACATGCGATTTAACTGCCTCGTTATTAGCAATTAGTGGATTACTTATCATTGCCAAAGTATTTTCATATAACAATTCTTCACCAGATAATTTATCCTCAAGCATGGCAAGGCTTTTGATATATAACTCATCCATTAAATCACCTTTCCAATTTGTCCACACCAGAGGACTAACTGCAGAAAGATCGGAGTAAGTTAATAGATAAAGATAATTTAGTTCTGTTTTATTTGAGAAAATAGATACAAAATTATCTAATGTTTCAGGATCATTTAGGTTTCTTCTAAACGCAACTTGCTCCATTGTAAGATGGTGTTTTACTAAAAGCTGAACTAATTCAATTTCCTCTTGTTCATATCCCAAACGATTCATAATTGTTCCCACCATTTCGGCACCAATAATTTCGTGTCCCGAAATACTAACAGGCTTAGCAATATCGTGCAAAAGGACTGATAAGTAAAGTGTATCTTTAATTTTAATACTACTAAAGATATTTCCTAATGTAGATTCTTTATTTTTCAAAGCCTCCAAATTTTTTATGGCAATAAGTGTGTGTTCGTCAGCAGTGTAGCAATGGTAAACACCAGGCTGGAAAAATCCAATAAGTTCTTTAAACTCTGGTAGGAAAGCTCCAAGTACGCCCAAGCTATTCATTATGCTTAAAGTCTCGCCAATATTGTGAGGCAGTTTTAGTATTTCTCGGAAAAACACAGATGAAGAAAACAAATAATCTTCGCTTTCTTCAACGTCAAGAGCACTATTAATAATTATAGAGCGCATATTTTGTCCAAAACGAGCGCGATGTAAACCTCTATAATAAAATGCCCTCATAGCTTCAGAAAGATTTAGCTTCTTTTCTTCCTTTATATAAATGATGTTATCTTTTATATAAAAATCGTCATCAAGCTCAATGGAAAGATATTCCGAAATAGGTCCGGTAAGTTCTTCCTCATATTTTTTTACAAGTGTCTTTGAAAATCGAAAAATTATGTTTGTCGCATTAAAATATTCAAACATAAATTCTTTCCAATTACTTTCGGTAAAGTCTAGAAAAATTGCAATTTTTTCTTGTGAAGTAAACTCAAACCTATCTTGTCGTCTTTTGCTGAATATGTGCAAAAGGTTTCGAACCAGGAGAACAAGTTTGTAGCTTTTTAACAAACTTGCAACATCCTTAGCGTTAATAAAATTTTCGTCCTTCATGTTCAATAGAAAAAGTTCAGTCTGAGTCTTCTCTTCTTGGCTTGCAATAATTGTATTGTTCTTAATAGAATAAATCCATTCAATAGTATGAAAATCTCTTAATCCACCAGCAGAATATTTAACATTTGGCTCCAATACTTTGGGAGAATCGCCATATTTTAATTGTCGTTCTTTAATATCAACAAAGTATTGATTTAGTAATCTGTTTGTGTGCTTTTTATCAAGCACCGAAAGAATTTTATCAGTCCACTTTTTATATATTTCTTTATTTCCAAATAGAAATCGTGTTTCAAAAAATTGAGTTAAGGAAGTTAAATCATCTTGTAAAAATCTATCTACATCAGAGAATTCGCGCACGGTGTGAGAAATTTCAATTCCAATATCCCAAAGTGCTGCCACACTTTCCTCAATACTTTTTTGATTTGGAGCAACTTCGTCTGCTATAAACATTAAATCAATGTCAGAATAAGGTGAGAGTTCACGACGGCTAAAACTTCCAGCAGCAACTAAAACAAAATTAACTTTTTTGCCTGCAAGAACTTTAAAGATATATTCTTCAATTAAAAGACTATAATTAATACAAAATTTAAAAGCGTCTTTAATCATCTCTTTATTTGTAAAGAGAATTTCTTTTTCTGCTTCAAATTGTGTTCTTATTTCAAATGACTGTTGCATAAATAAAATGATTTTAGTTGTAAAATTAAACCTCGAAATATATGATTATTATCGAGGTTTAAATGTAAATAATTATTACTGCTTAATTAAATTATAGTTTTTCAAATCTTCCTTGGAAGAATCTTAAATATTCTGGCTCATAAATCATTTTAAGTCCAGTAATATTTTTTCTATTCTGATAAACTGTTGCAATTGATTCAACAGCAACATCAATATGAGCTTGAGTATAAACACGACGGGGGAATGTTAGACGAACTAACTCTAACTTAGGATATCTGTGTTCACCAGTTTCAGGATCACGTCCAGCAGAAACAATTCCTCTTTCCATTCCACGAACGCCTGAATCTACATAAATTTCGGATGCAAGTGTTTGTGCAGGAAAGGCATCTTGAGGTAAGTGACTCAAAATTCTTTTTGCGTCAAGAAATATTGCATGTCCACCAATTGGAAGCACATATGGAACACCATATTTATCCAATTCTTTTCCACAATATTCTACTTGACCAATTCGGGCTCTAATGTTATCAAATTCAACCATTTCTTCAAGTCCAATAGCCATAGCTTCCATATCGCGCCCAGCAAGTCCGCCATAAGTATGAAGTCCTTCATAAACAACAACCATATTTTGAGCTTTTTCAAAAACCTTTTTGTTTTTAGTTGCAAGAATTCCACCAATGTTTACCATTAAATCTTTCTTAGCGCTAACCCAAATTCCTTCAAAGTAAGAACAAATTTCCTTAAGAATTTCTGGAATGGATTTTTCTTCGTAACCTGCTTCTCTTTCTTTAATAAAGTAAGCATTTTCGGTTGCTCTGGTTGCATCGAACCACAGTTTAATTTTGTGTTTAGAACATAAATCATAAACATCTCTAAGATTTTGCATTGAGAACGGTTGTCCGCCAGCCATGTTAACTGGACCAGCAATACTTACGTAAGGAATTTTTTTTGCACCAACTTTTTCAATTAAGGCTTTCAGTTTTTCAAGATCAATATTTCCCTTAAATGGATGTTTGCTTTTCGGATCGTGAGCTTCGTCAATAATTACGTCAACAAATGTAGCGCCTGCTAGTTCTTGATGAAGACGAGTAGTTGTGAAATACATATTGCCTGGCACAAAATCCCCTTCTTTAATAAGAATTTTTGAAATTATGTGTTCAGCTGCTCTTCCTTGGTGAGTTGGCACAAAGTAGGGCATTCCATAATACTTTTTAACATTGTCCCACAAGTGATAAAAATTTCGGCTGCCAGCATAGGCTTCATCACCTACCATCATTCCAGCCCATTGTCTATCGCTCATTGCGTTTGTGCCGCTATCTGTAAGCAAATCAATATAAACATCTTCCGATTTTAACAGAAAAGTGTTGTAACCAGCAATCTCAATTTGCTTTTCGCGATGTTCTCTGGTTGTCATTTTGATAGGCTCAACCACTTTAATTTTAAATGGTTCAGCCCAACTTCTTTTAATTACTTTCTTAGCCATAAGTGCTCCTTTACATTTATTATAATAAAAAAAACACTCAAGAAAATTTCAATCCTAAGCCAGCAGTATTTGGAATTGGCTTAATTCTTCTAAGAGTATGTTTGTTAGTTTAGTGAAAAATCTTCGTCTTCGTCAAACTCATCATATTCATCCAATTCAGCAAATTCATCATATTCAACTTCTACAATTGAGCTTATTCCGCCACGAACGTTAAATTTAGCTGTAATTTTTAAATAACTTGGGTCTAATACTTTTACTAGATCTTCCAATATTTTGTTAGTTACAGCTTCAAAGAACATTCCATCGTTTCTAAATGAGTTTAAATATAATTTATATGACTTTAATTCCACACAAAGCTCGTTGGGATTATATTCTAAAATGATTGTCCCAAAATCTGGCTGCCCGGTTTTAGGGCAAAGTGAAGTAAATTCTGGAGCTTTGTGTTTAATTGTATAGTCTCTTTCTGGATTTGGATTTTCAAATGTTTCAAGAATTTTAGTTTTATCTTCCATAATTATTTTCCTTTATTAATTAATATTTTGGTCTGCTTTTGTATGGAATTGGGTCTTCAATTCCTAGTTTTTGAAAACCTCTTAAACGTAATGCACAACTATCGCAAACGCCACATGCTTCATCTTCGTTTTGATAACAAGACCAAGTTAAATGGAGTGGTGCATTAAGTTCGTTTCCTTTTTTTATAATTTCATTTTTACTCATACGAATAATTGGAGTTTTAATCATAATTTTCGTTTCGGGTTTTGTGCCTAAATCAATTACTTTATTAAATGCTTCAAAAAAATCTGGACGACAATCTGGATATCCAGACGAATCTTCAAACACAGCTCCAATAAATACTGCTTCAGCTCCAATAACTTCTGCCCAACTTACGCAGGCAGTTAAAATATTAGCATTTCTAAATGGAACATAAGATGTAGGAATTTCTTTGCTTTCCAAATCCGCATCATTTATTTTCATTGTTTTATCGGTTAGAGATGAACCACCAATTTTTGCTAAATGATTAAAATCTATGATAATACGATATTTTGCGGAATAGAAATCTGCAATATCGTTAAATGCTTGTAATTCTCTTTCTTGTGTTCGCTGCCCATAATTTATATGTGCAAATGCTAAATCGTATTCTTTATTTGCTATTGCTGAAGTAACACAACTATCAAGTCCACCGCTTACAGCAACAACTGCTATTTTTTTATTTTTCATAATGCAATAATAACGATAACAAAACTAAATTAAAAAAAATGATTGTTTTTGTTTAGTTAAGAATGCATTATTTTTCCAAATTAAATTCAAATAAGTATATGAGACAAATCTTGAAAAAATATTTTGCACTATTTCTAATTCCAGTTTTATTTTCGTGTTCATCACTTCATAGCAAGTACGATAAAAATGAATTGAAAGGCTTTTACTCATATATGGCAGATGCCGCTATATTTTACGATTGTGAATCGGGGAACAAATATTCAGTTGCTTTTGAAGGTGACAATATAGCATTGGAAAAAGCTTATTTAGAAGTAAGTGAAAATCCAGGCGAAAAAATATTGGTTACTCTAAATGGACATTTTATTTCGAGAAACAAAATGGAAGGTTCTGGAACAGAAGATGTTCTTGTTGTTACAAAATTTATAAATATTTGGCCAAACGTTGATTGCGCCAAAAATTTAGGAACTGCAAATCTTTTAAATACTTTTTGGGCTTTACGCGAATTAAATGGAAAATCATCTGAAATTTCTTCTGGGCTTGAAAAAGATATTCACTTTTTAATAGCGCCAGACAATAAAATTAAAGGTTTTACCGGATGTAATAATTTTTTTGGAACTTCTGTTTTTTCTAGTGACTCACTAAAATTTAATCAAATTGAAATAGCTCTTAAAATATGCAAAGATAATATGGAGATTGAAGCGGAGTTTTTATTGGTTTTGAAAAACATAATTAGATATAAAATTTATGGAGAGTATTTATATCTTTACGATAAGAACGGCTTAGTAGCAAAGTTTGAATCGGTGTATTTTTAACCCTAATTTGTCATTAGAAAACAAATTTATTTTCGTAACTTATTGATATTAGAAGTGTTAAGGGAATATAGCCTTTATAAAAGAGGTAAGTTTTTCTCATGCTATTTTTAGCAAAAAATGACCATTTTTTATGTCTAACTTGTTGTATTAGAATAAGTTAAATGATGTTTTTTTTAATGACCGTCATTAGAGATTTATTCCTATCGACAAATCTGGGTTTAATTAATTTTCTTTTGGAATTATCACTTTTTGCTCACCAATTTTTAAAATAATTACTTCTTTATCCGTTAAATTATTTTTTAGCATTTCTTGTCTCATTAACAATTCAGCTTCACCAAGTGTATCAAATGCTTCAGCGAATGTATCGTAATGCATTGGAATAATATGTTTGGCATTTATCTGCTTGGCTATTAAAATCGCATCATGCGGGTCGGTGTGGCGAATATTGCTATATTCTCTTGGATGAATTGGCGCAATTGGTAAAATTGCCAAATCTATTTTGGGAAATTTTTTAGAAATCTCCTTAAAAATTGTTGTAGTTGAATCGAAGCCAGTATCTCCAGCAAAATAAACTGTAATTCCATTATATTCTATAATGTAACTGGCAAAAGCTTTAGGAAGCCAATTGTAATCCAAGCCATAACGCATTCCATTATGAAGCACTGGAGTGCTTGTTATTTTTATTCCATTTATCTCAGAACTTTGCCACCATTTTAATTCACTTGAATTAAACTCAAAATTGGGGATATAAAGCAAACCTCCTTCGGATATTAATAATTCGCTTATTTTCTCTTCAATTAAATCTAGCGATCCCAACGAAAGATGATCTGGATGCAAATGAGAAACTAATGCAATATCAATTTGAGGAAGATTTTCAATGTCAATTCCTGGTTCAATTAATCTTTTAGATAAAAATGCGACTGTTTCTGTAAATACAGGATCTGTTAAAATAAATTTATTGTCAATTTGAATTAGCATTGTCGAGTGTCCAACCCACAAAACCGAAAGTCGTGCAGAATCTATTTTGGGATTTGTAATTTTATTTTCAATTTTTGCTGGTGATTTGAACAACGATGCAACACTGCTTCCAACACTATTTGCGGTTGAATAAATTGCTGTACACGAGTATGACAGTGAAATCAATAAAAGGAATACTATTTTTAGCAATACATTTATCATTAAAAATACCTTAACCGAATTGTGAAAATCCATTCGGAGTTTCTAAAATTGGGCATATATGTTGTTTGAAATCCAACAATGCCGGCAAAAAGATAAATACCAGCTTCGTAACTAATTCCATTATTCCCATTAAAATTATAATATGACGATGCAAACGAAAGTGATGCATATTCACCTTTCTGCCAAATAGGAATGTAAACACGAAACCCACTCCGAAATAACCAATTGTCTTTAAATTTGTTCTCGGTACTAAAATATTCTGGAGTTATAAACATTTCTATTGAACCACTTTGACGAGCTAGCGGATCAGTTATAAAATAACGCCAAGGCGATAACTTTTTATTCATTCCAAAAGAGAAAAGTATTGGAGTAATTTGCCAGCGCATACCAAAATTATTTTTATCATTTGCTAAAATCCATTGTGGACTTGGAATAAGTTGCGCAACTCCCCACAACCAACTGAAGTGTATATTAGGTGCGGCTGAAACTTTGCTGCTATCTTGTGCGTCCATTTTGTTGCGTGCAAAAACAGAAGAGCCAATAAATAATAGAATAAGAATAATTTTTGAATATTTACGAATCATAAAATTGTTTATTTTAAATTCATGTTTAAATTGAAATAACTTTTCGTTTGGGAAGTTACTTATTTTTCATTTTAATATATATGCAATAATATTTCTTTAAAAATAAGAGGTTTTCATGAAACGCTTGCTAAAAAGGTTACTGTTAACAATTCTTGTTTTTTTACTTGTTAAATGTTCTTCGTCAATGGCTATAGACGATTTTTTCGGAATTAAAATGCCGCTGGAAGAATTGGAATATTTTAAAATTGTTGCTTATACCGAATCTTCTGGAATTTCCTATCAGAGTTCGCCAAATATGAATCCAAATATTTTAGCTTGGGCAGGATTGGAAGGCGATGAGTTGAGAATTAAACTAATCAATAACACCGATTCTGCAATTCCACTTAACTATGATAGCGACCAATTTGTAATTGTTACTAAAGGTGACAAAGAATTTATTTGTACCAAAGGAAGTATTATAACGTATAATAATCTATTGGAAATTTCTCCCTTCGGTTCTGTGGAATTATTATTAGATGTACCGCAAAATTATTGGGCAACAGTTGGAATGAAGAACTATCAATCTTCTAATGAAAATTATGTTCAAGATATTTGGAAAGGACAAAACACTTTAGTTTTTGATAAAGCGGATATTAAATACATTAGAATAAATCTTGGATTCACGACAAATATTTTATTAAAACTTGTTCCTAAAGTTGAGTTTTAGTCTATTTTGTCCTTACTGAAAAGAATAGTATAACAGAAACAACTACGGTTGTAATTGCAACAACTGGTTCCAAAATACTTGGGAAAAATGGTGCATCTGGAATGTTTCCCTTTGTAAACGGAAGTGAATTGTTTTCAGCAAGGCTATATTTATCGTAAGAAATTGTATCTGTTAAAGTGTAATTAAAAATATCCGCGGCTAATATTTCTGATGATTTTTGAATAGAATAATCGCCACTTAAGAAAATTTTACGTTTTAAAAGATAATCGCCAAATAAACCATCTTTAAACAAATCGGTATATTGAACTGAGACTTTAGAAAGAGAATAGTTTATTTTATTTGCAGTTGCAGAATCCAAATCAATTTTAATTTTATTTATGGCAAAAGAGTTTAAAATTCTATGCTTCAGTTCATGAAATTCCTTTGGTGAACTAATATTAAGTTGATATTTGGAATTTAACTCAGTTAAATTTTCAACTATTTGCGATGATGAGCTATCAACTAATTGGTTAATTAATTCAAGATTTGTTTTAGTTTGCGCCAAAAGTACTTGACACAAAACAAAAAAGAAAAGTAATGTTTTTTTATTTAGTTTCATTTTGATTACTAACGTTAAATTGAGATCTAATTTAAATAATATTATTGTTTTCTCAAATATTCTAAATTTTTACCTTGTCTAAAGAGAAAAAGTTTTACTAATTTAAGGTTTAAAAAAGGGATGTAATTCTTTTCTCTTATAATTAAGTTTGTACTGTCATTTTAAGGTTTTATATGAATAATATCAAATTAACTCTTGTTCTTTTTTTTGGAATTATCTTTCAGATTTTAGGACAAAACACATATGATTTTTTACAACTCGATTCAAGTCCACGAGCGTCATCTCTTGCTGGGTCTTATATTGCAGATAATTTAGATCCGAATGTAATATTTTATAACCCCGCTGGAATTACGACAATTGAAAATATTCCAATCTCATTTTCATTTTTAAAATATTTAGCAGATATCAATTCTGTGTCTCTCGCTTCTACATTTAATGTGCAAGGAATTGGCAAATTTGGATCCGCTCTTAGATATATCAATTATGGAAAATTTGAAGAACGAGATGAATCTGGAAATGAACTTGGCACTTTTAATCCAAGTGATTTAGCATTAACAATTGCTTATGGAAATAGTTTTAGCGAAAAACTCACATATGGTGCAAGTATTAAATTTATTTATTCAAACATTGCTTCTGCTTCTTCTTTTGGAATTGCGGGAGATATTGGAATGCAATATATGCTTCCTGAAAATGGATGGAATTTTGGAGTTTCGCTATTAAATATGGGAAGTCAGCTTTCATACTATAACCAAACTAACGAATCACTTCCTTTTTCTGTTCAGTTAGGTGCTTCAAAAAAATTGACCCACACGCCTCTGCAACTTTTCTTTGCTTTAACAAGATTAAATGATGCAGACAGATTTAAATTTATTAACGTTGGCATTGAATTTACTATGAGCAAAGTTATTCAATTGCGCTTTGGTTACGATAACGTTAAACGCGAGGAATATAAAATTGCTTCAACATCAGCTTTAGGTGGTTTTAGTTTTGGATTAGGAATTGATGTTAGCGACTATGATGTTGATTATTCATTTAGTTCTATGGGCTCAATTGGTGCTGCTCACAGAATTGGAATTACATCTGTAATTAAATAATCGATCATGCAAAAAGTAAAAAACATAAGAGAATAGGCGTTACACGAAGAAAGTCACAAATTAAAACATTTACATAATTTACAAAATTTAAATAAATTAGAGTAATAATTTTGCCAAAAAAATGTTTTATGAAAGGAAAAGCCCAACTAACAACTGAAATTTTAACTTCTGTATTTAGGATTCCTTTTTCTGATGGATTGTACTTTATTGTGTAGTTCTCATCCACAACATGATGTTTTTTGTAAATAATGTATAGTTAAAATAGCAGCAATTAGGATTAGTTTTTTCATTTTATTTTTTTAAAATGAAGTCTATTTGAAATTTTTAAATAGTTAAATCTCCTTGCTTTTCATAAAAAGATCATCTACATATTATAAGATGGAATTGGCAATTGAATTGCCTTTTCCATCTTAATCTTAATTCTTACTCCTAATCTTAATCAGTTTTTTGAGTTAGATTAAGAGTAGGGATAACATTTTATTCTTTCGTTGCAATTATCAATTCAACTATTTCTGTTTTGTCTGGAGTCATTTTTATTTTCCCCATGTTGTGTGTAGCACTATTACTAGAAACTAGTAAATTATATTCGCCCTTTGGTATTTTAGAAATAAAAAACTCTCCTTTCTCGTTTGAAGCACATCCCAATTTTGTTCCTTTCAAAGATATACTCGAAGCAACTACAGGAAGTCCATTATCTTGCGATATTATTATTCCACTCAATTTTGCTAAACCATTTTGACTTTCATCTTTTGTTGCTTTTAAGAGTATTTCATCTTTAGCTTTTGGTTTTTTAATCTCACTAACTGTATCATCCAACTTAAATAAAATAGGAACCGTAACTTGAACATTTACCGCTTTTCCTCTTTGCTTACCTGGAGTAAATTTAACTTTCTTTACCGCTTCCATTGCTACTTCATCGCATCCCGCACCAATTCCTTTGACTACCACAGCCTTTACTACCGTTCCTGTTGAGTCAATAAATGCTTTAACATAAACTCGCCCTTGTATGCCAGCTCTTTTTGCAATTTCTGGATAAGTAATATTTTTTTGAATCGCTGCAATTCCTCCAATTGGTAATGGCATTTCTTCAACTGCAACAAAGTATATTCCTTGTACGGGATCGTCAAAATCCGAACCAACATGCTCCAATTTCATCTTTTCTAAATCGGGTGTAACATCTCCATTTTTATTAGCTTTGTAAATCACTTTGATATCTGCTCTTGATTTTACGTCATTACCCAAAAGTTTTGCTGGAATAAATTCATATTTTTCCAATTTAGGAAGTGCTTTTTTAACAATTGTTTCAGTTTTAGAATATATCAACTCTTTGTATTTAGGAACAGAGTTATTTCTTGTTAAAACATCTAAATTGTGTGGAAGGGTCTTAATTTTATCAATTTTTCCAAATTCATTTACATATAACCTTATATAGACAGGGTAGATAACTTCTTCATTTGGATTTTCTGTTTCATGAATTATTTTAATTACATCACCAAATGGTAGTGGTTCAGGTTTGGCACTCACAAATCTTGACATTGTATCTACCATGTTAATTGGGAAGTATTGAATATCTAAATCAGTAATTATTTCTATTTTGCTTTTTTCTTCACAAGCAAATAATGTAATTATTGCAAATAAAACTAAAATTAACTTTTTCATATCTACCTCAACTTGTTGGTCTAATTATTACTTCATTTTCAAATTTTGCTCTAATTTCTGTTTGTGGAAGTGCGTGGAACATCATTTCCAACATTTTGCTTTGCTGATTTATTTGTTGAACGTTCATTTCAATATCTTTTTTGTATTCAATTGATTGCGTATAAACAAAGAGTGATATTATTAACAAAACAACTGAAAACGCATATCCAAATAATGATTGAAAATTGAATTGGAATTTTTTGTTTTTACCTGCTTCTGTAAAAGTTTTGTTAAGTATCCGCTCTTCCAATCCAATTGGGAATTCTTCAAATGTATTTTTCAAATTTTCGCTTAATACATTCATTTGCTTAAAATATTCGCGGGCACTTTCCAATTGCGAAAGTTGCGTAAACATAAATACTTCTTCGCTTTTATCAAGTTCGTTGTCAAAGTATTTATTTATTAGTCCTTTTATTTTTTCGTCACTCATTTTTGTTACCTCAAGTAAAATTCACTATTTATCGTTTTACCCCACTACCAAAGAAATTTAAAGTACATAAAAAGGCAAATATGATTTTTTCTTTTCATATTCTATATTAATGGCTTTTTTCAATAATTCACTCTCTGAAAGAATAGCCCAAACAGCACCCTGTATTCTATGCAGTTCTATTTCTTTATCTTGCGAGAAATTCATTTTTTCAATTCTATTTAATACTTTTTTATACTCATTATAAAGCTCAAAATCTTTTGTTTTCATAGGTCTAAAAATTACAGAGAAAGCAAAGGCTTCCAACAAATAATTTCTTTTTTCGCCATAGTCTTTCAAACCATTTATACCAACACACACTTTTGTTTTAACTTCACCCTCTTCTGTAATTGCTCTTGGATAAAAAATCCGAACGGCCAATATAGCTATATCAGAGACCATTACACTATCTTTATACAATGGTGTTTGTTCTTCCTTTTGAAGGTAATTTGATGCAAGAAGTATAAAGTTTTCAATCAAGTGTGTGTTTGATGAGAGAGAACTTTGAAAATATTTTGATGCCTTTTCTTTGTTATCTATCAGACTATTAAGTGAGTCTTGATTTATTTCTAATTGATTTTGGAGTAAATAGTCCAAAACAAGAGAATTTTCCTTTACGAATGAATGCAAAAAATGATTTTGGTCAAGGGTATCAACAAAATAGTATGAGAATGTTCGATCTCCATATTCAGCTATTTTTATTTTAAATACACTATATATTTCATTATTAATTTTCTCTTGAAATTTCATTTCTTGTGAAAAACATTGACAAACAAGTAAAAACATTATTGGGAATATCAATAGAGTCTTTTTCATATATTTTCCTTGTACCTTGGTTAATAACAATTTCCATTCTGCCACAAGTAGACAAGTGAGAGAGTTTCGTTAAAGAACAACACGGCAATCTCCTACAGATTGCTTCACCTCAAAAGCGGGTTCGCAATGACTTTATTCTACTTAATCATTTTTGCAAGTTTGCTTATCAACTTCTGTCGCGTTTTATATAACCGACTTTTAACCAAATCTTCACTAATGTTTGAAATAACTGAAATTTCCTTGTAACTTAATCCACCATATTCTTTAAGAAGAAATATTTCCTTCTGTTCTATTGAAATATGCTCTAATTCTTTTAATATTAACTTCTTCATCTCTTTTAGTTCAAATTGATATTCAAGATTTTCTTTGGAATTAACTTTCACATCTGATGAATCTTCGCTCACAAATTTTGTTATATCAATTTTCTTTTTTCTAAAATATCCATAAACCTCATTTCGTGCTGTTGTGTATATCCAGAATTTAATGCTCTCTTTGTTTTTAATAGAATCAAGATTTTCAAATAATTTCAAGAATACATTTTGGACTAAATCGTCACAAACCATCCTATTGCCAACCATTTTGAGTATGTAATTATAAACACCATCTTTATAGTGATTATAAGAAATTGTGAATTGAACAATATTATTAGATGATTTTGTCACGTACTTACAGTTAGTTTAAATAAGAGATGATTTAAACTAAGAAATGTTGCTGTGTGCTGAAAATTTTTTCGAAATTTATTTTTCTTCCAATAAATTTTTACACTTTATCATTTCCTTCTGAAATGCAAATATTCTTCTAATTTTTCAATTCTACTTTCAGAATACTCTGTAGTTTCATCATTTAAGTAGTCTGCTTTTTTTAGATATTTTTTGTAGTATGCAAGCGCAACTGATTTATCCTCATAAAACTTATCATAAACAGCAGCAAGACGAAATATTGTGCTCGGATTTTCATTTGAGTAATCTAAGGATTTTGAAAAAGCTTTAATAGCCTCTGAATAATTATTTGTCCGTTCGTAAGAGGCACCCAGATTTGAATATACTCTATCAATGTAATCTGGTGTCATTGCACTAAGTGCTTTTTCCAAATAGACAATTGCTGTTTTATATCGTTCCAAAGTTTTGAAGCAAAAGCCAAGATATGTAAGTGTTAGCGGATTTGTAAAATTATCAAGAATATTAGATTTTTCAAATGCCTCAATTGCTTCTTTAATTTTTTCCACTTTCTCATTTTCCGCCAAACTGTCTTGTGCCGCTACAGAAGAATATAGACATAAGCCCAATTTTTGAAACACTGTAGAAGTACTATCACCAAGCATTATTAAATTTTGATATTGCACAGCAGCTGAATTATATAATTGCATTTTATAAAGTGTTTCTGCCTTAAGCTTGTTAAGTGGTAAATAAACTGGATTATAATTTAGTGATTCATTAATTAGATTAAGAGATTCACCGTATTGTTCATTATCATAAAATATTTTAGCCAACCATAAAGCTGTTTTAGGATCGTATTTGTTCACATCCAAAGCCCTTCTTAAATATTGTTCAGCTTCTTTATTTGAACCAAGCTTGTATAACGAATATCCAAATTCTCTCAAATAATATGCATTGCTGCTATCGTGTAAAACTAAATAGTTATAAATTTTAGTGGCAGAATCATAATTCTTCATTTCAATATGAAGTTTTGCTAACTCAATTCTTGCAATAGTATTAGAACTATCTTTTTCAATTACTTTACTATAAATTCCAATAGCAGCTCTATCGTTACCTAGCGCTCTATAACTTTCACCCAATGCAAATAAAGCATTTACATCATCATTGTTCTTTTTACTCATAAATGAAAGGATTTTAATTGCTTTATTATGGTTTACTAATCTTTGATATGAAATTGCTAAATAAAATTGTTCGCTGTAAGAAAGTTCCTCATAGTTAGCCTCCTTATTTTCAAGAATTGAAATTACTTGGGAATATTTTGATTGGAGCATTAGCATCTGAATTGCATTTTCATCACTTTGTTGTGGTAAAATAACGGTGGCAAATAACAGAAAGAGAACTATAACTTTTTTCATGATATTTCTATTTTTTAATGTTTTAATAGGTTTTTAAAGAATCTGGAATAATTTTCACTCATTCTAATAAGTTTGATTAATTAAGAGATGAATTAAACAAGAAAATGTTGCTTTTAATAAATGTGTTCACACCAAAAACTATATTTTTATTACTGTCTTTGCGAGCAGAGCGAAGCAATCTTTTGATATTAGCTTAAAATCGAAAGATTGCTTCGCCAAAAACCGGCTCGCAATGACAAGAACTACCTTTTCGGAGTCGACTCATAAATATTTTGGATTTTCTGAATTGATATTTTATATGGCTTTTTATGTAACAAATAAAATAATTACGAAAGTAGAATTAGCTTAAAATATTTCATAGTTTAAAATGTTTTCAATCACTACTATATTGCAAATATGAAAAAATATAAAAACAAATCACCCGAAGAAGTTATTAAATTGGTAACTACCGAAATTATAATCCGTTCAATTAAGCTTGCCAAAAAGAAAAATAGGACAATCCTAATAAGCAAAACTTCTGGCGGGAAAGGAATTGATGTTGCTACATTGAATCCTAAAACTGCCGAAGGAATGGAAAATATGAATAAATTTTTTTCCACTATTCGCCGACATTACACAATTAGCGGACTCGGTTCACCAGAAGAAGCTAATTCAATAAATTGGCGAAAACTCAATTTGCCTTTTGGAAGAAGAATTCTATTGGCATTCCAAATTGTTTTGTCATTTATATTAAAAGGTACTTCTTTTAAAAACCAGTTATATCGTTGGATGGGAGTTCATGTTGGAAAAGGAAGCGAAATTATGCAGTTAGTTTGGCTCGATCACTTTCGTCCAGAACTTATATTTATTGGCGAAAATTCATTACTTGGTGCTTTTACACGACTTACTGTTCATGCATATGAAGGAGCAGGCAAATTTCGTTATGGTTTAATTGAAATTGGTAATAATTGTATAATTGGCGCTGGAACTGGAATGGGCCCAATAATTATTGAGGATGATGTTAGAACATTACCAGGAGCAACGTTATCTCCATATTTTTCAAAAATCAGATCTGGCTCAATTGTTGGTTGGAATCCGCCAAATGTTAAGGAACCTAAATTGGATGAAACCAAAGAAATTATTTAGCTGATAAAACTACAAGTTCTTGAATAAAATATTCAATTGTAATGTTTGTGTTTCCAAAGAGAGTTAATTCGTAAGATTTACTATTATGGTCGAATAACAATACTCTGTAATTCTTTCCATCAATAGAAAAAGTATATGCCAGCACTATTTTGTCACCAATTCTTTGAGGGGGTTCTTTAGCAATAACAATTTTGTTTTTATACTTCGCTTGCTGGAGTAAAATACTGGACTCAAAATTCTTCTCTAAAGTATTTGAACTTGAGTTTGAATGAAATGGAAGCAAGCTAAGCGATACATTTAAATCATTTCGGATAAATAATAAATCGATAAATGCTTCGTTATTTGCATCAACAACATGCCAGCCTTGTGGAACTTGTAAAGATAGTGGAGATGTTTTTGCTTTAACACTTTCATTAGTTAAATATTTGTCAATGTCCGCTTGAGAATATTTGTTTGAACCACAACTTGCAATAAATATTGAAATAATAACAAATAAAAAAACTCCAACAAAGTATTGGAGTTTTTCTGTCATTTTTAAATCTATAATTTTCACATTTAACGTTTGATGTTTCACGTATTATAATCCATCTCTCAAATACTTTGGTTCTTCTAATGTAAGCATAATTGAAATTCTATGAGTTTCACCCAAAGTTTCTTCACTTGCACCGCTAAATTGAGCATATGAATAATCGATATTCAATTTTGGCAATTTAACTCCAGCACCAATAGTAAATTGTTTAACATCTGTGTAGCCCGCACGAATCATAAATAAATTTTGGAAACTGTATTCCAATCCAGCACGCACATCAAAACTAACAGGACCAACATTAAAAGTGGAAGCAAATTGTCTGTTTTCAAAACGCATGTCTAAATCCAACGCTGGTAAAAAGCTGCCTCCAAGAAATTGAAAACTATAAGCAGCGCCTAATTTTGCAGTTGGTGAAATAAGCTCGTTTCTTCCGCCATCCCAAGCAACAAGTGTGGTCGTAATATCCATTAAGTTAGCACCAAGATAAAGATTATCCATTGGTTGATATAAAGCACCAACATCAAAGCCAATTCCAAGAGCAGAAAACTCAGCAAGTGAGCGGCTTATTACTTTTATATTTGCGCCCCAATAAAAATTATCACTTTGCTTTTTTGAAAATGTACCGTAAAACGCCCAATCTGCGTTGCTAAATTCTTTTACTTTATCTGGATCTATTTTCCCATTTGGATTATCTATATCGTAAATTACTTCACCTGTTCGCATATCAACCAAAGCTTCACGTGTATCAGGAATTCCGTCCACACTTAAACGTATTGCGCTAATTCCAAAACTCATATCGTTTCCATAAGGAATTGCAACTGAACCGTAATTATAATTTACAAGTCCGCCAAATCGTTCATCGTGCATTAATGCAACTTGTGGATAGTCCATTTTAGCAAGTCCAGCAGGGTTCCAGTACCCAGAAGTTACATCATTAACAATAGCAACTTGAGCACCACCCATTGCAAGCGCTCTTGCACCAACGCCAATGGACATAAATTCACCAGCATATTTTGCAATTTCCGTCTGTCCAAAATTTAACTGAAACGCGATAATTACTAATGCAATAAATATTTTTTTTATATTAATCATTTTATACCTTTTAAAGCAAATTGTAATTGCAAATTACTAATCCCAGAAATAAAATCAAGTGCAAAATTAGGAATATTATTTTTTGTATTGGTCGCCTTAAATGTGACCAATACAAAATAATTTTACAAAATATTAATCAAAGATTTATTATAATCCTCAACATTTTGGAAGCCAAGTAGATTCAAAATTGTTCCAGCAATATTTGTTAATCCTGCATTTTCAACTTCAGCCATTTCATATTCACTGTAATAATTTGGGTCATAAATTATAAATGGAACTTTGTTCAAAGTATGTGAAGTCTTTGGTTCTTTCTGTCCTTTAACAATTGTAAACATTTCGTCAGCATTTCCGTGATCTGCAGTAACAATTGCAATTCCGTCAAGCTCTTTAATTACAGCAAGTAGTTTGCCAATTTCTTGGTCAACGGTTTCAACAGCTTCAATTGCTGCTGCCATGTTTCCAGTATGACCAACCATATCACCATTTGGAAAGTTGATTCTTCCAAATTTATATTTGCCAGATTTCAGCATTTCAATTGAACTTGCTGCAATTTCATCGGCTTTCATTCTTGGTGCTTTATCAAACTGTATTTTATCAGAAGGAATTTCAATATACTTTTCTAGTGCTTCGTTAATATAACCCGATCTGTTTCCATTCCAGAAATATGTTACATGTCCAAATTTTTGAGTTTCAGAAATTGCAAATGAAGTTACTCCTGCTGCACAAAGATATTCACTTAGAGTTCTATCTATTGCAGGTGGCTCAACAAGAAAATTTTTAGGGATGTGAGAATCACCATCATATTCCATTATTCCAGTGTAAAAAACTTCTGGAGTTTCAACTCTATCAAATTTGTCAAATTCTTTATCCTCAAATGCTTGTGAAATTTCAATTGCTCTATCACCACGGAAATTCATAAATATTACAGCATCTCCATCTTTAATTCTTCCAACTGGTTTGTCGTTGTCGTTTACTATTACAAACGATTCAAGATACTGATCTGTTATATTTGGATCTTCGTTATACATTGTTTGCACAGCTTCTTCGGCAGACTTAAAATGACGCGCATCGCCAAGCACGTGAGCCTTCCAGCCACGTTCAACAATTGACCAATCAGCCTGATATCTATCCATTGTAGTAATCATTCTTCCGCCACCAGATGCAATTTTATAATCAAATCCGTTTGCATCGTTAATAGCTTTCAAAAATTCTTCAATTGGTTGGATGTAACTAATTGCCGATTTTTCAGCAACATCGCGTCCATCGAGCAAAATGTGTAAACGAACACGAGTAACTTTACGAACCGAACATTCGGTAATTAATCGTTCAAAATGTTTAATATGCGAATGAACATTTCCATCCGAAAATAGCCCTATAAAATGGACAGTTCCACCACGATGTGTTCTATCCATTACTCTTCCCCAACTTTTGGATTCGAATATTGCACCAGATTCAATTGATTTATTTACAAGTTTTGCCCCTTGTGCAAAAATTCTTCCTCCGCCAATGGCGTTGTGCCCAACTTCGCTATTGCCCATATCATCATCAGATGGAAGTCCTACAGCAGGTCCATGAGCAGTAAGTTTAGTTTGCAATTTTGATTGAAGTAACATATCTAAATTCGGTTTGTTCGCAAGGAAAACAGCATCTGAATCGTCATTTTTCCCAAATCCGATACCATCCATTATTATTAATAGAAGAGGTCCTTTGCTTCCTTGATATTTTTCCAATTTATTCAGTTTTAAATCCATTTCAATTCCTACAAATTTATTATTTATTGAATACAAATATAATAATTTCAACTCTCAGATTAACATTTATCCATTATTTATAACAATTTAGAAATGTTATGTAGAACAGAATAATATCTGTGTAATGTGAGTTTTCAATTTTACAATAAATGCTTCTTGCAAAGTAAATAAATTGTTTGGTTCATTTATAAACAATAATTTTGCACTTAATCACTAATAGTTTGCCTTTATTCCATCGAAAAACTATTTTGCAACAATAAATAGTGAGAATTAAATGAAAAACGAGTTGCTTTATCATTTTTTTAGTGATGATGATTTTTTAGATATTTCCAATAAAATTAATGAAGCCGAAAAATTTACTTCTGGAGAAATTCGTGTGGCAATTAAGGATAGTGTTCCTATTCTAAAAACAAACAAAGGTATTAAGGATTTAGCAACAGATGAATTTATTAAATTGGGTATGGCTGAAACTCGCGATAAAACTGGAATATTAATTTATATTGTTCTCTCAAAAAGAAAATTTTACATACTTGCTGATTCAGGAATTAACGAAAAAGTTGAACAATCAACTTGGGATAATATCCGCAACGATATGGAATCTGAGTTTAAAAATGGCAATTATTTAAGCGGTGTAATTGATGCTATAGATAAAGTTGGAAATATATTAAACACATATTTCCCAATTAAAAAAGATGATACAAACGAACTTTCAAACAGAGTAATGGTTTAGCAGAATGTAATTGCTAATCCAAACATCTTTGTTTGGCGAAGTATTTTTTAACTAATTCCTTCTAAAAACACTTGGCAATTGTAACATCAGGTTATTTCTTTTTCCCAATATTCTGGTAAGCAATTCCTCCAACAATTAAAACTAACCCCCAAATTGAGGAAAACATAATTGTTTCTCCAAGAACAAATGCAATAAATACTAATGACATAAAAGGAGAAAGATAAGCAAAAGTTGATGTTTTGGCTTTATCATTGCTGAGCTCAAGCCCTTTATTCCAAAACAGGAATGTTATTCCCATTTCAAATAAGCCAACGTAACCAGCTCCCCAAAGATAACTATAGCTCTCCATTGTGAATGAATCGAAAAGAAAAAGATAAATTCCAGAAAAAATTGTTCCAAATAAGAATGCAGTAAAAAGTTTAACTTCACTTGTTCGATTATCTTTTAAGTTTAGAATCCAAAACGTAGCCCAAACAAGTGAAGTACTAACTGCAATAATTACCCCAGTAAGGCTTTCAAAATGTAATGATGTAAAGTTTCCTCTTGTAGAAATAATTACTACTCCAACAAATGCTAAAAGCAAACCAACTATCTTTTTTGCATCAATTTTCTCTTTCAAAAATAGAACAGAGAAAAGTGAAAGAACAATAGGCCAAGTATAATTTAAAGGTTGTGCTTCTTGAGCTGGCAATAATGAGTATGCTTTAAATAGAAGAATGTAGTAAAGGAATGGACTAATAAACCCAAACAAAACCGACTTTGGAGAAAAAATATTGAAACCTTTAATTTGTTTTAGCGAAAATATTCCTAAAGCAACTGTGCTGGCAAGTGAGGAATAAAATAGAAGTTGCACATAATTCATTCCATCCAACGATATTTTAAATGCGGTTGCAACTGTTGACCACAAAAATACTGCAGATAATGTGTATATTAACGACTGTTTATTTAATTTATTCATCATATAAATTTAAACTTAATGGACGAATATAACAGACTTTTTGATAACGACAAACTGCTTGAGCCGGGTTTTATGATTTCTATGTATGCTCGTGGATCATTTCCAATGGCTGAAGAAGGCGGAGTAATTAATTGGTATTTGCCAAAGATTCGTGCAGTAATTCCAATTGAAAAATTTAACATCCCAAAATCACTTAAAAAGTTTATGAAAACCGCACTATTCGAGTACAGATTTGATTGCGACACAATTTCTGTAATTAAAAATTGTTCCAACAGAAATGAAACTTGGATTTCACCCGATTTAATTGAAGCATACGAAAAGTTGATAAATCTTGGATATGTTCATTCTGTTGAGGTTTATCAAAAAGATGAACTTGTTGGCGGACTTTATGGAATTGCCTTTCGTGGAGCGTTCTTTGGTGAATCTATGTTTTCAAAAGTACCTCAAGCGTCCAAATGTGCAATGGTTAAGTTGTTTGAAAATCTGAAAATAAAAGGATATGATATTGTTGATGTTCAATACATTACAAATCATTTAGCAATGTTTGGAACTATTGAAATACCTTATGATGATTATGTGGAAATTCTTGTTAGAGCTTATAAAAAAGAGATTGAATTTATTTAATATCCATTTTCGCTTTGTTTTTTTCGAGAAAAAAGATATCCTATTCCGAAAAAGGATAGAAATATAAAAAAGACAATTCCAAGAATATATATTACTATTTCGTTAAGAAGCATTATAAAAAACCTTTCAAAATAAAAAACCTTTCAAAAATGATTATCCAAAATACTGATAATGCTTAAAAATAATTGTGCCCAATATCACGTTTTAAGTAATTCTTGGTTGTAAAAAGTTCAATGTTTTAATACAACTGGACTTCTTGCTTCATCCATAAACTAATAAATTAATTGATAATTTAGAGCCACTTCTTTTTTGCATCACAAATCCTATTTAACATTGCAGTAATTTAGTTAAATTGATATTCGTTTAATTTACTTTATTCAAATATCATTAAATATTAGGTTAAGAAATGAAAAAATTGTTATCTATTCCACTATTATTACTTCTTTTTGTTGGAATTAATTTTAGTCAGCAAAAATCAAATATCTGTTCAGATTCAAAAATTGCACATTTTACAAATCTCAACAAATTGAATGCTGTGCAATATCCAAGTGATGAAACAATAGATGTTACTTATTACAAACTTGATGTTGCTCTTGATTATGATAGCAAAAAAATTAGTGGGGATATTACAATCACGGCTAAAAGTTTGAAGGATAGTTTAAAATCAATTTACCTCGATTTACAAAATGCTCTTACAGTTCATTCCATAACACACAATGCAAAAAGTGTAACATTTACTCACGAAAATAATATTATTAACATTACTCTTTATAAGTCATATAATATTGGCGAGGAGTTTAAATTAGTTCTTAATTACAGTGGTACTCCAGGAAGTTCAGGTTTTGGTAGTTTTGAGTTTTCATCACACAATGGTTATCCAGCAATTTGGACTTTAAGTGAACCATATGGCGCAAGCGATTGGTGGCCTTGCAAAGATACTCCAGCAGATAAAGCCGACTCGGCTGATATTTGGATAACGGTTGATAAATCATTAATCCCAATTTCAAATGGTTCTTTGGAAGCAATTGTTGATAATGGAACAACACATACCTACAAATGGCATAGCCAATATCCTATTGCACAATATTTAATTTCGCTTGCAATTACAAATTATGAACTTTATACAAATGAGTTTATTACTGGCACGGATACAATGTTAGTAACTCATTATAACTATCCAGAAAGATTAAACTCTACACGAAAAAACGATTTAGATAAAACTGTTGATATGCTTGAAGTTTTTACAGAACTTTATGGACCATATCCATTCCTTAAAGAAAAATATGGTCATGCAGAATTTGGGTGGGGCGGTGGAATGGAGCATCAAACTTGTACTTCAATGGGCAATTTTGGTGAGACAATAGTTGCACACGAACTTGCTCATCAATGGTTTGGTGATAAAATTACTTGCAAAGATTGGCACCACATTTGGTTAAATGAAGGCTTCGCTACTTATTCTGAATCTGCTTATTTAGAATCTGTTTATGGATATGATAGATATCAGAGTAATATGGCTGGTGAAATATCAGCTGCTAAAAATGCTTCTGGTTCAATTTGGGTGCAAGATATTAGCTCTGTTGGACAAATTTTTAGCAGTTCCCGAAGCTATGCAAAAGGTGCTGTTGTTTTACACATGTTACGTGGTATTGTTGGAACTGAAACTTTTTATAACATTATGCGAACTTATGCAGCTGATACAACTCTCGCTTATGGAGTTGCTGTTACTGAAGATTTCCAAAGAGTTGCAGAAGAAATATCTGGGTTGGATTTAAATTACTTTTTCTCTGAATGGATTTATGGTGCAAACTATCCTAAATATATAATTGGTTGGAATTACACTGATGCTGGTGATGGGACTTACGATGTAAAAGTTAGAATTAAACAAGATGTAAATTCATCTCCAAAATTCTTTAGTATGCCAACTGAATTGTATTTTAACACTTTTGATGGCGATACTACAATTACAGTTTTTAATAATGCTCAAGAAGAGTATTTTTACTTCAAATTTAATAGTATGCCTCACTCATTCAGTTTTGACCCAGATAATAAAATTATGAAGCATATTTATGAAATTACAGAAGTTGATAATGCAGACTTAAACATTTACAATTTCAGTTTGGAACAAAATTATCCAAATCCATTTAACCCAAGCACAACAATTAAATATTCAATACCTCGTAGCACAGAATATTATTCTGTGCAACAAGTGCAATTAAAAGTCTACGACGCTCTAGGACGTGAAATTGCAACGCTTGTAAACAAAGAACAAAAAGCTGGTAATTACGAAGTTCAGTTTGATGGAGGGGAATTAACATCTGGAATTTATTATTACAAATTACAAAGTGGCAATTTTGTGGAAAGCCGCAAAATGATGTTATTAAAATAGTTTTGTTTAAAAGAGCATCCTTAGAAATGCTTTTTAATGACATATTCAATTAGAAAAGGATGCAATCGCATCCTTTTTTTTGAATAATAAAGAATTATTTTGTAAGTTACATAACAACATTCAGGGTAGAAGGCTATGAAAAACATTACATTAACATTATTCGTCCTATTCCTTTCATCATTATTATTCGCGCAAGAAAGAATGATTTTGCGCACCAACGGTGAACAAATTAAACTGAATCACAAAAAAGACTTACGCGAAGCTATAACTGAATCCAAAATTAAAAGAAGTGATGGTAAAGTCTTTAACAACCAATTCGCAAGTAAACCTTCAAACATAGCTGGTTTTGTTGATACAATTAGTTACAGAAGTTTTGGGGGAACATGGAATACTAATTTTGGCTTTTTCGGTCAAGATGTAATGCTTATGTGGTTCGAAGCTCCAGCAGATATGACAATTAAAGGAATTGGGTTTACCTGTTCCGATGATACTGGAGCAGAAAACGCGACAATCTCTTTGCGACTTATTCGCTTAAATTGGACAAAGGAGCAATTGAGAAATTTTATTGGTGATAAACAGATTGGCTACTTCCCATCAAGTGGTGATGGAATGAATAATATTGACCCTTTCGGAGAAACGGCAACTGGTGATTGGGTTTCTATTGATGAAAATAATCCTTTACCACCTTGGACAGATAACGCCGACCCTTCCGCAAATACTTTTGAATATGACTTTTGGTCAGATGCTGGTTATGGTTGGCCAATTACTCCTGTTGCTTCACCTTTTACTGATCCAATTTATCAATGGGTTGCAACTGAAGATTTAGGTTTTGAACCATCTGTATCAAAAGGAGATATTTTTGCTGTTGTTGCCACACACGATGGAATAAATTTGGATGCTGATAGAATTGGTTTCTGGTCCGATCAAACAATCGGTTATCCAGGTTGGAAGTTTTATGAAAATGGTAGAAGTAGTGCTGATGTTGATCAGGGCTGGTGGGTTAGAAATTACACTTGGGATTTTGCATTAGCTGTTGATATAACCGGTGATTTGCCTCCAACAATTACATTTCTTACTCAAGTTACTACATCAATCATAACAGATCCACGTCAAGTATTAGCAACAGTTATTGATACAAATCCATCTGGTGGTTTGGTTGGAGTTTCAGAAGTCAACTTAAAATATATTGAAAGCGATAGTGATACACAATCTGTTGCAATGGTGAACATTGGTGGAGATGATTACGAAGGTTACATCCCTCATTTCGCTTGTTCCGAAATTGAATATTGGATTGAAGCAAAAGATATAAATGGAAATAAATCAGAGTCTAGAAGTGATAAATTTATGTTCTTTTGCCCTGAACGAAAATCCTTATTAGTTCTTAATGGCATGGATGCACCTGAAGGAATAGAATATCCACAAAGCTATTATTTTGGACCAAGCTATTTTGATTACAGACAAGATATGGATGTGTGGGCATACGGTCCACTTACTAAAGAGCTTGTTGATAACTATAAATTTATCGTTGAAAATTGTACTGCAGGGCCAAATGATGATAACCGAGAAGTTATAAGAGATTGGTTTGCAAGTAGCTATTATAGAGTTTATATGCTTTGGGGACAAGAATGGCTTGGCAAATTTGGTGGTTTTGCAGATGTAGGTTTTAATCCTGGAGATTTTGCATACGATATTCTTGGTCTAACTCTTCCATATAATGATGTGAGTTATGATGGAACATCTGGACAAGAATTGCCATCCATATTTATGCCACAAGAGGGAACAGATTTAGGTGGTCCAATGTTTGATTTAGTAACCCAATTTAATACTGTTGATTCAACAAAAATAGATTCTGTTCTCTATGACCCGATTTATGAAATTGGTCTCAATAATTGGCACGATGGATTTGAAGTTAGAGAAGATGACCCAACTTTAGAAGTATTTATGAAAGCTGAAACAAGTAGAATTATGGGTGCTCCTAATGTTAGAGAAGTAAATGTTGGTGTAAGTAGAAATATCGGTCAAAACCATATGACAGTTTTTATGGCTTATGATCCAATATCAATTAATTCTTCGCCATATTATTATTGGTTTGGCAGAAGTGATGTTTCTTCACAAATGCAAGCAATACGTAATCTTCCACTTGAAGGTGATGTAGATGATGGAGATTTGAACAATATTAAATTTTCACTTTCACAAAATTATCCAAATCCTTTTAACCCAAGCACAACAATTAAATACTCAATACCTCGTAGCACAGAATATTATTCTGTGCAACAAGTGCAATTAAAAGTCTACGACATTCTCGGACGTGAAATTGCAACGCTTATCAACAAACAACAAAAAGCTGGTAATTACGAAGTTAACTTTGATGGAAATGGTTTAACCTCTGGAATTTATTTTTACAAATTACAATATGGCTCTTTTGTGGAAAGCAAAAAAATGATTTTATTAAAATAATATTTATATCTCTTTTAGGGGCGTTCTATTCGAACGCCTTCTGTAAAGAATAACATTTTTCATCAAATAGTTTTTTCCGAAAAGCATTTTTCTTAACTTGAACTTCCAAATCAAAAATAATTAGGTAATTATGAAAAAATATAAAATGGTTTCATGGAACGTAAATGGAATTAGAGCAATTGCAAAAAAGGGATTTCACGAATGGTTATCAAAGGAAAATCCAGATATTTTATGTATTCAAGAAACAAAGGCTTGGCCTGAACAACTGGATGATACACTATTAAATATAGGTGGGTATAAATCCTACTTTGCACAAGGAATTAAAAAAGGCTATAGTGGAGTTGCCATTTACACAAAAGAAGAGCCAATTAATGTGACTGTTGGCTTAGGAATTGAAAAATTCGACAACGAAGGCAGAACTTTAATTTTAGAATATCCAAATTTTGTACTCTATAATATTTACTATCCTAACGGTAAACGAGACGATGAACGCTTACAATATAAATTGGATTATTACGAAGCTTTCCAAAAACATGCCGTTGAGTATAAAAATAATGGTAAAAATATTATTGTTTGTGGCGATGTAAATACAGCCCACAAGGAAATTGATTTAGCTCGTCCAAAAGCAAATGAAAAAGTCTCTGGATTTTTACCGATTGAACGCTCATGGATGGACAGATTTTTTGCGGATGGTTTCATTGATACTTTGCGTATGTTCAACGATGCTCCAGAAATTTACACTTGGTGGGATATGGTTTCGCGTGCGCGGGATAGAAATGTTGGTTGGAGAATTGACTACTTTTTCATTTCCGAAAGTTTAAAAAGCAATATTAAAAATGCTTTTACTTTACCAGATGTGATGGGCAGCGATCATTGTCCAGTTGGAATTGAAGTTGAATTTTAACCCAAAAAACTCCAAGGCTTCTTAAACCTTGGAGTTTTAATTCTTCACATGCCTTCCAACAATTAACTTCTATTAATAAACTCCCGAATCAACTCTTCTGCTCTATGGACTACAAGCTCATATGCATTTTTTATAGCACCTTCTTTTGAAATTCCATCAACTTTTATTGTCTTAATTTGTGATGAATAAAAATATTTTAATTCTTCTTCGGATAAATCAATATCGCCACAAATTATTCCTAATGGCTTGTTCATCTTTTTGCATCTGTTCCAAACACCCTTAACTAACTTGCCTTTCAATGTTAGTTTATCCAAAAGTCCTTCGCCTGTAACTACCAAATCACTTTGCTGAATATGATAATTTACATTTAGCAAATCCATAATGGAATCAATTCCGCTCAAAATATTTGCATTAAAGAATGCCACCATTCCAGCTCCCACTCCACCAGCGGCACCGCTTCCTGGAATTTTTGAAACGTCTATTCCAAATGTTTTAATAATAATTTTGGAAATGTTTTGAAGTCCCGTATCCAACATAGCAATTTCTTTTTTGCTTGCACCTTTTTGTTCAGCAAAAGAAAAAGCCGCACCTTCTTTGCCCAAAAGAGGATTATTTACATCCGTTAATATGTTAAATTCAATATTGTTAAAAGAGTTGGTATTCCTAAAATTGATAGAACTAATTTTAATTAGACTTTCTCCAATTGGCTTTAAAATATTATTCCGATTATCTCTAAATTGATATCCCAAAGCTGATGCAATTCCAATTCCAGCATCGTTGGTTGCACTTCCACCAACAAATAAATATATTTTTGTAGCTCCTCTTTTTATAGCATCGGCAATCATTTCACCAGTACCGTAACTGCTTGTGAACATTGGGTTTCGTTCATCTTTGATTAACAATTGCAGCCCAGAAGCAGATGCCATTTCAATGTATGCAGTATTATCTATTATTCCATAATATGTAGGTATAGTTTTGAATAATGGATTTTTAACTTCTAAATGAATTTTCTCAAAACTAATTGTCTTTTCCAAAACTTCTAGCGAGCCCTCACCGCCATCTGCTAAAGGAATTTTAGTTATTTCAGCAGTAGGAAAATGTTTTAATATTCCAGTTTCAATAGCATCGCAAACTTGCGCCGATGTTAGCGAGCCTTTAAATTTATCTGGAATGATTAGAATATTCATCTATAAATATTAGTTAAATTATTGAATATGCTAAATTACAAATATTTGATGGAAGTAATAATCACATAGTATAATTGCAGAACTTGCTTATTTGTTGGTCTCAGTAGGAGTTAAAGCTATGCACTTAAGTGTATCTCGCTTTAGCTTCTAAAAATGTCATAATAAATAGCAAACGACAAAAGATAAATTCCAAACAAATAACAAAAACGAATAACTAAAACCCAAACTCATTATTTTTGAATGAATCATGCATAAAAAATTTAGGAATAATCAAAAATTATGAATCAATAATAAAAAGTGAGTATTTTAGCATAAAAGATTAAACTAAATGAAAACACTAATAACATATATTATATTTCTATTCGTTTCAACAACCATTTTTGCTCAATCCAAATTATTGATAAATATGGATTTAGATCAGGCAAATCATTTAAAAGCTTATGGAATTACATTTAACGAAATTGAGCTTGGCGCAACTGCCGATTGGCTTTTGAACTATCGTGGTGGTTCGTTTATGATTGATTATTCCGATGAACTTGCACTTAAATGCAGATTGCGAGGAGTGAGTTTTCAATCGCTTACTAACTCTGAAATAGTTGATATTTATTCATTTGTGCAAAGTGAAGACCAAAACATGGAGGTAATTCGCCTAGAAAAAGCCCCTAAAATTGCGGTATTTGTCCCTGATGGTTTTTTACCTTGGGACGATGCGGTTACTCTTGCTCTAGATTATGCCGAAGTAAAATATGACAAAATTTGGATTGAAGAAATAGTAAAAGGCGATTTATCCAAATACGATTGGCTACATCTTCACCACGAAGATTTTACTGGTCAATTTGGAAAATTTTTTGCCAGTTTCCGTGGAGCGCAATGGTACATTCAACAGCAGGCACTTTACGAAAATGAAGCTCAAAAGCTTGGTTTCAAAAAGGTTTCTGAAATGGAAAAAGTTGTTGTGCAAACTATAAATAGTTTTGTTGCAAATGGTGGATTTCTGTTTGCAATGTGTTCCGCTACTGATAGTTACGATATTACTCTTGCTGGAATGAATGTCGATTTTGTTGATAAAATGTACGATGGCGACGCACCAGATGCCGATGTTCAAAGCAAACTGGATTTTAGCAAAACACTAGCTTTCACTGATTTTAAGATTGAGCTAAATCCAATGGTTTATGAATATAGTGATATTGATATTCAACCAACTGAAATTGGAAATCAGAATAACGATTATTTCACACTTTTCGATTATTCAGCAAAATATGATCCAGTTCCCACAATGTTAACGCAAAACCACGTTAATGTGGTCCGAGGATTTATGGGACAAACGACTATGTTCCGCAAAGAGTTAATTAAAAAATCAGTTTATATTCTTGGCGAACGTGCTGGAACAAATCAAGTGAAATATATTCATGGAAAACTTGGAAGAGGAACTTTTACTTTTTATGCCGGTCACGACCCCGAAGATTATCAACATGCTGTTGGTGATCCGCCAACGGATTTGGAATTACATAAAAATTCGCCTGGATACAGATTAATATTAAATAACATTTTGTTCCCAGCAGCAAAAAAGAAAAAACAGAAGACTTAGAAAAGAACGGAATATTGGAAAGTTGGAATTGGGAATGATGTGCCGAAAGCACCCTTTGGGAGAAGATTGGAATTATAGAAATTGGATGAACACTTGAATAAAATAGAAATACTAAAATCAAATTTGCCCCATGTTGCGGGAATATTAGGAAAACACGAATACTTCAATTCAGCCGTTTTAATTCCTATTGTTTTTATTGATGGCGAATATCAAATCCTTTTTGAGAAACGTTCTGCAAATATTAAACAAGGTGGCGAAATATGCTTTCCAGGTGGAAGAATTGAAGACGCTGATAATGATGCTGTTGATACTGCACTGCGTGAAACTCACGAAGAAATTGGATTAAGTTTAGAAAAAATAAATGTAATAGGTAAATTAGATATTCTCTTTGGTCCACGCGGAGTTTTGGTTGAACCAATTATTGCAGAAGTTAAAATAAAGAATCTAAATGAGCTCACACTAGATAAATCAGAAGTTGAAAAAGTTTTCTTTGTTCCACTTTCATACTTTGAAAATAATGAGCCAGAACGTTTTAATATTCATACCTCAATTACTCATAAATCATTTAATTCAAAAGGTGAAGAAGAAGAGCTAATTTTCCCAAATAATCATGGAAACGATACGTATTATAAAGATATTCGTGAAGTTTTGGTTTACAAAACTAACAATGAAATTATTTGGGGAATAACTGCACGATTGGTTTATGAGGTTGTGAAAAAATTAAAAATAGTTTAGCCTTTTTTTATTCGTGCACTAACATTAAACATTTTTTCTTTTCAAAATTTAATTCCATACCAAACTACATTTGGATAAACTTTAATTGCTGGAGCTGGAAAGTGATAGTAATTCAAAATTCTTTTAATACTTTTCCAAAAAATTCCTTCGCCAGGAAGTGATTCAAAATCCCAATCGAGACTTAAATACAGCTCGTGATTTCCGCCCCCAAATCCATCCAAATTATTAACACTATGACCAATTGCAATATCAATAAAATCCGGGAATATTTCTTTTGCTGCTTTGGGCAATAGCTTATTTATATCAATCGCAAGCCAATGATAAGTGCTTTCGTAATCATCAGGAATATGTGAATGTGTGCCATTTTTATATTTTTCAGATGGATAAAAACTAATCTTAAAATTGAATGATTTTAAATTTGGATAATAATTTTGCATACTTGGATAAGCTGCACCAAGCAAATTAGCGGTTAAATCTCCCCAACTAAAACCATATCCACTTGAAAAACCATCTCTTACTTCCGTAAAAGTATGAAAGGTAAAAGCAACTAAACCACCGTACAAAAGTGAGTTATGTTTTTTAATTCCAGACCATTGAAATAAATCTGAATAAATATTTGTGGCAAGTTGTGCAAAATAAAAATGTCCAAACTTATCAGCGTTTAACGAATACTTATAGTCTTGTGAATTATTAAAATGAAATGAACTTTTTTCACCTTTCCACCAAATATTGTTTTGAATAATATAACCATAAGTAAAAAACGCTGCCGTTGTTCCTCCAATAATTGCAAGTTTTGTCGTGCTTATTTTTGAAGTATCAGAAGTTATAATAGTATTTTGTGCAAAGCACCTTTCTTGAGGAGAGAGAAAAAAAAGAATTAAGCTTAACAAGATGAAATGTTTTTTCATTTTAGTCAAGTGTGTTAAATTCCAGACGTATATTTATCTAATATAGAAATAGCCTTCAAATAATAACTGCTTCCAAATAAATTTAAGTGATTAAGAACATGATATAATTTGTAAAAATCTATTCTGTATTCCCAATTATCTGGCAAAGGATAAGCCTCGTTATAAGCAGAATAAAAAGCTGGTGTAAAACCTCCAAACATTTTTGTCATTGCAAGATCAGCTTCTCTATGTCCATAATAAACAGCTGGATCAATCAGAACGGGATTCCCTCTTCCGTCCACCATAAAATTACCGCTCCATAAATCGCCATGCAAAAGACTTGGTTTTTCTTTTGTGCCAGATAAAATGGAAGGAAGTTGTTTTTCTAATTTGTTAAATCTGCTTCTAAATTCAGAATTTGTAAATCCATTTTGCTCAGCAAGTTTAAATTGATAAAGCAAACGATTTGTCCAAAAGAAATCGTTCCAATTTTTAAATTCGGGTAAATTAATTTGTGGATTTGAACCAATAAAATTGTTTTCGTAAAATCCAAACATTTTAGAAGTTGATTTGTGAAGTTTAGCAAATTGTTGACCAAATAACTCAAAGAAATTACTATTCTTTTTGCCAGTTTCAATAAATTCCATCAAAAGAAAATCATCTTCAATTGCAATAACTTCGGGTACTTTAATAACATTTGGTTTTGCTAATTCACGTAAACCATTGGCTTCGTTTTGCAGAATTATCTGATTGTTTCCATAGGACTTAATAAAATATTTATCGCCAGATTCAGTTTCAAGAATTTGAGAATTGGCAATACTTCCTCCGCTAACAAATGATTTTGAAATTATTTTTTCACCAATTATATTTTCAATTTTACTTAGCATATTTCAAACTTAATAAAATTATTTAATGATTAACAAATTAAATATATGAAATTTATTGTCATTGTTTACAATACAAACTTTAGTTCAATTATTTTTTGTAAAAATGTAAAAAAAATATTTCAATTGCAGGATTTATAGCCCAAAATGAAATAATAATTTTATCATTATTTACACATTTATTCCATATTTAATTTTTTTTTAATTTTTCAAGTAGATAATTTGTTTTATTCTTATAACATTTGTCCTTTCAAATATAGAGATAATATGAATATTCAAAAACAGATTGCTACCGAATTACATTTAGAAGAAATTCAGATAAAATGTGTTGCAGACCTATTTGCCGAAGATGCCACAGTTCCATTTATTGCGCGTTATAGAAAAGAAAAAACTGGTGGATTGGACGAAGATCAGCTTAGAGATATTGAAGATAAATTGAATTACTATCAACTCCTTGAAGATAGAAAAGAAACAATTTTAAAAAGCATTGAGGAACAAGGAAAGTTAACAGACGAGCTAAGAGACAAAATTGTAAACTCTACTAAGCTTAGAGAAATTGAGGATTTGTATCTTCCTTACAAACCAAAAAGAAAAACGCGTGGAACCATTGCCAAAGCAAAAGGACTAGAACCGTTGGCTTTATTGATGATTAATAATCCATATTACGAAGGTGACTTTGACGCTGAAATTGAAAAATATATTAATGCCGAAAAAGGTGTGAACACTCCAGAAGAAGCTGTGCAAGGCGCAAAAGATATTATTGCAGAAATGATTAGCGAGGATGCAGATGTTCGAGAAGTTGTTCGCAACGAACTAATTGACCATTCAACAGTTGCATCGTTAAAATCCAAAACGCCGCCAAAAGAAACTGAAAAGAAAAAGGATGTTTATGAAGTTTATCACGAGTTCAAAATTGATATAACGCGAATAAAACCATACCAAATTTTAGCTCTTAATAGAGGTGAAAAGGAAGGTTTTCTTAAAGTATCACTAGGTTTTACAAAGGAAATGCTACTTACTCAGATTACAGAAACGTACTTTAAATTTTCTGATAGTGCGTTTATGGAATTGCTTAACGAATCGGTAGACGATTCATTTACTCGACTTATTTTTCCTTCAATTGAGCGAGAAGTTAGAAATCACTTAACTGAAATTGCAGATACTCATGCAATAGGAATTTTTGCTTCCAACTTGCGCCAATTACTTTTACAACCACCAATGATGAACAAGATAATTATGGGAATTGATCCTGGATTTGTTTCTGGTTCCAAAATTGCAATTATTGACGCAACAGGAAAATATATTTCTGGAGATACAATTTATCCTCATCCTCCACAACGTAGATCTGATGAAGCAACAAGAAAGATTTTAGCTTTTATTTCTAAATACGGTGTTGAAATTATTGCAATAGGAAATGGCACCGCAAGCCGTGAAACCGAATTTTTGATAGCAAAAATTATTAAGGATAATAACTTAAAGTGTCATTATCTAATTGTAAACGAAGCTGGTGCATCTGTTTATTCAGCCTCTCCAGTTGCTAAAGAAGAATTTCCAGATTTGGAAGCTTCGCAACGTGGAAATATTTCAATTGCACGCAGAGTATTAGATCCTCTTGCAGAATTAGTTAAAATTGATGCTAAATCAATTGGAGTTGGTCTTTATCAACACGACGTTGACCAGAAAAACTTACGTAAAAACTTGGATGACGTTGTTGATAGCTGCGTTAACTATGTTGGTGTTGATGTAAATACAGCTTCTTCTCCTTTGCTAACTTACGTTTCAGGCTTAAACAAACGTCTTGCTGAAAATATTGTTAAGCAACGAGAATTAAATGGAAAGTTCAAAAATAGAAAAGAGATTTTAAGTGTTGCTGGAATTGGAGCAAAATCGTTTGAGCAATCTGCGGGATTTTTGAAAATTCCAAACGGAGAAAACCCATTAGATAATACATTTATTCATCCAGAAAGTTATGAAGCGACAGAAAAACTTTTTGAAATTGTTGGTGCATCAAAAAACGAACTTGAAAGATCTAGTCTTGCAATAAAATCTTATGTTGATAAATATGGCAGTTTAAAAATTGCGGATGAAATAGGAATTGGAGAACCAACTCTATTAGATATTGTTGAAAACTTATTGAAACCTGGACGTGATCCGCGCGACGAAATGCCAAAACCAATTTTGCGAAGCGATGTTCTTAAAATGGAAGATTTAGCTGAAGGAATGGTTTTAACTGGAACGGTTAGAAATGTGGTCGACTTTGGCGCCTTTGTTGATATTGGTGTTAAGCAGGATGGGTTATTGCATATTTCGCAGATTGCAAATAAGTTTGTGCAAAATCCATTAGATTTATTAAATGTTGGCGATATTTTAGAAGTTAGAGTTATTAGTATTGATATTAAAAAGGGAAGAATCTCGCTGAGCATGAAAGCCGAATAGGATGTTTTAACTTATATAATATTTGCTTATTTTTGTATTACGGGTTTTTAAGTTGTTTTTTTGCTTAAAATATATAAATAATTATTAAATTTATATTTATTAAAACAAGGATTTATGAAAGTTCAAGAAAAAATAAATAAAACTATTTTGGAAAAAGGGGCAGCTTACTTAATCCTAATAGATCCAGATGAAATTAGTGGTGACAAATTAATTAATTTTGTTCGCCATTGTGAAAAATCTGGAGTCGATGGCTTTCTAGTTGGCGGCAGTTTGATGATGTCCAATATTTTGGACGAGGTTCTTGAAACAATTTCTAATGTTAGCTCACTTCCAACAATTTTGTTCCCAGGTAGTGTTAGCCAAGTATCATCAAAAGCTAATGCAATTCTTTTTATCTCTTTAATTAGCGGCAGAAATGCTGAACACCTTATTGGAACTCATGTAATAGCAGCTCCTATTATAAAAAGAAATGGTCTTGAAGCAATTTCAACTGGTTATATGTTAATTGAATCTGGAAAGAAAACAACTGCCGAATATATGAGCGGAAGTTCTCCAATTCCAAGAAACAAACCAGAAATTGCAACTGCAACAGCACTTGCAGCTGAATATCTTGGAATGAAATATGTTTATCTTGAAGGTGGTTCAGGAGCCAAAAAAACAGTTCCGAATGAAATGATTAAAATGGTTTCTTCTGCAATATCAATACCGATAATTGTTGGTGGTGGAATTAAAGACAGCAAAACTGCACGCGAAAAAGTTGAAAATGGTGCAAGTGTTATCATCACCGGTAATTTCTTTGAAGATGAAACTAATTGGCATTTAGTTAAAGAATTTGCGGATGCTATTCATATTAATTTACCAGTTGAAGTATAACAGCTAACCCAAATCATTTCCAATTATTTTTTCAAGCTTGCTGTAATTTGCTTTATCCGCTCTAAATGTTATTTCTACTTTGTCATCTATATACTCAATACTTAAAACATCAGCCATTGCATGAATTTGTGAAATTATTTTGGATTGAGTTGCATTAAGCGTTATCTTCTTTTGTTTATGATTATTTTCATAAAACTCGATTAATTTTTTATTTACTTCCGATATATTAATCCCACGTTCTGCAGAAATTAAAATAGCATTATCATATTTATCTCTAACATATTTAATTTTATTCTTTTCTTCTAACACATCAATTTTATTAAACAGTTTTATCTGTGGAGTTTCGGAACATCCCAACTCTGCTAAAGTTTCATCAACAACTTTTATGTGATCTTCATAAAATGGATGTGAAATATCAATAACATGCAAAATAATATCCGCATCTTTTACAACATTTAAGGTTGACTTAAAAGAAGCAACTAAGTTGTGAGGCAATTTGCGTATAAAACCAACTGTGTCGCTAATTAAAATTTTCTTATCCTTTTCCAACTCAAATGCTCGTGTAGTGGAATCTAGCGTTGCAAAAAGTTTATTTTCTGCAAGAACACCAGCATCAGTAAGCAAATTTATAAAAGTTGATTTTCCTGCATTTGTATATCCAACAAGTGAAGCTTTTAGAAACTCACTTCTGTTCATACTTTTTGTTTTATCTTGTTTATCAATAGTTTTTAAAATCTCTTTTAATTTTGAAATTCTAGTGCGTATCATACGTCTGTCTGTTTCAATTTGAGTTTCGCCAGGACCTTTAGTTCCAATTCCACCATGCTGCTTTGAAAGGTGGGTCCATGCACGTGTTAATCTTGGAAGCATATATTGAAGCTGGGCAAGTTCTACTTGTGTTTTGGATTGCTTTGTTTTTGCATGCGAAGCAAAAATATCCAGAATTAGTCCACTTCTATCAATTATTTTCCTATCAATAACTTTTTCCAAATTACGAGCTTGAGTGGGTGATAAATCCGCATCAAATATTACCAAAACTATATCGTTTAATTCAGCCAATTCTGCAAGCTCTTCGGCTTTACCCTTTCCAACAAAAAACACTTTATCTGGACTTGTTTTCTCTTGTATTACTTTCAAAATTGTTTCGGCGCCGGCAGTATCTGCTAACATTTCTAATTCATCAAGGTGCTCCTCAACAACAAATTTGCTTTCATTCTGCTGTTTAATTGAAACCAGCATTGCCTTTTCCATTACAATTTCTTTTCCTTCAAACATATTTATCCTTTACAATTCTGCTAAATCTTTTTTACTACTTCGTGAAATATACATTTCAAGCAAAGCTAATGCTAAAGTTAAAATTAAAAATAACTTCCACAATTCTGAACCATATCTTGAACTAGCAATTTTTGCTTTATAATCGTCCGATGAACTAATTTCAAAAACAACATTTGATTCTTTTTCAACCATTCCAGAAAAGATTTCTGCGGAAATTGTTTCAAGATTAGATTCAGAACTATTAAAATTAACAACTTTTATATCCAACAAAATATTGTTTGAATAAAATTTATAAATACCAACAAGATTTGTATTGCTATAATTTAAATAAATCGTTTTTTCATCACCAATATTTATCAGTTCTTCACTTCCATCTGGTCTTACAATTTTTATTTGATTGGATTTTCTTTTTGAAATATTAACAGATATATTTCTGCCTGCTATATTGCTTTCGTCATTTGAGAAATTGGACGCCAAGTAACTAATAGAACGATTCATTAATGGAGCAAAAATATTTTTAAATGGAAAGTTGCTCCATTCTAAAATTGGACAAGTATTAAAAAACAAAATTTTTCCTTTATTCAATCTATATTCACTCAAAAAAGATGAATTATCCTGAAGTTGAATAATTGTCCTTCCAGTTCCACTAGGCGAATATTTGTAATATTTATAGAAAGTTGGCGATTCAATTTCTTGCGTTTTTTCTGCAAAAATTCCATTAAATATTGCATGATTAAAATCAATTTTATCAAATGTATTTATTGACACTCTATTTTCACTTGTTGCTAATCTATTAATTGGTGCCATATTTAACAACGATAAAAACTTATTCTCTTCATGAAGGATTGGATTTGGTGAAGGGAAAAGAATAACATTTCCACCACCCGAAATATATTCTACAATTTTCGCTAAATAATTATCATCAACGGCTCCAGAAATAATAAGCGAATTATAATTGTCTAGATTTATACCTCTGAGTTCGCTTGGTTTAATACTTTGCAAATCGATTGAGGTACTATAATTTGACATTAGTGCGGATTTTACGAACAATAACTCATCAGCCAAATTGCTAATTAAAAGCACATTTATTTTATCTGGTATTGATATATAACTGTAAAAACTATTGTCATGCTTAATTGCATCATCTTCTAAATTGGTTTCAATTTCAATTATGCCAGTTATATCTGGCGTTGCTTGATATTCTTCACTTATCGTTTGTTTACCATCCACAGAAATACTTTTTTGGGCTACACGTTTTCCATTTAAAGATAGCGAATTTAATCGGTTTACAATATTCGCATTAGAGAAATTAGTAATTTCTGAGGTTATTCCTACTTCTTTATTTAATTCAAAAATTTGGTTGTTTAATTTTAGATTAGTTACAGCCAAATTATTTACCGATTCACTTTTAAAGTGGAAAAGATAGAATTTAGTTTCTGAAAAATTAAAATTTTCACTCAATGAATCATTTTCAAAAAATGTACTTTTTTGAAGATCGGAGAAAATATAAACTTCTTTATTAAGATTTTTGGTTTCACTTGTAATTTCGGAGGCAATTTTTAGCGATTTGCTTAATGAACTAGTAATAAATGAAATGCCAACTGCTTCAATATTTTGAGTAGTTGGGTACGATTTGCTTTTACCTTCTGAAGTTAATATTAAATAGACTTCGTCGCCACTTTCAAAAGACGAAATTAGATTGCCAACTATTACTTTTGATTGATTTAAGAATGAGCCTTTTTCATCCACAACTGACATGCTAAATGAGTTATCAACAATAATTATTGCGGTGGTTTTTGCGTTTGAACTTATTCCACCAATAGTTGTGGTTTCTAAAGTTGGTCTTGCAAATGCAAGCACTAAAAATACAATTATTAAAATTCTTATTAAAAGTAGTAACAACTGCTTAATTTTAATTTTTCTGACTTTGGATTTTTGCAATTCCTTCAAAAATGCAAGTGTGCTAAACTCCACTTTTTTTATTTTGCGCAAGTTAAGAAAGTGCAAAATTAAAGGAATTGATGCAGCTAATAATCCTAAAAGGATTGTTGGATTAAGAAGAACCATTCTATTGCTTTCTAATCATAAATTCTTTTTATCTCAGAATTTTTAAAGTAGTGAAGCAAAATAACGTCAAACGAAAATCCTTTTTCTCCCATAACTGCTGCACCAATTTGGCAAAGACCAACTCCATGTCCCCAACCTGCACCAGTTAAAACAAATTTTTGTGGAATTCCATCAACAACGTTTTCTTTATCAACAACAAAAGCCGAGCTATATAAATGACTTTTTGAGAGTACTTTTCTAATTTCTAATTCTTTACCAATTATTAAAGTTTTTTTAGTACCTACAATTTTAAGCTTAATCAAACGTCCAGAATGTCCTCGTTCAATAGGAATTAAATCAATAATATCACCAAAATCCATTTGGGATTTTCGCTTAATTAATTCTGATATTTCAGTTTGTGTGTATTCAACTTTCCATCTATAAAAATCTTTTGTAGTGCGGTCATAATCAACAAGAACTTGTGCAAGAACATCCTCATCAGTTGTATTACAATATGCTGGAGGATTATTTTTAATCCATGTTGTTGCAGCTTTTTCTTTTCTTAAATCGAGATCATATTCTTCTGGAGCAAATTTATAATCAATAATTTTTTGCAAATAAGGATGAACAACTGGTTCCCAAACATTTTCGAAAGATTCCGAAATTCCTCCACACGATTTAGAAAACCGAGCGTCACAAATTTTATCGTTATATTTTAGAACCATTCCACGAGTTTGAGCAACAGCTTCTTGAGCGTTGTGCGCATGAAATTTGGTCATTCCTTGATAGCGCTGGCAGTGATCATCGGCACAAACATCATACAAAGTATGGTCTTCTTTGTCGTACCATTTAACCAATTCATCTTCTGTTTTAATTTCGGATTTATATTGCTGATTAGAAGCAATTATATCAACGCTTTTATCCATCTGAGCTAATAGCCAGCTTCTTGAAATAATGGAATGAGCTTTTAATAGTTCGTGCGAACTTGTAGCATTCATTTCGGATGAGATTACGCTTGTTAAATAAGATTCAACAGGAATTACATTAACTGCAGTAAGTACATCTTTTTCAATAATAAATTTTAGTGAACCTTGAAAACGCTGATTTTCCTTTTTCTGCCAATGAAAATCTTTCCCAATTAAAACATTTCTTAAAAGAAAAGTATCCGAATAAAGATTTACCGCATTAAAAACTGTGTTATTTGCTACAACGAAAGTTTCAGAATTGCTTGTAATTGAAATTATTCCATTTTCATATTTTGCGGTATATTTTCCACTGCATTTCGATTTAGCGCATGAGCATTCAAATTCGCCATATAATTCAAACAATATTTCATTATTTGCCATAATAGCTACATTTACATTAGGTTCTTTCATTTTATCCTATTTCATGAATATTTAATGTGTAAATATAATAAATTCTAAACATGAAAATATTGGAGTTAATTAGCCAAACGATTATTTTGGATTATATTTTGTAATATTATTAAGGTTTTAAATTCAAAATAGTAATTAAAAGCTGCGTATTTGATGGTTTTATATTGAATATTACATCGACAAAAACATATCCTAAATCATGTTACGCAAAAAGAGTAGAGTATTAGTCTCAGAAGTTTAATTAGAAGCAAAAAACTTAAACGTTTTGACTAATTGGTTCAAAGAAATATTAGCTCTTTATTGATTAATGAAAATTGAAATTTCTTCAAAAAAAGTATTTACCACTTTGTCACTGCAAGCAAAATTTTTAAGGAGTGAGAATAACAGATGCATTATTTTTGCGCAAACTCTATTGTGATTGAAATATTAAAAGTTTTAATAAGCCTGGCTATTATCACTAGGCTTATTAAATTTATAACAATTAACCTGGATAATGCAATAGGATTAAAATTAACAATATTTAAAATAGAGTAATTAATATAGAAGCGAACTTGCCCCGACATACTCGGTCTTAGCGTTTGTACCCAAATGGTTACTGAGCGGAGTGAAGTAAGGTTAAGTAAACAATGGTACAAACGCTTAGAGCGAGTTAGTCGAATATGCATTAAAGCTTTTCTAATGCATATTCTGGGATTAAATAATCTCTTCAACTTTTTCATCAAATTTCAATTTTAAAGCTTCCAATTCTTTTAATACTCTTGTATAAATTATCGGATGAGTAGGAATGTGTGTTCCTGTAACAGGTAATTCGTTTAATAGAATTAATTTTGCGGCAATTGCAGCTGGCGCACCAACTGTTTTTGCAATGGAGGTAATTCCATTTGGCTCGCCATAATCAACCAAGGTTGAAATATATTTTCGCTTCTTATTTTCTTTTGGAAATTCTGCCTCCAACTCATGCATCAGAATTACCATATCACGTTCTCCTTTTGGAAGAGGAAGTTTGTCACTCAAAATCTTTTGCATTACACCAGCGGATGTTTTTATATTTCCACCAATTATTTTATTATCAAATAATCCAAGCCATTTTAATTTATCCATTATTACGCCGGTAGGAGATATTTTCAAAAAGTTGGCTACTCGTTCTTCTAGTTTTATTCCATTTGTATTTAATGGAACAAACATTTCTGTAAATTGACTATAAGTCATTTGGCTTAATTTGGGAATTTCCAATCCTTCATTAGGAATTCCTAATTTTACAATCTGGCTCCAGAGCTCACTATATCCAGGAAATCTTAGCGTTCCTCGAATCATTGTTTTAACTTTTTCTAACTGAAAAATATCTTGATAAACAACCGAATCTCTATTTGGATAAGCTTCCATTTTTCCAACTCCATCAACCTCAACTTCATTTGTGCTGCTAAAAAGTTGACTATATGGAATCATTTTAATTTTATCCTCTTCCAAATAAATTGCGCCCATTTCACCCGCCATAACCACATTTCTAGCATTCCAAGTGATGCAATAATTTAATGGATTTGACTTAACTTCTGGTGCAGGAACTGCGCTGCCATATGAAATGAAACTGGTAACAAAGCCTCCTTCATCATGAATTTTTTGAATTAAAGACATTGCCGACATATGGTCAATTCCAGGATCTAAACCCATTTCATTTAAAATTAATATTCCTTTTTCTTTTGCTTCATTATTTAAAGCAGCAACTTTTTTGTTTTCATAACTAGCTGAAATTACTGATTTACCGTGTTTTAAACAGTCTGAGGCAATTAAAAATTGAAATGGTGGCGCTAATAAATTAACTACAACATCAGCCTCTTCAATAAGTTTATTACGCAATGTTTCATCGTTAACATCAAACTGAACTGCTGTACCATTAGAGTGATTTGCAATTTTTTCAATTGCAGCATCGTAGTTATAATCGGCAACATTTACTTTCCAATCATACTTTTCTGATTCATTTAACATGTAAGAAATTAAATAGGGAGAGCTTTGTCCTGCCCCAAGGATTAATACATTTTTCATTCTAAAATCCAGGTTATTATTATATTAATAAAAACTAATACTAGTAATCAAAAATATAAAGTTTAATTTTAAAAACCCAAATAATTAAGCATAATGTTTAAATAAATAAACCACTATAAAGAGTAAGTCCATAGTTTTGGTTACGAATACTTCTCCCAGCTCAGTAACCGTAAAATTCGTTTTGAAAGACAAAATGACAAATCACAAAAACCAAATAATATCCAAATTACAATTTCTAATATCCAAACTTTTTTCTTTTTTATGCATGATTCATTCAATAATAATGAGTTTGGGTTTTGGTTATTAGTTTTTGCTATTTTTTTTGAAATTTATCTTTTGACGTTTGTTATTTATTATGACATTTTTAGAAACAAAAGTGAGATTCAAAAAAATTATTAAGCTATTCAACTTTTGGAAGGATGAGTTCAAAAGTAGTGCCCTTTGTTAGCTCGCTTTCAACATTTATGGTGGCGTCGTTTTCTTTCATAAAATCTCGACATAAAATTAAGCCCAAACCCGTACCTTTTTCTTTTTCGGTGCCATTTTGTTTAAATGCAGAGCCTTCATCAAATAATTTATGCAAATTTTCTTTTTCTATTCCAATTCCTTCATCCATTATTTTTAGATGAATTTTATTCCCATTTTCTGTGGCTTCAATTGTAATTTTTCCTTTGCGAAATGAAAATTTAATTGCGTTTATAATTAAATTACGAATAATTGTGCTAAACATAAATTCATCAAAATTTATCATTAAATTTTCTGGAATATTTAACATAATCTTTATTTCCTTATTCTCCGCATTGGATTTAAGTAAATTAGAGATATCATTAATTATTGGATAAAGTTCTATTTCGCTTTTTTTTGCTTTCAATTTTCCAGTTTGTGAGTTTGCCCAAAACAATAAATTTTCTAATAATGCGTATAATCTCTCAGAATCACTTGCAATTATATCAATCAATTCCTTTTTATCTTCTTCGGTTAAATCTCCGTCTTCATTTTTAAGAATTTGAGTAGCGCCCAAAAGAGTGCCAAAAGGATTTTTTAAATCATGTGAAATTAAAGAAAAGAATTTATCTTTTGTGGAATTCAAGTTCTGTAGCTGTTTGTTTGTTTCATTTAATTTTTTATTGATTATTTCAACTTCTTTCTTTGCCAATAACAATCCAACATTTCGTCGTTTTCTTAAAGTATTTAAATAAATCAAATACCCAATTACGAAAAAGGAAAATATAGATACAACAATAATGTATAATTTTTCCCTTGCTTGATTTTCTATTTCGAGTTTCTGAATATTATTTTGATATTGAAGTGAAATATTTTCTTTCTCTTTTTTATCAGCTTCATATTTTTCCTTCAAATCAGTAATTATTCTCAGACTCTTTTCATTAAATAAACTTTCTTTTAATTTTTCATATAAATTACGGTAATAAAATGCTTTTTTATAATTACTTATCTTTTCATATAGTGTTGAATGAAGACTTAATATTTGAAGTTTACTATCACTAAGATTCTGTTTTTCAGCCTTTATATATGTGTTTTCAAGATTTACCTTAGCCAAATCATATTCACCCCTTTGAATCTGAATCCTTATATAATTTATGAATGATTCGATCTCTGATTGTTTCAATTCATTAATTTTGCTTTTCTTATAAGCGGCTAAAAAACTTTTTTCAGCTAATTGAATCTGATTTGTTTCAAGATATACAAGCCCAATCCTATTCAGAATTTTGGCTATTCCATTTTGATCTTTTAATTCTGCGTAAAACGGTTTAGCTCTTGATAAATACTCAAGTGCTAGACTATATTTTTTTTGACGGAAGTAATAGTCCCCAAAATTTAAGTACGAGTATCCTTGTCCAAGAATTGAATTTAACGTTTTAGCATTGCTTAAAGCTTCGGTAAAGTAATTAAACGCAAGAGCGGTATCTTGTAATTCAAGATAAATTAATCCAATGCTATTTAATAATACTGGCGAGTTTAAACTGGAATACTTTTTCCTATATTTTGATGACTCAATAAAATATTCAAGAGCAATATTATAATTACCTAATTGATAATAAGCTGCTCCAATATTATTTAACGAAATGGCAATCCGCCTATCATTTGCTAGTTTTATAAGAACATTTAAGCTTTTTTTATAAAACTCAATTGCTTTATCAAATTCCCCTTTTTTCCATAATGTTACGCCAATAGAGTTATATACAAAACCAACTGCGGAGGTATCTTTAACTTTGTTTGCATTTTCTAGTGAAATATTATAATATGCAGTGGCTGAATCAAACTGATATTTATCTGAATACGTTTGACCAAGATTCATTGAAAGATTCATAATCCAGATTTCGTTTTTGCTTGCTTTGGAAAGGTTATACGATTTTTTGTAATAAAATAATGCAGAATCACGCTCTAGTGCATGGAAAAAACCAGCACCGATATTAAAAAGTGATTGAATTTGCCCCAGATTATAATTTGCCTTTTTAGCTAATTCAAAAGATTCTTTGCCAATTGATTTTCTTAATTCTGGTTTGCTTCTTGTTAAATTGGAAGCATATTTATTTAGTGAATCAATTCTTTCATTTCCGCTTATATTTTTGAAAAGATTTTCATGCTCGGTTGTGGTTTGCGCATAATTACATACTGTAATAAAACTTACTATAAAAATAAGTGTAATACTTTTAAATATTGAAAAAAACTTATATATCATAATCCTAATTGGGGAATAATTTATTTAATAATAGCCCAAAATAATTTCAAGCCTAGTATTTTGAAATACCGCTTTATAGTAGAATTATTAAAGACTTCCTTGCATATTTACTAAAATATAATGATTTTTATTGAGTTACAAGTACTAAAAAACTCTCTTTGTTATAACTTTCTACAAATATGTTTTGTTAAAATTGCTTTTATTCCTTATTTAGATTAAGTTTAAATAGTGAATTTAACAAGATTAACATATTGCGCGCCAAATTACACTGCTAAAATTTCTGAAATTATTGGCGGTATTGGTGCAAACAGCAACATTGCATCATTAGGCTTAAAAATTGGTGATGAAATTCTTTTTAAATCCAAAGAAAATGGACGCGGAAGAATAGTTATTGAACACAACAATTCTGAAATTAAACTAGGTCGCGAGCTTGCTTCCAAAATATTAATTGAATGCAATGAAGAGCCAATTTTAACTTTGGACCAAGTTAAGGTATCTGATGTTGTTGAAGTAACAAAAATGGGAGCAAAAGGTGATGTTCGTTTTAGACTTTTGGACATGGGATTGGTAAAAGGTGTTAAATTAAAAGTACTACGCGTAGCACCACTTGGCGACCCAGTTGAAATTTTAATAAATGGATTTAATCTTTCGCTCCGCTTAGAAGAAGCCAGAGGAATTGTCGTAAAAATTGTTGAGATTGACAAACACCATCAAACTAATAAAAAACGTTGGGGAATGTTTAGAGGTTAGATGTAAGAAATAAGACTTGAGACACATGATTAGAGACTCGTGTTCATATTCCCAGATTTTATATCTCTAATTTCTAATATAAATTATTTATGGAAAGAAAAGAAATATCTGTAGCCTTAGTTGGAAATCCAAATAGTGGCAAAACCTCGCTTTTTAATAAATTAGTTGGTGGAAATCAGAGAGTTGGCAATTTTTCTGGTGTTACGGTAGAAAAATATGAAGGAACTGTTAGCCACAATGGTTACGAAATAAAGATTATAGATTTGCCAGGCACATACAGTTTAACAACCTATTCGCCCGAAGAAGTAATTACGCGCCAATATATTTTAACTGGCAAACCAGATGTTGTTGTTAATGTTGTTGATTCAACCAACCTTGAACGAAATTTATATTTAACAACTCAATTAATTGATGTGCAAGCCAATTTACTTGTAGCATTAAATATGTATGATGAGTTAGAAAAACAAGAAACGATAATTGATCTTGAACAATTGGAAAAGCTTCTAGGAACACATTTAATTCCAACCTCAGCTGTTACTGGTCTTGGTATTAACGACCTATTAAATCATATTGTCGATTTATTTACTGATAAAATTTCCATCAAGAAAAATAAGCTTACATTCTCTGCTTTAATGGAGGAATATATTGAAAAAATTATTTCTGTTATTTCAAAAGATGAAGAACTTTCGCAAAAATATTATCCTCGCTGGCTTGCAATTAAATTACTTGTAAACGACAAAGATGTTTATAAAATTGTTAAGGAATATCCTGTTTGGATAAAAGTTAACAATATTCTTGCCGCGGCAATTAAAGAAATTGATCAAAAATTTGATAGCGACCCAGAATTGATGCTTAAAGAAGAACGCCATGCTTTAATTCGTGGTGCAATTAAGGAAACTGTAAAATACCCGCAAAAAAAGAAAATGAACACTTCCGAAGTTATTGATTCAATTTTGATAAATAGAATTACTGGACTTCCTTTATTTATATTTTTCATGTGGGGAATTTTTCAGCTAACATTTACTCTTGGCGAAGCACCCATGAATTGGATTGACACATTTTTTTCATGGTTTGGTTCAGCTGCCTCAATGGTAATTAAAGAACCAACGGCTCGCTCAATTGTGGTTGATGGTATAATTGCTGGAGTTGGGGGCGTTCTTGTTTTCCTTCCAAATATTATGATTCTCTTTTTTTCTTTATCCTTTTTGGAAGGAACTGGTTACATGGCACGCGCAGCTTTTGTAATTGATAAAGTAATGCACAAAGTTGGTCTGCATGGAAAATCATTTATTCCAATGATTACTGGATTTGGTTGCTCTGTTCCTGCATTTATGGCAACTAGAACTTTACGAAATAAAAGTGATAGAATTACAACTCTTCTTATAATTCCGTTTATGAGCTGCAGTGCAAAATTTCCTGTATATATTTTAATTGCTGGCACTTTCTTTGGAGCATCACAGGCTGGAAATGCTCTTTTTGGAATTTATATGCTTGGTATTTTAATTGCTTTAATTACAGCACGTTTACTTAAAACTGCAGTTTTTAAAGGTGAATCTGAACCTTTTGTAATGGAACTACCACCTTATAGAATGCCGTCATTTAAAGTATTAATTATGCAAATGTGGCAAAAAGCTTCACTTTATTTGCGTAAAGCTGGTACTATTATTCTTACTGCTTCAATATTAATTTGGGTCGCGAGCAATTATCCTAAAAGCGAGGAAATAACAGTTGAATATTCGCAAATAAAACAGGACGTAACTAATTCATCCAAGTACGATGAAAATGAAAAAAAAGAAATATTTCAGAAGCTAAACTTTCAAGAAGGTACAAAACAGCTTGAATATTCTTTTGCTGGTCGCCTTGGAAAATTACTAGAACCAGTTGTTGCTCCATTGGGTTTTGATTGGAAACTAGGAATTGCTCTCATTTCCGGAATTGCGGCTAAAGAAATTGTAGTTTCCACAATGGGAACTCTTTATTCTCTTGGTGATGTTGATGAAAATTCGCATGAGTTAAGAGAAAGATTGCTGGCAAATCCAGACTATAATCAAGCTGTTGCTTTATCTTTAATGGTCTTTGTTCTGCTTTATATTCCATGTGCTGCCGCTACAATTGTATTTCACAAAGAAGCTGGCGAATGGAAATGGACTGCTTTCTATGCCAGTTACACCATGACTGTCGCTTGGATTATGTCATATCTTACTTATAATATTAGCAAGTATTTTTTGTTGTAAAAGAATAGAACATATATGATTTTAAATTCATTCTGAACAAAATTATAAACGTCCAAGGTTTCTAAAACCGTGGACGTTTTTTCGTATTTCTATACTTTCTGAATAAAGGGTAAAAACGAAAAATTATCTATTTTTTATTTCAACTTCTCTTTCTTCAATAATAGCATCCAATTTTTCAGCATATTTTTTATGTGTATTTACAAGCCATATAAACGCTTTTTTGTTTTTAGCCCACAAATAAATTGCAGAATTCACGTATTCTATCACTTCATTTTAATCGCAAGGACCAAAATATGTTTCTTTATCTGTTTTGTATAAAGTGTATGATATTAATGAATCCTTATTTTCTATTGTAAATTTTGCAGTAATATCCGATGTAAATAAAACACTTAAATTCAAACCGTACTGCGAAAATTCAATTTTTGAATTTTTCATTTCTGGATAGGAATCTGTACAAGCAATAGGATCCAAAATGCGAACACGAATAATATTTTCTTGCTCTGTATTAGCAATATGTAAATTGTTTGGAATCCATTTGCCATTGCTTGACTTTTTTGCATTTTCATCTGTATTTTCCCAAACACCATTTAAATTTTCAATTCTATTATTTGTGGAATTATCTTCACAACCGAATAATATTATTATTGAAAAAAGTAATGTAATTAGTCTGTTTTTCATTTTCATACCTTTTAATAAAAATTATATCTCCAGTTAAATATTTACTTATCACGAAATAACGGGATATTTGTTAACTATTTAATAATCTCCAACGTTCAAATGTACCCAGATTTTTTATTCCAATTTCGGAACTTGCCAATAAAAAATGAGACAAAAATCTCAAAAAACTAGACTATATTTTTGATTGAAAAATTCTCTTTTATCATTTCTAAAATATAGGATATTTTTGTTTTAATATTAGCTAAAAAAAGAGAACCGAAATAATTATGGCTTACTAAGAAACTACTGTTTAAATTATTAAACTACTTTCGATAATGATTATATGTCAACAAAAAAAGATTATCATGCATAGGATTATGAAATCTTTGAAGTTTTTTATACTTTTATGATAGTAGTGGATTATTTATTTTGGTTTTGGTCAGAAGTGCAATTAGCTATTTTGAGCTAAATCAGATTTGTAAAAAATCTAGTAATAAATTGAATAGTGAAGTTTCATAAGACCTTAAATCATTAGTTGATATTGATAAGGAAAACCTTACAATGGCAGCAGAATTGTTATTAAATGATAAAGAAACACTTCAACTATTTGCGTGGCAAGATAGGCTTGGTTTACAGGAACACCTGCTTCCGCTTTTTGATAGCAAATTGAAAGGTGATTTTAATATTCAACAATTTCAATTTTATGCCCCACCAGCAATTTCCTTTTTAAGACTGCATAAAGTTTCAAAATATGGTGATGACTTATCCTCTTTTCGTAAAACGGTTGTTGAAGCAAATACAACAAAAAAGGTAGTTTGTGGAGTTGAAGTTGGACGAGGGGGTTTGGTATGCGCTTAATATAAACTTCCAAATTTGAGGATTTATTAAAAATTGAAGATGAAGGAAATCATTTTTTGAGAAATGATAATTATGGTTTCTATCTTTCAACCGAAAAATTTATTTTGGCAGAATCTCATGAATCATCGCACGGGCTATCTGCATTTTTGCAATTACTAACGGAAATTGAATTTTAAATACAAAAAAGTAAAAAGGAGTCTGTGAAATGAAATTAGAATTTGTTGAAAATTTATCGGTAAAAGGTAAAATCTTTTCCCTTATTGGTGTAATCTTTTTATTAATTGGTGTATTTACAATATTCCAAGAAAAAGAAATAAACTCAATGGTGGAAAATGACGATGTCAGTAATATTGATATATCAATGCTTGAAGCAAGAAGAAGTGAAAAAGATTTTTTTGAGCGCAAAGATCTTATTTATATTGATAAAGTGGATTTAGCATTAGCTAATCTGGATTCTTTAATTGAACCATATAAAGATGAAGAAATTGCAGGCTCAATTGTTAAATATGTAGAAGCCTATAAAGAAGCGTTTCACAAAATTGTTTATCTCATGAAAGAAAGAGGTCTTGATGAAAATTCTGGCGCAGAAGGAAAACTTCGCATAAGCATTCATGAATTAGAATCCCAAATAGTTGAAACTGAGAATAAAACATTACTTGCAGATCTTCTAACTTTAAGACGGCATGAAAAAGATTTCTTTTTGCGAAAAAATGAAAAGCACATTACACAATTTAATAATTCAATAACTGAATTTTACTCAAATATTGGAAGTTCACCATATACTGAAGCGGTTAAATTGAAAATGAAATCAAGGGTTGATTATTATCAAAAGAATTTTTTAATTGCTGCAAAAGCGGTTAATGATATAAGTGCAAACATTGAAATATTACGAGAGGATGTTCGAAAAATTGAGCCATTAATTACCTCAATGATGTATGATAGAGAAGCGGCTGCAGAAACTGCATCTAAAATGAAGTTAATTGTTTTGCTCATTTCACTAACACTAGGAATCCTTTATGCTTATTACATTTCCAAAACTATTTCTAATTCGTTAAAGCAACTTACAAATGTTGCAAATAAAGTATCTGAAGGCGATTATTCAGTTGAAGCAAATATCCAATCAAAAGATGAATTTGGAACTCTTGCTAAAGCTTTTGACTTAATGATTGAAAAAATTAGCGTTCAAATTGGTTACCTTGAAACAATTCCAACTCCGATAATGATTATTGATAAAGAATTTAATATTGAATATATGAATCCTGCTGGGGCAAAAGTTGTAGGCTCTGAGCAAAAATCCTTAATTGGAAAAAAATGCTATAATCAATTTAAAACAGACCACTGTGGAACAGAGAAATGTGCACTGGCTCAAGCCATGAAAAATGATAAAATTGTAACAGAAGAGACTAAAGCACACCCAAATGGAAGTGATCTTTCTATTATGTACACAGGAGCACCGGTAAAAGATAAAAACAGCAAAATTATTGGGGCATTAGAATATGTAGCCGATGTTTCAGAAATGAAAAATAGAGAAAATTACTTAGCAAAAAGTACCCAAGTAATTTTAGCTGAAATGGAAAAATTCTCATCGGGTGATTTAACTGCACAAGTTAAATCAGAAAAAGAAGATGACGATATTGCAAAACTATTTAATGGCTTTAATTTAACCGTAACAAATATTAAAAATATGATTTACCAAGTTAGCGAAGCGGTTGCTGCCACAGCAAGTGCAAGCACACAAATATCATCAAGTGCCGAAGAAATGGCAGCGGGTGCACAAGAACAAAGTGCGCAAACTGCAGAAGTTGCGGCGGCGATGGAAGAAATGTCACGCACAGTAGTTGAAACAGCAAGTAATGCAACATCAGCGGCTGAAGCATCACGTGAAGCAAGTGAAAAAGCAAATGAAGGAAATGCAAAATTAGCAGCTTCACAAAAAGGAATGGAGAATATTGTAAATTCCACAGCCGATGTTGGAAAGAAAATAACTTCGTTGGCAACTAAAACAGAACAAATTGGAGCAATAGCACAAGTAATAGATGATATTGCAGATCAGACAAATTTATTAGCACTTAACGCAGCAATAGAAGCAGCACGTGCAGGTGAACATGGACGAGGTTTTGCTGTTGTAGCTGACGAAGTTAGAAAACTAGCAGAGAATACAACAAAAGCAACTAAAGAAATTGCTGAGACAATTAAAGCAATTCAATTGGAAGCAAAAGACGCAAATAACTCAACAAAAGAAGCACAAGAAGCAGTAAGCAACGGATTACGATTAAACACAGAAGTTGGTGAAGTTTTATCACAAATTTTGGAAAGCATCGAAAATGTTACAATGCAAATAAATCAAGTTGCAGCAGCAAGCGAAGAACAATCAGCCACCGCCGAACAAGTGTCTACAAATATTGAATCAATAAATAATGTGGCAAATGAATCGGCGGTTGGAGTTCAACAAATAGCTTCTGCTTCTGAAGACTTAAACAGATTAACTGAAAACTTAAGTAAAATAGTTGAGCAATTTAAACTTGACTCAACAAAAAATAATTATCTAGATAAAGGTAAAGGCTTATTGATTGGGAGAAATAAGTAAATGTTTACAAAAATAAATAAACTAGTATTCTTTACGCAATTAAAGTATTTTTAGGAAATACTAGAAAATTGATAAATTCAATTTTGTTCTTACTAAGGAATCGATATTTAATCATTAAGCATGATTTATAATCATAAGATATTTGGCTTCAAAATTTATTTTTGGAATTTCAAGAACAAAAAGTGTTTTTAATTTAACATAATTAGCAAAAATTGAATAATGTTTTTGCATATAAAATAGGTCTCTAAATGAAAAAAAAGTTATCAGCCAAATTTTTAATTGTTACTACTCCTATAATTTTCGTCTCTTTTTTAGTAATAACATTAATAGTATCACATTATGAAGAAGCAAGTATTTATGAACAATTATCCAAGAATATTAAAGATAGAAACGAGTTTATACTTGAGGAGATAGAATTAAGCGATGAATTAGTTATGCAGCAAGTTCAAAGCGGAATGAAACTGCTTAAATCAATTACGCTAGCAAAAGGGACTCCGTCTATTGGTACTAAAACCCAGGTAGTTGGAAAAGAAACAAATGATATATTATTTGGGGAGAGTAACATTGCTAATAACTTTGACTTAGTAGACAATTTAAAGAGTATTGTTGGTGGAACCGCCACCATTTTCAGTAGATATAATGATGAGTTTATTAGAATATCAACGAATGTTCAACAAGATGATGGAAGTAGGGCAATTGGAACAATTCTTAATCCAAATGGGAAGTCAATAAAAAACATTTTAGATGGCAAGGCATATTATGGATTAGTAGAAATATTAAATAAGCCTTATCTAACAGGCTATGAACCTATTAAAAATGACAATAATGAAATAATTGGAATTTGGTACGTAGGATATCAGCTTTCGTCTTTGAATAGACTTCAGAAGATAATTTCAAATTCCAAAATTCTTGAAAATGGTTTTATTGCCATAATGGACAATAAAAATAAAGTGCTATTTAACTCAAATAATATTACAACGGATGAAATTTATAGAATATTGGAAAATGAAAAGTCCGGAGAAAATGAAGATTGGAAAATTAATATAAAGAATTATGAAAAGTGGGATTATAATATTCTTACGGTATATAAAGAAGATGATGTAAGCTCTAGAGTAAATGATGCTCGCTTTAATGTAATTATTGGCGGTTTTCTTGTGAGCGCACTTTTTCTAGGAATAATCTCAATATTTCTTATGAAGCTAATTATTAAGCCAATTAAAAATCTTACTTCGATAGCTGATAAGCTTTCAACAGGTGATATAAATATTGAAATTAATTCGCGAACAAATGACGAAATTGGACAACTTGAAAAATCATTTGGATCTATTGTTAATTCTATAAAGGGACAGAGCCATATTGCAGAAATGATTTCAAATGGTGAGTTGAATCAAGAGGCTAATGAAAAATCAGAAAATGACATTTTATCGAAGAGTATGAATCAAGTAATTAATACTCTACGAAAACTTATTCAAGAAGTAAATTCACTAACAAATTCAGCCACCGAAGGAAGATTATCAGAAAGAGGTAATTGTAATGATTACCGTGGAAGCTACAGAGAAATAGTAAATGGATTTAACGATACTTTGAACGCAGTTGTTGAACCACTAAAAGAAAGCACCGATGTTCTTAACTATTTAGCTACAGGGGATTTTACTACAAAAGTTAATGGAGATTATAAAGGTGATCACCAATTAATGAAAAACAGCATTAATACAGTTGTTGATTCGCTTAACAAAACTATGCTTGATTTAAGTGTGGCAGTGGAGGCAACGGCAAAAGCAAGCACACAAATTGCATCAAGAGCAGAAGAGATGGCAACTGGTGCTCAAGAACAGAGCGCTCAAACTTCAGAAGTAGCCGCAGCAATGGAAGAGATGTCGCGCACAATTGTTGAAACAGCATCTAATGCCACAACAGCATCTGAAGCTTCAATTAAATCAAGCCAGCAAGCAAAGGATGGAAATGAAAAGTTGAGCGCAGCAAAAAGTGGAATGGAAAGAATTGTAGATGCTTCTAAAATTACAGGTGATAAAATATCTTCCTTAACAAATAAAACAGATCAAATTGGTGAAATAGCTCAAGTAATTGATGATATTGCGGATCAAACAAATCTTCTAGCGCTAAATGCTGCAATTGAAGCGGCTAGAGCAGGCGAACAAGGCAGAGGTTTTGCCGTTGTTGCAGATGAAGTAAGAAAATTAGCTGAAAGAACAACAAAGGCAACAAAGGAAATTGCTGAAACAATAAAAGCAATTCAATTAGAAGCAAAGGAAGCAAATACTTCTATGGAAGAAGCTGGAAAGGCAATAAAAGTTGGATTAAGTCTAAATGACCAAGTTGGTGTTGTTCTTAATGCAATATTATTGAGTGCAGAAAATGTATCTATGCAAATAAATCAAGTTGCGGCAGCAAGCGAAGAACAATCAGCAACAGCCGAGCAAGTATCTACAAATATTGAAGCAATAAATAATGTGGCAAATGAATCTGCAGCTGGTGTGCAGCAAATTGCTTCTGCTGCTGAAGATTTGAATACACTAACAGATAATCTTACTCAACTTGTTGCACGTTTCCGAATAGATAATGAAAATAAATATACAAGGGGTTTAGCCAATGCCCATAATGTAAAACTCATTGGCAATAAGTAGGAGGAAAAAATGTCAGAAAAAAATGAAAAAGACTCAGCAGAAAGTGTAATATTACAGCTTGTTACTTTCAAGCTTGGGAAAGAAGAATTTGGATTTGATATATTCAAAGTAAAAGAAATAAATAAAATGATGGAAATAACTCAAATTCCAAATTTGCAAAAATCAATTAAAGGCATTGTTAATTTAAGAGGTTCAATAATTCCAGTAATAAGTTTAAGAGAAAAATTAAATTTTCCAGAGATTGAGAACACAAGCCATACTCGTATTATTGTAGTTGAACATTTTAATAAGAGTATTGGTTTTATTGTAGATGAGGTAAGCGAAGTTCTTCGAATTGAATCATCCACAATTGAACAACCACCAGAAATGACAACAAATGTTGATTCTGATTATATAACTGGTGTGGCAAAACTTGAAAATAGATTACTAATTCTGCTTGCCCTTGACAAAATACTAATTCAAGAAAACAAAAAATTGGAAGCACTTAAAAACTAAAAATTACAATTTAGCCTTTCACTTCAGAAAGGCTAAATTTAATTAACCATTGACTTAATATTTTCTAGTTCTTCCCATCTATCATAAAGTTTATGAACTTTTGCTTTTGCTATGTTTAACTTTTCATTTAACTCTTTAGTTTGCTCCGCAAATTTTGAAAAAAAATCGGGAGAGGAAAAAATTGCTTCAATTCTTTCAACTTCAGCTTCTGCATCAAGTATGTTTTTTTCCATTTCATCTAATTCTTTTTTTTCGCTCCACGATAGTTTTTTAATGGATGCTTTTACTTGTCTTTCCTTTTGTTTTATTGGTTCATTCTCAATTATATTTTTCGAATTTCTTAGTTTTTTCTTTTCGATATAATAATTGTAATCTCCTTCGCTAAAATGGATTTTGCCATTATCTTCAAAAGCTAAAATACCGTTGCACACACGATTTAAGAAATATCTATCGTGACTAACTACAACAACACAACCATTAAATGAAAGCAAAGCTTCTTCCAAAATTCTTAACGTTGGTAAGTCCAAATCGTTAGTTGGTTCATCAAGAATTATAAAATTACCTCCATTTTTCAAAATGCTTGCAAGAGTTAATCGGCTTTTTTCGCCACCGGAAAGCCTTCCAACTTTTGTGTTTATTCGTTCGTCAGTAAAGAGAAATCTTCGCAAGTAAGTGAAAATATTTAGGTCTCTATTCCCAAATTTTATTGAATTATTACCCTCCCCAATTGCTTCAATGACAGTATCATCGTCATTTAGTGTTAGTCGTGACTGATCAACATAGTTAAATTCTGTTTTTTCACCAATTTCAATTTGCCCAGTTTCTGGTTTAATTTCTCCAAGTATCATTTTTAAAAGAGTCGTTTTACCAACTCCATTTTTCCCAACAATTCCTAATCTTCTTCCAGAATGAAAAGCAAAAGTAAGACCTTCAAAGAGCTGTTTGCCGCCAAGTTCAATTCCAACATTATTAAGTTCAACAACTCTGTTGCCTAGTCTTTCTGGAGGAGGAATTACTAAATCGACTTGCAGTTCAACTTCTAAATTTTCTTTTGATTCAATTTCATAATAATTATCAAGTCTGCTTTTTGATTTTGTAGTTCGTGCTTTTGGTCCACGGCGCACCCACTCCAGTTCGCGCTTCAAAAAATTTTGTCGTTTTCTTTCTTCTACTTCTTCAATTGCTTGTCGTTCAGACTTGTTAATTAAATAGTCTGTGTAATTTCCTTTGTGCGAATAAAACGAACCGTTGGAAAGTTCCACAATTCTGTTCGCAATTCGGTCAAGAAAATATCTATCATGAGTTACAAAAATGCATGTTCCCTTGTAACTGGCAAGAAAATTCTCAATCCAAACAATTGAGTCGGTGTCGAGATGGTTTGTTGGTTCATCCAAAATCAATAATTCTGGTTTTGAAATTAGGGCACGGCAGAGTGCTACTCTTCGTTTTTCGCCACCAGAAAGAATTGCTACATCGGTTTCTCTTGCTGGAGCATCAAGAGCTTTCATTAAAACAGAAATCTGTTTATCAAGATTCCAAGCATCTTTTTCATTTATTTCTTTTTCCAGCAACTCTCGTTTAGGTGAATCATAAGGAGTTTTTTCGTATTCGTGAATTAAGTTTTGAATTGATTCAGCACCGTCCATTATGTTTTCAAGAACATTTTTGGAATTGTTGAGTGTGAAATCCTGTGTTAAAAATCCGATATTTAGATTTTTCTTTTTAGCAACATTTCCAGAGGTTGGATTAATTTCATCGGAAATAATTTTTAGAAAAGTAGATTTACCTGCACCATTTCTGCCGACGAGACCAATTCTATCTCCTTCGTGAATGCTTAATGAAGCATTATCAAAAATTATTTGTTCTCCAAAGCTTAAAGAGATTTCCATTGCGGTTAATATTACTGGTGTTACGTTTTCAGCCATAAAATTTTGAACTTTCTTAAGTGATTATTTTGGGTAATAATTTTTAAAGCAGAATTAGATTCTTAAATGAAAAATTATTTTTATTATGCAATATACTATTTTTACAATTGTTAAAGTATTAGGAGAAAACATGAGTTGGGTTTGCCCAAATTGTGAAAGGGAATTTAGAGCTACAAATCAATTCCATTCGTGTGAGCAATCAACCATTGAACAGCATATTGAGGATAAGCCAGAGTTTATTGTTAAAATATTTCATAAGCTTCTTGATTTGGTAACATCTTTTGGCGAAGTTGAATTGCTTCCACTTAAAACATCAATTCAAGTTAGAACAAAATCTGCATTTCTTGCAATATATTTGAAGAGAAATAAAGTCCATTTGGAATTTCAATTAGCACACGAATCTAAAATAAAGCAAATTACAAAAACGATACGGATTTCAAAGAGACGAGTATTTCATTACGCTGATGTTTTTTCAGTAGATGAGATTGATAATAAATTAGAGCTGGAATTAAAAGAGGCATATAACACGATTGCAAAAAGTGAATACAATTCCAATTAACTGCATTATTAAGTTATTAAATTGTTAACAAATGAATTACTTATTATTATATGAAGAAAATAGTAAGAAAATTATTAAATTTAAGTATTCAAAAAAAATAATTTATTTAAATAAGAGAGGAATATTATGTCTATAAAAAAAACACAATTGAAGCAGAATAAATGTAAAGTTAATTTTGCTATTTCATCTGAAGATGGAAAAGAATTTGCAGAGGCATCACTAGTTGGTGAATTTAATAATTGGGATGTAAATGCTGACAAAATGAAAAAATTAAAAAAGGATGGTTCGTTCTCAATCCAAAAAACTTTTGAAATGGGAAAAGAGTACCAATTCAAATATTTCCTAGATGGTAAAGTGTGGATGAATGAATCGGAAGCTGATAAACAAGTTGCTTCTGGATATGTTGGATATGAAAACTCGGTAATTGTTCTTTAAATTACTATTAAAGATAGCATTAAAATGCCCGGCATTTTGTCGGGCATTTTTATTTTATAACCATATTTAATTAGAAATCGTTTTTATCTCATAAATTCAACAATTCCAAATTTTAAATAATGTTAACCACTTTTAATTCACTCCTTAAAAATTATTTAACAAGAACGGCTTTAATAACTTTTGTAAAATTGTTTTCTGAATTTGAACCTTTTGCATTAATACTAATAAAATACATTCCACTTGGCAACTTTGTTGCATTCCAAGTAGTTTCATAAAATCCAGAGAGCTTTTCTTCGTTTACTAAAACATTAACACTTTGACCAAGCACATTAAATACTTCAACTTTAATAATGCTTTTTTCTGGAATACCATATTTAATTATTGTGTTAGGATTGAAAGGATTTGGATAATTTTGCTCCATTTCAAAATTTAAAGGAGTGGCACTATTATCATCAACTCCAACAGCAGTTAGTTCAAAATCCATTAAATTGAAGTTAAATCCTCCAAAATAAAATCGAACAACTAATTCGTGTTTACCTTCTGTAATTTGAAGATTATCAACTTGCAGAGTTTGCCAATTTTGCCAACCCCCTGAAGCCGGAACATCAATTAAACTAGTTAAATAAGTGTTGTCTAAAAGTAATTGTATTTTTCCTGCAGAAGTTGAAGCAGCAATTCTAAACTTAATTTTATAAGTGCCTGCTTGAGTAACATCAACAGTATATTTTAGCCATTCGCCAGTTTCAATCCAACCAATGTTATAGCCGTTTGTAATTGCATCGCTGCATTTTTCAATATCTACGCCATCGTTTCTGTAAACCCAACCATTGTTGTAAACACCATCACCAGTATTACTGGGGGAAACATCATAATATGCAGTTCCAAGATTTCCATAATCGAAATCAACGCCATAAATTGTTCCAGGAATTTTATTTTCTTTAAATGGATAAACATCATTATTAAATGGTCGGCGCATGAGTGCATCAATTACATCTTCTTTTTTGTCGTAGTTTTTAATTTTAAAATTTTCAATTTGTAAAGTCAATGCTGCCATTGCATAATCAACACTTGGTTTAGCACCATTTCCATTCCAATAATTTAATAATGTTTGAAACTGAGGAGCTATTTTTACAGATGCTAAAGGAGAAATAGCGTCCAATTTCTTAATTGTCCACCAGGACCAGCCAATCTCATTATCATCCAAAAGTTTTACAAAATCTCTAAACCACGAATTTGAATTTTCGCCAGATTCACTCATCCAAAGTGGTACGTTATAATTATTACGAATTGTTAAATAACTTTGGATTGAACTAGTGGTTACATCACTCCAATATTTATGAAACGAGTAAACCATATTATCATCCCAAGTTGGAGTTAAGCCAGTAAAGGTTGTTGCAAACCAATTGCCTTCAATATAAACAATGTGGTTAGTATCCACGGCTCTAATTGCGCTTGTTATATCCATATATAAAGCTCGTAAATCAAAATTCATAGAACCAAGATCCCAAGCAGGTTCGTTCAGCAAATCATAACCAGCAATTGTTTCTTCGTTAACATAACGAGAAGCGATTTCGCGCCAAAGATCAATAGTGCGTGCTTTGTTTTCTTCGCTTTCCCAAAGTGAAGGATATCTGGAATCGTAATCGCTAATTGGTTCGGCGCTTTGTCCGCCAGGCGCTGCGTGTAGATCGAGAATTAAATACATATCTCTTTTTTTACACCAAGTAATTAAGCTGTCAATTAAAGCAAATCCACTTTCTGTATAAACATAAGGTTCATTTCTAGGAGTTAATAATTCGTAATGCATTGGAAGTCTGATATTGTTAAAACCCCAGTTAGCAAGGGAATCGATATCAGCTTCTGTAACAAAGTTTTTTCTAAAATTGTTATAAATTATTTCGGCGTTTGCTTCGCCAACAACACCAATAATTTTGTTCTTGATTTCAGTTGGTGAATTTGCGAAGCCTGACATATTGAACATATAACCTTCTGGAACAAGCCAGCCGCCTAAACCAATTCCCTTAAAAAGCACTTCTGTTCCGTCTGCATCAACAATTTTTTTGCCACTAGTTCTTAAAATTCCATTTGCAAAAATTGAGGACGAGATAAGTAGTAGAATTATGAAAGTTTTATTGAGCCTAAAAACACCTTTGAGAAACATTATTTTACCTAAAAATTAAATTGTTTTTAGCTCAATAATTATGCCGAAAAGTAAAATGTCATTTCCAGTTAAATCATAACAATGTATTTGTAAGATTTTTATTTAAGTAATAAGTCAGTTATTAAAATGATTATTTTAATCCCAATTCTTTACTCATTCTAAAATAATTTGGAGGTGCAAGACCAAGTTTTGAAGCTGTTTCAGCGTCAGAAGAAGATTTATCACGCACAAACTTAAAATACTTATATTTAATTTCGCGTTCCAATTCCTTCCAAGGCATTATGTTGTTTTCGTCAAAATCAATCATTCCATTTTTATCTTCTTTTTTAAGTGCAGGAATAATTGATCGCTGGATGTGTTCAAGTTCTATTTTGTTTGTAGAGATAAACAATAGTCTCTGTATTACATTTTTCATTTCTCTAACATTACCAGGCCAATCGTATTGTGTCATAAAATCAATAACATTTTGTGGTAGCGTAGGAGTTTCGATTCCCATCTGAAAACTAAATTGTTTCAAAAAGTGAGCGGTTAAAACTGGAATATCATCCCTTCTTTTGGAAAGGGGAAGAAGCGAAATTAATAAAACATTTAGGCGGTAATAAAGATCCTCCCTAAAGCGTCCATCTATTACTTCCTTTCGCAAATCTTTATTTGTTGCAGCAATTACTCTAACATTAACTTTAATAGTTTTAGTTCTACCAATTTTATCTATTTCGCCATCTTGTATAACACGCAACAATTTTACTTGTGCAGAAAGAGGTAATTCCGCAATTTCGTCTAGGAATATTGTGCCGTTGTCGGCAATCTGAAAAAGTCCATCTTTCTGATTTGCAGCACCGGTAAATGAACCCTTTTCATATCCAAAAAGTTCGCTTTCAATTAAATCGTTTGGAAGACTTCCGCAATTTATTGGCACAAAGTTTTCATATTTCCGTTTGCTTTTATAGTGAATATTATAGGCAACCAATTCTTTTCCAGTTCCTGATGCACCAGTAATTAGGACAGTTGCTTCATTGTTTGTAAGTCTTTCAATGTCATATTTAACTTTTTCCATTTCGGCGGAATTAGAAATAATCTGTTTACTTCCTAAAATTTCTTCAATTTTTGTTCTTAATTTTTTTTGCGATTTATTTCTCTGCTCTTCTAACTTTTTGCGTTCATATGCATTAAAAATACTTATAATAAAATCTGTAGGTTGGTAAATATAATCCTCAATATCATTTGGATATTTTGTGCAATACCAAAATGCACCAGCATCCATAAGCGTTCTGGCAAAATTAAGGTCGGTTAAATCAATTGTAAGTTTTGTAATAACAATAATTTGAATAGTGTTTTCAACTTCTTTGATTCTTTTAATTAGCTCAACGCCGTGCAAAGTGCCAGCAATTTGATAATCCATTACAATTAAATCATATTCGCCGGCTGCGTTTTGAAGCAATTTTAGAGCAGCATCTCCGTTAGAAACTACCGAAACTATTTTAATTTTATCTTCAAAGTATTGTATTGTGTTTTTAACTCTTCGGGCATCAAATTCTTCATCTTCTATAAGTAATATGCGTATCAAATTTTGGCTCATTTTATTCCTTTAGTTCTTCATTCTAATTGTAAAGCGACAACCTTTCTCTAAATTTTCGCTGGTTAAGTTCCAACCACATCTTTTGGTAGCTAGTTGATGGGCAATGTAGCAGCCATATCCCGCACTTCTTTCCACAACTTTTTTTGTGGTTATATTTTCCATGAATATTTTTTGCAATCCTATTTCATTGGTTTCTAAAAGCGATTGCAAAATTCCCTTTCCATCATCTTCAATTAAAATAAGTGTTTCATTGGTTTCTTTTAAAAATTTAGTTGTAATGGAAATTATTATGCTATAATCGGGTGCATGGTCAATACTATTTTGAACAAGAGGCTCAATAATTTCCCAAACCACAAACTCATTAATTTTAATTCTTGGAATATTTGGGTCAAGATTTAAATTGAAATTAATTTTTTCAATTTTGGAGGAAATCCGCAAAAATATATTATCAACAATAAATCTAATTGCTTCATTTATATCAGTATTAAATAATTGATTTCTAATTGTCTGCAAAGGAGGGTCATACCATTTCATGTCATAAATGGCTCTAGCAACAAAATTTGCATACTTTGTAACTTTTTGCTTTGTCTCATTAATATTTTCGGTTGAAAGATTTCTTAAATCATCCTTAATAAAACCCATTACTTTTTCAGCTTTATGATGCGTGTGGTAAATGCGTTTTGTAAAAAGAGTTTCTTTTTCGTGCTCAATTTGCTCTTTCAAATGTTTTTGCTGTTCGTCAAACAATTTTTGATTTGCAATATCTCTTTCCTTCATTGTGTAAGAAGAAATATAATACATGGTTAATAATCCCAACAGAATTAAAGAGACATATATTATAGCAATTTGGTTATAGCTTGTTAAAAGTTCGGAAGTAATTCTTGAAAAGTCTGGAATATTTTTCATATAGAAAGCTCCAATTAACTCACCATTTGGAGCAAGTGGAACAAGAACTTCAAAAATAGATGCATCTCTTAAAAAGCTAATAATTCTTTCTTCATTATTAATTTTTGTATAATTATCCTTAAATAAAGCAACACCGTTTGCATGTCTGGAGTTTGAAGAATCGGCAATAATTTGTTTTTCCAAAAAGTTAAAAAGTTCAATTCCTTCATCAATTGAGATTATTTTGCCATTTTGAATTACAAAAATTGCAACGTCCTCAATATTTTGTTCTAAAATTTGCTGCGTGAGAATTATGTTAAACGATTGAATTATTTGTTGAATATCAGCAGAAGACCTTGTTTCCAAAGTTCCCATATTTTCAATAAGCAGTTCAAGAGCAGTGGAATTACTATTTGCCAACCGTTCGGCGGAGTTTCGTTGATACCAATGTTGCGTTTCCGTAATTAGTTCATGAAAAGAAGAACGCTGTACTAAAGTTAAAATAACTTGGAATGAAATTAAAATGAAAGCAAGCACAGTAATGTGCCTTAACTCCAACCTATATTTATGGTAATTATTTTCGATTCTATTTTTTAGCATTTATTGAATTCTTCTTGTGTTGTTAATTTCTTTTTCGGCTGATTTTAGTGCATCACTTACTGAAATTTCATTGTTAATTGCTGCTCTAATATAGTTTGAAAGAATATCGGAAATCTTAGTGTAATCTTCCATTTTTGGTCTTAATTCGCCATTATCCAAAATTGCTTTTGCATATTTTAGGTCTGGATTTTCTGCACAGTATGAAGAATCGCTATAAAGAGATTTAATTACTGGTAAATATGCCCCTTCCGAATACAGAATTTTTTGGGCTTCCTCAGTTAAAGTATATTTTATAAATTTAATTGCCTCTTCTTTATGCTGGCTATTTTGTGCTAACATCAAGTTCCAACCACCAATTGTTGCGCCGGTTTCATGTCCTTCAAAATGTGGTAATTGAGCTAAAGTAATGAATTTTTCAATTTTTGAATTTTTTTCCAAATTTTTATTATCATGTATAAAGCTTTGCCATCCTCGTAGAGAAAGACAATTATTAGTTACAAAATCAAAATAAGCGTCTTTTTCTCGGTAATTAACAACTTGTTTTGGGGATATTCCATATTTATTTACTAAATCAACTAATAGAGTTAGAGCTTTTTCAGAATTTGAATTTGTGAAATCTATTCCATTTTTGAAGAACTCTTTATTTTGTGTGAGAAGTAATTCTGTGAATGAACAAATAAGACCTTCATAAGCATCTGCTGGAAAAGTATAAAATCTGTTTTGGGGTTTATATTTTTTACCTAACTCAATAAACTCCTTCCAAGTAATGGATTCGTGTAATTTCTTTTCAATTTCTTTTGAGTTATTAAATTTTGATATTAAATCCTTTCTATAAAACAATACGCTTACATCTAAGTATAAAGGAGACGCTAAAAATTTATTATCTATTAACCCAGTAGAAATTGCCATAGGAGTTAATTTGTTTTTTTCTTCGTTGGTAAAATACTTGTCCAAATTTTCTGTCCATTTGGCAAATCTGCTTACCCAAATCAAATCGGCAGAAAAAATATCAAGACGTTCCGACTTGCCGCGTAATGCTCTTATTAATAACTCTTTCCGCTCATTTGTGCTAAATTTAAAGAATGGAATATCTATTGGAATTACTTCAATTTTACCTTCGTTTATTTTATTAAAATTGTCAATTATTTTTTGATGTGTTTTTGAAATATTATCAACATAATAAATTTTAGTAACTTCTGGTTCTTCCGATGACCCAAAATTTAGCAGGGTAATTGAAAAAATCAGTAAAAAAACACCAACTAAAATTGCGACCAAAATGAGAGAGTAGTTTATTTTCATATTTACTTTTATTTGCGACTTATTAAATCAATAATTATATGTCAATTTAAGGAATATTATTTTAAAATATAGTTAAAAAATTTTGAAATATTATTAAATTGTTAAAAGTATTATTAAAACTATAAGTGACTATTATTAAGAAAATAATATTTCTTGATGAAGTAATTGCAAATTTTGATTATACACTCGACAAATGCTGTTTTCATAAATAAAAATGCAAATATTTATAGAAGATTATTTGTCCATTTATGGCAAGATTATTGCTATTCTAATAATCGTTTTGAATTTTAATCTTTGGAGTATTTCTTGAAATCTTTAATTAAAGCAATAACAATTTTATTTCTACTTGCGTCAACGGTATTTTCGCAAACTGCAACTTTAAAAGCTACTCTTTCTTTGGAAAATGTTAATGGAACTAATATTCCATATCAAAATGGAATTCCGTTGCCAACATTTGAAAAGCAAAATAGAACAACAATTGATTTAACTGGCGAGTGGAAAAAAGAGAGAATTTTAGCTTCGGATGCAATTTCACTTGCGGAAAGAAATAATGACGGTTATGCAAATCTTTTATCCGAATCTACCGACCGACATTTGCAAAATTTTGACGATTCAGCTTGGGAAGTTAAAATTCTTCCAGCGGTTGAAAACGAAATTTATCCTTTTCCAACAGTACCAGAATATTATGAAGATGGCGTTTGGTACCGAAAAAAAGTCCAAATTCCAACTGAAGTTGCAAATAAACAAGTTTTGCTTAAGTGTTATGCAATGAATTATGTTGCCGATATTTGGATAAATGGACAATATTGCGGTTATCACGAAGGCGGTTATACTCCTTTTGCTTTTGATGTTTCCAATAAAATAATTTCTGGCGAAGAAAACACAATCGCAATTAGAATTGACAATCCAAAATGGGGAACGCGAAAAGATATTGTGCCTTTTTTCAAATGCGATTGGTTTAATTATGCTGGAGTAATTCACGATATTTATTTTGAAATTTCGGATAAAATCTCAATTTCACGTGCGGATGTTACTCCATTTTCAATAGAAGGTGATATTTCGACAAAAGTTGTTGTTGCCAACCGAAATAGTAACGAGCAAAATGTTACAATTAATTATGCAATTTATAATGCGGATGTGAACGAATCGAATATCCAATCGGAATTTGCTGGCGATTTGGTTGGAGCTCAAGTTGCTTTTAGTGGAAATTCCTCTCAAAATATAACAATTTTAGCTGATTCAGTTATTGCTTTAGAATCGCAATTTCAAATTAGTAATCCAAATTTATGGTCGCCAGCAAATCCAAATTTGTACATTTTAAAAGCTACGATTCTTTCAAACAATATTGTTGTTGATGAAATATTTACACAATTTGGTGTTAGAACAATTGAAACAAGTGGCAACAAAGTGATGCTAAACAAACATGTTGTCTTTTTTACGGGAACTGCTAGACACGAAGATCATCCCGATTATGGACGAGCTTTGCCGAAGCAAATAATTTATGACGATTTAATTAAAGTAAAAGACGCAAATGTTAATTTTTTACGAACAGCTCATTATCCGAACAATCTTTACACATATTTAATTAGCGATAGAATTGGGCTTGCAATTATGGAAGAAATTCCAGTTTGGTGGTTTGATACTGCAGAACCTTGGCTAATTCAAAATAACGAAAGACACATTCACCAACAAATGTTTCGCGAAATGGTTTTTAAAGGATTTAACAGACCATCAATTATTATGTGGAGTACTTCAAACGAATGTAAGGAAACCGATAATAGATTGCTTTACAACAAAATGATAAAAGACGATATTTCATCAAATTATAACGATTTTAGATTAATTAGCCAATCTTCAGCTGCGGATAGACCAGGATATTCCGATTCAACTCAAATTCCTTTAGATGTTGCTGGTTGGACTCTTTATTTTGGAATTTTCCACGGAAGCACTTATTATAATGGAACGCTTTTATTTCTTGTAAATGCAAAAAGTGCTTTTCCTAACAAGCCTATAATTGATACAGAATTTGGTTATTGGTCAAGTGAAAATGGTAGCTCTTTAGGTGAGCAAGTGGAAGTTTTTGATGAAACTTTTAAAGCATTTAAATTTTTTAGTCCGTTAAATGAAAATGGCACATTAAATCCAAATGGAATGTTAATGGCTTCAACTTGGTGGTGCATTTTTGATTGGTATTCGCACCAACATTCTGGCGGTTTTCAAAGCATGGGGCTAATTTCGATGGATAGACAAACTAAAAAGCCAGTTTATGAATCACTTAAAAAAGGATATTTTCCATATTTTAATAATGGGGGAATGGTTTTAACAGATTTGAAAGATGAAAATAAATCATCAATTCCAACTGATTTTGGATTAAATCAAAACTTCCCAAATCCGTTTAATCCAACTACAAATATTGGTTACAAAATTCCAAAAGATGGATTTGTTTCGCTAAAAGTTTACGATTTACTCGGAAATGTAATTTCAACTTTGGTTTATGAAAACAAAAAAGCTGGAAAATATGACATAAATTTTGACGCATCAAATCTTACAAGCGGAGTTTATTTTTATCAGTTAGTTTCAAATGAATTTGTTTCCACAAATAAAATGGTACTTCTTAGATGATTTAATTGTATGTTGAAAACGTCATAATTCTGGCTTTTTCAACATCTTTTTAAGTAATTAAATTTTGGATAAATTTTCCCTTTTCAATTATAATTATCCCAAATTAAGTTTTACAGAACATTTTTCAATCAAAAAATGTAATATTGCAATATGAAAAATAAAATTTATATAATATTATTAGTTGTTTTAATTCCAACGGCATTAGTTTTTGCACAAGAAAAATTTCTTGCTAAAGTTGGAAATGAAGAAATATCCGCTATTGAATTCAAAAAAAGATTTGAATTTACTCCAAAAGAAAATAACGACCACGATAGCAGCAAAGTAAATTTTTTGTATTCAATTATTGCCGAAAAATTATGGGCGTTGGAAGCTCAATCGTTATCGTTGGATACAATTCCATACGTTTATAATTCCGTAAAAAATATTGAAAGGAAATTAGTAAAAGACAAACTTTATAAAATAGAAATTGAAAGTAAAGTTAAAATAAGTGAAACCGAAATAGCTGAAGATTTGCCCAAAACAAACGAAAAACGAATTGTTAATTTCCTTTTTTCCAAACGGAAAAGTGAAATAGATTCTTTATATAATAGACTTGTCGCTGGCGAACTATTTAACTCTATATTAGTTAATAGAGTTGAGCAAAGAGAGCAAACAAATGGTATTTCTGTAATTTATGGACAAATGGTTAAGGAGCTTGAGTCGGAAATTTATTCACTTAAACTAAGTCAATTTTCCAAACCTGTTCCAATAAATATCGGTTGGGTAATTTATTACTTAAAAAACATTGAGTTTAATCAACCAACTGATGAAAGCCAAATTACTGCAAATAGAAAAAAAGTGGAAGAGACAATTTTTGATAGAAAAGCTAAAATATTTTATAATGAGTTTTTTGCAAAGTATGTTAAAAGTGTGGTTGTAAATACGGATAAAAAACTTTTTAGTGTTTTAGGTGATGCAATTTTTAATAGCTTTGAAGATAAATATGAAACTCTTTTTAACGAAAACACAAAAAAATACCAGCTTGATGAATATCAAATAAGAATGGTTAAAAATAATATACACGAAACATGGTTAGCTAGTAATTTTATTAAATTTGAAGTATCACCAATTAGTCTAGAAAAATATTTAACAAATTTAGAATTAAATGGATTAGTTACTGATAAAATGAGTAAATGGGGAATTGCACAAGCATTAAGTAGTGATATAAAAGCTTATATTTTTGAGGAAATACTTTTTCGTGAAGGATATTCTCGCGGGTTACAAAACTTACCAGAGATACAAAATGAATTAATAACTTGGAAAGATAGTTTTTTAGCAAGCTATTATAGATATTCACTACTTGATTCAGTTGAAACAGATGAAATGCAAGCAAAGGATTATTATAATAAGATTATTTCCGAAAATCCTGATAGTGCAAATAGAACTTATGATGAAGTTAAAGAAAAGATTAAAAGTGGATTGTATTTTAAGGAATTAGAAAATTTGTATATTGATAAAACTGTTAGTTTAGCAAAAAAGTATGGAATTTCGGTTAATACTGAACTATTAAATTCTATTAAAGTAACTAATATTGAAATGATGGTTTATCGTACTTTAGGCTTTGGTGGTCAAATAACAGCAGTTCCTTATTCTCAGTCATTTTATAAATGGAAATATTGGCTGCCAAAATCATTAAAAGAATTGCTTCCTTAGTTATTATTTAGTCAAGTTAAATTATTAAAATAATAATCACTCGTAAGCAAATGAATACTTTTTAGAAACAAGTTTTTGTTCTTTAAAAATTCCACACATGCTTTACTAAATAGTATTATTTATTATTTAATACATACCTTATCTAATCAGAGATAGAAAAACCTTATTTTTAAGTTATTTTGAAACAAAAGTACTTCAACCAAATCCATAATCTTAAATATGTAATTTCACAATTAATCACTTTTATAAGTTAGTTTGCTTGGTAAATTTGCTTTGCTTTTATCAATTTTTCAAACTAATAACGCTGGCACAAATTCTGATAGTGTAGGTAAAATTAAATATAAGAAAAATTGATAGATTCATTAAGCACATACGATAACGCAATAATTTTACTTTACTTTGTAATAGTATTAGCAATTGGGTTTTATTTTTCGAAACGAGAAAAACCAACTGCGGAGGATTACTTTCTGGCAAATAGAAATATGGGCTGGTTAGTTATCGGATTTTCAATTTTTGCAACAAATATTTCTAGTGAACATTTGGTTGGTTTGGCAAGTTCTGGCGCCGAAAGGGGAATTGCTGTTGGGCATTTTGAATGGTTGGCAGTAATTTTTATAATTATGCTTGGTTGGATTTTTGCTCCAATATTTTTGAAATCCCAAGTTCATACAATTCCAGAACTAATTGGTAAAAAATTTGGAAATTCTGCTCGTAAAATCTTTTCTGGATTATCAATATTTACTTACATTTTCACAAAAATTGCAATTACATTGCTTGCTGGTGGAATTTTATTAAAAGAAATTCTCGGTTGGAATTTTGTTACATCAACTGTAATTATCCTTCTCTTCACTGGAATTTATACAATAATCGGCGGGCTTCGCTCGGTTATGTATACTCAAATATTTCAAGCAGTTGTTTTCCTAGTTGGCGGTTTTTTTGTTCTATTCTTTGGAATAGAGGCTATTGGTGGTTTTGAAGCTCTCTTTAATGACCTTCCAATTGGTCATTGGGAAGTTTTTAAGCCAATATCAGACCCAGATTTTCCTTGGCTAGGAATTTTAGTTGGTGCTCCTATTCTTGCAGCATGGTACTGGTTTGCAGATCAATATATTGTTCAGAGAATTTTGAGTGCAAGAAATTTAACTGAGGCAAAAAAAGGTACTTTATTTGCAGCGGGCTTAAAATTGTTTCCATTTTTATTATTTATTATTCCAGGAATGGTTGCAATTCAATTAAATGCTTCAATTTCACCCAATGAAGCCTATGCTTCACTTTTTAATTCAGGCATTTTTCCAGTTGGAATTAGAGGAATTATTTTAAGTGGATTTTTTGCTGCACTTATGTCTTCACTTGCTAGTGCATTTAATTCAACAGCTACTTTAATTGCTTATGATTTTGTTAAAGGAAGTAATCCAGAAGCAAATGATGAACAATTAGTTTTAGTTGGTAGATTATCAACTATTTTTATTGTAATTGGTTCAATTATGTTTATCCCATTGTTAAAACTTTTTAGTAATGGAATGTATGTTAATTTACAAAGCATGCAAGCTTATATCAGTCCACCAATTGTTGTTATATTTTTGTTGGGTCTATTCTGGAAAAAAGCTACATCTCATGCTTTAATATGGACTTTAATAATTGGGGAAATTTTTGGACTTTTAAGGCTAGCTGCTGATTTTCTAGTTACAGATACAACATCAAACACTATTATTGTTACCTTTGCTTCATTAAACTATCTATATTTTGCTGGAATTCTTTTCTCATTTTCAACTCTTGTTTTTGTTGTTATTGCTTTTGTTACTGCTGAGAAAGGGGAAAAATTATATAGTTTAAATAAGATGGCGTTAAATATTGATAAGCTAAACAACTGATTTATTAACTAATTTATTAACTATTTACATTAATTCATTAATTCATTCTTTAATTAGGAGAAAAACCATGAGAAAATTTACTTTTCTTTTTTTATTCCTTGCTTTAAGTAGCTTTGTCATTGCACAGACACAAGTTATTAACAATTTCGAAGAGCCTCAAGAATCTACTTACTGGAAATATGAGACTAGCGTAAATGCTGATTCTTTACTTGGTTATGTAAAAGATTCTTACCAAAGTGGTATAGCAGTTTCAGGCAATGCTATGTCAATTGATTATAGTGCACACAATATAGAAGGATGGGGTGGTTATTCTAAAATATTCCACATGGCACCTGACTCACAAGTTTACGATTGGAGTGCTTTCGATTCCGTGTCATTTTCATTTTATACTCTAACACCTCAATCATTAGTTGGTCGTATTCATTTAAGATTTGAATTATATGATGTTTCAGATGTAGATGATACAACAAGTGGCGCAGGAAGCACAGAATTTTATTATTCATTCGAATATAATGTTTGTGACGATTCTTCAAGCCAATGGCAAACAATTACACTTCCATTAAAAGCTGACGCAAATTTTTGGAATGGTGAAGGTTTTAACAGAACTGGTTGGGCTGGAGTTGTTGGAAACAATCAACTTGATGCTAACAAAATTAAAGGCTATGCTTTTGAATTTTCAATAAGTGGTGCTGGTGAAGGCGATTATTCAAGTGGTCAAGTAATTTTTGATGACCTTCATTTAACCGGAGTTGCAGAAAACCCTTGGATTATTTTTAATGGTAAATCTTTAGACCCTGCATTAGCTCAATTTACTTGGGGACAATCTGGTCTTGAAATAGTTGACGGTGCTGGAATTGATCCAAAAACTAATGCTCTTCTTTGGACACAAGGTGACGAATGGGCTAATGGTTGGTCTGGTGCTGGTTGGAATGTAAGTCCTGCTCACGATTTAGGTTATAGATGGGCTTTAGATTCTCTTAAATTTGCTTTAAAAGCAGAAGCCGGAACAAATTCTCCTATCAGATTACAATTTGAATCGGGAGCTAATGGATCAGTTGGTTTTGCTTTTGATATAGTTGCTGATGACCAATGGCACGATTATTCACTTGCTTTAGCTGATTTCTATGTAATTGATGGCAAAGCTGATTTTGACTCATCAAGCATTACCGTTTTTCAAATGATGGGTGAAGGAAATGCTTCTGCTGGTAAAAAATTATGGATAGACTTCCTATGGACTGGTAACCCACCAATTGATGTTGTAGCTCCAGAAGCTCCAACAGGTGTTATTCCAGTTGTTGGTACTTATCAAAACTTAATTACATGGCTTGATGTTCCGAATGAATCAAAAAGTACTTATACTGTTTTGTATTCTATGAGCCCAATAGTTTCTCTTGAAGATGCTGGTATAGAAGCTGTTGCAAGCAAAATTGCAGTCGGAACTCAAATAGCTTCACATACTATTATTGCTCCTGTAAAAGATACTGAATTGACTTATTATTATGCTGTTTATGCAACAGACGCAGCAGGTAATGTTGGTGCTTTAACTGCAACAGATGCAGTTGTTAACACAGCAAAAGGTGTTACAGCAATTCATCCTACTGCTCCTGCTAATTTTGCCGCAGATGGTAATTTAAGCGAATGGTCAGCAATTGCTCCTTTTAGAATGTTCCCATCTGATGGAAGTGGTACTATTGTTAACAATACTGTTATTGATGGTGATGCTGACTTATCAGTTAACGCCTATGTAGCTTTTGATGAAAATTATTTATACTTCGCAATTGATGTTGAAGATGATGTAATTGCTATTGATTCAACTAAATCTTCTTATTTAATTGATTCACCAGATTTATATATTGGTCTTTACGATTGGCATGGTCCTTCTCATACGGGCTATAAGACAGGTGATGAGCCAGATTATCATTTCAGATTTAATTCAAATGCAGTACGTGTTGATAACTGGGGTGTCGTTATATTACGCCCAACTAGTGATGACTATCACTGGTCAGAAAAATTCCCATCTGGATACGTAATTGAAGGTAGAATCTCTTTAGATGATTTAACAGAAAGAGGTGATGCAAGATTCAATCCTGAAGTTGGTATGAGAATTCCTATCGATTTTTCTGTTAATGATGCTGACGCGACTGGCGAAAGAGAAGGTATTTTAACATATTCAATCAATAACCAAGATAAATCGTATTCAAATGTTTCTCTCTGGACATACACTTGGATTGGCGATAAAATGACAGATGTTGATGATAATAAACTTTCTGTAAATTCTTATGAATTATCACAAAACTATCCTAATCCATTTAACCCTTCAACAGTTATTAGTTATTCACTTGAAAAAAGTGGAATGGTTTCTTTGAAGATATACAATATTCTGGGACAAGAAGTAATGTCACTTGTAAATGCAACACAAAACGCTGGTCAATATCAAGTTAAATTTGATGCTAGCCAATTGAGTACTGGACTTTATATTTATAGAATTCAATCTGGTAATTTCGTAGACTCTAAAAAAATGATGTTACTTAAGTAATTAACATCAAATTCTATAGCGGCTATCACTGTACCTCCTGATAGCCGCTAATTAAATAAACTAAACGATATTCAAAATATTGGGGAATGATAAATTGAAATCACCTCTTAAAAAAATTGCAATTTTATTTTCATTGATGCTTTTGCTTTCAATGAATCTTTTTGCTGGTGAAACTGGCAAAATATCTGGTTATGTAGTTGATAAATCAACTGGAGAACCTCTAATTGGTGCTAATGTTATTGTTGACGGAACCTACTTAGGTGGTGCAACTGATTTGGATGGATACTATTTTATTATAAATGTTCCACCAGGCAAGCATAAAATGATTGTTAGTTCTATGGGATATAACAGAACCATAATTCAAGATGTTATTGTTAATGTTGATAGAACTACTCAAATTGATGTTAGTTTAAGCGGCGAATCAATTACATTAGATGAAGAGGTTGTGGTTGTTGCACAAAAACCTCTTATTACAAAAGATTTAACATCTTCTTCATCTACTGTATCAGCTGAGGAAATTAAAATGATGCCTGTTGAAAACATGCACCAAGTTGTAAATATTCAAGCTGGGGTTGTTGATGGTCACTTCCGCGGTGGACGTGGTGGGGAAGTCTCGTATTTGGTTGATGGTATTGCTGTTAATGATGCCTACGATGGCGGTGTTTCAATAGAAGTGGAAAACAATTCTATTAGACAATTAGAAGTTATTAGTGGTACTTTTAATGCAGAGTACGGTAACGCAATGTCTGGTATTGTTAATATTATTACAAAAGATGCTGGCCAAAATTATTCTGGTAGCGCTACAGCTTATGTTGGTAAATATTATTCCAACACAAATATTTACTCAAACTTGGATAATTTTACTTCTGCAAAATCTGCAGATATTCAGTTTTCTTTTGATGGACCAACAAAACTAATTAAGAATCTTGGATTTTTTGTTAGTGGAAGATACGTTCAAGAAGACGGTCTTTATTATGGGAAAAGAGTATATAATATGACCGACACAAATCCATTTTTCCCTACAGGAGATGGAGAATACGTTAAAATGAGTCCTGCTTCAAGAAAATCAGTAAATGGAAAACTTACTTACCAAGGTTCAAGTTGGAAAGCTAGTTGGAATACGATATTTGATGATAATGAAAACAAATATTTCGATCATGCTTTCGAATGGGCTCCAGATGGATTAATGAACCATTATAGAGACAATTTATTAAACTCTTTTCAATTTTCTTTTATACCTAATCAAAGTTCATTTGCTTCAATAAAACTTGCTTATAACATGAGTAATTATAAAGGTTATTTATATGAAGATGAATATGATTCTAGATACTTAGACCCAAAACATGGGCTTCCAAATTCTGATTATACTTTTAGACAAGGTGGACAGCAAACAAGCAGATACGAACGACACACATATACTTCAATTGCACAATTAGCTTTTGAATCCCAAATATCTAAAGGACACAAAATTAAATTAGGAATTGAAGTCAATAAATATGAAATATATAATCATGGAAAAGATATTGTTAACCTTACCGAAGGTGAACTAGATTTGAACAACCAAGAAATTTTTACTCTTGGATATAGAGCGCTTGGCACTTCTGGTAATCAGTTTTATGATGCAAACCCTTATAGCATTTCTTCTTACATACAAGACAAAATGGAATATGACATAATGATTGTTAATCTCGGTGTCCGTTTTGATTATTTTAATGCAAATACAAGCATGCCTATTGATATGCGTAATCCTTATCAATATTTGCTTGAACAAACAAATACTGTTTTTGGAAATCCTAATTTTCCTGGTGCTGGACAAACCGTTGCCGTTAAAGCTAAATCTCAAATTAGCCCAAGATTAGGCTTGTCATTCCCTATTTCTGATAAAGGTGCAATTCATTTTTCTTATGGACATTTTTTCCAAATGCCAACAATGCAGTATTTATATCAAAACAACGATTATATTATTGATCAATCAGCGCTTAATAGTGTAACAGGTAATCCAGACTTAAAAGCCCAAAAAACAGTTAAATACGAATTGGGTATTCAGCAAGTAATATTCCCAAATGTTGCTGTCGATTTTTCAGTTTACTATAGCGATATTAGAAATCTTTTGGCTACTGAAATTCTTAGTACTTACGAAGGATTTAAGTATGCGCGATTTACAAATAAAGATTATGCAAACGTAACTGGTGCAATTATTAGTTTGGATAAACGATTTTCAGACAATTTTAGTATGAAAGTTGACTACACATTGCAAATTGTAGAAGGAAACTCTTCTGACCCTATGTCTGTTTATAACGATACTAAGAATAACGTTGAACCTGAAAAAGTTGTTGTTCCATTAAATTGGGATCAGCGACATACTGTAAATTTAAGTGCAAATGTTGGTGTACCAGGCGATTGGATTGTTGGTTTTATAGCGCGATATGGTTCTGGAACACCTTATACTGAGGATACAAAAGTAAGTAATTCTGTAACTTTTGAAAATGGTGGTCGTAAACCTTCTTCAGTATATTTCGATTTAAAAGCAGATAAAAACTTCAATCTTTTAGGAATTGATTTTCACGCTATTCTTCTTGTTTATAACTTATTTGATATTCTCAATGAAAATGGTGTTTATTCAACTACTGGACGTGCTGGAACTGATTTAAATGTTAAATATGCTGGTGAAATTAATGGATTAAATACAATTGACGAATTTGTTAATAATCCAGGCATGTATTCATCTCCAAGACAAATTAAGCTTGGTTTAAGCGTTGTATTCTAAAAATGTTTGATTAAGAGGTAAAAATGTTATTCAAAAAAATTCCATTTCTATTGTTACTGTTCATTTCAAGTGCTTTTGCACAAGTTAATGAACAAATTGAAGCATACAGAAATGATCCTTATGGGAATATACAATATAGAAGAGAAGGTTTAATGGATGGAAATCTTGTTAGAACTTTATTCTATAATAATGGTGAAGTTGGTCAGTGGCCATTTTCTCCTTCTGGTGAGTGGCTTAAAGGTACAGGCCACAACTATCTTGATGGTGTTGCCGTTTTAATTGCATCCGAAATAACTACTGATGCAGGAATAGTTCATCCACTAGAAACTTCATATCGTGAATGGATGGATAGAGATCCTGTAAATGGAACTATTTGGGGATTGGAAGCAGTGCCTGGTTATGCTAATGCATCATCAGAAGATCCAGCTATTAGTACAAATCCTGACTCATGGCCAGATGCTTGGCCAAGCGCTCTTCCAAATCTAGATGATAATTGGAATGGATACTGGTATGGTTATTTTGGGCGAGGCGTTAAAAATGCTGACTTTGAAACATTTTTTGTTATGGATGATTCTAAAGATGGTGAATTTGCTGGACCTCCTTATAATTTCCATCCTGTAGAGAATGATCACGAAAGACAAGGAATTGGTCTTCGCGTTGAAACCAGAGGCTTTCAATGGTCGCACGTATTAGCTGAAGATATTATATTTTGGCATTACGACATTGTGAATCTTTCTGATAACGATTACGAAAAAACTTACTTTGGTTTTTATACCGATACTGGGGTTGGTGGTTCAGGCGATAACTCAGATGATAACGCTTCATACAATATCCTTCTTGATCTTGCTTATGCTTTTGATGATGATGGTTACGGAGCACCTGGTAGATGGAAAACTGGTTATTTGGGTTATGCTTATCTCGAAAGTCCTGGTAACTCATTTGATAGTTTTGATAATGATGATGATGGAATGGTTGATGAAAGTCGTGCGGATGGAATTGATAACGACGGCGATTGGTTAGCATATAGTGATTTAAATGGTAACGGTAAATGGGATGCTGATGAAAATGAGCCATTAAATAATGATGTTGGTCAAGATGGTGTTGGTCCATTTGACTCTCAATATATTGCTCCCGATGCTGGTGAAGGGGATGGAATACCTACTGATGGTGAGCCAAATTTTGACAAAACAGATAAAGATGAATCTGACCAGATTGGTTTAACAAGTTTATCAATTTACCGCTTGGGCGATGGGGGAACTGGTGGTGGTTGGCCAAAAGATGATGAATCAATGTGGTTAAAAATGCAAACAGCCAATTTTGATACATCGCTTCAAAAAGCAAACATTAGTATGGTTTTTGCTTCTGGTGCTTTTCCATTAAGACTAAATGCTCGTGAAAGATTTTCAATGGCATTATTATTTGGTGAAGATTTAGAAGATTTATTCTTTAATAAAGAAACTGTACAACAAATTTATAATGCAAACTACAATTTTTCTAGACCACCGGATAAGCCAAAACTTACGGCTGTTCCTGGTGATAAAAAAGTATTTCTTTATTGGGATAATGCTGCAGAACAATCTCGCGATCCATTTTTAGGTTTCGAACAAGGCAATCCAACACTTGGATATAAAAAGGATTTTGAAGGTTACTTGGTTTATAGAAGTCAAGAGCCAGAATTTAATGATATTAAAGTAATTACAGATACACGTGGAAATGCAAAGTACTCAAGACCTATTGCTCAATTTGATTTAATTGATGGAATTCTTGGTCCAGATCCAATTGGGATTAACGGAGCTAGCTTTAATAGAGGAAAAGATACTGGTTTGCAACACTCATTTATTGATACTACGGTTACTAATGGTAAAAAATATTATTACGCATTGGTTTCTTATGACATGGGTGACCCAAGTTTTGGAACTAAAGGTTTAGTGCCTTCTGAATGTACAAAAATAATAACTGAGGACAATTCTGGTAATGTTAAATTCGTTGACTATAACTGTGCTGTAATTGTTCCTAATGCACCTGCTGCCGGATATCTTCCTCCACAATTATCTGGGGATATAACTAAGGTTGCAGAAGGTATTGGAACTGGACAATTGAATGTTGTTGTACTAAATGAAGAATTGGTTGTAAATGATGCCTCTTATAAAGTTGAATTTACTGCAGAAGGTAATTTGCCAAATTACATTACTAGTTCGTATAACCTAATTAAAACAAGTAACGGAGCAACCGATACTTTAATTACTAAAAGCACAGATTTTGGAAAAAATTCATTTACACAACCTTTTGATGGTTTAGTATTTAGTGTTTTGAATGATACAGCTGTTTCTGTTAATTTAAATGAAACTGGTTGGTTAGTTGGTAGCAGCAATTTAACTATGGAAGTCAATCCTGACGCTACTTCTCCTGCTAAAAATGTAGCATGGCCTGCTGATTATGAAATAAGATTTTATGGCGATGAAGTTGTTGCGAAAACACCTTTCTTCAAACTTGATGCAAACTTTTTGGTTATAAATACAACTACTGGTGATACATCAGCTGCGGAAATATTTGACAATGATGGTTCTGCCGATTTATCATACGGGGATGAAATAGTAATTATTGAATATGCTGGAACACTCTATAAACTTACTTGGAGAATAAATTATCATGCTCCTGGAATTGCAAATGTTCAACCAAAAGAACCTGTTGCTGGAGATATTTTCCAATTCAAAACTACAAAACAGTTTGCAACCGGTGACTACTTTACATTTAATACCCAATCAGCATCAATTGATGACGAATTAGTTAAGGACAAACTTAAAAAAATATCCGTTGTTCCTAATCCATATATTGCTGCCACTACTTGGGAAAGAAGAAACCTCAACCAAACTGGACGTGGCGAAAGGAAGATAAATTTTATTAATCTTCCAGCAGAATGTACAGTTTCAATATATACTGTTTCTGGAGATTTGGTTAAAGAATTGGTTAAGGAATATTCACCTACAAATGGCTCGCTAGAATGGAATTTAGTTTCAGAGGACGGAATGGATGTTGCTAGTGGACTCTATATTTACCATGTAAAAGCTCCTAATGTTGGGGAATATATTAATAAGTTTGCGTTAATTAAATAAGGATTTTGAAAATGAATAAATTAGTTATTAAAACTTTACTCGTTTTTATTTTTGTCGCTTTTAGCATTAACGCACAATATGTTGATAATGTTTCTAAAAGAGGTACAACTGCGGCACAATTTCTAAAAGTGAGTCAAGGTGCTAGAGGTACCGGAATGGGAAGTGCTTTTGTTGCTGTTTCTGATGATGCATCATCAATGTTTTGGAATGTTGCCGGTATTGCTAGACAAAATGGTAATTCAGTTGTGTTCGATCATACTCAATGGATTGCTGATTTAAGTTACAATTTTATTGCTGGAAGTATAAATCTTGGAGATTTTGGTGTAATTGGTATTAGTTTTATTGGTTCCAATTATGGCGAAATGAATGTTACAACAGTTGATGAACCAGATGGAACGGGATCTGTTTTTTCTGTTTCAGATGTTGCTGTAAGTCTTGGATGGGCAATTAACTTAACTCAAGAATTTTCAATTGGGTTTAATCCAAAAGTAATTCAACAATCAATTTGGAATACATCAGGTACAGCTTTTGCAATTGATATGGGAATTCTTTACGATACTCCATTTAATGGCTTAAAAATAGGAATGGCTATAACGAATCTTGGCACAAAATTACAACTTACTGGAAATTCCGCTGTTGTATTAATTGATCAAGATGAAGAAACTACTGGAAACAATGATAGAATTCCTGGAGAATATACTACTGGAAACTGGTCTTTGCCACTTACCTTTGTACTTGGACTTTCCTATGATGTAATTAAAACTGATATGCACAAATTAATTGTTGATGTTGATGCAAGACATCCAAATGATAATTATGAAAGTGTAAACGTTGGTGCAGAATATGTTTTTAATGATGTGATTGCACTACGAGGTGGTTATAAGTCTTTGTTCCTTGATCAATCGCAAGAATCATTTGCTCTTGGTGCTGGGTTTAAACAAAAATTATTAGGAAATTTAGCATTCCATATTGATTATGCTTATCAAGACTTTGGAATTCTAACATCAATCCATAAAGTCTCTGTTGGAATTGATTTTTAAAAATAATTGAATTAAAAGATGCTCTTATTTTGGGAACGTCTTTTAATTCATCTAAAATATTAGGGAAAATAAACCCTTAGCTTTTTAATTATAATTGTTAATATTAGTTGATATGAGTAAAATATTGAAGCAAAACAAAATTCTAATTCTATTTTTATTTTCGATTAATACTTTATTGTTTTCCCAATCTTTAAATCTTATTTCTCCAAATGGAGGAGAAATATGGGAGCACAAAAGCTCACCTAAAATAATTTGGACAAGCGATAAGGTTAGTTTGATTAGAATAGATATCTCATTTAATGATGGTGTTGATTGGGAAAATATATCACTGATCTGGCCATCAGCGGCACGTGAATATACATGGTATGTTCCAGATTCTATTTCAAGTGAATGCAAAATAAAAATTACTGATACTTCAAATGATTCTGTTTATGCAATGAGTTCAAATTCTTTTACAATTAGAGAGCAATCTGAAAGTAAGTTCATTCTTGTTTTAGGTTCTTCAACAGCTGCAGGTGTTGGGGTAACAACGAACGATAGTGCTTGGGTTACTAGATATAAAAAATATGTACAACAAAGAAATACTGCTGTAAATGTAATTAATTTAGCTGTTGGCGGTTATACAACTTATGAAATACTTCCTAATGGTTATGTTACACCAGCAAATAGACCATCACCAGCAATTGGGCACAATATAACAAAAGCCTTATCATATTCACCAATTGCAATTATTATTAATCTTCCTTCAAACGATGCGGCATATAATTATTCTGTTGAAGAACAATTATTTAATTATAGTGTAGTTATGAATAAAGCCGATTCAGCAAATGTTCCAGTTTGGGTTGCAACAACTCAACCTCGAAATTTAACTGACATCCAGCGACAATCATTAATGGATGTAAGAGATTCTACTTATTCAATTTGGGGTGATTCTGCTATCGATTTTTGGTCTACAATAGCAGATGAAAGTGGAAAAATCGTTTCTACTTATGGTAGTGGTGATGGTATTCATCTAAATAATGCTGGACACCGTATTTTATTTAATAGAGTTGTGAATGAAAATATTCCTATAACAATTACATCAACAAACGATATAATTGCTTACCAACCAACAAGCTTTAAGTTGGAACAAAATTTTCCAAACCCATTTAATCCAGCAACAAAAATTCAGTATAATTTGCAAGAAAGTGGATTTGTAAAACTAATAGTTTATAATACTTTAGGTCAAGAGGTTGAAACAATTGTTGACAATTTTGAAAACGCTGGGTTGCACAGCACAACATTTAATGCTCAAAATTTAAGTTCTGGATTTTATTTCTATACTTTACAAGTTGGTACACATAGAGAATCAAAAAAAATGATGTTACTTAAATAAATACCGTGCTACATTATAAATGTTTATTAAAAAGTAGTGATAATATTTTTAACATTAAAAATTAAAGAGAACAATGACTAAAAACATAAAGTATTCTTTTTTAATAATTGGGTTCATAGTTTTCATATTTTTGCAAACTAGTATAGCTAAAAACTATAAAGGGGCAGAGTATAGAACACATGACGCATTTCTTTATGGTAGATTTGAAGTTAATATGAAGCCCGCCAACCGTGTTGGTGTTATTTCTTCATTCTTCACTTATCACGAGATAACTTCTACGGCTGATTGGAATGAAATAGATATTGAAAACGTGGGTCGCTACGATGATATGATGCAATTTAATCCTATAACTCGTAATCAAGTTGGGCACGAGAGAAATCACCCAATTTCGTTTAATCAATATGAAGAATTTCATACTTATGCTTTTGAGTGGACTCCAGATTATGTTGCATGGTTTGTTGATTCCATTGAAGTTCATAGACAAACTGGTGAACATATTAATGGACTAAATTTGTCACAAAAAATAATGATGAACATTTGGAATCCAGAATATGCTAATTGGGTTGGTGAGTGGAATGATTATTCACTTCCAACTTTTGCACAATACGACTGGGTTAGCTACTCATCTTATACTCCAGGTGCTGGTAATTATGGAACTGATAATAATTTCACTCCTCAATGGCGAGATAATTTTGATTCATATGATGCAACTCGCTGGGGAAAGGCTACCCACACCTTCCAAGGCAATATGTGCGATTTCCTTCCAGAAAATGTTGTTTTTAATGATGGAAAATTAATTTTATGCTTAACTAACGCTGTAAATACTGGATATACAGATGTTGCAAAACCAACATTAGTATGTGCAAAAGCATTTGAAAATGGAAATATTGAAATAAAGTTTTCTGAAGAATTAAATAAATCGTCTGCAGAAACGGTTTCAAATTATATTATTTCTGGTGCAACATTAGGTTCAGCTGTGCTTTCAAAAGATTTAACCAAGGTTACTTTAACTACAAATAATTTTATTTCTTCAGTTGCAACAAACCTTATTGTTATGAACATAAATGATATTTGGGGAAATATAATTTCTACATCTGTTAAAACAATTATTCCAACTTATATTCCAGAATTTCCTTTGCACATTAATGTTGGGGGGCTTTTGGTTAATGACTTTCTAGCTGATCAAGAATGGGACGAATCTCTAAAATATGGTTTTATTGATAGTGGTGATGGTGCTTGGCCAAGCAATACACAAATTGCAAATACCAATGAGGATTTAATTTATCTTACTGATGGCGAGGCAACAAGAAAATATAATATTAAATTACCTAATAATGAATATGATGTAACTTTAATGTTTGCGGAAAAATATTTTTCTTCTTCTGGCAATAGAGTCTTTGATGTTACAATTGAAGATAAATTGCTATTGGATAATTTGGATATTTTTGCGGAAGTTGGTAAAAATGCTGCATACGATTTTACCACAAAGATTAGTGTTAACGATGAGCTGCTTGAAATAATACTTTCACCAGAAATAAATAGAGTTGTTTTAAGTGGAATAAAAATTAATCCAATTCCAAATTCTGTTGGATACAATAGCAATCCATTGAATAAATATGAGCTGCTTCAAAATTACCCTAATCCGTTTAACCCTTCAACTAAAATTGAATATATATTACAAAGCAAAAGTAAAGTTAAACTTAAAATATTTGATATACTTGGCAACGAAGTTGGTTTACTAGTTAATCAAACCCAAGAAGCTGGTAAACATACTCAAACATTAAATTTTAAGGACTTAGGAAAAAATTTAGTGAGCGGAGTTTATTTTTACCAACTTCAAACCGAAGATTTTATTAAAACTAAAAAAATGTTACTTCTTAAGTAAATGGAGAAATATGAAATTTAAAATTCTACTTATTCTTTTTGTGTTTATTGTAAAAGGTAATGCTCAAGTTAAGAATGTAATGGAAAATGAAGGCAAAATTGACTCGCTCATTTCTCAAATGACTATTGAGGAAAAAGTTGGTCAAATGACTCAGATTGCTCTTCAAAGTTTTTCAATTGAGGGAAAAAACAGAGTTCAAACAGAACCACTTCACATTGACATTAAAAAGTTAAGAGAGCTAATCTTAAAATATAAAGTTGGGTCACTGCTTAATACTGGACAAGCCGCAAATCCATTAGAAAGTTGGCATGAAATTATTACCACCATTCAAGATGTTGCCACAAAAGAAAGTAGATTAAAAATTCCCATTCTATATGGAATTGATGCTATTCATGGAGCAACCTATACTTTAGGTTCAACTTTATTTCCACAAGGTTTTACTATAGCAGCATCAAGAAATAGAGAGCTAGTAAGAAAATCAGCAGAAATTACTGCTCTAGAAATGCGTGCTTCTGGCATTCCTTGGAATTTTAATCCAGTTCTTGGTTTAGCACGTGAGCCTTACTGGCCAAGATTTTGGGAAACTTTTGGTGAAGATTCTTACTTAACCACCGAATTTGCTAAAGAATATGTTGAAGGAATGCAAGGGGATGATTTGTCAAACCCTACATCAGGTGCTGCTTGCTTAAAACATTATATCGGTTATAGTCTACCTAATAACGGTCTTGATAGAACTCCAGCATGGATTCCAGAACGAGTTTTAAGAGATTTGTTATTGCCACCATTTGCAGCAGGAGTAAAAGCAGGTGCTTTAACAGTAATGGCAAATTCTGCTGAGATAAATGGTATTCCAGTTCATTCTGATTATAATTTACTTACAAAAGTATTGAAGGAAGAACTTGGATTTTCAGGATTCATCGTTTCTGATTGGATGGATGTTGAAAGATTGCATACAAGAGATGGAATTTCTGAATCTCCTAAAGAAGCTGTTAAATTGGCTGTAATGGCTGGTATTGATATGAGTATGGTTCCACTTAATGTTGATTTTGCTATTCTTCTGAAAGAATTAGTAGAAGACGGTGAAGTTCCAGAATCAAGAATAGACGATGCAGTTAGAAGAATTCTTAGAGTTAAATTTGCATTAGGTTTATTTAACAATCCATATCCAGATAAAAGCTTGGCATCTAAGTTTGCATCAAAAGAATCAGCAGAAATTAACAAACAAGCTGCAAGTGAATCAATTACGTTATTAAAAAATAATAATTCAATACTTCCACTAAATAGGAATACAAAAATATTATTGACTGGTCCTACTGCAAATAAAATGATGTATTTAAACGGTGGGTGGTCGTATGTTTGGCAAGGTAATAACGAAGCCCTTTATCCTAAAGAGAAAAATACTTTTTACGAAGCATTACAAGTTGGGTTTGGGAAAGAAAATGTAAAATATGTTGAGGGTGTTGGAATAGACAGCGTTATAAATATTCAAGCTGCGGTTGATGCTGCTAAAGAAAGTGATGTGATAATTGCAAGTCTTGGTGAAGCACCTTATTGCGAAACACCTGGTAATATTTTTGATTTAACACTTGAAGAAGCTCAGTTAAAACTAGTAGACGAATTAGCTAAAACCGGTAAACCAATAATTCTAGTTTTATTTGAAGGTAGACCCAGAGTAATAAGTAAAATTGTTGATAAGGTTGAGGCTGTTGTTCTGGGTTATTTGCCTGGATTAGAAGGTGGAGACGCAACAGTTGACATACTTTTAGGTAAAATAAATCCATCTGGTAAATTACCGTTCAGTTATCCTAAAACAGTTTCTGGAAACACTACTTATGACTACAAACCAATTGAAGAAAGTGAAGACAATCATTATAAACCACAGTGGCAATTTGGTCATGGGTTAAGCTACACATCATTTGAGTATATTGATTTAGTTGTGTCTAATGCACAAACAATAAATGATGAAATACATATTTCAGTTACTGTTAAAAACATTGGCGATGTTGAAGGTAAAGAATCTGTAGAATTATATGTAACGGACAAATTTGGAAGTGTTTCAAGACCAACAAGGCAATTAAAAGGATTTGATAAAGTTAATCTCAAACCTGGCGAAGAGAAAAAAGTGAAATTTATAATTACTCCAGAAAATCTTTCATTTCATAATCGTGAGAATAAAAAAGTTGTTGAGCCAGGCGAATTTGCTTTTCAAATTGATAATCTTTCAAAAACAATTAGCTTAAAACAATTTATCAAATAGTATTAGTGAGAAACGGTAAATGGTAAAAAAGAATCGAATAATAGCTAAATCCATAGCTCTAATTTTAATGGTAATAATTATGTCAACAAAATTTACAAATAATGTATTTGCTCAATCTAATGATTCAGTACGTGATAAAGTTGAAAAATTGATGTCACAACTTACTTTAGATGAAAAAATTTCAATGCTGCATGGCAATTCAAAATTTACGAATGCAGGTGTTGAAAGATTAGGAATTCCAGAATGGAAAATGTCAGATGGACCCAATGGTGTTCGTGAAGAAATTAAAAGAGACAGTTGGGATGTTGCTGGTTGGGATAACGATTTTTCAACTTATTTGCCAAGGGGTACAGCTTTGGCTGCTACATGGAACATTAATTTAGCTCACGAATATGGCACTGTACTTGGCAGAGAAGCACGTGCTAGAGGAAAAGACATTATTTTAGGACCTGGAATTAATGTTCACCGTTCACCTTTATGCGGAAGAAATTTTGAATACATGTCAGAAGACCCATACTTAATAAGCAAAATGGTTGTGCCTTATATTCAAGGCGTTCAAGAACAAGATGTAGCAGCTTGTGTAAAACATTATGCTTTTAATAATCAAGAATATGAGCGCTTTAAAGTAAATGTAGAAATTGATGAAAGAACAATACGAGAAATTTATTTGCCAGGATTTAAAGCGGCGGTACAAGAAGGAAATGCTTTAACCGTAATGAGTGCCTATAATAAATTCCGAGGTAAATGGTGCAGTGAAAACACATATCTTTTAACTGATATTTTAAAGAATGAATGGGGTTTTAACGGGGCAGTAATATCTGATTGGGATGGAGTACATTCCACCAAAGACGCAGCATTAGCAGGGCTTGATATTGAGATGGGTACAAATAAAGATAACTATGATGACTATTATTTTGCTGATGCCCTAAAAGATGTTGTGGAAAATGGAGAAGTTGATATTGAAGTAATTAACGATAAGGTTAGAAGAATATTAACTTCAATGTTTAAATCAAAAGTTTTTGATGAAAATAGATCTAAGGGAGAATTCATTAGCGAAAGAAATTTCGCGACGGCAAAGAAAGTTGCAGAAGAAGCGGTTGTTCTATTAAAAAATGAAAATAAAACATTACCATTAAAATTAGAAAACATTAAAACCCTTGCTGTTATTGGTGAGAATGCAATCACAAAACATGCACAAGGTGGAGGAAGCTGTGGAGTAAAAACAAAATATGAAATTACTCCACTTGAAGGATTGCAAAATAAACTTGGCGATAAGGTTAATTTAAAATTTGCGCAAGGAAATAAAAGCACTTCAACTTTTGACTGGGCAAAGGGTGTAATAGATACCAGTGAAGTTAATGCTAACTACAAAATAGAATTGAAGGATGAAGCTGTTGATTTAGCTAAAAATGCTGATTGTGTTATAATGTTTGTTGGATTGAATCATCACCAAGATTTAGAAAGTGCTGATCGTGTTGATATGAACTTACCTTATGGACAAGATAAACTTATAAAGGAAGTGCTTGAAGCCAATAAAAATACAATTGTTTTTTTAATTGGTGGTTCTCCAATTGATATAAGTAAATGGGTTGATATCGCACCCGCAATTGTTCAAGGATGGTATGCCGGTTCAGAAGCTGGAAATGTTTTTGCCGAAATTCTATTTGGAGATATTAATCCTTCAGGGAAACTTCCTTTTACATTTCCTAAAAAGTTAGAGGATTCACCAGATTATAAATTAGGTGATTTTCCTGGTAATGGACTTGAAGTTGAATACAAAGAAGGTGTCTTTGTTGGCTATAGATATTTTGATAGTTATAATGTTGAGCCACAATTTGCATTTGGACATGGGTTATCTTATACAACATTTAAATATAAAGATGTAAAACTAAGTGGAAGTATTCTCACAGCAGGTAATAATATAGAAGTTGTTGTATCTATTGAAAATAACGGCGCCATTGCTGGTAGTGAAGTAGTTCAGCTCTACATTGAAGATGTAGCTTCTTCGGTTAAAAGACCTAAGAAAGAATTGAAAGGATTTGAAAAAATATTTTTGGAAGTTGGCGAAACAAAAGAAGTGAAGTTTCAAGTTGATGAAAGTATGTTATCATTTTATGATGTAGAATCAAAAAAATTCAAAGCTGAGCTAGGTAAATTTATTATTCACATTGGTAGTGCTTCAGATGATATAAGACTAACAAAAGAGTTTGAATTAGTTAAAGAAAATTAAAATCAAAAAAGGATTGTTGAATGACACAGTTGGATCAAAAATTATCATTTAAAGAAAAGGTTGGTTATGGACTTGGAGATTTTGCAGCTAATATAGTCTTCCAAACAGTTATGATTTTCCTAATGTATTATTACACCGATATTTTTGGAATACCAGCGGCTGCAGTTGGTACTCTGTTTTTATTATCTCGAATTTGGGATGCAATTAATGATCCTATGATGGGTGCGTTGGCTGATAGAACTAAATCTAAACATGGAAGATTTAGACCTTGGATTAAATGGACTGCATTTCCATTTGGAATTTTGGCAGTGCTTATGTTCACAACTCCGGATTTTAGTTTAAACGGAAAAATAATTTATGCATACGTTACATACATTTTAATGATGATGGTCTATACAGCAAATAACATTCCTTATGGTGCATTGTCTGGAGTTATGACATCTAATTCTGTTGAACGTACAAGTCTTAATTCTTACAGATTTGTGCTTGGACAAAGTGCAGCTTTAATGGTGCAAGCACTAACGCTTCCATTAATTGCATTTTTTGGCGCTGGTGATAAAGCACTTGGTTATCAGTTAACAATGGCACTCTTTGCCGTCATCGCAATTGGAATGTTTTACGTAACATTTTATTCAACGAAAGAAAGAATAGAACCAGTTCAAACAGAAGCTACCCCATTAAAGGAAGATTTAAAAGATTTAATGCACAATCGTCCTTGGGTAATATTATTCGTTATGGGATTAGTTACTTTCATTTTCCTTTCTTTAAGAATTGCTGTTGGGCTTTATTATTTTCAATACTATGTAGGCGATGAAGGATTATTCTCAATGTTTGCTGTTTTAGGAACAATTGGTTTAATTATTGGAATTCCATTATCTAAACCTTTAACAAAGAAGTTTGGCAAGAGAAACACATATATAGCCAGTAATGTGCTTTCAGGTCTTGCTGTTTTAGCTCTCTTTTTTCCAGGCCCTGATCAATATTATATAGCTTATGGTCTTTCGGCTCTTGTTGGATTTTTGAATGGACCTGGTGTTCCAATACTTTGGGCAATGTATGCCGATACAGCGGATTATGCTGAGTGGAAATTTGGAAGGAGAGCTACAGGAATTGTTTTTTCAGCAGCTACATTTGGTCAAAAATTTGGTTGGGGTATTGGTGGTGCAATAACTGGTTGGTTACTCGCGCTATTTAATTATGTGCCAAACGCTGTGCAAACTCCTGATGCAATTTGGGGTATTAAAATGATGTTGAGTGTTATACCTGGTGTTTTGATGATCTTATCAGCGGGTGTATTATTTTTCTATAATTTAACAGAACCATTTATGGAAAAAGTTCAAGCAGAACTTTCTGATAGGAGAAAGTAAAATGAAGTTGCAAAGAAAATATTTATTTGTTCCGTTATTTTTTGTTCTTTCTCTTTACGGATGTTCAACTATGGATTCTGACGTTAAAATAAAAGAATCAAAAATTGATTTACTAAGCAATGAGTTTCCAGGCTGGGCAATATCTTACTCGGGTTATCGCCAGGGTGATGATCCACGAAGTAAAATATTTCCAACTAAAGAAGAAGTTTGGGAAGATATGAAAATTTTGGAGAAGAACTGGAAAATTATACGAACTTATGGTGCGGACCAACATCTCATTGATGTTTTAGAAGTGATAAAAAACGAAAACATTAATCTTAAAGTTTTACTTGGAATTTGGATGGATGGCGAACCAAAATATGTGGAAGATAATGTAAATCAAATAAAACTTGGGATTGAATTAGCTAATAAATATAAAGACATTGTGATTGCAATAAATGTTGGAAATGAATCACAAGTATTTTGGAGTGACCATAAAGTTCCTCAAGAAAAATTAATTGCCTACATCAAAGAGGTTCAATCAAAAACTACTGTCCCCGTAACAACAGCCGATACTTGGGACTATTGGGCTAATTTAGCGGAAAGTCAAAAAGTAATTGATGCTGTTGATTTTGTTGCCACTCATATTTATCCAGTTTGGGGAAAAATAGATATTGATAAAGCAATGGAATTTACAGAGCATATTTATGATAGTTTAAAATCAGTAATTCCTAACAAGAAAATTATTATCACTGAAGCTGGTTGGCCCACTTATACTGAAGGCGATCTTCACGTTCCAAAGGCTGGTGATGAAGTAAAACAAAATATATATTTTAATCAGTTAATGAAATGGTCAAAGGAAAGCAATGTTATAGTTTTTAATTTTGCGTCATTTGATGAATCTTGGAAAGGCACTGGAACTGAAGGACACTGGGGATTATTTTCTGAAAATCGAAAAGCTAAATTGGTGATGAAAAAATTATATCCAGAACTGATATCCGATGAACCAACTTCACCAGATTATAAATAAAATGAGATTATTATTAACCGATTCAAATAAAAATATGTTGAATTATCTTAACAATTTTAACTGGAATAAATAGATGAAAAATATTTTTAGTGCTTTGATTTTAGGGCTATTCGTTTTCGGATGTGCATTGGAAAAGGAAGAAAAAATTATGATTGAAAAATTTACTACTGAAGGCAAGGAAGTTGTTATCTACACTACAGCTGAAAACTCTAATTTAAGATTAACTAAAATGGACACAAAAAAATTTGAACCTTCTGCCCAAGCTATTGAATCGGAAGTTTCAGTTTTTGTTAATCCAAACAAAACATTTCAAACATTTTTAGGAATTGGTGGCGCCATTACTGACGCATCTGCAGAAGTATTCGCAAAATTACCAAGCGATAAGCAAGCCGAATTTATGAAAGCATATTACGATTTAGATAAAGGTATCGGATACACTTTAGCAAGAACATCAATACATAGTTGCGATTTCAGTAGTGGGAGTTTTACTTATGTATCAGATGAGGATAAGGATTTAAAGTCTTTCACAATAGACCATGATAAAGATTTTCGGTTGCCATTGATTAAAAAGGCAATTCAAAGTGCAGGTGGAAAACTTCTAATGTATGCAAGTCCATGGAGTCCACCAGCGTTTATGAAAAGCAATAACGATATGTTGCACGGTGGAAAATTATTGCCAGAGTTTTATGAAGCATGGGCATTATATTACACTAAATTTATTAAGGAATATGAAAAAGAGGGAATTCCAATTTGGGGTATAACTTTGCAAAATGAACCTATGGCAACACAAATATGGGAATCATGTATATATACTGCTGTTGAAGAGCGAGATTTTTTGAAAAACTATCTTGGTCCAATAATGAATAAAGAAGGGCTTGGAGATAAAAAAATTGTAGTTTGGGATCACAACAGAGATTTAATTAATGATAGAGCTAACACAATATTTGATGATCCTGAAGCCTCCAAATATGCTTGGGGAATTGGTTTCCATTGGTATGAATCATGGGCTGGCGGTGAAGAGATGTATAATAATATTGGCAAAGTTCATGAATCTTACCCTGATAAACATTTACTCTTCACTGAAGGTTGCGCCGAAAGTTTTAGACCTGATGGATACCAAACATGGAAAAATGCGGAACGCTATGGTAGATCGATGATTAATGATTTTAATAATGGAACTGTTGGCTGGACTGATTGGAATATTTTATTAGACGAAACTGGCGGACCAAATCATGTGGGTAATTTTTGTTTTGCTCCTGTTCACGCGGATACCAGAACTGGTGAACTAATTTATACTCCATCATATTATTATATTGGTCATTTTTCAAAATTTATTCGTCCAAACGCTAAAAGAGTAAGCACAGTAAGCAGTAGAAGCCATTTGTTAAGTTCTTCTTTCATTAACGAGGATGGAAAAATGGTTACAGTTGTTATGAATCAGTCTGATTTAGAAATTAAGTATAAATTATACATCGGTCAAAATGCTATCGAACAAGTGAGCTTGCCTCATTCAATGCAAACGCTTGTGTATTAACTAGAAATAGAATATTAGGATTTAATTTGAAATATAATAACTATATAAAAGGAAGCCCAAAGGTTTCGGAAGTTGGATTTGGCGCGTGGCAAGTTGGAAAGAGTTCTGATTGGGAAACAATGTCGGATAAGGAAGCTGTTGCATTGGTTCAGAAAGCTCTGGAACTTGGTATTAATTATTTTGACACAGCACCTAATTATGGTTATGGTTCTAGTGAAGAAAGACTTGGAATAGCATTAAGTGAAACAGATAGAAGCAAAATTGTAATTAATACTAAGTTTGGGCACGATGCTGACGGGAAAACAAATTTTGAAGCAGACAATATTAGAAAATCTTTAGAAGGTAGTCTCAGAAGATTAAAAACTGATTATCTAGATTCTATTATATTGCACAATCCTCCTTTTAGCTATCTTGATGGAAATAACAATTCTCATTATGAAATTCTTGAGCAATTAAAAGAAGAAGGAAAAATTAAGGCTTATGGCGCTTCGTTGGATACTTATGAAGAAATGCAGAAATTTATGAGCACAACTAATTGTGAAGTTATTGAGGCATTTTTTAATATTTTTCATCAGGATGCTGGGAAAGCATTTAGTATGGCAAAAGAAAAAGGTGTTAGTATTGTTGTTAAAATTCCTCTTGACTCAGGTTGGCTATCTGGCAAATACACTGCCGATAGTAAGTTTAATGATATAAGAAAACGTTGGTCTAGCGAGGATATAAAAATTAGAGCAAGTTTAGTCGATAAAGTTAAAGATTTATTAATTGAAGATGACGAAATATCTCAAACTGCAATTTCATTTTGTTTAGCTTATGATGCTGTATCGACAGTCATTCCTGGAAATAAAAACATAAATCAATTAATACAAAATATAGATAGTACTAAAAAAACTATTTCCAATGAACTTCTAATAAAACTTGAAAACTTATATAGCCAAGAAATTGAAAAACTTAGAATACCTTGGTAATTGAGTTATAACAATAGACTAGATATTTTATAAAATGTGGAGGAAATTTTGGAAAATACTTTTAAAAAAATTAAGAATGCTAATCTTGGATTGATAGTAATTTTATCATTATTGATATTAGGCAGCAAAACAAACAATTATGCAATTGGCAATGAAGAGAATCAAAAAAGCAATAGTTTGAAACAGAAAAAAAGTGATTTACTAAACGGAGTTTCAAAAGCAATTTGTTATTCAGGTTTTCGAGAAGGGCAGCATCCAGATAGAGGAGATGGAGCAGTAAATCCAACATACGATCAAACACTTGAGGATTTACAAATTCTATCCAAAGATTCTAACTTCAATTTAATTCGTGTATATGATGCAGGAGAAAACACTCAAACAATTTTGAAAGTTATCAAAGAAAATAATCTTGATATAAAAATGATGTTAGGATTATGGTTAAAAGCTGAATTGAGCAACCACGAAAGATGTCCGTGGTTACAATGGCCAATTTCAGAAAAAGATTTGGAAGCAAATAAAAAAGAAAATCTAAAAGAATTAGAGCAAGGAATAAAATTAGCAAACGAATATTCTGATATAATAGTTTCTGTTGCCGTTGGTAACGAAGCTTTGGTAGATTGGAATGATCACATGGTACCAGTTGAAACAGTAATATCGTATGTTCAAAAAGTTAAAAAAGAAATTAAACAAAAAGTGACTGTTGCAGATTTTTTCAAATGGTGGGCTTTGCATGGAAAAGAATTATCAAAAGTTGTTGATTTTGCCTCGATTCATACTTACCCACTTTGGGAAGGACAAGATATTGACACTGCTTTAGCATATAGTATTGGCAATGTTCAAGAAGTTAGAGATTCACTTCCAGGAGTAAGCTTGGTTATAACAGAAGCTGGTTGGGCAACCGTTGCTTCTGAATTTGGTGAAAGAGCTAGTGAGGAAAAACAAGAACGCTATTTTAACGAAATAAATTCTTGGGCAGAAGAAATGAATTATACAATATTTTTCTTCGAAGCATTTGATGAGCCCTGGAAAGGCGATCCAAATAATATGTTGGGTGCTGAAAAGCACTGGGGTATTTTTAATGTAGATCGTACTCCTAAATTAGTGATGCAGAAATTATACCCCGAGTTAATGAAGTAATGTTGTCAACTTAAGCTCTTGTCATTCCGTGATGTTCTTACACGGAATCTTTTTAATCGAAAAGATTCCCGATAGAAACATTCGGGGACAGGATTTGGGAATGACACTTTTAAAAAATATTACATTAAGTTGACAAAATTGGTTATTGAAGTAAGAAATATTTTAAATTTATAAAGGATTTTTACGAAAAAATGTTAGATAAACATATATATATAGGAAAAAATAAAATCACTAAGAATGATAAATTTGTAAAAGGGGATTATCACGAAATAGATGGAGAAACGTTTTATAAGATTTCTAATTACAACAAAATGAATCCGTTCTTTATGAGTATTGTAAGTAGTTCGGACCATTGGCTATTCATTTCAAGTAATGGTGGATTAACCGCTGGAAGAAAGAATCCAGATAACGCGCTTTTCCCATATGCTAATGATGATATTATTCACGATTCAAATGAAAAAACTGGAAGTAAATCTATTTTTAAAATTGAGATTGGGGAGGACATTTTTCTGTGGGAACCATTTTCAAACAATTACCAAAATATTTATGATATAGAACGCAATATTTATAAGAATATTCCCGGAAATAAAATTCTGTTTGAGGAAATAAATAATGATTTGGGAATATCTTTTTCCTACTATTGGCTAAATAGTGAAAAATTTGGCTTTGTAAAGAAATCAAAAATTAAAAATATTAATAGCTTTGAAGTTAAAGTTGAATATTTGGATGGTATTCAAAATATTCTTCCATTTGGAATTTACCAACAATTCCAAACAGAATTTAGTACACTCACTGATGGATATAAAAAGAACGAATTAATTCCCAGTTTGGGAATAGGTGTATTTTCTTTAAGCTCAATTCCTTCGGATAAAGCTGAACCGAGCGAAGCATTAAAAGCAACTACCGTTTGGTCAAATGGAGTAAAAGCGGATAAGTATCTGTTATCGTCACGTCAATTAAATGATTATCGGGCTTGTAAAACAATTGAAAATGAAACCAATATTAAAGCAGCACGAGGAGCATATTTCATTAATGGTGAATTGACACTCGGAAGTAATAAATCAGAGGAATGGATTATAGTTGCTGATATCAATCAAGATTCGTCGGCTTTGAATAGCTTAGCTAATAGTTTAGAAAATGACAAAAATATTTTTCAAAATGTAATTGAAGATGTTGAGGATGGAACTGAAAAATTAATCAAAATAGTTTCAAAATCGGATGGACTTCAATTAACAAATAATAAGCTTGGTACTTCAAGGCATTTTGCAAATGTGCTTTTTAATGTTATGCGAGGTGGAATATTTGATGATTCTTATTTAATTGATAGAGATGATTTTATTTTGTTTTTAAATGCCACCAATAAAATTGTGTTAAAAATGCATAAAGAATTTATTGAATTACTTAATAAAAAAATTACTCATTCAAATTTAGTCGCTAAAATAAAGGATCTTAATGACAGCGAACTTATTAAGCTTTCGCTGGAATATTTGCCATTAACTTTTAGCAGAAGACATGGTGACCCAAGTCGTCCGTGGAATCGTTTTTCTATTGATATTAAAAATGATAAAAATGAAAAAGTGTTAAATTATCAAGGAAACTGGCGGGATATATTTCAAAATTGGGAAGCTTTGGCATTATCTTATCCAGGATATATTGAATCAATGCTAACAAAATTTTTGAACGCGTCAACTGCTGATGGATATAATCCCTATAGAGTTACTCGGGATGGTTTCGATTGGGAAGCTCCCGAACCAGATATGGCTTGGTCAAATATCGGTTATTGGGGTGATCATCAAATAATCTATTTGCTAAAGTTGTTGGAGTTATCCTCAAAGCACAATCCTTCCAAATTATTGGACATGATTTCGGATGATATTTTTGCTTATGCAAATATTCCATACAGAATTAAAGATTACAACGCGCTATTATCGGACCCACATAACACTATTGATTTTGATTTTGAGCTCCACAAAAAAATTAGCAGCCGTGAGAAAATAATAGGCTCTGATGCAAGATTTTTATCAATAGATGATAAATTAATTCAAGTTAATTTAGCAGAAAAATTATTGGCAACACTTCTTTCAAAATTGTCCAACTTTATTCCAGATGCTGGAATTTGGATGAATACTCAAAGACCAGAATGGAATGATGCCAACAATGCCTTAGTAGGTTATGGCGTTTCGATGGTAACGCTATACTACATTAGAAGATATTTGGCATATTTAATTGAGTTATTTTTGAGCATTAATTCTGAGCAAATTTTACTTTCCAACGAAGTCATTATGCTATTTGATGGCATTTCAAAAGTATTGTCAGAAAATGAAAACAAGCTTGAGAAAGGAATATCTGACAAAGAAAGAAAATTAATTTTGGATGGACTTGGCAAAGCTGCATCCGTTTTCCGTTCAACTATTTATGAAAAGGGATTTACTGCAAAGAAAAATTACAAAAGAACTGTTGAAATTATAAGCTTTCTAAAAGATGCTGAAAAGTTTGTTGATAGTACTATAAAATCAAATAGAAGGAGTGATGGACTTTATAATTCGTACAATTTGATGTCGGTAGAAAATAATGATGAAATAAAAATAACAAATTTGTATGAAATGCTTGAAGGACAAGTTGCAGTGTTAAGTTCAGGATCTTTACAAACAGAAGAAGCAATAGAACTTCTAAAAGTCCTTAGAGAAAGTCCGCTTTATAGAGAAGATCAAAATAGCTATATCCTATATCCAAATAGAGAATTACCTTTATTTATCGAAAAAAATATTATTTCTGATAATGATTTTAAGTCATCTTATTTATTCCAAAAACTTGTTGAGTTAGGTAATAATAATATTGTGATTAAAGATATAAATGGCAAAGTCCATTTTAATGGAGAAATTAAAAATTCCAAGATTCTTAAATCAAAATTGAAAGAAATTGAAATCCAAAATATTCCCGAGTTGAACGAGAAAGAAATAGATAAAGCATTATGTATTTATGAATCTGTTTTTAATCACAAATATTTTACTGGAAGATCCGGCACGTTCTATAAATACGAAGGATTAGGTTCTATCTATTGGCATATGGTTTCCAAATTGGTTCTTGCCGTTCAAGAAACATTTTTGAACGCTAAGGAAAACAATGCAAGTCAATCCGATTTAGCAAAGTTGAAAGATTTCTATTATGAGATTAAAGAGGGAATTGGAGTAAATAAATCACCTGAAAATTATGGTGCTTTTCCAACTGATCCATATTCACATACTCCAAGTTTTTCGGGTGTTCAACAACCTGGAATGACAGGTCAAGTCAAAGAAGATGTAATTTCTAGATTTGGTGAACTTGGCATTAAAGTAGTCAATAATAAAATTATAATTAATAATGATTTGCTTAAAACTGAAGAATTTTTATCGACCGAAATGAATTTTATTTATTACGATGTTTATGGAAAGAAGAATAACTTAACAATACCCGCAAATTCACTAGCTTTTACTTATTGTCAAGTTCCATTTGTTTATTCACAATCAGATAAAAGTAAAATAACCGTTCACAAAAAAAATAACGAGCAAATAGAACTAAATACACTAGTTTTAGATGAAGATTTGAGTAACTCCATTTTTACTAGAGATGGAAACATTGAAAAAATTGTAGTATTATTTAATAAATAAGTAATTTTACTTAATAATAAAAAATAAAATATTTCAGTTAACATTTTAATCATAACTGAAAGAAAAGTTTACTTAGTAATTCAAAAGTATATTTAATAAAAAGAAGAGCGAAAAATGACATTCTCAACAATTGATTACGTAGTTTTTATACTGTACATTGCGTCAATTATCTTTATGGGCTTGTATGTTTCCCGAAGCAAAAAGGGACATCAAAAGGACACAAAAGATTATTTCCTCGCAAGTAAATCCTTACCATGGTGGGCAATTGGCTCATCTTTAATTGCTGCAAATATTTCAGCAGAACAATTTATTGCAATGTCTGGTTCTGGTTTTGCCATCGGACTTGCAATAGCATCTTATGAGTGGATGGCTGCTATTACTTTAATTATTGTGGGTAAATTTTTCCTTCCAATTTTTATTGAGAAGGGACTTTACACAATTCCAGAATTTATTGAAAAACGTTTTAGTACAAATCTAAAAACAATTCTTGCAGTATTTTGGGTTGCACTTTTTGTTTTTGTAAATCTTACTTCTGTTCTTTTCCTTGGTGGAAAGGCAATTGATACCATTATTGGAACTGGCGACGGAAGTTTATTAATGTATGCAATTGTTGGATTGGCATTAATTGCTGCGGCTTATTCCCTTTACGGTGGCTTAGCGGCAGTTGCTTGGACTGATGTTGTGCAAGTTGCTCTTCTAATTATTGGTGGTTTAGTTACATCAATAATTGCACTTAATGCCGTTACTCCTGATGGTGGAATTTTTAATGGACTTGCACATATTTATGAAACTGCTGGCGATAAATTTCACATGATTTTAACAAGGGATAATCCCGAATTTTTTAATCTGCCTGGTATTGCTGTTCTAATTGGTGGAATGTGGGTTGCAAATCTTTATTATTGGGGTTTCAACCAATATATTATTCAAAGAACTTTGGCTGCAAAATCATTAAAAGAAGCTCAACGCGGAATCGCTTTTGCAGCTTTCCTAAAAATGATTGTTCCTTTTATTGTTGTTATTCCTGGAATTGTGGCTTATGTTATGTTCATGCAACCTGAAGGAACTACTATAATTCCTGGAGTTAAAGAAGCATTTTCTAACGGCAATGGTGCAATTAACTACGATAAAGCTTATCCTTGGTTAATATCTGTTTTTATTCCTATTGGATTAAAAGGCTTTGTTTTAGCTGCTTTAGTTGCTGCAATTGTTTCATCACTTGCTTCAATGCTAAACTCAACTTCTACAATTTTTACAATGGATATTTACAAACCTTATATCGGTAAAAAAACCAATGAAACAAAATTGGTCAATGTTGGAAGAATTACTGCGGCAGTTGCTTTAGTAGTCGCGGTTGCGTTAGCGCCATTTTTAGGAAGTATTCCACAAATGTTTCAATATATTCAAGAATACACTGGTTTAGTGAGTCCTGGAGTTTTGGCTGTATTTATTATGGGTCTATTCTGGAAGAAAACCACAAACAAAGCTGCAATTGTTGGAATTATTTTATCAATTGTTGTAGCATTCTTGTTAAAATTGCCAGGTGCCAACCTTCCATTTTTAGATCAAATGATGTATACATTTTTAATTACTCTTGCAATAATTGCTGGTGTTAGCATGACTACGTCTGTTTCAGTTGATGATCCAAAAGGCATTCAATTGGAAGGTAAATTATTTGTTACAGATTCTGTTTTTAATATTAGCGCATACGCAATATTAGTTCTGCTTGTAGTTCTTTATTCAATTTTTTGGTAATAATTTTTTAGTGTTGCTTTACGTTTGTAATGTCATTTCTAACCCCCAACGTAATTTGTTGGGGTGAGAAATCTTAACTCCGCACATAATTAGATTTCTCAGTTGCACAAAGTGCTCCTTCGAAATGACAATATTAGTATTTACTTACTTTACTAGAGTTTCTGCAAATTAATGAATCTGTCATTTCTCTTCCGACTTTTTTTGTCGGAAGAGAAATCTTTCAAATTGTGCGAGATTTGTCCTCTAACAAAAGATGTTGGAGGAGAAATGACAAAGACAAAAATCCTTATTTTTGTAGAAATTATACTTAATTAACCCAACACTTGTTGTATTATTTTTACAACTTGGGGTAATATTAAATATTAAATATTAAATTAAAAGAGATAAAAATGAAATCAAAAAACATAGCTTTAGTATTAATATTTCTTTCCACTTTTGTATTTGGTTGCAATAATGACAATAGCGTAAATGTGCCCAAAACAGAAGTAAAAGATTCAACAAGTATTGAAGGTTATAATTTAGTTTGGAATGATGAATTTGATGTAAATGGAATGCTTGATGAAGCCAAATGGAGTTATGAAACTGGCGGAGGTGGTTGGGGAAATGATGAACTTCAGTATTATACTTCCGATCCAGTTAATGTAAGAGTTAAAGATGGTAAACTTGAAATTGAAGCTCATTATTATAAAGATGCTGCAATAAAATATACTTCTGCCCGCTTAGTTACACGCCAAAAAGGCGATTGGCTTTATGGAAAAATAGACGTTAAAGCTAAAATACCTACTGGATTAGGTACTTGGCCTGCAATTTGGATGCTTTCAACCGATTGGCAATATGGCAGTTGGCCTGCAAGTGGTGAAATTGATATTATGGAACATGTAGGATATGACCAAAATAGAATTCATGGTTCAATTCATACTGAAGCATATAATCACAAAATCGGTACTCAAAAATCAAATCAGATTATAATTCCTACTGCGTCAACTGAATTTCATGTTTATTCAATAGATTGGGATTCAACAAAAATTGATTTCTTGGTTGATAATGAAAAGTATTTTAGCTTTTCCAATGAACACAAAACTTCGGCTGAATGGCCTTTTGATAAAAGATTTCATTTATTATTAAATCTAGCTTTCGGCGGTGCTTGGGGTGGCGCTCAAGGTATCGATAATTCATGTCTTCCAGCAAAAATGGAAGTGGAATATGTAAGAGTTTATGAAAAGAAATAAACTTTTTTATAAAATAATTTTATAATTAGGTGCATTTTGAAGATAGTCAAAGCTATTACAATCTATGTATTTTTTACTCTTATGTGATAATAAGGATTCCGTTAATACTTGGTATAAAAACATTAAAAAAGTATGGATACTATGATCTGAAAGAAAAACTTCATTCCAGCATGATAATTTATGCAGCATTGCTCGTCGGGACACATAAATTTGTAGAGTATTTATTTAATCAAATTTAATATTTATATAGAGTGAGAAAAACAAAAGTTAAAATAATATTCTTCATTTTTCTATTTTTTAGTACGTCTCTTTTTTCTCAAGTTACTTCACTAGAGTTTGAAAGGATATCTATTGATCAGGGATTATCTAACAATAGTATAAATTCTATTCTACAGACTGGTGATGGCTTTTTGTGGATAGCTACAAAGGATGGACTTAATAGATTTGATGGAAAGACATTTAAGGTTTTTAAACATGTTTTTTCTGATACAACATCACTTCCTCAAAATTATGTTATGTCACTTTACGAAGATAGAGAAAAGCAGCTTTGGGTTGGCACTTGGGGTGGTGGTCTTTGTATGTACAATTCTAAATACGAAAATTTTACCAGCTTTGATTTTCCAAATAAAAATGATGATTATGTTCAATGTTTATTTGAAGATAACTCTAAAAACATTTGGATTGGAACATTAACAGGAGGCATGAATAAATTAAGTGCAGACAGAAAGGTACTAACTAATTTCAGCACTCTTCCAAATGCTGATATATATTTCCCTTCAGATAATATTACATATATAACACAATTAGGAGATTTTCTATGGATTGGGACATGGGAAAAAGGGCTTTTCCAATATAATTTAAAAACTAATTTATTTGAGCAATATTTATTTGATATTGAAAAGAAAAATGATGCTAATTCAACTCTTATCTGGGACATTCATAAAAAAACAAATGGAATATATTTGTTAAGTACAAATAGTGGAATTATTGAATTTAATATTGAGAATAAATCATATACCAAATATTTTAATGATCTTACTTTTAGGAAAATTATTACGGATTCAAGGGGAAGAATTTGGGCAGGGACATATAGCTATAATGGGATATATTTATTTACTGGGAAAAACAATATTTACTCTGAGAAAATAATTTTGCAATATTCTGATGATGACTCATTTACTTTAACAAACAATAGAATAAGATGGATTTACGAAGATAATCTAAATAATATTTGGGTTGGTACGGAAGATGGATTAAATAAACTACCTGAAACAAAGAATTTCTTTCAATATAAATATTTCCCTTTAAGAAATTCCTCAATAGGAGGAAGAGTTGTAAGCAGTATTTTTGAAGGGAAAAATAATTTGTGGGTTGGTTACGGTGGAGGTGGCTTTAATAGCTTTGATTTAAATAATAATCAGATCAAACATTTTGTAAATAATCCTAATAAACAGAATAGTCCTAGCTCTAATGATGTAGTGATATTATATGAAGATAAAAAAAGTAATCTCTGGATTGGTACAAGTAATGCCGGATTAAATAGATATAATCCACATTTAAATAAATTTGACCATTATTTAGTTAATCCTCTTGACTCATTTAGCATTAAATCTAATTGGGTTCATCAAATTATTGAACTTGAGGATGACTTTTTTTTAATTGGAACTAACGAATCTTTGGAGTTATTTGATAGCAAAAGAGAACGATTTTCAAGATTCAAACCTGAATTAAACTCAAAACTTAATCTATTGCCCGAATTAATTTCGGTAAATGCACTTTATAAAGATTCTCGCAATAATATTTGGATTGGTACATGGTTAGATGGGCTTTACATGTATGATCCCAAAAGTAAACTAATAAACCATTACTTGCCTGAAAAAGTGAATAGCAGTTCCATAAGCTCTAACAAAGTGATTTCAATATTTGAAGATTCGCAGAAAAACATCTGGATTGGAACTCATAGTGGTGGATTAAATAAAATGGATGTTGAGAAAGGAATATTTTTTCACTACACAACCCAAAATGGGTTACCTAATGATGTGGTATTCGGAATGCTGGAAGATGAAAATGGATTTTTATGGATAAGTACAATGAAAGGATTAGTAAAATTTAATCCATTAACCGAGCACTTTAGGATTTATGATAAATTAGATGGATTAATAAACAATCAGTTAAACTGGCATGCGTATTTCCAAAATAGAAACGGTAAAATGTATTTTGGAGGTATAAATGGGTTTGTTTCTTTTTATCCAAATTCTATTAGTGTAGATTCAGTTGCAATGCCTGCTAAATTTATTTCATTTAAGGTAAACAATAAAGAAATAAGAAATATGGAATTGTTAAGCCAGAATGAAATTATTGAATTAGAATATTATGAAAACTTTTTTTCAATTGAATTCTTAGTTTTGGATTTTATCCCATCGATTAAGCACAATTATTTATACAAATTAAATGGATTGGATAATGAATGGATTAAGTCGGAACCAAGTAATGTTGCAAGTTATACAGATATTAAGCCTGGAGAATATAGATTTGTTGTAAAAGCATCTAATGCAGATGGAATTTGGAGTGAAGAAACAAATCTTTCTATTGTAATTAATCCAGCTTGGTGGATGACTTGGTGGTTCAGAGTATTACAGATTTTCATAATTAGTGCTATTGGATTTTCTATTTATAAATATCGAGTAAATCAATTGTTAAAGATAGAGAGGATAAGGCTAAATATTTCTCGAGATTTACACGATGAAATTGGAAGTAGTCTTAGTAGTATATGTGTAGAGAGTCAAGTATTAATGGAAAATGATCAAATAAAACCGAAAGAGAGGGAGCAATTATCAATAATAAAGAAAACTTCATTAGATACTATGCAAGCAATGCGAGATATAATATGGTTTATAAATCCTGAAAATGAGTGGAGTGAAGACATCGTATTAAAAATGAAAGAAACTGCAGCAAATTCTCTTTTAGAAATTGATTGGAGTTTTAATTGCACAAAAGAAATAAATCTTTCAGGCCTAAATCTAGAGGCAAAAAGGAATATATTTTTAATTTATAAAGAAATTCTTACAAATGTTTGCATCCATTCAAAAGCAACAAATTGTAAAATTGAAATAATTACTCTACCTAAAACATTCAAAATGATTATTATTGATAACGGTATTGGTTTTGATTACAAAACTCTAAAAAGAAGGAGTGGATTAATTAATATTCAGAAAAGAGCTGAACAAATAGGTGGGAAAACAGAAATTATTAGTGTTATTGGCTCTGGAACTAAAATAGAATTTATGGCTAAAAAATAGATATAGGTATATAATTGAAAAGAGAAAAAAAAATTCAAAACTCTCCAATTAATGTTTGGTTAATTGAAGATAATTTAGCTTACAGCAATACTATATCTAAATTGATAAATAATACATCTGGAATGAAATGTTTAAAAGTTTTTAGTATGTGTGAAGATTCTATAAAAAACTTCAGTCCAGAAGAATTACCTGATGTAGTATTACTTGATATTGGACTCCCCGGGATTAACGGAATTCAATGTATTGGAAAATTAAAACAAATTTCTACTGATATTCAAATTGTAATATTAACCGTTTATGATGATAATGATAAATTATTCGATGCGCTATGTTCAGGTGCCTCTGGTTATCTTCTTAAGGATTCATCCCCAGAAAAAATAATTTCCTCAATTAAGGAAGTAAAAATGGGTGGTGCTCCAATGAACATGTTAATTGCAAACAAAGTTCTTAAAATGTTTTCTTCTTTTAAGCAAACGAAAAGTGATTATGGATTAACTGATAGAGAACGTGAAATATTACAATATATAGTTGATGGATTAACAAAGCAGCAGATAGCCGATAAAATATTTTTAAGTTTTCATACTGTTAATACACATATAAAAAATATTTATAATAAACTCCACGTTCATTCAAGATCAGGAGTTGTTACAAAAGTATTCAAAGAAAACATTATCTAGCAAATTAAAACAAATTTCTCCATAGCATTATACCACATTCGTGCGATTGATTAACCTTAATTATTAAAGTAATTTACCACATTCTATATTAAAATGTCAATAATACACTTTAATAGTTAGAACTTATTTTGCCCATTTAAAGGAGTTACAATGAAAAAAACATTATTATTTATCTTGGTATTTTCAATCCAAGTATTTTCCCAAGATTTTTCAATTATAAGCCATCGTGGTGGAGCTGCATTAGCACCTGAAAATACTCTTGGGGCTTTCCAAAATTCAGTTGCTATCGGTGCTCATTATTATGAACTTGATGTTAGATTGTCTAGTGATGATTCATTAGTAATTATGCATGACGATACAATCAATCGAACTACAAATGGAACAGGAAGTATTAATTCGATGACTTATGCTCAACTGAGTCTTTGGGACGCTGGATCTTGGTTTAGTCCTCTATTTGCAGGGGAAAAAATTCCGTTACTATCAGAAGCTTTAGACATTGCGATTAATGCTCCATATGAAATTGGAGTAGTTATTGAAATTAAATCTACGGAGGCCACAATTGTTGCTAAGGTTATAGATTTGGTTAGAAAGAAAAAAATGGAAAACAGAGTAATAATAAGTAGTTTTAATTTTACTCAGGTTGTTCAATCCATATCAATAGCTCCAGAAATAGATGTTCAATTATTTGCTGGAAGTATTACTGAAACTATGATTAATAATATGGGTGCAATGAATGCGGAATGGGTTGGATCTGGCGGCGATTTAACTCCTGCTTTGATAAATCTGGCGCATGCAAAAAATGTTAAAGTTAACAGATGGACCTTAAACGGTGCTGCGGAAATTCAGGCGCTTATTGCAAACAATTATGATGCTGTAACTACAGACAATCCAATTGTTGCATTTTCAGTTTTGGATTTAACTGCTCCTTCATCAGTAGTCCTAAATGAACCTGAAGTAATTGATACAAAAGTTAAATTAAGTTGGTCGGAAGCTACTGATGATGAAAGTGGAATATCTCATTATGAAATTTATAGAAGTAATTTGTCTGATGCATCTGAATTGTTGACAACTGTAAAAGGTGAGACAACTTATATAGATGAAACACTTAAAGAAGAGGAAACATTTTATTATAGAGTTAAAGCTGTTAACTATGCCGGAATTTCGAGTGAAAGTTTTAGTAACGAAGTTATTGCCGTTACTGGTACAGACTTAAAAGCTCCAAAAGTAAAAGTAATATCAGCATATGGTTTAGCAACTAAGATAATTATTGCTTTTAATGAAAGACTAGACAAAACATCTGCTGAAGATGTTGCAAATTATGGCATAAATGGAATAACTATTAATCAAGCTGTGTTATCTGTTGATTCAAGCTCAGTAATATTAACCACATCAGATTTAACACATGCAACTGAATACACACTTTCATTGGTTAATATTAAGGATTTATCAGCAAACCAGAATATGATAATTGATACTCTATTTTTTCAATTTACATATAATAGTTATTTAGGAAATGTTGTTGGTGCATGGGAGTTTGATGAAGTATCTGGTACGACAATCACAGATAATTCTGGTTCCTCAAATAATGGAACAACGTTTGGTGAAATTGGATTGACATCCGGTTATACAGGTAACGGACTTAAATTTGATGGAGTGGATGATTATGTGGAAATTCCAGCTTCAACTTCGCTTAATATAAATGGCGATAAAGTTTCTGTTTCACTTTGGACAAAATTAGCTTATTTGCCATCTGATTTACCAACTGGCTATGGTCCACTATTTGATTCTGATACAGATAACTATGTTATTTATGAAGATAGAGGAAATAATGAATTAAGATTTAAAGTAGCTACCAGTGCTGGTGCCGAAAGACCAGGTATCCCTTCTTCACAATTATCTGCTGACAAATGGATTAATATTGTTGGTGTATATGATGGCGCTACTGCATCAATTTATCTTGATGGTGTATTAATAGATACGCATAATTTGACTGGAACAGTTAATACTGGTCAAGTTGCAATTATTGGTAAAAGTTCTGGATCATTTTTTGAGGGTTCAATTGATAATATTCAAGTGTTTGCTAAAGCATTATCTCTTGAAGAAATTGAATATTTACATACTGGTTTTATAAGTTCATACATAGATGATATTTCTCCTGAAGTTTTAGGAGTGAATTCATTAGGTGCAAATAATAATGTATTTATCAATTTTAATGAAGAAATTGAAAAACTTTCTGCTGAAGTAAAAAGTAATTATAATATCGATAATGGCACTACCATTCAATCGGCTCAATTATCAGTAGATGGAAAAACTGTAATTCTAACTACTTCACCTCTTGCAGAAAATACAATTTATACAGTTACAATAAATGAAATAAAAGATCTGGCTGACATTCCTAACCAAATTCTTGAGAATACACAAATAGAGTTAACTCACAAGAGCTTTCCATCAGGACTAATAAGTTATTGGAGCTTTGATGAAGGAATTGATACTTTAGCAAACGATTGGAATAATCTAAACAATGGTTTTGTAAAAAATGGTACAGAATGGACGAATGGTAAAAGTGGAAATAGTCTTAGATTTGACGCTATAGATGATTATGTGAAAATTCCAAATTCTGCTAGTTTAGATATTGATACTAATGCAGTAACTGTTTCATTTTGGGTTATGCTCGATTTCTTACCAGCTGATCAACCTTATGGTATTGGACCATTGTATGACTCAGGTACTGATAATTATGTTATATATGTAGATAAAGGGAATAAAGAATTACGATTTAAAGTAACAACAACTGTAAAAGCTGAGAGACCTGGAATTCCAGCAGATGCATTAACAACAGGTGAATGGCTTAATGTTACTGGTGTATATAACGGATCGGAAGCAAAAATATTTCTAAATGGTATGCTCATGGATAGTCATAGCATTACAGGAAATATTAAACCTGGCCAAGTTGCTAGTATTGGAAAAGACGGAACTAATTACTTTAGTGGACAAATCGATAATGTTCAAATCTACAATAGAGGTTTAACTGACCAAGAAGTTGCATTTCTTTATTCTGGGATAAAAACTCCAACAGTTGCAGTTTCAAGTGTTGATGAAACCACTGTTAATCTTTCTTGGAATGATGTTCATGATCCGCTTTTTGGATTATCAGGATTTAATCTTTATAGAGATACAACTGCATCTCCAACAACATTATTAAGTTTTGTAAAAGACACTACAGGATATTCTGATCAAACTAGAGAAGAGTTGACAACTTTCTATTATAGAGTACAAGCTATTGATGGAAATGGAAATGCAAGTCCTTATTTTAGCAATGATATTATGGTTACTACAGAGACTGATGTAACTTCTCCAGAATTATTAAGTATGAGGACAACAGGAGAGCCAAATAAGGTATTTATCAATTTTAATGAAGTTGTTGAAAGTGAATCTGCTCTTTTATTAAATAACTATAGCATAAATAATAGCATTACAATAAACGAAATTAAACTATCAGCGGATAATAAAAATGTTATTCTCACTGTTTCAGATTTAACACCAAGTGAATCATATACTTTAGCAATCAGTAATATTAAAGATATGTCAATAGCTGGTAATGTTATTGAGGCCAATTCTCAAAAATCTTTTATTTTCAACTCATATTTTGAATCTTTGGTAAGTTTCTGGCCACTTGATGAAGTTGAAGACACAACCACATTTGATGTTTTTGGAACAAATAATGGTAAAGTTAAAAACCCAACTTTTACAGATGGAAAATTTGGAAATGCATTGTTTTTCAACGGAGTTAGCGACTTTGTAGAAGTACCCCAAAGTACATCCTTAGATATGGCTTCGGAAGGAGTTACAATATCATTATGGGTAAATCTTTCTTACTTGCCAACTGAGATGCCAACTGGAGTTGGACCTATTTATGATGCACCGCAAGATAGATATGTAATGTACGAGGATAAAGGAAATAAAGAACTAAGATTTAAAGTTACAACTGCTAACGGTGCTGAAAGACCTGGAATTCCAGAAGCTGCATTAACAAAAGGTGAGTGGCTCAATATAACTGGTGTTTATGATGGAACACAAGCTTTAATATACCTTAATGGAGAATTAAAAGATGTTCATACAGGCATAACTGGATTGGTAAAAGATGGTCAAGTTGCAAGAATTGGTCAAGATGGAAGTAATTATTTTAATGGCGCAATAGATAATGTGCAAATTTATAATCGAGGATTAACTCCAGAAGAAGTTAAATCACTTTATAACGGGGATATTGTTACAGCTAGTGAAAAACAAGAAACAATTCCTGCATCATATAGTTTATCGCAAAATTATCCAAATCCATTTAACCCAAGTACAACCATAAAGTACTCAATTCCTGCAGAGACATTCCATGGAATGTCCATGCAAAATGTACAGTTAAAAATTTACGATATTCTTGGACGTGAAGTTACAACACTTATAAGCAAGCAACAAAAAGCTGGAAATTATGAAGTGAAGTTTGATGCTTCCAATCTAACTTCTGGAATCTATTTTTATCGTTTGCAAAGTGGTAGCTTTAATGAAAGTAAAAAAATGATTTTAATTAAATAATCAAGCAATTATAAAAGGGAGTCGGTAATTTCTGGCTCCCTTTTTTTAACAATAATATTTTGGGAATAAATGCATAAAATTAGATATATAATCCTGTTTGTTTTGGCATCCATGTCATTTTCAACCGCTCAGAACAATAGCAAAAGTATTATGACATATAATATTCGTTATGCCAATAATAATCCCGGTGAAGAATGGGATTTAAGAAAAGAAAATTTGGCAAAAGTGATGTTGAATCAAAACCCAGATATTTTTGGTGTACAAGAAGCACTTCTATCACAAGTAGAATTTTTATCAGAGAAATTTACTAATTATAAGCAAATTGGCGTTGGAAGAGATGATGGCATTAAAGAAGGTGAATTTAGTACGTTATATGTTTCAGATAGATACAACATTTTAAATAATGGAACATTTTGGCTATCAGAAACTCCAGATACTTCATCTTTTGGGTGGGATGCTAGTTATAAACGAGTTGCAACTTGGGCAATTATTATTGATAAAAAATTGAAGGATTCACTCTTTGTAATGAACACACATTTAGATAACGAAGGCATTGTCGCTCGTAATGAAAGTGTAAAGTTGCTGTTAATCAAAATTGAGGAATTAAGTATAAATCTACCAATTATTCTTTTGGGTGATTTTAATTTTACGTCTGAATTTGAAGGCTATAAAACCTTGGTTAATTCAGGTTTGCTGAAAGATGCACAATTTGAAACTGCTAATAATTATGGAACAAATATTACTTTTAATGGATTTGACAATAATATTACATCTGGGGATAAAATTGATTACATCTTTGTTTCTGATAAAATTAAAGTAATTAACCACTCAATAATTGATGAACAAATTGATTCAAAATATCCTTCAGACCATATGCCTGTGGCAATTGATTTTGAATTAAAAAAATAGCAATATTATTTTTCAGCAGTAAACGAAGTTTTATCGGTCCACCAAGGTCTAATTGTGTAATTAAGTCGTTTATTTTTTATTGCTGGGTCAGATTCGCACATTTGTGTCGCTTCCTCCAACGAACTTGCTTTAAGAATAAAAATTCCACCACCTTTATTATCGCCAAGGACCAGCAAGAACAAGTTTTCCAGCTTTATATAAACTATCAATATTATTTAAATGAGCAGTTTGAATATTTGCAATTGTTGTGCTATCAAGAACTGCTCTATTTGGAATTCGTAATAATTCAACAAAATAATACTCTCTCATATTGTCCATATCTTGTGCACAAATAAAAGTGCTTACAAATAATGAGATGATAATAAAATATTTCATAAAATATCCTTTCTGTTTTTTAAATTCTTATTGAGGAATATAATAAAATGCTGGGATTATTGTTTTGAATAAAAATTATTGTGGAAACTCACATTTCAAATTCCCACAATAATTGTACACGGTGTCGGATAGCCCTCTAGTTATAAGGCAGTGCTGTCAACTTAAGACTATTCATCATTTCAAATGTGGCTAAAGCCATTTTCTCTCTATTTATTTTTATCCAGTCGCTTAAAAGCGACGGTAATTGCCGTTTACTTTAGAGGCTGTGTGATAATTTTAAGTCAAGCACTAGAACTCATCCCCCGGCCCCTTCTCTTATAAAGAGAAGGGGTGGAAAATCATTGTTTTTCACAGTTTTTTAAAAGTCCCTCTCTTTTTAAGAGAGGGATTTAGGGTGAGTTCTTTATTTTTCACACAGCCTCTTTAGTAAACGGATTTTAGAAAAACAAAAATTATAATGGCTTTAGCCACATTTATTTTCTTAAGTTGACAACATTGGGTTATAAGGCAATATTACCAAAGAAATTTGAATCCAAATTTTACTGCAACACCACTCATGTCAAATGATTGTTCTAAAGATTTAGACACCCCAGTATTTGGATCATTTACTTTGAAATTCCAACTTGGGTTAGAATTGTGATAAGAAATTTCACCATAAAAATCAGATCGGTTTCCTAACTTATAAGAAATTCCAGTACCTATTTCCCAAGCAAAATCCCAAGCGGTTTTCAATTCATTGTCATTTTCGTTTTGAAGATTATTGTATGAAATTAAAAGACCTTCAAAACCGAGACTTCCGGTTACAAATGCATCTACAATTGGCAATAACGGAAAATAGGATGTAAGTGAAGCCATAATAGGAACCGAATGCATGTTTGAAGTAGCCTTTTTCTCAGTTATTGAGCCATCAAGAACGCCATAATATTTTTCAGCTTCACTAAGCAAAACTTGGTCAACATATTGCTTGTGAAACCAACCAACACTCCAACCAAGACTAAGATTTCTATCAACAAATTTTTCACCTTTGTACCCAAGCATAAATCCACCATCAGTTGCGGAAGGATTAAAATAACCAAAATTAATTGCAGCTCCATTGTGTTGCCCAAATAATAATATTGGAACTAAAAAGATAAGTAGTAATAATTTTTTCATTTTCACTCCATTTTTGTTGTCCGCTTTCTATTCAAAGACAGTGCCATTATGAAAAGTGTAATTTTTGGGCATTAAAACAATATTTTTAAATTATTCAAATTTTTAATGCCATTTAAATCTGTAGAGAAATTTGTACATTTGACCTAAAATATATTCACTAATATTTTCAACTATTAACAATTATCTATATTTTAGTACTCAATAAAAATTATAATCGAATTATGGCTATCAGTAAATTTTCGATCACCAGCGAGTATCATAACATTTCGCTAGTATCAAGAAAAATTAAAATGTTTTTGGTTGAGGAAGGAATTGGTTCGGAAATTATAGACCCAATTCTTATATGTTTAATGGAAGCGCTTAACAATTCAATAGAGCATTCCTACCTCGAAAAAGCTGGTGAAAATATTGATATTATTGTTAGCATTTCACTATCAAAAGTTGAAATCAGTATTTTGGAAACAGGAATAGCTAGAACCAATTTTGATAAACCTCAACTTCAATTTGACCCAGATGATTTATCAACTGCACCTGAAGGCGGAATGGGACTTTTTATTATTGATAATCTTATGGATTCTATTTCATACACATCAAACCATGGCGTAAATTTAACTTCTTTTTGTAAAATGCTAAAATAATTACACTATCATAATTTGCGGATAGATAATTATATCATTAAATATCTAGTGGTTTTTTTATTTATCAAGGAATTAGTTTTGCGTATAATATTTTTATCTTTAATCTTTATTTTTTCTGCTAGTGTATCAGCACAAAACCAAGATACTACAATTAGTAAAGCTATTAAGCAAAAATGGCCTTATAATCACACATATCCATTATTAATGCCTAAATATCAAACATATCCACTAATGACAGCATACATATTGCAAAATAAAGCTAATAGTGGAGATCCATTTGCGCAACACGAACTTGGGTTACGTTATTTAACTGGACAAGGAATGCCTAAAGATACAGCCCGCGCAATTCATTTTATTAAACAGGCAGTAAAAAGAAATTTAACAGTTGCTTGGTTTAATTATGCTATTATGCTTAACAATGGTATCGGTGTTGAATGGAATCCGTTTGAAGCATATAATTATTTTAAGGCTGCTGCAAAAAATGGAATGCCGGAGGCTCAATTTGTTTATGGAATATTTTTAACAGATAATTTAGTTATTAATAGAAATTATACAGAAGCATATTATTGGATAAAAAAAGCTGCCGATCAAAATTTTGAACCAGCAAAGGAAACTGTTAAAGAATTTCAAAAAATGGGAATTGAACTTCCTGAAAAAACACATGAAGGTGATGAAACAATTAACTCTTCTTCGCCAGCAATGGTTGCTTCCGTAGAACCAAATTCGCAAACAGCAGTTTGGGGAAAGGATTGGGAACTTGATTTTATAAATCTGGAAAAAGATACGGTTTCAAAAAAGGATACTCGTAAATACCTTAATATGATTTTAGAAAAAAATAACAGAGAACTAAAAGCAATGCTGGGCGTTAACAAATTTGCCGATTCAATTAAATCTTCCGATACTTCAGGAATAGGACTTATTAATTATGCAGTTAGTAAAGGAAGTCCTGAAGCACTTTTAATTTCAGCACGTGCATTTCAAGAAGGTGTAATAGTTGACCAAAATAATATTAAAGCTGCTGTAAACTATATTCATGCATACAGACTAGGTTCGCGTAAGGCAGCAGAATATTTAATAAAATTGAGTCAAAGTAAATCATTTTTCGATTTGCTAAAAAAGGAAACCGATAATGAAAATCCAGATGCTACTTACGTTTGGGCAGGATTAACAGCACTTGGGCTCGATTATCAACTTTCTGATGAACAAGCACTTGAATTGCTTAAAAAAGGTGTTGAAAAGAAACACATTTATTCAATAATTGAAACAGGGCTTTGTTATTATTCTGGAACATTAGTTAAGCAGGATAAAGAGTTAGCAATAGAATATTGGAACATTGCTGCTGAACTTGGTAGTGTTGAAGCAAAAGTTAGAATTGCATTTGCTAAAATACAGTTTGGTGATTCGGACTCAAAGTATATTGAAATATTAGAAAAAGCTTCCGATGAAGGATCTGTATCTGCACAAGCTGCTCTTGCCTATTGTTATGAAAAAGGATTAAATGTAAAACAGAATAAAGCAGAAGCTGCAAATTATTATCGTAGAGCTGCTCATAGGGGAAGTCAAGCGGCATTTAATTCATTAAGTTCATTGTATGACCAACTTCGTCCAAGTGATACAGAATTTGATATTTATGAAGAAAAGTAAAAAATAATATAAGAAGTTTAGATTATCGCAAAGGAGTTGAGAGCATTAGCTCCTTAAAAAATTGTTGATGAACAACGTCTCCTTTTTCTTTATAAGCATTTATTAAATTGCTTAATACACGCTTAATTACAGAACGAGCTGAAAGAGGAGTATTAATAATTGTAATTAGTGCCAACTGCGATTCTTCTGATAATTCGTTCAAATCGGATTCAAATACAATTCTACCCTCGTTGAAACAGTCAATTAATAGCATTTCACCATCAATATCAATTTTAGCTAAAAAGTGACCAGGAAAATTACACCCAACAACTCTTAGCCCAATACGATCTGCTACTAAAATATAAATTAACACAAGAGTTATTGGAAGTGCTAAACCACTTTCAAATGTATAAAAAAGATTGCAATTCAGAGGATTATAGTAATCGTCTTTATTGCCTTTTAAATCCAATACTTGAAAAAGGTAATATGAAAGATCTAGTTCATTACCGTATGGATAAAGGTTCAAAAAATTTCCAGCAATTATATCAAGCTTTGATTTAAGTGAAAACGGCTGCAATACTCCAAGCTGAAATTTGGAGATTATGTTCATTGCAATTTCAATTTTTTCTAATTCAGAAAAAGCGGTATACCAATTTTTCCAGTTCGCTAATAGCCAATCTCTGCGATTTTTTTCAATAATTGGTTTTATTGCATGCAGATTTTTGCGATTGAGTATATCGGAAAATTCTACTAAATCACTTTCTAAATCGGTGCCGTAATCGTTCAAATCCTTTAGCACATAATCGCGAACTTCTTCCGATTCATCGTCAACTAGACTTATAATATGTGGTAATTTATCTTTTGTTAGCATATTTCAATAATTTTTATTTCTAATATATAATATTCGAAATAAAAGTAAAGATTTAAAACCAAAACTAATAGTTGTTTTTTTACACAACTTTTTATTGGTCACAATATTTAGAAAGTAGGATTTATAAAAATATCTACTTATAATTTAACATTTCCAGAGCGGTTTTTATTTCACTTGTTGGAAGATTGCAATTATAATTTTTACAAACGTAAATTAAAGGCTCTCCAGCTTCAATTTCGTAATCTTTTGTGAATGGAGCAATTTCAGCCAGTTCTGTTTGGTTACTTTTTGTTTTGAACAGAACAACTTTATTTGGAATGAATAATTGATTTAACTTTTGAATAATTTCTTTAGTAGCGTTATTTTCTTCTTCAGCAACTACAATAACCTCGGCAGAATTTCCAAGAGCAAAATTAATTCCTTGCAACATCATTGTTGTTCCACTCGGTGCACGATTTACGCTGTTTGAAAAAGATATGCTCATTTGTGAAGCCATATTTTCATTATTACTATTTGCTGTAAGTTTTCCAAGTTTTAATAAATTATTAAACGAAACAGAATTGCCAGAAGGAATTGCGCCATCATATATATCTTTGCTTCTTGTTAAAAGCTTTTCGGCATCGCTCGCAGTTAAGAAATATCCAAAATTTGTTTCATCCCAAAAATATTTGTTTTGGACTTCTTGTAACTCAACGGCTGTTTTAAGATAATAAATATCAAAAGTTGTTTCGTATAATTCCAATAATCCCCATATTACAAAAGCATAATCATCAAGAGTTGCTTGTATAGAAAACTCACCATCTCGGTAGCGATGCAACAATCTACTATCATCATCTTTCATTTTTGTTAAAACAAACTCCATCGCTTTTATAGCGGCACTTTTGAAATTATTATTATCCAAAACTCGTGCAGTTTTAGTAAGTGCTGCAATCATAAGCCCATTCCAATCCGTTAGAATTTTATCATCTTTGTATGGATGAACTCTTTTTTCACGAGCATCAAAAAGCTTTTGGCGGATGCTTTCTAATCGTTTTTTTAATTCAGATTCATCTAATACAATTTTTTTTGCAACGGTGCTTAAATCATTTTTTAGATGAGGAATATTTTGTCCAGTTTCGCTTTTGGAAGCCTCTTCGGTAAAATTTCCATCTTGTGTAAAATTATATGTTGTGATAAATAATTGAGCTTCTTTTTCATCCAGAATAGATCTAATTTCGTCAACACTCCAAACATAAAATTTGCCTTCAATTCCTTCACTATCAGCATCTTCCGCAGAATAAAAGGCACCTTCGGACGAAGTCATATCCCTTAAAACATACTCAATTATTTCTTTAGCAACATTTGCATATTCAATATTCTGTGTTGCCTGATAAGTTTCTATGTAAGCAGAAGTAAGCATTGCTTGATCGTAAAGCATTTTTTCAAAATGAGGCAAAAACCATTCCTTATCAGTTGAATAGCGGTGGAAACCAAATCCCACATGATCAAAAATTCCACCCAAACGCATTGATTTAAGAGTTTTTTCAACCATATTTAGTGCATTATTATCGCCAGTTTGTTTCCAATAGCGGAGCAAAAAAGTTAAATTATGTGGCGAAGGGAATTTGGGAGATGAGCCAAATCCTCCAAAATTAGAATCGAAGCGCAATTTAAATTGCTCATAAGCATTGTGCGTTGCTTCTTCTGTGATTCTGGAATTACCAACATCACTCTGCTGATTTTGAACCTCGGCAGTAATTTGCTCAGCGGAGGAATTAATTTTGTCTCTATCAACAATCCAACTTTCAGCAATCTTTTGTGTAAGCTCAATCATTCCAATTCTTCCAAAACGGGTTTCTTTTGGAAAATATGTGCCTGCGAAAAATGGCTTTTTATCTTGAGTCATAATAATTGTAAGAGGCCAGCCGCCGCTTCCAGTAAGCATTTGGCAAACGGACATATAAATATTATCAATATCTGGACGCTCTTCTCTATCCACTTTAATAGAAACAAATGTTTTATTCATTTCTGCAGCAACTGTGCTATCCTCAAATGATTCATGTTCCATAACATGACACCAATGGCAAGTTGAGTATCCAATTGATAAAAATATTGGTTTGTTTTCTCTTTGTGCTTTATCAAATGCTTCCTCGCCCCAAGGATACCAATCCACGGGATTATAAGCATGTTGCAAAAGATATGGTGATTTTTCATCTATTAAATGATTTGCTTTATTAAATTCATTATTCATTTTGTTGATTCCTTCGGTTTTGTCGCTTTTTCCACAGCTTAAGATTGCCATAAAAAACAATGCAACAACAAATAGTTTATATATTTTAATCATAGTTTTTCGGTTATACAAGACTTTGTGTCTTTTATGACACAAATATACGATTCTTTTTGGTGCAATACCTTTAACATAAGCTTTTTTAGCATTGAGAAAAAGAACTTCTATAAGTGTTTATACCATTCTTTGTTCAACCTTACTTCGACTACGCTCAGTAACCATACTTCGACTGCTCTCAGTAACCTTTTGGGTTACAAACGCTTATAACATAGTGATCACTTTGTGAGACCGAGTATGTCGGGGCAAGTTCGTTTCTATATTGTCCGAAGGACTCCTTTGGAGATTACTCTATTTTTTAAAATCGTTAATTTTAATCCCATTGCATTTCCCAAATTAAACATACATACTGGCAAATAGCCCACAGCCCATATTAGCACAGATTGCTAATCACAATTATTTATTATTTAGTATTTTAATTTTATCGAAATTAATTCTTTAACAAATTCAACATTTTGCGCTTCGTTCATTAAAAGTGTTAATCCCCGAATTTTCCCATATCTCTTTCCTTCCTTAAATTGGTTTTTAAATGCTTCAGAAATTGCACTTTTCATAATCTCTGATTCAGCTTTATCACCAAAATAAAATGTAATTCTGAAAGAATTAGGAATAATAGAAAGCCAAAAGATAGTTTTAGATTTTTTAGTTACTTTAAGAAGCCAACCCTTACCATCGTTATAATATTGCCATAATTCAGAAAATTGCGGGTATTCTGCGTGTATGTAATTGAAAATAGAATCCCAATGTTTTTTAGTTTTTCCAATATGAGAAAATATAATTTCTTCTGTTGGAAATTGAGTTTCATCCGAAAGAATTACCTGATCCATATATACACCTTTTAATTATTCCATACTTACAAAATTTATTGAAGCTCCTCTTTCTGCTATCGAGTACTTTTGGGTTAATTTTTTATTATAGTAACTGTTTTATCAATTTCAAAAATAAAATTTTTCTCTAATCCTTCACTTTGCAAATTGTAAAATTCTATTGCTTCTTGATATTCTATGTACGTAGGTTCAAGAAATTAACGTTCATTTGTTCAATATATTTTCGTAAGAAATAGTTTATACTTAACCTTTCTTGAAAGCGTTATACCTTTTTTCAACTTCTTCCTTCCAAAATGTCTCAATATTTTGATTTGGTTCACTTAAATTTTCAGAAAGTGCTTCAATTATAAAAATCCTTTCTGCAGGACTTAAAGAAAGTGCATTTTGAATTATATTTTTTGAATCCATTTATTTCTACTATAAATGTACTTAATTATAGAAAAGGTACAATATAAATTCAAGTGCATAATATTAATATTTCCACAAACAGTAACATCGTGGCAAATAACCCGATGCCCAAAACTGCAAACTTATGCTATTTACTTTCGCCAAAGCTTAGTTAAACTAAATTATTTGAGAACACTTTACGAATGATTAAAAACAATTTTTAATTAAAACGTTCACCAATAAGTTTACAACTTCTACCATTGGAAAACGGCATTCGTGTTGATTTGCTTGTTAGTTGCATTTTTAATAAATTATCACATAATTATAATATCATTACTTGGAATTTATGAACGACATTTTATTTCAATGGGATGAAAGTAAAAACCTTGCAAATATAACAAAGCATAAAATCTCTTTTGAAGAAGCTAAAACTGTTTTCTTTGATGAAAATGCAAGATTGATTCCAGATCCCGAACATTCTGCAACTGAAGAAAGGTTTATTATTTTAGGACTTTCTGCCAAGTTAAAACTCCTTATCGTCGTTCACACTTATAAAGGAAATGATGAAGTTATTAGAATCATTTCTGCTAGAAAAGCCACAAAATCTGAAAGTAAATATTATCACGAGGTGAAATAAAATGAAAAAAGAATATGATTTTTCGAAATCCATTAAAAATCCTTACCTAAAGAAACAAAAAAAACAAATATCAATCAGAATTGAAAATGATACAGTTGAGTACTTTAAAAAATTAGCTTCTGAAATTGATATTCCTTATCAAAATTTGATGAATCTTTATTTAAGAGAATGTGCCGAAAAAAATGTTAAACCCAATATCCATTGGCAATAAATTGTGCGCTTAACGATTACGGAGGTATTAATTGTACATATCCTACTCACACGTATGGAAGAAGATTTACAACTTCTTGGTTTAGCAGAAATGATAAAACAAATATTAATTCCAACTAAAAACCTAATAGCAAATTACAAGTAGCGGCATAAATCCTTTACAATGTTACTTATGTTTTATAGGGGGCAAGCCTTAAATTATCCCATTGTTTTAATAATTATCTCAACAGTAACATTTTTTTTACTTTGGTAAAGCTTTCATACTCTATTTTATAGAAATAAACACTACTTGATAAACCAGTCGCATTGAATTGAACAGAATATTTCCCACTTATTTGATATTCATTTACTAATGTTGAAACTTCTTGACCAAGAGAATTGTAAACCATTAAATTCACGAAACAATCTTTTGGGATTTGATAACTAATGCTTGTCGTTGGATTAAAAGGATTTGGATAATTCTGATATAAAAAATACTCTTGTGGCAAAACATCACTAACTTTATCAACTGAGACAATATTTAAGCCATTCTTGAATACTGAAACTCCACCATTCCAAGTCCCAATCCAAACATCGCCATTTGTATCAAATGTAGTACAAAGTGGTGAATCATCACTAATCCCAGAGTTTGATTTATTGAATATTCTCCAATCTGTTTTATCAAAAAATGCTAATCCACCAAAAGTTGAACCAATCCACAAATTGCCATTAATGTCAATTTCTACTGATATTAGATCATCGCTCACTAAACTAGAATTTGTAGTGTTAAATATTATCCAATTGATTCCATCAAATTTTACTAAACCACCACCTTCAGTAGCAATCCATTTATTATTCTCAGAATCAATTGCAAAACCTATAACAGTATTATGAGGCAAAGGTGAATTGTCTGTATTGTAAACTATCCATTCACTCCCATCAAAAATGGCAAAACCATTATGCCAAGTACCTACCCATTTTTTATTTTCTGAATCTATTGTAACACATAAAATTTCATTACTTGGAATATCTGAGTTTTGTGTATTATAGTTTGTCCATGAAGTATCGTTAAAAACAGCTAAACCACCTTGTAATGTTCCAATCCACTTATTTCCATCTTTATCAAAAGAAATAGAATGTACATGATTATTTGGTAACCCTGAATTGTTTTTATTGAATATTTCCCAGTTATCACCATCTATTTTAACTAAACCACCATTGTTGGTTCCACTACCCACCCACTTTATCCCTTCTACATCAATGTTTACAGCCCAGCATAAATTATTTGGAATATCTGAATTTGATTCATTATAGATAGTCCAGGTCTCATTGTTGTATTTTGCTAAACCATTCCCATATGTGCATATCCATTTTGTATCATCTGAATCAATTTTAATTGACGATATCCAACCACTTACCGTAGTATCACTATTAAAAGACTCCCATTCATATTCTTGTGCGATTATTAAATAATTTATAAGAATAAAAATAACGAAAACTACTTTGTTAAAGTTGCTTTGCATATTACACCTTCTATTTCACACTTGTAGCATTTGTTTAAAGCTTCACTTTTTGTTTTTCTTACCTTGACTGTTTAGTAAAAGCTCCATCTTTTAGTTGGTTTTGTAATTATCAATTAATAATTGCTTCACTTTTTGCTTTTTCTTCCTTTTTATATTTATAAAACGCTTCCTTTTGAATCCGTGAGATATTTTATATTTAATAATTGCTCCCTTTTTCATATTTCTCTCAATTATCGTTTATAAATTGCTTCACCTTTCTGTTAGTCACGTAATTATCATTTGATAATTCGTTCCATTTTGATATTTCTTTTAATTATCAGTTGATATTTGCTCCACTTTTTATATTTTCTTACTTCAAGCATTTAATAGAAGCTCAACCTTTCATATTTTCTTGCTTATAGCATTTAATCGAAGCTCTACTTTTTGATATTTATTGCTGTGAGATAACCTCAATAACATAAAACAGCAATAAAAAAGTCTTAAAGCAAATTACAAAGAGTAGTTGCGGCTTAGCTCAGCACTGGATTATGTCTCAGCTCCGTTCGGTATCAAACCTTTATAACGTTATGTGTGAACTACCTATAATTTGTATAAATTGGCAAACCTAACTCTATTAATTCCTCTAAAATATTTTCAGCTTTGTTGGCAAATTCTGCTGTAAGTTCGTCGGTGAAATTTTCCGTAAACTTTATAGGTAAATATTCTTCGTGATTTTGTATGAATTGTGAAATTGCTATTGAAGATATATACAAAGCCAAACCATTTTCCTTTGTTATTTTATATTTACCAGCAACAAAAGAAGTGATTGCATTAATGGTTTTTTCATCAAAATCAGTCCAAAGTAATTCAAGAGGGTTTTTGTTTTTTTTCATAAAGCAAATCGTTGTTTTTAATTAGTTTTTTTGTTCTTTTTTATTGCACGTTTTAATATCTCAAAATATGGCAAACGTAATAAACATCCAAGCATTTCAAAAGAAATTTCTGCTGACATTTTGTCATATAAATTATCTGCTGACCAATCCGTCTCTTGTGGGATTTTGTATAAACCCAGCGAACTAATAAGTTCATTTCCTCTGTCTTTTGAACTAATAGTAATTTCATTCATCGTATTATGCAAGTATATTTCCCAATCAAAAAGCGTCCTATCTTTTGATGCTTTTTCGATTCGAGAAATTAAAACCAAATAAGAATGATTTAGTAAAAAATAATAGTTTTCTTTTGCCTTTGGACTCAAAAGATGATACCAAATATCCAATGCTATTTTTTTTTGCTGTTCAATTGAAAAAGAAGTTTTATAAAACTCACCAACTAATTCTTTTATTTCATTAACATAAAATTCAAAATGTTCGAGAAGATCGTTTTTATTGTTTTGAGAATATATCTTTTTTGAATGTTCATATAAATGTTGTCTATATTTATCTAATGATTTTGTGTTTTTAACTTTGTCAATTTGTTTTTTAGCAATTTTAGAATTAGAGTATTCTGTATTGTAAATTGTGTTTTTAAAAACATTGAGAAAAAATTTAAGTCTTTGATTACGAGATTCAATGTTTTTAGAATTAATATGGTTTACAGAAATTTCGGAAACCCTTAACTCACAATTTTCCGTATAACTCTTGTCTTTTTCAAAGTGAGAAAGATAGTGAAGTTTTTTTCCATTACTATCACGCACAACTTTAAAAATAGGTTCTTTGCACGAAGGGCACACAATTTGAAAATTTATGCAATCACTGTAGTTGATACTGTTTGCATTGATATATTCACTTAAAAGAAGACTGTAACCAATTTTCATTTTTACCTACAGTTTAAAAATTAATTTATTACTATTTACCAATTGTCTTACTCGAATAACTATTTAAGAAGTTACCATTCTTTGAAAAAGAATAAAAAGTATTATCAACTCGATATGTTGTTTCTTTGTATCCATTAGCACTTGAAAAATTACTAATTAATTCATAGCGACCATAATTTATAAGTTTAAATTCTTCTAATGTAATTTTTTCATTATTATAAACTACTTGTAATAATTTATAATTCACAGTCCCTTCTGGAGAACGGAAAAGGTCAATAATTTTATCTTTGTTAAGGGAGACAGGCATTCTGCCCCAGGCATCTGCTTGAATATTTATTTCATTGATAACCATTGAAGAATTTTCTCTCCAATATTTTTGTGCAACAATTTTGTATAGTTCAAAGGTTTGGGGAGTATCATTTTTCCAATATAATGCTGATTTATTTAAACCATCACTTGGTTTATATGAAACCAAAATACCATTTTCGAAAATTAAATCATATCCAATTTTAGGTATAGTTAATATGCTTTTGTCGAGATTATTGGATATTTCAAAAACACTAGACAGGTATTCATAATCTAATGATCTGTTTTTTATTCCATCATTTAATTTGTTCTTTATTTCGTAGTCGCCAAATGAAAACGAATAATCAAAGTCAGATAAATGATTACTTACTATTTCTTTAGTAATGAATTCTATAGATGAATCGGTAATAATTAGTGCGACTTCTTGTGTGAAAATTTTAAATGCGACAGTTTCAATATGTTTGTTTTTCCCACCGAAAGTATAGAAATAAACTTCGTCCATATTATATCCAACTTGCTTTACCGCATTTGCATATACTTCCCTAATTGTTTCCCCTTCTAAAACAATTTGTTTTTTAACATATTTATGCCCATTTAGAATAAAAACGTTCCAATCAATAGAAAATATTTGAGATGAAATTAAAAAAAGCATAAAAGATATTAGTAACAATTTTCGCTTCACACTACCTCCATATTTTTACATTGCACTAAATACATAACTTTAAAGAATTTCATCCACCATAAAAACTAGTGAACAGGTCTGAGTATGAGAAAAAAACATAAGATCACATTTATTTATTTCATTTACAGTTAATGTTTTGTGCGAAACCATCTTTTGCATACTGCTGTGGATATTTAATCTGGTTTCTATTTTGTTATTTAATTTTATATTTATCTTATTAAAAATTTCCGAAAGGAGTTTTGGTTTGTTGTTACTTGCTATATTTATATTGCGCTCTATATTCACTCTAAATATTGTTTAATTGTAAAGTATTGGGTTCAATAATAGTTAATTTTATCCTTCTATACAAAAATAAAGTTTTAATTAGCTTATTATTTTATAGTGATTGCTCATTATTTCAAATAACTTTAAAACTATCCGTATTTTATTCCATAAAATAATATTCAGTTAATAAAAATATTGACTAACTTTTATGTCAATAAAACGTCAAAAACAAAGTTATTAATTAATAAAAAGGCTTAGTTATGAAGAAAAAAACAACTCTAACATTATTTTTAACACTATTTATTTCACTCACCATTTTTGCAAACAACTCACCCTTTGTACGATATCCAGCATTGAACAGCAATGGCTCGCAGCTAGCTTTTTCATTTCAAGGTGATATCTGGTCAGTAGCAACAAATGGAGGAAAAGCAACGCGTTTAACTATTCACGAAGCTTATGATGGAAATCCATATTGGAGTAATGATGATAAGAACATTGCTTTTTCGAGCAATCGCTATGGAAATTATGATATTTTCTTAATGTCAAAAGATGGTGGATTTCCAACAAGATTAACTTACCATTCAGCAAATGATGTAATTACCGATTTTACGTCTCAAAACAATTTGCTTTTCACTACTAGCCGCTTGTTTAATCAAGTGGAATGGGATGGCGAAATTGAAAGCGTAAGTGTTAATGGCGGAACTCCAGTTAGAGCTTTGGATGCCGTTGGAAATATGGCTGTTCAATCTCCAAACGGTAAATTTATTGCATTTGTTCGAGGTTGGGGCAGAGTTGAAAGAGAAAAATATAATGGCTCAGCTGATTTAGAAATTTGGATTTACAACACCGAATCAAAAGAATTTAATCAAATTACCGATAACGAAGTTCAAGATATTTATCCACGTTGGGCAAGTGATAATGCACTTTATTTTATTAGTGCTCGCAGTGGTAAATACAATATTCACCAAGTTGGAATTGACGCAAACGGAAACGCGGCTAAAGATGTTGCGCAAATAACCGATTTCAAAGAAACAGGACCACGTTATTTTAATATTAGTAAAAATGCTTCAACATTAGCAATGGAAGTTGGAACAGATATTTACACAATGAAACTTGGAAGCGGAACTCCACAAAAAGTTGAAATTAATATTGATTCAGATTATAGGTTTGACCCAGTAGTAAACAAATCTTTTTCTGGCGATTTAACAGAATATTCTGTTTCGCCAAATGGTAAATATTCATCTTTGGTAATACGTGGCGAAATATTTGTAACAGAAAACGATAAAGAAAAAAGCTTAACTATAAATCTTTCCAACCATCCTTATCGTGATCAAAATGTAGCTTGGGTAAATGATTCAACATTAATTTTCATTTCCGATAGAGATGGTCAATTTGATTTGTACTCGCTTGTTTCATCCGATAAAAAGGAATCTAATTTATTTAAGAGCATGAAACACAAAATTACTCGTTTAACAAATACCAAAGAAGATGAATCAAATCCAATAATTTCACCTGATAATAAAAAAGTAATTTACCAAATTGGAAGAGGAAAGCTTGTCGCGGCTGATATTTCAGCAAATGGGGAGCTAAGTAATGAAACGGATTTATTGGATGGATGGGCAACACCAGAAGGAATTTCGTGGTCGCCAGATAGCAAATGGATTGCCTATTCACTGAGTGATTTAGAATTTAATGACGAAGTATTTATTCATCCAGTTGATAACAGCATAAAACCAGTGAATGTAAGTATGCATCCACGCGGCGATTATTCTCCAGTCTGGAGTAAGGATGGATCAAAATTAGGATTTATTTCCCAACGCAGCAATAGCGATTTGGATATTTGGTTTGCGTGGTTAAAAAAATCAGATTGGGATAAAACAAAAGAGGATTGGGAATATTCGGATGAAGAAAAGAAACCTTCCAAAGATAAAAAGAAAGGTGCCGATTCAACTTTAGTAGAACCAATAAAAATTGATATTGATAAGATTTACGAGCGTTTAGTGCGTGTAACTTCTTTGCAAGGAAATGAAAGTGATATTCAGTTTTCCAAAGATGGAAAGACAATATACTTTACGGCATCGGCTCTTACAGAAAAAGGCAAAGATATTTACAGCATCAAATTTGATGGAACAGATATTAAAGAAATTACTAAAGGTGGAAAAAATCCTTCGGGCTTAACAATGGATAAGGAATTTAAGTACATCTATTTTTCACCAAAAGGAAAACTTTCTCGATTAGATATTAAAAGCGGTAAGGATGAATCATTACCATTTAACGGTAAAATGGATATAAACTTTGCCGAAGAAGAAAATCAAATATTTGAAGAAAGCTGGAGAGCTTTAAGAGATGGATTTTATGACCCAAATTTTCACAATAATAATTGGGATGATTTAAAAGATAAATACAAACCAATGTGTTTAAAAGCATCTACTCAAAAGGATTTCCAAGATATGTATAACATAATGCTTGGCGAACTAAATGCTAGTCACATGGGCATGAGATATGCAAACGACCGAACAGATCTTCAGAAAGAAAAAACTGGTTTAATTGGCGCTGAGTTAATTGCGGTAAAAAATGGAGTAAAAGTTTTACGTGTTGTTCCAAACTCACCTGCTGATAGAGAGCAAAGTAAATTATTAGCTGGTGATATAATTACACATGTTAATGGCACTGAAGTTAAAAATGGAACCAATATTTATTCACTTCTTGCAAATACTTCAGAAGAAAAAACACTTTTAAATATTGACAGAAAAGGTGAGGATTTAGAAATTGTAATTAGACCTACTGCAAGCCTGCGAACTCAGCTTTATGATGAATGGGTTGAAAACAACCGCAAGCTTGTTGATAAATGGTCAAATGGCAAAATTGGATATTTGCACATTGAATCAATGGGAATGGAAAGTTTTGAACGCTTTGAGCGTGAATTTACCGCAGTGGGTTCTGGAAAAGATGCAATTGTTATTGATGTGCGTTATAACGGCGGTGGTTGGACTACCGATTATTTAATGACTATCCTAAATTACAAACAGCACGCTTATACAATTCCTCGTGGTGCAGCAAAGGATTTGGAAAAAGAGAAAAAGAATTTTCGTAATTATTACCCAATAGGCGAAAGGCTTCCGTTTGCAGCTTGGACAAAGCCATCGATAGCAATTTGTAATCAAAATAGTTATTCTAACGCTGAAATATTTTCACATGCATATAAAAATCTTGGAATTGGAACTCTTGTTGGAGTGCCAACTTTTGGAGCTGTAATTTCAACTGGCTCTAAAACCTTAATTGACGGCTCAACAATTAGAATGCCTTCCCGTGGTTGGTATGTAAAAGCAGATGATAAGAATATGGATTTTGTTCCAGCAATACCAGATATAATTGTTAATAACTCCCCAGATGAAAAAGTTACCGGAAACGATGCTCAATTAAAACGAGCTGTTGACGAACTTTTGAAACAAATAAAATAATTCAATTTCCCCTCCAATTTTTTGGAGGGGAAATACTTCCTTTTCGGTAAAAATATTATTTAAAACTGTAACATTTACTTCAAAACATAACCGTTTCAATTATTTTCTAGCAAATTAGCAATTTTATATAAGGCATAATTTTTGATTTAAGAATTAATTGCACTTTCTGATTGCAAGAGTAATTAATTTTTTAAAAAAGGTAATTGTAATACTTAATGATAATATAGTTGAATAACATTAAGCATTTCGGTAATTTATTACATTATAAATGGATAGATAAAAAAGTTGTTGTAAATATTTAATATCAAGAAAAATTTATTTTAATTTGAGGAAATCATGAAAAAATTCATCATTTTGTTTACAATTATTTCTCTAATTGTTCTTATGTTTTCATGCCAACTAAAGGATAGCACAAATGGAACAAACCCTGTTACTCCTGGTACAGAAACTCTTGTAACTACAAGTCCGAAAAGTGGTGATACTCTCTTCGCCTCGTCCAGTTTTAATATAAAATGGACGAGTAACACAACACAGAAATTATTAATTGACTATACAATCAATAATGGTGATACTTGGAATTTAATAGCTTCTAACGTAGATAATATTCAAAGCTATATTTGGTCATTTATACCAAATACACCAACAACAGAAGGGCGGATTAGAATTACTACTGCAGATAGCACCCTAAATTCGATTAGTGAAGGATTTTTTACTATTGCTGTAGGTACTTCAAAAAAAATTACTCTTAGCCAACCAAACGGAGGTGAGTCATGGAAAGGCAATAGTAATCAAGCAATAAAGTGGACAAGCATAAATGTCGATTCTGTTAATTTAGATTATACTCTAGATAATGGATTAAACTGGGTTAGTATTGTTTCTAATTTTCCAAGTACTGGTTTTTATAGTTGGTATCCACTTCCAAATACACCTGCATCCAATGCGAAGGTTAGAGTAATTGATGCAAATGATGCTTTAGTAACTGATTTAAGTGATGGAACATTTTCAATTGAACCTGAAGATTTATTAACCGTAACATTGCCAAATGGCGGAGAAGAATGGTTGTCAGGTTCTGGTCAATATATTAAATGGGATACAAAATTAGATATTACTCCTGGTGGAGCAGATTTAAAATACACCAAAGAAAAACTAAGTATTAAAAATTCTAACAAGAAAATTATTAATAACCTTTTATTAAAAAGTAACAATTCAAAAAATATTTTAGCAGGAGCTCCTAAATCTGTTGAGACAGTTGAAGATGTAAAAATAGAATATAGTTTTAACGGAGGTGCCAGTTGGAATACAATTATAGAAAGCACGCCAAATAATGGAATATATTTTTGGTCTTTAGTTCCAAATATAAATTCGACACAATGCTTAATAAGAGTTAGCGATGCAGCAGATAGTGTTCCATTTGATTTTAACGATACACCTTTTTCGATTTTTACTTCATTACCACAAGAGATAAACATAACTGCGCCTAATGGTGGAGAAACTTGGGCAGCAGGAACTTCCCAAATTATATCTTGGAATTCAAAAGATGTTTCCTTAGTAAAAATTGAATATACCATAGATAATGGAGTTAACTGGAGCACTATTGTTGAATCAACCCAAAGTGATGGATTTTATTCATGGGAGCAAATTCCTGCCATAGCTGCAACCAACTGTCGAGTTCGGATTTCAGATGCAAGTGACGGAAGCCCTTCCGATATAAGTTCGGAATTGTTTTCCATTTCACCAGAGCCAAATATTAATTTAATTTCACCAAATGGTGGAGAAACACTACAATCTGGGTCTAGTATAAATATTACTTGGAACTCAATAAATATTGCAAAAATTAGAATTGATTATACAGTAAATGGGGGTGCCGAATGGAAGTTGATAGCTAATAATATTGAAAGCTCTGGCTCATATACATGGGAAAATATTCCTGATGTAAATTCAAACCAAGTTAAAATTAAAATTAGTGATGCTAACGATGGAATTCCATCTGATATTTCAGAATCTAATCTATCTATCTCTAATCAGATAGTTCAAAGTCTGGAAATTGTTTCCCCAAATGGTGGCGAATTTTGGGAAGCAAATACTGCAAAGAATATTTCCTGGAATAGTTCTGCTGTAACTCAGGTAAAAATTGAATATTCTTCCAACAATGGTTTAACTTGGGCATTAGTTGAAAATAATTTGCTAAGTTCAGGTTCATATGATTGGACAGTTCCTAATGTAAATTCCACTCAAGCTAAAATTAGGATTAGTGATGCAGTGGATGGAAATCCTAATGATGAAAGTAATGCTACATTTAGAATTAAGCAAGCGGGCACTCTTAAACTTATTAAACCAAAAAGTGGCGATAATTGGGTTGCAGGTGATTTAAATAAAATTGAATGGGAAGCTCAAAATGTTGAAAAAATTAAAATTGAGTATACTACTACAAATGCTATTTACGACCCAACGGCTTTGCATTTTGATGACCAATGGTTTAATTTGGTAACAAATGCTCCTGGTGCTGCTGGCGTTTTTGAAACTCGATTCACAATTCCTTCAACTGAATATAGATTGCGTATTAGTGATGCGGAGTTTGATGAACCTGTTGATTTTAGTGGATTGTTTACTGTTAAAGGACAACCATCATATTCTTTGCAATTATTAACACCTAATGGTGGTGAAAACTGGATAATTGGAGAACCTTATGAAATAGCTTGGACTTCAGAAAATGTTGAAAGAATTGCTATAGATTATTCTTTGAACAATGGAACTACGTGGGATAATATCTTGGCAGATGCTCCAAGTAATGGACTTTTTAATTGGGTTGTGCCTAGTATTCAGGATAGATCGGACTTATGTAAGATTAGAATTAGACATGCAACTGATAGTACTATATTTGACTTATCTGATGCATCTTTTTCTATACATCCCAAAAATAAATTGTTACGAGTAGTTTCCCCAAATGGTGGTGAGGATGTAATTTCTGGTACCCCAACAAGAATTGAGTGGACTTCTGCCGGTGTTGAAAACGTTGATATTTATTTTACAATTGATAACACAACTACTTGGCATGAGATTATAAGAAATTATAAATCTACTGGTGCATATATGTGGACACCACCTGACACTTCCTCATCTTTAGCAAGAATTAAAGTAATAGCTTCTAACGATTCAAATATTAAGGATGAGAGTGATTCGTATTTTAACATCCACAAAGCAAATGATGGGCAAGTTCTAGTCGTTTATCCAAATGGTGGCGAGCAGCTTCAAGCTGGTGGAAGTGCTGATATTAAATGGCAAACACAGAATGTGAAAAATATTAAAATTGAATATTCAAGTAATAATGGTGCTCAATGGGTGACACTTGTTCAAAGTACTGCAACGGATCCTGGCTTCTATAGATGGAATCCTGTTTCTCTTACTCAAACTAGTCATGGAATGATTAGAATTAGTGATGCATCTAGATCTGACATTAGTGATGTTTCCAACGGTACATTTACAATTAATAATTCTGCTACAGTTAATCAATCAATCACTTTATCATCTCCAAATGGCAGCGAAGTTTGGGTAGCCGGTGAATCACATCCAATAACTTGGTCTTCTTCAAATATTGATATGGTTACAATTGAGTATTCTGTAGATAATGGAAATGCATGGCAAGTAATATCAGAAAATAGAACTAATTCTGGTTCAATCCAATGGACTATTCCGAATCAAGTTTCAACATCAGTATTGGTTAAAGTTAAAGATGCATTAGACGGTAACCCAGAAGACGTAAGTAACAATGTTTTCTCTATTAAACCTTTACCAACTATAACTCTCATTTCGCCAAATGGTGGCGAAATTGTTACTGAAGGTTCAAGAAAACCTATTACTTGGTCTTCTCAATATGTACAAAATGTTAGAATAGAATTTTCCGCAAATAATGGTGGCAGTTGGCAAGAACTTATAGCAAACACTCCAAGCGATGGAAATTGGACGTGGGATCCTGTTCCCGGAATTATTTCTGATTTATGCGCAATAAAAGTTAGTGATGCAGATAGAAATGACATTTCTGATATTTCGGCTGCCACTTTCTCAATTGAAAAGAAAATTGATCAAATATCTGGTGAGCCAGCTTCAATATTTATTGTTTCTCAAACGCTAGATGCAATAGGAGTTACAGAAAGTGGTTCCCCAGAAACAGCTCAAATTACATTTGAAGTTCAAGACTCAAGTGGTATTCCAATTGATATTGCACATAGTGTTAATGTCTCATTCAGATTTGGTTCGCAGCCAAATGGAGGAGAAATTCTAGCTCCAAGTGTAGTGAAAACAAATGAAGCTGGTCAAGTAACTGTTAATCTAACAAGTGGTACAATTGCAGGGGCTGTTCAAGTAATTGCTGAAATTGATTTCAATGGTAATACAATAAGATCCAAACCTGTTAATATTGCAATTCATGGTGGTATGCCTGATCTAACTCATTTTTCTGTTGGAACAGATCAAGTAAATTATCCATACTATTATAAATTGGGTGAAAAAGTGATTGTAACCGCACTAGTAGGTGATAAGTACACTAACCCTGTGAAACCAAGTACTGTTGTTTATTTTTCATCTGACGCAGCTGTTGTTCAAGGTTCAGCATTAACTGATGCCAGTGGAATAGCCGGAGTTACTTTATTATCAGGGAATCCATTACCAAATGATCCCACTTATAAAGATGGGTTCTTTTATATTCATGCTAGCACAATTAATGAAAATGAACAGTCAATAACTACAAAAACCAGAGTTCTTTTTTCTGGAACTCCGATTTTAACTGCATCACCTACTTCCTTCAATTTGCCAAATGGCGGATCACAATCGTTTACTTACACCGTAATGGATGAATTTGGAAATCCATTAGCACCTGGAAATGAATATTCGGTTTCAGTAGCTACAACGGGTGATGCTGAAGTTGCAGGTGATGTTGCAGTAAAAATGCCAGATGTACAATTTAACAATACTACTTTTAGTTTCGTCCTTATTGATTCAAAACCTGCTGAAATGACCTCAGCGGCGGCAACTATTACTATCAAAGTTAGTGGACCTAATGGTATTGCATCATTTTCAATAGCTGGTTCTGTTGAATAAAAAATATTAAAGCCCAATTTTATAATTGGGCTTTTTTATTAATTTCATTAGGAGTTAAAACTTTGCACTAAATTGTATCTCGCTTTATCTCCTAAATTGTCATAATAAATAGCAAACTACAAAAGATAAATTTCAAACAAATAACAAAAACGAATAACCAAAACACAAACTCTATATTTTTGAATGAATCACGCATAAAAAAGAAAAAAGTTTGGATATTGAAATTTGGATATTATTTGGTTTTTGTGGTTTGGCATTTGGTCTTTAAAAACTAATTTTATTCGTAACCAAAACTATGGACTTGTAGTCTATACTTTTGGTTTATTTAAAGTTTAGGTCATATGACTATAGTAGTTCTTAAATTATTTCAAAAAAAAGGAGAACTTACTATGGTCATTTGATACTATTTAATTAATTCCATCTTCTTACTAAGCGTTTTTCCATTTACCGTTAGTGAGTAAATATAAACTCCACTTGGCAAATTGCTTGCGTCAAATTGAATATAATGTGTTCCTGCCGATTTCATACCATCAAACAGTAATTTAATTCTTTGTCCAAGTGTATCTGTAATTTCAATTTTTACTTCTGTTTCTGAACTAAGGCTATATTTTATTGTAGTGCTTGGATTAAAAGGATTTGGATAATTCTGTAAAAGTTGAAATCCTGCTGGAATTTCATTTTCCTTTCCAACAGTAGTAAAGCCTGCTGGGAAAATAGATTGCAAAATTAAATCCGTTGTGGCACGCCACAAACCCCAACTATGTCCTTCGTGAAATTCTGCCCAATTAAACGAATATCCTTTGCCAGAAATAAGCAAATCAAAAGCTCGCAAATTTGCATCAAGACCTTCGTATGTTCCCCAAGTTCCAGCAAATTTAATTTCTTTTTTATCACCACTTATAATCATATTGTAAACTTCATAATTATTTGGTTGAAAAGCCGCAGAATGCAGTCCACAATTGGCAAAGACATCGGGATAATTGTAACTAATTAGACCGCTAATATTTCCGCCATATGAATCGCCCATTACTAGTCTATCAGCAGCATTTTTGGATGTCCTAAATTTTGAATCAATTTCTGGAACTAATTCAGTAGCAAAAAACTCCGCATATTGATGTCGTTTTTCGAAAGCATATTCTTCATTTCTATTATTTGGCGTTACAAAAACCGCAATTACTTCTACGATTTTGTTGCTGTCAATTAAATTATCTATAATATTAACTGCTGAGCCAAGTGTAATGTACTCGCCTCCATCTTGAAAATAAACGGTTGGATACTTTTTATCAGTTTCAGTTTTGTATGATGGCGGCAAATAAACCGAAACTCCGTAGGAGCGGCCAACTGCAATGCTTTGGACAGTTATATTTGTTCGCTCTCCGTGAGGAATTGAAGGGTTATACTTTATTTCCCAAGGTTGGATATATTCTGGCATTGCTAGTTCAGAATTTGGACCAAAACCACCGCTAATTCTGTCTGGATTTTCCGGGTCAAGAATCCAATTTTGGGCACTAATTACTAATTTATAATCCAATCTTGCGTCAAGTTCAAAAGTTTCGGTTCGGAAGAAAAAATTTGTTCCGCTAATGTTTGTCATTTTGGTATTGGTGGGATTCCAACCATTAAAATCGCCAGCAATTGCGGCACTTGTTGCCGTTCCAAAATAGACAAAATTTGCCTTTTCACCTTCCACAAAAGGAATTCCAACAGTTTTTGCATAAGTCATAAAACTATCAATTGCGGTATTTTTTGCTTCCACGGTTGGAAGTTGATAAAGGTGTTGTATAAACTCTTGAAATTGCGGAAATACATTTCCAAAAACAAAAAACAAAAACACTATTGCTATTTTAATTCTACTCACGTGAAACTCCACATTAAGTTAATAATTTTAGAACATTTATTTTTAAGTAATTATTTGTAGCTGTAATTTTTGTGTCACCAATTTGGAACTTGTTTCCATCAAAATTCGTGATTTCAATTCCCGATTCTAGAGCAATTAAAATTCCAGCGTACATATCTTCCAACTCACTTTCAAAGCTTATAAGACAATCAATTCCTCCAAAAGCGAGCAAAGCCCAATCCATAGCTGGCGACCAAGTGCTGATTATTCTTCTAAATTTTTGTGCCAAATTTGCTTTTATTTTTTCCGCTTGTTTTTCCAAAACTGGAATATTTGCAACAGTATGTCCTTGAATAAAGGAACAAACAGATTTTTCCATTTGCGTATTTTGTGACGAAAATATTTTATTTCCGTTTAGAAATGCGCCACCGTTTTTAGTTGCTTCAAATAGCTGATTTGAAATTGGATTGTAAATAATTCCAATAATAATTTCATTATTATGCAGCAAAGCGATTGAGATAGAAAAATATGAAATTCCAGCAAAATAATTGTTCGTTCCATCCAAAGGATCAATAAACCAAGTAAATTGACTTCCATTTTCAATTTTGCCAAGCTCTTCCAAATAAAAATTATGTTTTGGATATTTTTGTTGGATAATATTTAGTATAATTTTTTCGCTTTCAATATCAACACTTAAACCAACATCATTCGCCGATTTGAACTTAGGCAAATGCTTGTTTCCAAAATTTTCGACAAGATATTTACCAGCAGAAAGTGCCGCAAGTTTGGCTATTTGGATATATTCTTTGTCAACTATTTTCATTATTTACCAAAACTTTAACATTTTTTAGTTTTATTTATGCTGGAACAACTTTGTAAACCTGGTCGCGAGTTCTAATAAGCTCATTTAAGAAAAATGTAACTTCGTCGCCTTTAATTGCTTTATAAACATGCTTTTCGTCTTTCATAAGCGATTGCAAAGTTGTTTCCACAAATCCAGTTGTGTTTCCAGTTATGTATAAAATATCGTTCAGACCAATTTCGCCAGCTTCGAGTTTTATGTGTGCAATTTTTGATTGCTTATAATAATTTAGGACTTTTCCGACATACATTTTTTTTATTGTTGCTTGATTTCCGTATCGTTCGGTATAATCATCTCCGCTTGGAATTCCGTGATAAAATCCGGCTGAAAATCCACGATTATAAACTTTGCTTAAATCCTCGAACATTTCCTTTTTTACTTCTGCGTTTAATTTGCCCTCAAAATAAAGGTCAATTGCTTGTCGATAATTTGCAACCGTTTTTGCAATATATTCTGGACTCCTTTTTCTTCCTTCAATTTTGAATGAATCAATCCCGGCTTCAATTAACTCGTCAATAAACTCAATTGTATTCATATCTTTTGGCGACATTACGTAATCAGTTCCAATTATAAAACTCGTTTCGCCACTGGTATCGTGAATTTCGTACTCGCGTCTACAATTTTGCAAGCATTCGCCAGTATTTGCGCTTTGTCCAAATGCGTGATGACTCATAAAACACCTTCCGCTAACTGCAACGCACATTGCACCGTGAACAAAAGTTTCTATTTCTATATCAACATTATTTTTTATCTCTTTTATTTGCTCCAAAGTACATTCGCGAGCAAGGACAATCCTTTTTGCACCAAGTCTTTTATACATTTTAGCCGCACCAGAATTACTAACTGACGCTTGAGTGCTTATGCAAAGTGGCAATTCGTACTCAAGGCATTTTTCAATAATTGCCATATCCCAAGCAATTACATAATCAACTTTGCAACGTTTTGCTTCTTTTAATACTAAATCAATTTTTTCGTTTTGATCGTCATACACAACTGCATTAACGGTTAAATGAGCGTCAACATTATTTTCATGAAGATAATTAACAACCTCTTCCAATTCTTCCAAAGCAAAATTGCTTGCTTTTGCACGTAAATTTAGAGCATCAACTCCAAAATAAATTGCATCGGCTCCATATTTTACTGCAGTTCGCAACATTTTCCAATCGCCAGCACCTGCTAACAATTCTGGTTTCTTTATATTCATTTAATACCTTTATTCTTTTGAGTTTACAAAAATACCAAATGATTTGCACCCGATTTTAATTATTAATAATTTTAATTTTCTTAGTTTCTGTTTCATGAAATTTTCATAATTATTGATTAACTTGTAGAAAGAAATTAATACAAAATTTACTTATGAATATTGACTTTTCAGGTTTATTAAAATTATATGCGGCTTTAAGTGGAGCCTCGCTTTGCTTTATTATTAAATCAGGCAATAAGAATGTAATTTTAGCATCTAATAATGAATTAAATGCTGAATCCAAAAATCTTATTAAGCAATTTTATTCCGAATTTAGCAATAATAAATTTGATTTAGGTGCCATTTCGCAATTAAAATCAGTAGATATTTTACAATCGCATTTTCAGTGTAAATCAATTTATGGCAATTTTCTTACAAATTTGGATGGATATAATTATCATTTATTTGCAATTTGTTACAATTCTGAAAAAGCCCAAGAACAATTGCAACACTTGGAAACCGTAGTTAATTCAATTGCAACTCAATTAAATCTAAATTATGAATTACATGAAAAGCTGGAATTAACCTTTTCAAAAATTGATGCAGTTGTATATTCCTATAATTTAAAAAATGAAACTTTTGATTTTATCTCAAATTCAGCGGAAAAAATACTCGGCTTAACTGAAGATGAAATTAGAGTTGATCAAAAGAAGATATTAAGAAAGATAGCAAAGGATAATTTCAAAAATTATAAAAATTTTATCTTGAAAGTAAAACAAGGGGAACCAGCAATTTTCGATTCTGAGTTTAAAACAAATACTGGCAAACTCCAATTTTTACATCATGTAGCTGAACCTATTGTTGTTGATGGAAAAATTGAAAAGGTTGTTGGTGTAATTAGCGATAATACTCGTGAACGAAATATTATTGATAAGTTAAAAAAATCAGAAAAGCGCTTTGGTTTACTAATTAACACTGCAATTGATTTTATATACTCACTAAATGGTTTTGGATACTTAATTCAAGTAAATGAAAATGGTGCAAATGCTTTAGGTTACACTTCAGAAGAAATGTTGGGAAAGCATTTTTTGGATTTTGCAGCCGATTACCAAAAAGATGATATTTCAAAATCATTCCAAAATATGTTATCAAGCAAATCAACAATTCACTTTGAAATTGATTTACTACACAAATTAAATAAAGCTATAAAATATGAATTTCTAGCAACACCATTGTTGGAAGGTGATGAAATAACCGGAATGCTTGGTATTGGACGTGATATTACTCGTCGTAGACAAAATGAAGAAAAAATAAAGCAATTAAACTTAAAATTAAAAGAAACTCAAAGACTTGTTGAAATTGAACGTGATAGAGCAAAGCAACAAATAACTATTTTGGAAGAAATTAACATTTTGAAAAATGAATTTATTTCAAATGTTTCTCACGAATTACGCACGCCATTAGCGTCAATTGTAGGTTTTGCTGAAACAATTGCATCAGACGAGGATTTACCCAAAGACTTAGTTTTAGAATTTAGTGGTATTATTTTAACTGAAGGTAAGCGATTAGCTCGTTTTATTGATGATATTCTTGACTTTTCTGAGCTTGAAAGTGGTGGTGCAAATCTTCATAAAGAAGAATTTAATATTATTGATATGCTTAATGTAGTTGCAAAAAAAGCAACTGAAGATTTTAATGCTAACAATATTACATTTACTGCACTAATCCCTGACGCAGAAATTACTATCTTTGCAGATAAAGAAAAATTAATTAAAGCATTTAACACAATTTTTGAAAATACGCTTAGATTTACAAAAAGTGGTGATCATGTATCTATTGTAATTCAAGATTTTTTAAAAGAAGTAGGTATTGTAATAAGTGATAATGGAAACGGAATTTCTGAAAGTGATTTGGAATTTTTGTTTCATAAATTTCACTCTTCGGGTTCTACTAATGCTTCAACTCCTACTGCTGGAATTGCTCTTTCTTTGGTTAAGCAGATTTTTGATCACCACAAAGGATTATTGCAAGTTAAAAGTAGCGTTGGTGAAGGAACTACTTTTATTATTCGCTTGCCTAAAAAATTAATATAAGAGGATTATTTGGAAAAATTAATTTTTATAGTTGATGATGAACCATCAATTAGAAAACTTTTAACACATTGGGTTAAAAATCAATGGGGTTACGAAGTTGTTGCATTTGAGCGAGGTTTAGAAATGCTAAAAGAATTGGACCAAAATCCTTCACTTATTCTTTTAGACATTATGCTTCCCGATGTAAATGGTGTTGATTTAATTACGGAAATTAAAAAATATAATTCTATTATTCCAATTATAATGCTCTCTGCTCAAGGTAGTATTGAGGTTGCGCTTGAATCACTTAGAAAAGGTGCATTCGATTATTTTCCAAAACCAATTGATAGTAATAGATTAGAACCTGCAATAAAAAATGCAATTAGCAATTACGAACTTCATAAACGTATTGAAGAATTGGAAGATAATATTCAACATGAATATAGCTTTGATAATATTATTTCGAACGATCCACGAATGCAAGTAGTTTTTAAATTGGTGACAAAAATTTTGGATAATGATATTACCGTATTAATAAATGGTGAAAGTGGAACTGGAAAAGAACTTGTTGCCAGAGCAATTCATTATAATGGAAGAAGAAAGGATAAACCATTTGTAGTTGTAAATTGTGCTTCAATACCTCGCGAGCTTTTGGAAAGTGAATTATTTGGACACGAAAAGGGCTCGTTCACTGGTGCACATCAGAGAAAACTTGGTAAATTTGAAACCGCCAACGAAGGAACACTATTTTTAGATGAAATTGGTGAAATGGAAATGTCACTTCAAGCAAAAATTCTTAGAGTTATTCAACAAAAAGAATTTGAACGAGTTGGTGGTAACGAAACATTAAAAGTTGATGTCCGAATTCTTTCTGCTACAAATAGAGACTTAAAAGAAATGGTTGAACGTAATGAATTTAGAGAGGATTTATATTATCGCCTTAGTTCATTCCCAATACTAGTTCCTTCTCTTAGAAATAGGCGTGGTGATGTACTTATTTTAGTTAATCATTTCATTAAAAAATTTAGTGAAAAAAATAGTAAAAATATTAAAGGTGTTACTAAAAAAGCGCTTAAATGTATTTATGATTACGATTGGCCTGGAAATATTAGAGAACTTGAAAACACAATTGAACGCTGCATAATACTTACTGATACAGATCAAATTGATGTTGATGTTTTGCCAGAATCGATTGTTTCACGCGATTTGAACCAAGAAATTGATAAAAATAGTCCTTTGTTTACAGAAACATCTCAAATAATTCCGTTTGAAAAATTAAAAGAAGAAGCAATTAAACATGCTTTAGATAGAACAAATGGTAACGTGGTTGATGCTGCTAAAAGACTTAATATTGGCCGCGCAACTATGTATCGTTTAATGGAAAAATATAATCTTGATATAGAGAGAAGATAGATGTCAATATTAACTCAAAAAAGAAAAGATATATTAATAATTCTCATAGACTTGGAACGCGCAACAACAGTTATTGCCGAAGATTTTAAAAGTATTATTCAGAGCGAAATTGAGTCTGATGGCAAAAAATTTATTGTGGATTTGTCTGAATGCGAATTTATTGATTCAACTTTTCTATCGGCGTTAGTATCTTCTTTTAAAAAAATAGTTAATGTTGGCGGCGAGCTAAGAATTTTTGGCTTAAAACCAGCTGTCAATTCAATGTTCCAATTAACAAGACTCTCTAAAATATTTGATATTTATTTTGATGAAAAGGAAGCTTTAAATAGTTTTGATTAGGATATTATGGAAACAGATGTAAAATACAAAATTTTATTAGTTGAGGATGATAAAAACATTGCTCGTCTAATTCAATATAACTTGGATAAAGCAGGCTACGAAGTTCAACATGGAATAAATGGAGCTGCTGGATACGAACTTGTTGGTACATTTAAACCAGATGTAATAATAAGCGATATTATGATGCCCGAAGTTGATGGTTTTGCTTTTAGAAAAATGTTGCTAAAAGTTCCAGAATACAAGGCGATTCCATTCGTTTTTCTTACTGCAAAAGGTGAAGAAGATGATATTTTGCAAGGTTATGATTTAGAAATTCAAGAATATATTGTTAAAACATCTAGTCCTAAAATAATTTTAGCAAAACTAAAATCATTAATACAATCCAGCGAAGCACAAAAAGCTCAAGGCGAAACTGAAGTTAAAAAAGCTGCTGCTTCAATGGGGGCAAAAGTTGTTCCTGATAAAATTCCAGAAATTGCTGGATATAAAATTACACAACTTCACAAACCATTTAATGATATTCCCGGTGGCGATTTTATTGATTATGTAAAAATTGATGATGACACAGTTGTCGTTGTTGTTGGCGATGTAATGGGTAAAAAGTGGGGAGCTTGGTATTTTGCTGTTGCTTACGCTGGTTATGTGCGCAGTGCAATTAGAGCCGAATTGAACAATGGAAATAGTTTTACCGCAAACGAAATAATGCAACGCGTAAATAGCGCAGTTTATAATGATGAGCGAATTGCTGATGTTTTTATTACTCTTTCAATTCTAATTATTGATAACAAAAATAATACAATTGGTTATTGCGGTGCTGGCGATATACCAATATTTTATCTCTCAAATGGAAAAGTTGAGCTTATTAAATCGGAAGGAACGCTTCTTGGATTTTCACTTGATGGTAAATATGAATCAATTAATATAACATTATTACCCAACGATGAAATTTTTGTTTTAACCGATGGAATAATTGAAAGTAGAGATATTAAAGGTCAATCAATTGAAAATGAAAGATTAATCGAAATTATACTTAGTAAAGGCGAAAACGAATCGTTACCATTTATAAACGAAAGTGTCGCAAAATTAACAAATAGCAAATATGAAGACGATGTTACAGTGGTTTGTATAAAAAAAATTTAACAAACGGTCCAAAATTGAACTATTTGCAATAATGTTTAATTATTCTTTCAATGGTTGCATCGTCGCATGTTGTCTGTTGGAAAATGCTGATAATATCTTCTTTCGTAATTTTATCAAAATCCTCTTCGCGTGGAGTAATTAATAATCCCCCAAAATCAACTGCCGCTGGACTTAATAATATTTTATCGGCACCTTCTAAGAAAAATTCCTTTGGTCTGTGAGCTTTTCGTGGAAAAATATAAACCCGCCAAGATTCATCAAAAGTAACAATAATATTCATTAGCGGTTCCAAATCGGAATTAGTAGTTTCTTTTATTGAAGAATATAATTTTTGGAATTCTGTTGTTAGTTGCTCAATGTTTTTTGATTCAAGTAGAAACAAATTTCGCAAATAATGAGTAATTGCCGAAACTGTAACAACATCATTTTGAAAAATATTTTCGGATGATTTATTTAAATACTCTGTTTGATTTTCAATTGGCATTGCATTTTTGGGCGATGCCTGAAAGTGCATATGGTCTGGAGCCGAAGCTCCGCATTGAGGTCCATTATAAAATAAAGTATATTTTTCACCCAATTCTTTTGCAATTGCAAGCATATCGCCAAAATTTGAATAGATTTCCTGCGGATTGTGATTAAAATGAGGAATTGTAAAATGCTCTTCAAAAATTGGGAATGGATTTACCAAAAGCAAATAATCATCTTTACAAACTAAACCTTTTTGTTCAAATGGCAAATTTTTTGGACAAAGAAAACAAGGACGTTCGCCAATTGATTTTGCATCAACTTTTGCCGATGAAGAAACTATTCTTCCTGGATTAAATTGCACAAGAATTTCAAATCCATCAAAAAGAAATTCCTTTTTCTTTATTAAATTTAAATCATTATAATTTATTTTAACTAGCACCCAACTGTCAATCTGCAATTTTAATAACGCTTCAACTTTGTTTGATTTAGAATTTCCGCTAATATAATTTCTTAAATCCGAATCCGAAATTATTTTAGTACTAACCATTTATTTTTGCATCCTTTTTCTAGCAATTAGTTCAAAAGTTCTAACTCTATCTTTATAAACATTATGAGCATTTGCTTTTTCAACATCTAATAAAGCATCCGAATTTCCATCCCATCTTCTACACATATAAATTGAATTATAGATTCTGCCAATTTGGTAATTTCTTGAAATCTCAAGACCAACTGCATAATCTTCACCGTAACTAACATTTGGTACTTTTATTTCTCTTAGAACTGGAGTGTAAAAAGCTCTTGGTGCGCCAAGTCCGTTTATTCTAAGCGCGTTGTTTCTTCCATTTTCTGGTGTCCATTCTTTGTGGTCAATTAATCCAGGTGGAATTTCTTGCAAATCAAAGTTTGTAATTTGATAAGACCCAATAACCATTGCACATTTTTCTTCTTTGAACTTATCAACAATTTTTTGAACTGTTGTTTCATCAGCATAAATATCATCGCTATCCAACTGAAGAGCAAACTCGCCACATCGTTCGTCATCAATTGCTATATTCCAACAGCCACCAATTCCTAAATCAGTTCTTTCTGGAATTATATGAATTACGTTTGGATATTTTTCCGCAAATTCTTGTAGTTTTTCAGTTGTTCCATCAGTTGAATGATTATCAACAACAATAAGATTGTAATCAAAATCAGCTTTTTGCTTTATTACAGATTCAACAGCATCGCCAATTGTGTTTGCACGATTAAAAACTGGAATTACAACACTTGCAGCAGTTTTGAAATTATAATTTTCGAACTCAACTTCTTTGAAATTTGGAGGCAAATAAGCATCAATATCTTTTAAATGCTCAGTAACAGCTTTTTCCATTTCAATTTGCACATTTCTGTTTTTAGGATCAACATAAGCAAAATGTTGCGAAGAAGAATCAATTGGCTCAAGTTCTATAGTTTTATATAAAAATTCTGGAACTCTAACTAATTCATTGTTTTGTGAAACTTTTAATCTAAGATTGTAAAAACCAGCAAATTTATAATTTTCACTGCTTTTAGAAACTGCATCTTTTAAAGCATCCGTTTTATAGAATAATAAATGACCAAAATTGAAATCATCCCGCAAACTTCCAAACTGATAATCAATAACGGGAATTGAGTTTCTCTTTTCACCTTTTACTTCATAATAATTTGAATAAACCAAACCAGCGGCTGTATTTTTTGCAACATTACAAAATCGTAATAAAGCATGTTGCCCCAATTCAAGAAAGTCATCCTTGGTTAAAATTAGAGTAAACTCACTTTGCGAATTTTGTGCAATTAAGTTAATGGTTTCGGAAGAAGTAAAACTATCGGAAAAAAGTGTTGTGCATTTATCAATACCGTTAAGTTTGCCGTCAGTTGTAATTAAAAAAATATTATTAACTAACTCATCTTTTGCTAATTCAGCCACACTTTTTCTAGTATGTTCAAATCCGTTAAATGGTAAAAAGACATCAATTTTGTTTTTCATTATTCTCCTAAAAATCTTATATACAAAGTTATTAAAATAATTCTAATAACCCCAAAAAAAATTTCGAACATTTAAAATTTTAAGTAAAAAAATGTTGAAATATTTCAAATATTAGAATAAGACTTTCGAATTAAATATTTATTTGCAATTTAGCTCAAAAATGATGTTTGTAATTTCCGAATTTGCTTAAATTCCGCAACTATCTTTAACAGCAACTATTTGCCCATCTAAAACACTTAATTCATCGCCGAGAATTTCTTCAATTTTGGGGAATAAAATACGCTCTTCTTTTCTTATGTGCGATTCGAGTAATAATCCAAATTCATTTAAGTTTTCTTCCAAATTGCCTTCGCTAATTTTTGATACTGCTTTGTGAATTGCATCGTGTTCTTCAAGAATATCATTAATCATCTTGTCCAATTCTGCATCTTTACCCATTGCAAATGGAAAAAGAATTACTTCTTCGTGATTAAAATGAGGAATCAACTCTGTGTTATAAGCATTAATTACATACTTAATTTTATCTTCAATTGAACTCAATCCTAAATCTGTTTTAATAAAATTCTTTTTTATTGATTGTGCTATAAACAAGCCATCATAATGGTCGTGGGATAAAGGCACAATTGCTTTATGTCGTTTCATAGTTTTTTCCTAATTATTAAGAATTTATTATAAACTTAATCAAATTTTATTGTTGAATTAAAAAATAATAAATATTGTTGTAACAATTTAGCATTCTAATTCGTCTTTATACCAACAGCAAATAAATTTTTAACTAAAATTTTGACAGTGAACTTAAAATCGACAAAATATAATTTTTTATTCCAAAAGTATAAAAATGATATTTATAATTATTCGCTTTATATGATTGGAAACAAATTTGAAGCTGAAGATATTGTACAAAATGTTCTTCTTAAAATTTGGGAAAATCTGGATAAGTTTAACATACTTTCAGCAAAAAGTTGGATTATTAAAACAACTCACAATCTTTGCATTGATGAACTTAGAAAAAGGAAAAGAAGTTTCAAAAATGAAATTCCAATTGATGATGATTTTGATGAAACATATAACGAAAAATCCAAAAGTTCGATTGATGTGGAAATTAGCAACAAAATATTGAGTGAGCAAATAAAAATGAAAATTAACTTACTTCCAGAAAATTTGAAATCGGTATTTGTTCTTTATGAAATACAAGGATTGAAGTACAAGGAAATTAGTAAATCATTGGATATTCCGCTAAATAGTGTAAAAGTATATTTACTGCGAGCTAGGAAAAAATTGCAAGAAGATTTGAAGAATTATGAATTACAAGAGGTTATATAAAATGAATGAGAAACTGAAAGATAGAATAATTTCTGTTGCATATGGTGATGCTTCATTTTTAGAAAAATATCGCATCAAAAGATTAGCCTCTAAGGATAAAGCAGTTAAAAATATTTTGGATGAATATAACAAAATTGCTAAAGCTGTTCATTCAATTTCAAAGGAAGAATTTAGTGGAAAACCCAAAATCAAAATGATTAGTGATTTACACAAATCAATACTTGAGGAAATTTATTTAATAATAATTGGAAAACCAGCAATATCATTTTTAGCGGGAGTTTTACTTGTTTTTGCAATATCATTTTCGCTATTAAACAATAAAAAATTAAATTATGAAGGCTATACTATTGCCGAAGTTCAACAAGCTAATATTGAAGCAAAACAAGCATTTCAAATTGTAAACAGTATTTTTAGCAAGACCGAAAACAAAATAAAATATGACATTCTAACAGAAGAAGTTTCGAAACCGATTAAAGAAGGAATGAGTACAGTAAATAAATTATTCAAAAAGGAGAAAGAAAATGAAATCTAAAATATTATTAAGTGTCGCAATAATCTTTATTACTTCACTTACTTTTGCGCAAAAAAATGATTACTCAAAGTACAAAGGCTATGTTGACTTTGGTAATTTAGAAAAATTTGAAACGGGCGAAGAAGTTACCGAAGTAATTATTGAGGAACATCTTTTGCGAATGGTTTCAAAAATGGCTGGCAAAAATGAGCCAGAACTTGTAAGTGTGCTTAAAGGCATTAAGCTAATTAAGGTCAATACTTTTGGAGTTACCGAAGGTAACTATGACAAACTTGTAGGAATTGTGAACGATGTTGATAAAAAACTTATAAATGCTAGTTGGGATAGAATTGTTAAAACACGATCTAAAAATGAAGTAGTAAATGTTTTTATCCGAACATCGAATGAAGAAAGAATTGAAGGACTTGTTGTAACAAGCATCGAAAAAAATGGTGAAGCGGCTTTTGTAAATATTGTTGGCGATATTGATTTAGAAACAATTGGTGAATTAAGCGACAAATTTGATATTCCTTCAATAAGTGATCTAAACGAACACAAGCATAAAAACAAAAATTCAGAGGATAAAAAATAATGAGAAGGGTTCTGTGAAAACAGAACTTTTTTCTTTGTTGAGTATAAGTTCAAACTATTTAAATTTTTTATGTTAGTGAGAGTTCAGGAGCGAATAATGAAACAAAAAAAAATAAAATTTGTAATTGAATTTCTGTTAATTGCTTTGCTTTTTACTGGCTGTATTGGAGTTGATAGAAGCTTTAGAAGTATTAGAAATTATGTTTTGGAATCATCTGGTGGTAAATTTGAAAAGGAATTTGAATTTTCGTTGGGTAGCATTACAATTGGAATGGCTGAAATTGTAGTAAATATGGCGGACACAGATGAACCGATTGAAGAAATTTTAAGTGAAATTGATAATGTTCAAGTTGGAGTTTATAACAATATATCAGGCACCAAAATTAAATCCAACTTGGAAGAATTAAAATTTCTAACAAATAAAATGAAAAATGCCGGCTGGGATTGTATTGTGAGGTCACTTAACAAAAATGAAATGACAGCAGTTTTTGTCCGTTTTTACGAAGATAAATTAAATCAGCTTTTTGTAATTTCTCTAAATAATAATGAGATGGTTATTGTAGAAATTCTTGGCAATCTTAACAAAGTTATTGAAATTGCAATTAGAGAAAAAGGTCTAGATTTTGCTATGAAGCATTAAACGGCATTTTTAATAAATAATGTGACTTACTACACACTTAAAGTAAGTCACATTATTGTTGTTCTTATCTAAAGTTACAAACTGCGGAACTAGATGCTGAGTTGTTAAACTTAAAATTTCCAACAAGCATTGATAGATTTTCGGTCAATCTATTTAAATCTTCGGCTGCTTCCGCTACTTGCGAAATAACTACAGTAGTTTCGTTTGTAACATTTTTTATATTTTCAACATTGGAAGAAACTTCAGAAGCTAAAATTGTTTGCTGTTTGCTTGCATTTGCCACTTTACTAATTTCGACAAAAACCTTTTCGGAACTTTTTAAAATATTATTCAACACACTTTCAACTTCGTTTGTTAGTTTTAATCCATCTTCAACAACCTGACTTGCATTTGCCATTGAACCATTTGCTTCTTTTGCTTCAATTTGGATTGATTTAATTGTTTCGGCAATTTCTTTTGTGGCTTTTGTGGTACGTTCTGCCAATTTTCTTACTTCATCGGCAACAACTGCAAAACCTCGTCCTTGTTCACCAGCACGCGCTGCTTCAATAGCTGCATTTAATGCCAATAGATTTGTTTGATCGGCAATTTCATCAATAACTTGTGCAATTATGTCAATTTGATTCGTTTTATTAGTTAAAGATGAAATAATAGCTCCTGTTGATTGTGTCGATTCCACAATTTTCTTCATTCCATCTTGCGATTTTTGAACTTTTTGAACTCCAATTTTTGCTTGCGAACTTGATTCCTGAGCAAGATTTGAAGCAACATTTGCATTATTAGCTGTTTCTTCAATAGAGCTTGTAATTTCATTAATTGACGCAACAACACCTCTTGTTTGTTCAACTTGCATTGATGCACCTGCCGCCATTTCTTCGGTGCTTGATGATATTTCCGCACTTGAGCTTGCCGTTGCTTGAACTGCATCATTTACACCCAGTATTGCTCTGTGAATATTTTTAACTGTTTCATTTATTCCATTCGCTAATTCGCCAATTACATCTTTGTTATCAATATCAATTTTTATTGTCAAATCACCTTTTGAAAACAAAGTCATACATTGTAAAATATTATGAATGCTATTTCTTAAATAATCTGCATTATTTTTAGATTCAGTTGCTAATTTATCAGCTTCGGCGCGAGCGATTTCGGCTTCAACACTTTTTTTATCAACTTGAGCAATATTTTCCTTAATATTTTGAGCCATCGTGTTAAGTCCATTTGCCAGATGCCCAACTTCATCATTTGATTTTACTTGCAAATTAATGTCATAATTTCCGCCCGAAATCATCTCGGCACTTCTGTTAAACTCCAATATTGGCTTCACAATTAGTCTAATAAAATATCCAACAAAAAGAATTACAACAATAATGGAAAATGTAATTGAAATGTACATTATCTTGTTGTTATAGTCGGTAATTTCTTTATACTCATCAGCCCACATTCCCGAAGCGACAATCCAATCCTTTTCCTTTAGATATTTGAATGCCACAAATTTAACCTTGCCGGTTTTTGGCGAAACATAGCTATGAAATCCATCACGATTTTTCAACATAAATTCAATAAACGGCTTGTCACTCCAATTTTGTCCTTCAACTTCTTTGTGAATTATAAAATTACCTTTTGAATCAACTATAAATGGAAAGCCTTCCCTTCCAATTGTAATTGATGAAAAACTCTTTTTCAGATTTTGTTTAATTTCATCTTTAGATAAGTTTGAATTTATTTGATTTTCGACTAACAAATAAACTAAGTCATTATTCTTTTGCAGATTTGTCTGGCTTTTTTCTTCAAATCTTTCAAATGTTCCAATATTTGGAATATATTGTGAAAGGATAAAAAGAAGAATTAACATTGTTGAAAAAAGAAAGATTTTTATCTTAATACTCACATTTTTCATTGTTTTCCTAATCTATATTAATAATCAGGTTATATTCGAAATAAATAAATAATTCTTTATATTTGAAATAAAATTATTTGATGATTTGATTTGTTTATTAGCTAAAAAGAGTAGTAAACTCATAAAGTTTAGCAATTTGGTTGGAAAACGACTCAATTCATTAAAGATACGATATTTTTGTCAAAAATTATAAACGCGAGAAACTAAAAAAACTTTCGATAAATCACTTCCCCAAAAGGTTTTTAATTGGGATTAAAAATCACTTTTTGAATTTATCTGAATCAAATCATTTTTTTAGTATTTACGAAATCACAAGCTTGTAGTTTGTCCGAATGGATCGCTATGCGATAAAAATAAACTTCAGAACTTAAACTACATGCATCAAAACTTGCTTCATAATTGCCAGCACTTTTATTTTCGTTTACCAAAGTCGCAACTTCGCTTAATCTTGATATAGACAAAATAATAAGATCAATCTTTCTCTAAATTTTGCATTTAAAAACAAATAAAAAAAAAGGGGATAAATCGGCACAATTTATCCCCATCGGAGTACGTAATTAGTCTTTCAACCAATTAAATTATGTTAATTACTAAACGTCAAAGTACATTTCAAATTCATATGGATGAGGGCGAACAGCAAGCGGTTTAACTTCTTTTGCCATTTTGTAATCAATCCAAGTTCTAATAACATCTTCTGTAAATACATCACCTTTTAATAAATAATCGTGATCTGCTTCCAAAGCGCGTAATGCTTCTTCAAGCGATTCTGGAGTTGTAGGAACAAATTGTAATTCTTCAGGAGACATGTCGTAGATATTTTTATCTAATGGTTCACCTGGTTCAATTCTATTTATAATTCCATCAAGACCCGCCATCATAACAGCGGCAAATGCTAAATAAGGATTTGCAGATGGATCTGGGCATCTAAATTCAATTCTTTTTGCTTTAGGATTACTTGAATACATTGGAATACGAATAGCAGCACTTCTGTTACTTTGTGAATAAGCTAAACGAACTGGAGCTTCAAAACCAGGAACTAATCTTTTATACGAATTTGTTAATGGGCTTGTAATTGCAAGTAATGAATGAGCGTGTTTCAAAATTCCACCAATAAAATATAAACCTTCATCACTCAAACCAGCATAACCACCTCCAGCAAATAATGGTTTTCCTTTTTTCCAAAGACTTGTGTTTATGTGCATTCCGCTTCCATTATCTCCAGCAATTGGTTTTGGCATAAATGTAACTGTTTTTCCAAATGCTTTTGCCGTGTTTTTTGTAACATATTTAAACATTAAAAGCTGATCGGCAGATTTAAGAAGGCTTTCAAAACGCATATCAATTTCGCACTGACCACCACTAGCAACTTCGTGATGTTGTGCTTCAACTCTAATTCCCATATCTTGCAATTTAAGAACCATTTCGTTTCTTAAATCATTTAAAGCATCTGTTGGAGGAACTGGGAAATATCCTTCTTTGTATCGTGGTCTGTAACCAAGATTTGGACCTAAATCTGAACCACTGTTCCATCTTCCTTCTTCTGAATCGATGTAGTAAAAAGCACTATTTGGAGTAGAATCGAAACGAACATCATCAAAAATGAAAAATTCTGCTTCTGGGCCAAAATATGCAGTATCGGCTATTCCTGTTGATTTAAGATATGCTTCAGCTTTTTGAGCAATATTTCTTGGGCATCTTGAATATTTTTCTTTTGTAGCTGGTTCGTGAACATCACAAATTAAACTTATTGTTGGTTCTTTTACAAATGGATCTACAAACATTGTATTTGCATCTGGAATAATTAACATATCGCTCTCGTTAATTATTTTCCAGCCACGAAGTGAGGATCCATCAAAACCATATCCATCAACAAAAGAATCAGCATCAAATTCTGATACTGGAATAGTAAAATGTTGCCACTGTCCAGGAAAATCCATGAACTTGAAGTCAACAAATTTAATGTTGTTCTTTTTGACGAATTCTAAAACTTTTTCGATACTTGTTTTTTCTTTAGACTTTGCCATTTATTGCTCCTTTGCTTTTATTTTTATTTTTGTTGTTTCTTTAATAGTTGAAAGCACAAATCTTGAATGAGTTCTTTTAACACCTTTCCAAGATTGTATTTTACTTAAAAGTTTTTCTAAAGATAAAGAATCTTTAACTATTGCTTTCATAATGTGAGAACCTTCACCTAGCACAGCATAACATTCTAAAATTTCTTCTGTGTTTTTTACATTCTCTGCAAACGAATCGTAGTGTTTTGAAGAATCTGTATGGATAGTTATAAAAGCCATTAAATCTAGTCCAAAATTCTTGAGGTTTAATTTGGTATAATAACCAGTAATTATACCTTTCTCTTCCAATTTGTTCAATCTTTCACTCAAGGATGGAAGTGAAAGTTTAACAGCTTCTGCTAGTACATTTCTTTTTGTTCTACCTTCATCTTGAAGTATGTTTAGTATTTTAATATCTATTTCGTCAAGTAACATCTTATTATATTAGGTTAATTATAAATTATGACTCAAAACATAAGGTATTTTTTTTATTTTGGCAAATTTTATTTTATATTTTTATTTAAGTATTCTATTTTATTATAATTTTGAGCTTTTCCTAAATATTTCTTTACAAACTTCGATAGTAACTTGTAATTTGAAAAGTATTTTGAGTTTAACAATTTACTGGAGGTACAATGAATTTAAACAATAAAGACAATTTTTCTTCAAATAGGTCTATTTCAACCATTGTGCAAATTTCGGAAAAGGTAACAGAATTACTTGATAATATGGAATATAGTAATAATGAAATGATAATTACTAGAGAGCATATTAAATATAATTTAGCTCAACTAATTTTAACATCAAATGCTCAATTAAATAATACAGATAAAAATTATACTACAAAACAAAGAAGAAAATATAATTTTTCAAGCAGTAATATTTTCGCTGATAATCGTGGCAAAATAAATTATTAAACTTTATTAATAACTTTTTAAAGAGTTCATATTTAAATTAAGTGAACAAAAAGTTCAGGTCTGGTTAACCTGAAGTGGTCCTCAGCGGCGTCAGCAGGCTTAGAGTTTCCTGACGCCGTATTTTATGAATTATGAAAAATTTAACTAAAAATAAAAACTGGCAGTTGTTATTAGTCCTTGCTTTTAGTTGGACTTCAATTGCATTTCTTTCTTTTCGGTTTAATATCCAAACAATTAAATCGTTTGAAGTAATTGATAAAATATTGCTTATACACTTATTTTTATGGCTTGTTGGAATTTTATTTTCATTTCCAATAGTCTTTAAATTGTTTAGTCAATCAACAAAAGTTGAAAAAATGATTTCGAACGAAGGCAATATTTTTACTCTTTTCAATTTTATCAATTCGCCTGCATTTTTATATGACAAATTTAAAAATGAATTTATTAATGTAAACAATGTAGGAATTACTCAATTTAACATTGATATTGAAAACCAAAACTGCTTTGATATTAGTGAGTTGAATTGTTTAAAAGAGTATTTTTATCAATTTAGAAATTCAACTATTAAAAATGTTCAAATTAAGGAAACGTGTATTGATAGCGAAGGAAATGAAATTATTTTAGATATTACCATGCACGATATTTTTATAAACGGAGTTCCAATTACCATAATTATCCTTAATGATAATTTTGAAAACAAAAAAGATATTCAAGAAATGCATGACTATATTGAAGACTTACGTGCAAACGAAAGTATAATAGAAGATAATGCTTTTGAAATGATTCAATTAAATATAAAACTTGAAGAATCAGAAAAAAACTTAAAAGAAGTGAATGCAAATAAAGATAAATTCTTCTCAATTGTTGCTCACGATCTCAAATCACCATTTGTTGGCTTGCTAGGCATTACCGAAATGCTTGATAATGATTATGATGATTTTGAAGAAAAAGAGCGCCGTGAATTTATCCATAATCTTTACGAAAGTTCAAAAAATACGTTTGAATTGCTTGAAGGATTACTTGACTGGGCAAGAGTAAAACAAGGCAGAATGATTTTCAACCCCATAGATTTTAATCTTTTTCATCTAGTAGATTCATTAGTTAACCTTTTAAAAGCCAATGCGTTCAAAAAGGAAATTACGTTAAAAAATTCGGTAGACATCAATTCTAGAGTATTTGCCGATAGGGATATGATATCAACTGTTCTTAGAAATTTATTAGCAAATGCAATTAAATTTACTAATAAAAATGGCACCGTATTGGTTACATCTGAAATTGAAAATAATCTAATGAAAATTTCTATAGTAGATTCAGGAATTGGAATGTCAGAAAAAGACCAAGAAAAACTATTCCGCATTGATGTAACCCATAATACCCTTGGAACAAATGATGAAAAAGGTACTGGCTTAGGGCTAATTCTTTGTAAAGAGTTGATTGAAACACATGGAACTAATATTTGGGTGGAAAGTAATTTTGGCGAAGGTAGCAAATTTATATTTACAATTCCCTTGTTAGATAACAGAACTTAAATATTAATAATTTGAAAATATAGACAAAGTTTCTTATTTTGAAAACAAGGGTTAATGATTTCCTGCCAAAACCAGTAAGAATTGGTGTTATTACCAGATGGACCTGAATAGAACGTATTTGAAATATTAAAAAAGTCAAGTTGGGCTGAGATGAGTAATAAAAGTCTTACATCAGAACTTAAAAGAGTAAAAAGGTATTTCACTACTATAACTACACTTTGGATTATAATCGTTTTTGCTTTTTTTCTTTGGAGTTATTATATAAACCTTCAACAAATAAAAGAGATTGCAAAATCAACAGCACAAGCATATTTTGACAAAGATAATGAATTTGGAGATTGGCTAAATAAATATAATGGTGTTTATGTTTCGCTAAAAGAAAATGTTTCTTCAAACCTTTGCATAGAACATTCCTCAAAATCAGATATTGTAACAGAAGTAGGCGATACTCTTAGATTTATAAACCATATCTGCATGATAGAACAATTTCAAAATAAATATAAAGAATCGCATAATATTACTGGAAAAATAATTGAACTTAATTCCAATAGAATAGAAAATGTTCCTGATGAATGGGAGCAAAGTGCAATGCTTAAATTTGAAAATGGAGCTGAGCGAGTTTGTGAGTTTACTGAAATTGATGGGGAAGAATTTTTTAGAATTATTGAACCTATAAAAATTGATGAACCTAGTTTAAAGCATTACAAAAATAAGAACTTCAACAAAGGTGATATTAGAGGTAGTATTTCTGTATCACTGCCAATGAAAGAGTTCTGGATAAATTCCTTGAATGAACGGCTTAGACTAATATCCCTCTTTATTTCACTAATTATTTTTGGGTTTTGGGGAATTAAAACTGTTGAAAATAGATTCAAAAATAGAATAAAGAAAGATGCAGAAATAAACAGAAAGCTTAGAGAAAAAGGCGAAAGATTAAAATTAGCTCTTGGAGCTACAAATGCAGGTATTTGGGATTGGAATATTCAAACCAAAGATGCAGTGTTTGATGAACGATGGGCTGCAATTACAGGACATACTCTTGCTGAACTTGAACCAATTAATATTGATACATGGAACAATTTGGTACATCCTGAAGATAGCATTGCCCTTGAGAGAGAGTTAGAGAAGCTTTATCTAAATGAAATTGACAGTTATATTTTTGAAATTAGGATGAAGCACAAAAATGGCTTTTGGGTTTGGGTTCAGATTAGAGGAAACATAATTGAATGGACAGCATCACAATTGCCCGTTAGGATGGTTGGCATAATAATAGACATTTCTGACCATAAAAAAGCTGAACAGAACCTAATTGAAAATGAATATAAATATCGTATCCTTGCCGAGCAAAATGGTCAAATAGTTTATGCTTATGATATTATTTCTGGAATAATCTCATGGTCTGGTGATTTAACTAATACTTTAGGATATACAATTCACGAATTTCAGAATATCGATTTAAGTGAATGGGAAAATATGATAAAACCTGAGTATAAACAAAGAACGTTAAACGCATTAGCTCTAGCTTTGGAAAGTAAGAATGATTTCTTTTTAGAATATGAGTTCAGAAAAAAAGATTGCACCTATATATTTATTGAAGACCATGGAACGGTAATTCGTGATTTAAACAGCAATGCTGTTAAAATATTTGGTGTTATGCGTGATATTACTGAGCGAACAATGGCACTTAAAAAGCTGGAGATTAGTGAAAGCAATTACCGCTTGTTAGCCGAGAACTCAACTGATTCCATTTGGAGAGTGAATTTAAATTTTGATTTTGAATATGTTAGTCCGGAAATTTTTCGCTTAACTGGATATACTGTTGATGAAATTATGAATCTAAATGTAAAGAAATTATATTCTGATGAAAATTTTGCAAAAGTGGTTGAAATAGTCTCGGAAGAAATTTCTCTTGGCACAAAACATATTGGAAGAACGTTTGAATCAATTTTAAAACATAAAGATGGTAAACATGTTCCAGTTGAAATTTCTGGTAAATTAATTTTTGATAACAGCAATAATCCTATTGCAATTAGTGGATATTTAAAAGATATATCCGAACGCAAAGAAGCTGAGCAAGCTCTACGTGAAAGCGAAAGCCGATTCCGCACCACATTTGATCAAGCCTTTGACCCAATATTCATAGCTGAAATCACTGAAGGACAAATTCCTCTAATTATAGATATTAATGAAGCTGTGACGGCAACATTAGGGCATACAAGGGAAGAATGTATTGGTAAACCAATGAACTTATTCCATCTTGAAGAAAAGCAAGATGAAATTTTTAGAAGAGTAAAGAAAATACTTTCTGGTGAACCATTAAATTTTGAATCTATACATTATAAAAAAGATGGCTCATATATTCCCGTAGAAATATCCGCGAAAAGAATAAGAACAAATGATAAATATTTCATATATATAATTCAAAGAGATATTTCTGACAGGAAAAAATGGGAACACGATATACTGCAAATACAAAAAGCATTAAAGGATGAAAATTTAAGTAAAGATAAATTTTTCTCAATTATTTCACATGATTTAAAATCTCCTTTTGGAACTTTGCTTAGTATTACACAAATGCTTGATGAAAACTTTAGTGATATGACCGAAAGTGAGAAAAAAGAATTGATTTCTACTGCACGAAATAGTACAAAAAATATATATCAGTTGCTTGAAGCACTGCTTGAGTGGTCGCAAGCATCTACTGGGAGAATGATCTTTTCTCCATCATATATTAAATTGGAAGAAATTACCAATAAAGTAATTCTCGTATTTTTACAAAATATTAGCACAAAAAATATTAAAATGACAACCAGAATTAGTAATAATTTAATTATCTATGCAGATGAAAAAATGTTACGAACTGTGATGCGAAATCTTTTAGCTAATGCAATTAAATTTACACAGCGCGGCGGACAGATAAAAATTTCATCTGAAATTAAAGATGAAAACATTGTAATTTCTGTTTCAGATAATGGAATTGGCATGACACAAGCCGATATAAATAAACTCTTTAGAATTGATGTTCACCACACAACTGTTGGCACTGAAAATGAGTCTGGAACTGGTGTGGGTTTAATTCTTTGCAAAGAACTAATTGAGAAAAATGGTGGTACTATTTGGGCAGAAAGTGAACTTGGCAAAGGCAGTAATTTTAAATTTACAATTCCATTAGTACCTCTTTCGGTCTAAATACTTTTCTTTAAATTCCTCTTTTGATTTAATTTTAAAATAATTTAGTTTGCTGTGTAAATTATTTTAGAATTATAAAACCTAAATATTTGTAATGGAACATGAATGAAAAGCATAATTAATGATTTAGCCGTTTATACATCTGGTAATTCACAAAACCAGTCAATTATTTTTGTTCATGGCTTTCCTTACGACCACTCCATGTGGGATAAGCAAGTAGAATATTTAAGTCAAAATTATTTTTGCATTACATACGATATACGGGGTTTGGGTGCTTCTGTTGTTGGCGATGGGCAGTACACAATGGAAAAATATGCTGAAGATTTATTTATGATAATTTCAGAATTAAATTTGAGTAAACCTATTCTCTGTGGACTATCAATGGGCGGTTATCTTTCATTCCGCGCTGTTGAGATAAACCAAAATATTTTTAAAAGTGTAATCTTCTGTGATACAAAAGCACAATCGGATACAGATGAAATTAAATTGATACGTGCAAACAAAATAAAGCAAATAAATGAAGATGGTCTTGATGCTTTTGTTGAAGGATTTGTTCCAACATGTTTTAGTTCTGGATATAAAACAAATTATTCAGACAACTACCAATCTATCAAAACACTATGCAAAACAAACAAACCAATTGGAGTAAAAGGGGCATTAATTGCGATGTTAAGTCGTGTTGATTCAACTCCATTTTTAAGTAAAATAAGTATTCCAACTCTTCATCTTTGTGGCGAATTTGACGAAATGACTCCACCCAATTTAATGGCAGAAGTTGCTTCTAAAATCACAAATTCTCATTTTTTTGTAGTGCCAAATTCTGGACATATGTCGCCAATTGAAAATCCAGATTTTGTTAATAAGGCAATTTATGATTTTATCAAACAACTTTAGTCTTAAAATATTTGTCGCCTTTATTGTTTCATTTGGTTATGCAGTATTACGATACAACTTTTTTGGCAATGTTCCTTTGGAAGAAATTCCACTTTATATAACTAATAAAGCAATTTCTTTAACAGTAATATTTCTACTTCTTTTTTCCATCCAGAAAACAAGCTTAAAAGAAGCAAGGAAAAAGCTTTGGAAGTTAATATTTATTCTTACTTCAATTCACGTTTTTATATCGTTTAGATTATTGGGACCAGAGCATTATCAGAAATTCTATTTTGAGAATGAGTTAAATATAATTGGCTACCTTACTATTTTCTTTGGTATTACGGGTTTTGTTGGATTTTTAATTTTAAGAAGCGATAATTTACTTCCTACCGAAAATGGAAAGTTGAAAATTCCTAATAGTCTCAAAAATGTAATCAGAACTATTATCCCAATTTTTATTTTAGGACATTTATTTTCAATGGGAATATATGGATGGCTTTCACCAAATAAATGGCCAGGATTTATGATTCCAATTAGCTTAATCGGATTTATTCTAGCTTTGTTTTACTTAAAATCCTTTTTCATAAAAAGAAAATAGGAGAGCGTCTCATGTTTTGTATTATTTTTAATTGTTGCAAAAGTTGATTTTGTAATATACCTAGTTATAATAATCGTTTTTGGAAGCTTCTTTCGACATGCAATTCCAATATGGGTCACAATTATTTTTTCAACAAAGTCTCCTGTTTTCAGTATTGTAACACCTCAACTTTTTAAGACATTGTTGTAATTTAGCCGATTTCTAATACAGTTTTACAAGTTTATCATTATCAGCTTTACGATTTGGCGAATCGCCCTGCATTGTAGCTCGAATCGCTAATTCGAGAGCGTTGCTATTTACAAATTTGCTATTAATACTACAAAAAATAATATAACGAATCTATCTTGTTTTTTTTCAAAAATCCAATTGTCTTGAATTCTTTATTTGTTCATATTATTTTGAGATTGTCTGTACTGAAATAATTGCAATATATATTTTCCATTTATCTTAAAATACACTTACAAATTAACTCGGGACACCTATTTTTGAAATATCTTTGCAAATTAAAATAATTTCAGCCTTTTTAAAATTGTGCGGAAAACATGAAATATTGTTGTCTCATAAAAAGCGGGATAAATGCGAAACCTTCATCATATTATTAATATGACTATTTAATCCAGTTTCTATTCTGTTATTTAATTTAAATTTCATCATTATTTTTGTTTGCTAACTTAAATAATTTGGCATAAATTAAACATAATTATCTTTTTATGCAAAGAGAATTTTTCGGGATTAATTTAAGCAAATTGCATTTGGCAAGTTCAATGCTAAATTCCCATTTTATCTCTCTCCCTTCCATCTTAAGTCTTTTGTCTTTTGTCTTTTGTCTTTTATCTTTTGTCTTTCATCTTTTGTCTTTCATCTTGCTCCTCGTCTTTTTTTCTTGTTTCTTTTATTTTTTTTAAGTGTTATTTTAACGACTGATAATCCTTTATTAAAATCTTAAAATAGTTTGGAGGAAACATGAGTGAATTGAACGATGATAATTTGAAAGAAGATGAACTTTTAGATGAGGAAGAATTTGAGCTAAACCACTCCGATAAGATGGTTGGTGTATTTTCTGAACCAACAACTACTTTTGAAAAAATTGCCCAAATGCCAGCCAAAACTATCGATTGGATAGTACCATTATTAGTTTTTATTGTTGTATTAAGTCTTTCAACATTTATTATGCAAAGCAATCCAGAAATCAAATTTTCAATGATGGAAAAACAATTAGAATCGATTGAAAAGAATTTTAGTGAAGCCGTAAACAGTGGAAGAATGACACAAGAGCAAGCTGATGCGCAAATTGAAACAATTCGCGAAAGAATGGAAGAGGGTGGAATGGCAATGCTAATTCCTCAAATTGTAGGTATTGTAATTTTCACATTTATTGTATTTTTTGTTATTAGTGGCTTCTATTTTGCAGTAGTAAAGTTTGGTATTAAAGGTGAAGGACCCTATAGCAACGCCATGGTAGCATATGGATTACCATTCTATATTGCAAGTGTTCAAGTTATTCTTCAGGTAATTGTGGCAATGTTAATGGGTAAAATGGTTACCGATTTAAGTATTACTACATTTGCCGGTTTAGATAAAACAGAAATTTTAGGATTTTTATTAAGTAAGCTCGATGTATTTTCAATTTGGTTTTACGTAGTTGTTGGTATTGCGTTTGCCAAGATGTTTAAATCAGAAAACACAAAAAAATATGTTGGAACAATTTTAGGTTTGTGGATTGGATTTAGTTTACTATTCTACTTCCTTTCAACAGCAATCCCTTTTTTAAGTTTTCTTAATCAATAATATTTAAAAGTAGTGGATGAAACTTTTCATTCACTACTTTTTACTTAAATCAAATACTTGCATTTGTTTTCAAATAGTTCAAAAACTGACTAAATTCCCGCCCATTAAATCGCTCAAACACTTTTCTATATCCGTCACCGTAAATTTTATCGGGACTTTCTTTCAACTGTTTTATAATATCCTTTGCGTCCTGCGAATAATCTGATTTTAAGTAGATATATGAAATATAATTGCAACTACCTTCCTCAAGTTTTGGAGTTAACTTTTTGGCAATATTTTCGCTAATCCAAATGTGCATTAACTCATGCGCAATTGTTGATTCGGCATATTTGGATGGAATCATGTTCAAAACATAAATAGTGTGCTCAAATGATTTTTTGTTCCCTAAAGTTTTAATTAATGTGTGCGTAAATCCTCTAACGCTTTTAGAATAACGACTTTCGGAAACTCTTTGAAGTTCGCTTAAACTAACAATTTTAAGCGAAATTGATGATTCACTAAAATGCAAGCCGTAATCTTTAAGTCGCGTAATAACTTTGCTTAATGCGGATTTATATTCATAAATAGAATTTATTCTGTTTCCATAACAAATATTACAAATTTTACGTCCGTCGATATATTTTATTCCACCGTTTGTAGTGTTTTCCGAAATAATTCGGTTGCAATTATCGCATCTATCTATTTCGGCTTCGTGATGTTTGTGAATTTTGTTTCCGAATGAATCAATTAAATACTCACCATTAATTGACTTATTGCAAACAGCACATTTTGGAAGAAACAACAATTCAAAACACTTATCGTGATAATATTTATCGTTTTTGGTGAAATATTTACCTTCAATTGGCTTGTTGCAATTTGCGCATAAAAAATGATTTCTGTGATATTTAAAGCCATCAACAATAATATAATCACCCACAATTGGTTTTTGGCAATATTTGCATTTAATTTCCTGTCCGCTTGCAAACTCAACTAACAGAAAAGCAACCAAAAGGAATAAAAATTTTACAGCTTTCATAATAAATCTTAAATAAGTCTATTTTATAATAAGTTATTTCTTTGTAAAATGTAATGTTAAATTATTTATAAATCCAACAAACAAAGAAATAATGTGACCAGTTATAAATTTCACGCAAAAGAAACAATTAAACTTGCATATCCAGTTGTAATAGGTCAGTTGGGGCACATGATGCTAGGAGTTATTGATACGCTCATGGTTGGCAGAATTGGAGCTGTGCCACTTGCTGCATCTTCGCTCGCAAACGGGCTTGTGCTCTTAATTATGATTCTCGGAATTGGAATGAGTGTTGCTCTTACTCCACTTGTTGCAATTGCAAAAGGCTCCGAAAAGCACGATGAGTGCGGAGTTATTCTTCGTCAAGGTTTGCTGGTAAATATTGTCTTTTCTTTTATTCTTGTAATTTCAATATATTTTTTAGTCGATTTAATTAAGTACTTAGATCAGCCACCAGAAGTTGTTCAATATGCCGAATCATATTTGAGAATTATAAACATTTCAATTATTCCATTTATGCTATTTCAAACTTACAAACAATTTTCAGAAGGATTATCGTTCACCAAGCCACCAATGACAATTTTGATTTTCTCCGTTTTTATAAATGCTTTTTTAAATTGGATTTTAATTTTTGGCAATCTTGGGTTTCCAAGATTGGAATTAGATGGTGCTGGATATGCTACTTTAATGACAAGAATTTTTATGGCATTTGCAATTTTTATCTATATCAGAAATGCAAAAACATTTCAAGAATTTGATCCTTCGCTTAAATATAAAGGCGTTAATTGGGCGGTAATTAAAAAGATTGTAAATCTTGGGCTTCCAGGCGGACTTCAAATGTTTTTTGAAGTTGGTGGTTTTTCATTTGCCGCAATTATGGTTGGCTGGATTGGAGTAAACGAACTTGCAGCACATCAAATTGCTCTTAATCTTGCTTCAATTACTTTTATGGTTGGACTTGGAATTAGCATTGCCGCAACTATTCGTATTGGAAATTATTTAGGGAAACGTGATTTGGTTGGAATTAAGAAAGCTGGCTACACTGCGCTTTTTATTATTGCTACAATTATGGGCTCTTTCGGGTTAATGTTTTTTATACTTCGCGACTTTCTTCCAACTCTTTATATCCAAAATGTAGAAGTTATAAAAATTGCCGCCTCTTTAATTGTGATTGCCTCTTTCTTTCAAGTTGTGGATGGTTTACAAGTTGTTGGAATTGGAATTTTACGCGGATTAACCGACCTTAAAGCGCCAATGTTTATTTCCTTTGTCGCTTATTGGATTATAGGACTTCCAGTTGCGTATTTGTTAGGCTTTGTTTTAGAATTTGGAGTTGAAGGCGTTTGGGTTAGTTTCGTTGTTGGATTATCTTTAGCTGCATTATTTTTCTATTTAAGATTTCAAAAATTTTTAAGGACAACAGAATTTTAATATGGATTATTCAGTAATAATTGGTTCAATTGGTGTTAGCTTACTTTTGCTAGCTTTTTTCCTTAATTTGTTTAAATTACTTAAACAAGATTCCAAAACATATATTTTAATGAATATTTTTGGAGCAGCAATGTCTTGCTATGCTTCGTTTTTGATTGATTATATTCCATTTGTCATCCTAGAAGGAACTTGGTCGGTTGTTGCACTAGCAGGATTGTTTTTCGTTTTAAGGAAAAAAACAAAATAAATTAGTTTAATTATATTCTCAGAATTTACTTATGTCCTTCAATTCCACATGTTAGTTAAGTCTTTATTTTTGGATTTCCATTTTCTTATTTTCTCTTCTATTACAACTAACTATTAATATAAATCTAAATAATAACTTAAATTAGTTAGTGAAATATTAATAAAAAATGACTACCCAAAGGAAAACACATTACCATGAATGAAAATAATGTAGAAAATAAGGATTTTAGGCAAATCAACTTTTCGGAAAAAGGAATATCAAAAGGGGAGTATGATAGTTGTAAATTTATTAATTGTGATTTTTCTGGTGTAAATTTATCAAATATTGCATTTATTGATTGCAAATTTGAAAACTGTAATTTCAGTATGGCAAAGATTAAAGGCACTGCTTTTAAAGATGCTAAATTTAAGAATTGCAAACTTCTTGGTTTAACTTTTAACGAATGCGACCCTTTTTTGTTACTGTTGGAATTTGATACTTGTCATTTGAACTTATCCTCCTTTTATAAATTAGTTTTAAAAAAGATTGAGTTTAAGAACTGCACACTGCATGAAGTTGATTTTACAGAAACCAATTTAACAAATGCGAAATTTGAAAATTGTGATTTAACCAGAGCAATTTTTGTAAATACAATATTAGAAAAAGCAGATTTTAGCACATCATACAATTATTCTTTTGACCCTGAGATAAACAGAATTAAAAAAGCAAAATTTTCAAAAATGGGTGTAATAGGGTTGCTTGGTAAGTATGATATTATTATTGAATAAAATAATACTGGGTTGGCACAAAAGTTTATAATCCGCAATAAACAAAATTTATTTATTGCGGATTTATAATTTTAAGCTGATTTTTTTTCGCTCTCAATGTAAACGGGTTCTTCGCCAGTTTCTACAGTGTTTCTGGTTATTAAACATTTTTCAATGTCTGTTTTTGAAGGCAGTTCATACATAATATCTAACAAAGTGGTTTCCACAATTGAACGCAATGCACGAGCTCCAGTTTTTCTTTCCATCGCTTTTTTAACAATTAGTTTAAGAGCTTCTTCCTCAAACTCCAATTCAACACCTTCCATTATAAATAATTTTTTGAATTGCTTAATAATCGCATTCTTTGGCTCAGTTAAAATACGCAGCATGGAACTTTCATCAAGAGGTTTTAGAGCAGCAATCATTGGCAAACGTCCAACAAGTTCTGGAATTAAACCATATTTAACCATATCATCTGGTTGAACTTGTTGCAAAATTTCATCTTCAGAATAATGATGTCTAACTTCTGTTTCATCGGCATTAAAACCCATAACACTTTGATTTAATCGAGAAGAAATAATAGGATTTAATCCATCAAAGGCACCGCCAACAACAAATAAAATATTTTTTGTATTTACATTAATTAAATTTTGTTCTGGATGTTTTCTTCCACCTTTTGGAGGAACGCCAGCAACAGTTCCTTCAATTATTTTTAGAAGTGCTTGCTGAACTCCTTCACCAGAAACATCTCTTGTAATTGAAGTAGATTCACTTTTACGAGCAATCTTATCTATTTCATCTATGTATACAATTCCTTTTTGAGCTTTTTCAAGATTATATTCAGCAGCTTGAAGCAAGCGAACTAAAACTGTTTCTACATCATCGCCAACATAGCCAGCTTCAGTAAGTGTTGTAGCATCCGCAATCGCAAAAGGAACATCCAAAATTTTTGCAAGAGTTTGAGCAATTAATGTTTTTCCCACACCAGTTGGACCTGCCAGTAAAATATTACTCTTTTCAATTTCTACATCATCCAAATCAAAAAATGATGAGCTTGCATTTATTCGTTTGTAGTGATTATAAACAGCAACCGAAAGAACTTTCTTTGCTTGGTCTTGCCCAATTATATGTTCATTTAATTTTCTATGAATAATATCGGGAGTAAGAATTGTGTAATCATTTTTTTCATTTTTGTATGCGGCAATATTTTCTTTTAAAATATCAACACTTGATTTTACACAGTTGTCGCAGATATAAACATCAGGTCCCGCAACCATGCTTGCAACCTCGCTGCCATCTCTTCCGCAAAATGAGCATTTAACTTTATCTTGATCTTTGTCGTTTTTCATTTGTTTTCACTTTTTTTATTTTTCAATTCTTTTAAGTTCTTTGTCGATTTTTCAAGGTATAATGAGTTTGGAAATAATTCGAGGAATTTTTCATATGTGGAAATTGCTGATTTATCATCTACAATTCCAAATTCATAAACTTGTGCTAATAAATAAAAACTTCTATCTGTAAAAATATTCAATTCTTTACTCTCAGACAATTTCTTTAAAATTTCTATTGCTGTTGGATATTTGTTTTGAGCAATTAATATTTCGGCATATTTTATTCTTGAGATGTTATTTAGTACAAATAGATTCTCATTTTCACTCAATTTTCTAAACATTTTCTCAGCTTCTTCAAAATTATCTTGCTTTGCCTTTAACTCAGCTCTTGCAAATTCAAGTAAATTTAGAGAATCCTTTTTTGCTATATTAATTATCATCGAAAGTTCAATTGCATCGTTGGATAAATCATTTGATAAATCTTGTGTTATATTGGCAATTGTAGATAAAGCTCCTTCAAAATTTCCGTTGTAAAATTCGAGTTTAGCCATTAAAAATTTGGCTTCATTTTTTATGTTGTTTTCTGTCTGCGACGAAACAAAAACGCTTTGCAATTCTTGTTTTGCCTTCTCCAAATTATTTAGGTGCAACGATATTTTTGCCAATTCTAAATTAGCTCTTCCATAATAAATTGAAAGCGTAGAATTTATTATAATTCTGGCAAAATATTCTTCCGCTTTAGGGAAATCCAAAAATTTAGTGGAATAAATATTTCCAATTCTAAACAGAGCTTCATTTACTAAATCCCCATTTGTTTCGGAAATTAACGACTCATAAGTTTTAATTATTGGAAGATATTTGCTTGAGTTTGTTGTATTTACAATTGAGATTGGTTTCCAGTTTTCTTGATTTTTACTCCACTCTTCATTTAATTGAAATTCAAGAGTTTTTGCAAAACCGATTTTACTATTAGGCACAAATCGTGAGTTTGGATATACATCAAGCAAATATTTAAAAGCTTGTGACGAAACATTAAACTGCGTTTGTTGAAAAGCATCCGAAGCAAAGTTATAAATTATAACTCCATCTCCACCTTTTATTTTATCAATTTCTTTAATTAACTGAAATGAATTTTCGTATTGATTGTTTTTTATAAAGAGAAACGAAAGTAATTCCTTTATTGCTATATTCTCGTCTTTATATTTTTCAACAGCGCTAATGCTTTGTTCAATAGCACCAACAGCCGAAAGATAAGCCTCCATCCTTCTTTCAATGTAATCCAATTGAGTAGGTTGTTGAATTAAAGAAGTAACATATTCTTCCGCAGCTTTTTTGTATTCCATTGTGTAGGAATAAATTTGCGCTAGCTGATAAGAGAATTGAAGTGGATCTGTGGACTTGCTTTTACCCTCTTCTAAATATTGTATTGCAATTTCGAAGGCACGATTTTGAACCGCATAATTTGAAATAATTGTGTAATTAATTTGCGAATTATTATTTGTTAAAATTCCGTTATTCCAAGCTGATAGTGCATTTTCGTTATCACCCTTTATATAATAAGTTGACCCAAGCAAGCCGTAAAGTGTAACATCATTTGGTCGCTGTTTTATCCTTTCCGAAAGAAATAGAATTGAGTTATCATACTCCTTCAATTTGAGATAAACATCATTTAACGAATTTGAGTACAAATTATTATTTGTGTCAACTTTTACAAGCTCTTCATATACAGCTTTTGCTTGTTCGAGTTTTCCACTTTCCTCATAAGTTTTGGCTAAACGATATTTATTAGCTAAAAATGTTTGAGAAAAAAGCAGCATTGTTGGAAGCATCAATATGAAAATTATTTTTCTTGTCATTTGTATTATTCTCCAATGGAGCTTGCAAAACATTTATTTAATAATTCTGTAGTCGTTAATGCATGAACACGAAAACTGGTTTAATTAATCAAAAATTTTTCGTCAAAAATATTCCCAATTCCAAGCAGCAAATTTGGATCAAGTATTTTCTTTATACGAGCCATTTCTAAAATGTTTTTTTTGCCATACATGTTAAACAAATAATCGCGTTTCATTTTTCCAACGCCATGCTCAGCCGAAATTGTACCACCAAGCTCAACTACACGAGCGCAAAACCTAGCATAAAGGGATTTTGCAGTAATTAGCTCATCAGCATTTTGTGGCAGCATATTCAAATGCAAATGACAATCGCCAATGTGACCATAACAAATATAATTTAGATTATTTGCAGCAACATCTTTTTTCATTTCAAAATAGTAATCTCTAAAATGTTCTACTGGAACAGCTGTGTCAGTTCCAACTTTACGAACACCTTTTTGGGCAACAAATTCCGAGACTTTTGAAGAAACAGCATGTCGGAAATTTTTAAATTTTTCTAACTCAATTTTATCCATCGCAAACCAAGAGTTATCAATATCGGCATTATATTTTTCAACCAATGACATCCATTTATCAAATAGAAATTCTTCTGACTCGGAGTTTATTTCTTGTTCAAACCAAATGGCTGCTTTATGATTGTCGTTTATTTTAGGATAATCTTCTTTTAGAAATTGAAGTGAGTAAAAGTCAAAAAATTCAATTCCTCTTGCATTTATATTATTTTCATCCTTTGCCATTCTATGCTTTATTGATTGAGACCGCGCATCATCAACAAAATCAAGTGCATCAGCCTCATTGTTAAAAAAGAGTATTCCTGAAATTAAATTTTCTGGAATCTCGAGTAATTTTAATTTTGCTTCTGTAATTATTCCAAGAGTTCCCTCAGAGCCAATGAATAAATCTATTGCGTCCATATTGATCTTAGTAAAATATCCTGCAGAATGTTTTGTGTTTGGCATTAAATAATCTGGCAAACTAATTTCAATTTGTGATCCACTTTCCGAAATAAGATTCAACAAATTTCCATCAGCAAAATTATTACCACGTTTTAAATTTAATACTTCACCATTGGAAAGAATTATTCTCAATTCTATAACATAATTTCTTGTAGGACCATATTTAAATGATTTTGCTCCCGAAGCATTTGTGGCAATAGAAGCTCCAATAAAGCAGTCTTGCTCAGTTGGGTCGGGAGGATAAAACAATCGATTTGCTGTAACTTCGTTCTGAAATTCACGCAAGATAACAGCAGGTTGAACAATTGCATATTTTTCAGCAGTATTGATTTCTAAAATATTATTCATCTTATTCATTGAAATAACAATTCCACCTTCTGGAACTCGAGCACCAGTTAATCCAGTACCATTTCCAGCAATAGTTATTCGCTGTTTTAGATTTCTAGCAAGAGCAAGTATTATAAGAATATCCGATTCGCTCTCTGGAAAATAAACTGCTTCACAATCACCTTTATAATTTGCAGCATCAACCAAGAAATTTTGTATTTCCGATTTGTCTTTTTTTATTATCATTAATTTTGTATCCAGAATTGAACATGGTTAAAAACAAACACCTTCAAGATTAATTTAAATACTAATTAAACCTTGAAGGTGAAAATAGCTAACATAACAAATAGATTATTCTATTTCTTTTCCGTGATTCTTCATTATTTTTTGCCACTCTTCTAAAGATAAAGTTTCAGATTCTTCAATAAGCATAATAGGAATATCATCATCTATTCTGTATCGTCTTCTTGTTTCTTTATCAACGGAAACCAAATAATTATTATCTAAAACTAAATCAGCTTTTGTTTCAGGACAGCAAAGTATATCTAAAAGTTCTTTACTTATCATTTCTTTTCCTATTTATTTAATATCCAATAAAAATGAAGCAAGAGCATCAAGTTCTTCAGCACTCATATTTTTAAAAGCTGGCATATCCTGTCCATATTTATCTTTAAGCATAGCCATCCTAGCGCTAGAGAGAAATGAAGATGGATTTTGCAAATAACTTACTAAATCGTCTTTTTCCCAATTAGTGCTTAGATTTATTAAAGATGGTCCCATGCCTGAGCCATTTAAATCTCTACCATGGCAAGAAGCACATTTATTTTTTGCAATAAGGTTTTCTGCACTAATTTGTTGTGTTTCACCATTTTGCATAGTTTCTTCTGTTGAAGTTGATTCAGTGCTACTTTCTTCTCTTTTAGTAAGCTTCGATAGTACTAACAATAAAATAAATAATACTAAGAAAATAGTAACCCATTTTTGTGCATTTGTCATTTATATAGTCCTTTCATTATATTCTAAAATGTGTATTGCAATTTAGACAATTATTCATCTTCTTTCATTTGTTCATTATAATATTTTCTATAATCTTCAATTGATTTAAATATTGATTTTGCAATTTCTCTTTGACCATTTTTGCTATTTAAATATGCCTCATCGGCTCTATTTGATAGAAATCCAGTTTCAACTAAAACCGACGGCATTGAAGCGCCAACAAGCACATAAAAGCCCGCCTGCTTAACCCCACGAGAAGGAATTTCTTTAACTCCAGTACTCCAATTCTGGCTCAGAATTCCAGCAAATTTTTCTGAATATCTCATGTATGCGGAATGAGCCATTGAAACTAAAATAAAATTTTCATTTGTTAATTTTTGATAACGTTCCGCATCATCTTCATATTTAATAACACTATTTTCTATTTCTGCAATTTCAATTGCCTTTTCAGTCTTGCCAGGTCTAAGTAAATAAACATCAAATCCACGAGCATTTTTATTTTTCTTTCCAACAGAATTTGCATGGATGGAAATAAACAATTTCCCTTCATTTTCATTTGCAATTTTTCCTCGTTTAAAAAGTTCAACAAAACTATCATCATCTCTTGTTAAAACTACCTTAATTCCATCCATTTTTTCTTTGATAATTTTCTCTAATTCCAAGGCGATTTTTAGGTTTACATCTTTTTCTTTAACTCCAGTAATACCAATTGCTCCAGGATCTTTCCCACCATGACCAGCATCAATTATTAAAACATCAAAATTCCACTTAGCTTTTTCAACCGAAATATCTTTAGTGAATTTATCAAAAACATCATTTTGAATAGTGATTAAAATATCGTCGGAATCGATGTCTTTATAAGATGAATGTATAGAATCCGAAATTGCTTTCTCGTTGTTAAGTGTAAACTCTATTTGTTTATTTCCTTTAACATTTTTTACATTAACTTTTTTAACAACTCCAGCAGGTTTAAAGTTTTTCTGAAAATCAGGGTCAATAGAGGCGCCAGATACAAAAAAGAACAACTTCCCATCCAGCACTGAAGAACGGAACATGTTTATTTTTTTTGTAGTTCCAATTCTGATTAAAGTACCATTTGTCATTTCAGAAATTTCAATTCCGTAAATGTCATATTTTGAATCGATAATTTTTTTCTTGGATACAGATATTGGAGAAGATGTTTTTTCGGTATCAATACTCTCAAACAAATCATTTGGTTTACTTGTAATAATTAAATTCTTGTCTTTATCATTATAAAGCAATTTCTTTTGATAAGCTAGTTCAACATATTTTAAAGAATATACAATAGGAATAAATATATCATCTTTTATTAATTGAGTGGAAATGGGTATTTGGTAAACATCCTGTTCATAGTTGGATTTTGATGAAATTACGAAAAATTGATTTTTTGCTGTTACTTTTAGATTATAATTATCAAATTTCATCTCTACTTTTTGTGCCGATGGATTATAGAAATAATTTCCAGAAAGAATTTTGGATAACTCTTTGGTTGAAACGTAAGTAATCCCATTTTTCACTAAATATGGTAGTACTTCTTTTTCCGCGCCATTAGAAACTGAAATTTTCAATAACCTCTGTGAAAAAATTGATGTAGTTAAAATTAGAATTAATAAGTATACATATTTAAGTTTCATTTTTTATCCAATGAATGGAATTATAAAACCACTCTGTTTCTTATACTCTTTAAATTGATTTCCAAAATATTCATTCATCATTTCATCCTCTTTTTTAGCACGCAGAATAAAAAGTGGCAATTCAACTAAAAGAACAATTGGAATTATTAAATATCCAAATAAAGCAATTCCCATTCCTAAATCACTTAATACTTGACTAACATATTGCGGATGACGAATGTTTTTGTGAATTCCAGTTGTTATAAGCTGATGATTTTTTAAAATGGCAACGTCTTGTGTGTAATAATTTTTTAAATTTTTAAATGATTTTACCTGTAACAATGCAAAAACTACAAAAAAGACTAAACCACCAATTCTTAAATACTGAAATTCGGTACTATAATCCCATGTTCCTATTTGAAAAATAGCTAAAATTTCAAGAATTAAAACAATTGCAGAAATATTTAAAGGGGTTTTTTGCAAGTAGGTTTTTGGCCTTCTCTCAGATTTTGTAACAGCCTTTTTTAATCCACCCTTAGTCGCAGTAGAATTTGCGACGATAGAAAGAAATAAAGCTATTGCAGAAATTATATTTATGGCGTCCATAAGTCTTTAACAAGTTTTTAGTAAAACAAATATAACAATTACTTTTAAATAAAATTAGGTCTTCGAAATAGGTTAAGCAAATACATAATTCTAATTATCATAAACCTTGTATATTAATTATTGTTTAAGTTCTCAATTTTTCACATTTTTAAGTGCTAATCATTCTAATTTTCTTGCTTTGTAATTATATAACTTTTAATTATGTTAAATCCATCTGAATTATTTGAATGTGTGAGTTTTTGAATTGTATTCCTCATTTTTCTCAAATTGAGTTAATAGTTCTTTTCAAATTAAATTAAGCACCTAATTAGTATGAAACATCGTATAGTTATAAGTAAAAAAATCATGATTGAAATTTAACTTATTAACAATAATTGTCTTTTATAAGAAACATTGCGACTTACAGAAGTCCAATAAATTTATCACAACAGTTTTATTTTTTGCCAATTTAGAGAAAAGTTCTTTGAGGATGGCATCTTTATTAATTATCATAAAAGGAGATTTTAATGAATATTTTTATAGGCAATTTATCCAGCGAAGTTACAGAAGCAGAATTGCGCGGGTCATTTGAGCCATTTGGTAAAATTGATTCTGTTGTTCTTATTAAGGACAAATACACTGGTCAATCAAAAGGTTTTGCATTTGTTGAAATGCCTTCAAAAAATGAGGCTGAGGATGCTATTAAAGGATTAAATGGTACACCATTAAAAGGGAAAAATCTTACTGTAAATGAAGCACGTCCACGAGAAGCCCGCAGTGATAGCAGAGGTGGTTTTGGTGGACACGGTGGCAACAGAGGTGGTTTCAGTGGTGGAAAAGGTGGAGGTCAAGGCAATAGCAGAGGTGGTGGTTTCGGTGCTGGAAAGTCTGGTCAAGGCGGCGGTAGAAGCGGTCAAGGTCGTGGAAGATAATAACCTTATAATCATTAATTGAAAAAAAAAATTATTATTTAGCTTTTTGCAAAACAATATAACTCATTGTCATAAACATATATTTATTGATATTATGTTAGTCCTGCATTTGTATTGTTTTGCAAAAACTAAAGATAAATAAGAAATGAGTGGCAAGAATAACACCTGCATTATGTCTTATAGCAAATTATTGTTTGATTGTTTTTAATTTTATACAACTATAATAAATACTTGTAATTTTAGTTTTGTAAATAAGGGATTAAAATAAATCAATCAAATAAAATAATTTCACATAAAATCTGTACGAAGTTTCTGTTGAGTACTAGTTTTCTACTTAAATTATAATGGTAAAATGATTAATAATACAATTACATGGAATTCCATTGAGGGAAATAAACCATTAGCAGTTACTGCAATACATAACGGCAATTTATTGCGAAAAGATATAGCTGAAAAAATGTTGATTAGCAAAATAGAGCGACTTAGGGAGGAAGATCCTTTTACTGGAGAATTGACAAGTATTGGCGAAACAAGAATAATAGCAAATTATTCACGTTTTCAAGTTGATTTTAATCGCCCAAGAAACAAGGCTATATATATAAAACCTGAAGATGCTTGGGGCTTAAATGTCTGGAATGAAAAGCCAACTTGTGAAATAATAGAATCTTCATTACGAGAATATGATGCTTTTTATGCAGAAGCAAAACGAATTTTCAGTAAGATGGAAGAGAATTTTGGATACTTTGTTGTCTTTGATCTTCATTCATATAACCACCTTCGCGAAGGACGTGATGGACTACCGGCTGACCCAGAATTAAATCCTGAAGTAAACATTGGCACTGGTACTGTAAACAAGGAAATTTGGGCGCCTCTTGTTAATCGGTTTATTAGCGATTTGAAAAATTATAATTATTTTGGACGCTCGCTTGATGTAAGAGAAAATATAAAATTTAAAGGTGGACAATTTTCTAAGTGGATTCATGAAACATTTCCACAATCTGGATGCTCTCTTTCAATTGAATTTAAAAAATTCTTTATGGATGAATGGAGTGGTATTCCTGACTTAGCTCAATTACAAGAAATACGCATGGCACTTGAATCAACTGTTCCTGGAGTTTTAGAAGAACTTAAAAAACTAGGGGCAAAATGGTAAAAGCAAAGTTGGATTCTATCACTAATCAATTTATTGAAACAATTTGTAAAAGATTGGAAGAAAATAAACAAGTTCGCCGAACTCTTCCTGTTTGGGGCAGAGTTCACATTGATAGACAGCTTCCGTTTATTTGCATATTCAGGCAAATTGATGAAAGTGATGATTCGTTGCCAGAGAGATTAGTTATGAGCGAAGCTTCTTATCTCACAGCGTCGGGAAATAGGAAGTTGCATAAACAATTGTCATTATTGGTTAGTAATATTGCTTTAACAATGAAAAATGTTTTCGGCTCTTTTCTAATTATTGAGGTTTGGATTAAACCAGAGAATGAAATAACAAATGATGATTTACTTTATCAACCAGGTTTTAGGATTATACGCACAAAAAATAGTAGTATAAATCCAACAATAGAGAAACTTGAAAAATCACTTCGTTCTATTAAAATTAGAAGACAACCATCAACTGTGGAAGTGTTTACAACAAACAAAATTGTTCCTCCAGGCCTAAATCCAATTTTATCATCTGTTGAAATTAAGCAACTTGGATGTCATATGTTAGGAATTGAAGTTAGCCCAATTTATAAAAATTTAGAAACGCATCAAATATTTCCACTTGTTCGCAGAGAATTACAGCGTAAATTTTCGAGATCATTAAAAGGTGGATTTTTTAAATTTACAAACAATAAAACTACTTACCGTCCTCCAAATTTTCAATCACTTGGTCGTTGGAGCATGGTTAAGGCTGTTTGGGAAGTTGACAGTCAACTAGCCGAAATTTCTAGTGGATTTGATTTTCTTTTGCAAGTAACACCAATAAATTCAAATTCCGCATGGAACGCTTTTCAAAAAAGTAAGTACAGAAGCTCTCCTGAGTTTTACTATCGTCCGCTTCCAATTGACCCGGCATTATCAAAGCGGAAACTTTATCAAGTGCCAATTGAACGAATTGAAGACCCCACACTTGCACAGCTTTTTAGACAGCAACAGCAGGAAATTGATAGAAAGTTGACAATGTTAATTGACATGGGTACACCACGCTTTATATTTGGCAGTTTGCAACTTTATGGAATTGTTGAAGAATCACTGTTAAACTTATCAAAACAAATTTTAGAAAAACTTTCACCACGCAGTCGTGATGAATCATCTGGTAATATTATTGACGCAAATATTTTTGCAGCTAGAGCAATGAAGGAATTATCCTATTTTAGAAAAACTTTACCAAATAGCAGAAGTAAAATAATTATAAGAGAGGATATTTCAGGATTAATGGTTTCGCACGGAAATTTACTAATTGGAAAATATCTCAAAATTTCTGAAACCAGAATGGAAGCACTAATACAACACGAGGTTGGAACTCATGTTTTAACATATTTAAATGGAAAAGCTCAACCATTTAAGCAACTCTATGTTGGATTAGCAGGTTACGATGAGTTGCAAGAAGGATTGGCGGTTTTGGCAGAGTATCTTGTAGGAGGATTCACAAGTCCACGATTACGATTATTAGCTGCGCGAGTAATAGCTGCTCACAATATAGTGAATGGCGCATCTTTTGAAGAAGTATTTCATGAGTTAAATAGAAATTATGGTTTTGAACAAACTACTTCATTTACAATTACTATGCGTACTTTCCGTAGCGGTGGATTAACAAAAGATGCTGTTTATTTGCGAGGTCTTGTAAAATTATTAGAATATTTAAAAAGCGGTGGGGAGTTAGAGCCATTGTATATGGGTAAAATTTCAGCTGACCATGTTGCAATTATTAAAGAATTACAATGGAGAAAAGTTTTATCACCAGTTCCACTAAAACCCAGCTACTTAGAAAACGCTGAAACAATTAAAAGATTGGATGATATAAGGAAAGGAATTTCCGTAATTAATTTAGTTAAAAGGAGTAAAAAATGAGAATTGGTTTTGTTGTTAACAATATAAATACAGAAGAAGCTAATTATACTACTTCCCGATTAGCAATGGCTGCAATTAATCGTGGGCATGAAGCTTGGGTAATGGGTGTTGGCGATTTTGCTTATGATGTTGATGAGGTTATTCGTGCTAGAGCTCGCAGAGCCCCACAAAAACATTACAGATTGGGAACAACATATCTTTCCGATTTACAAGGGAAAAAAGCAATTACTGAGCGAATATCTGTTGATGATTTAGATGTGCTTATGCTTCGAAACGATCCTTCAACAGACACAGGAGCTCGAGCTTGGGCACAAAATGCGGGAATAATATTTGGACGTGTTGCTATGCGTCATGGAGTTATTGTGCTAAACGACCCAAATGGATTGGCAACCGCAATGAATAAAATGTACTTTCAACATTTCCCTGAAGAAGTAAGACCAAGAACAATTATTACTCGCGATAGACACGAAATTAGAGATTTTGTTGATAATGAAGGTGGTTCTGCCGTGTTGAAACCTCTTCAGGGTTCAGGAGGCTCGGGTGTATTTTTAATTAGAAAGGAAGAAAGAGCTAATCTTAACCAAATAATTGAATCTATTAGTAAAGATGGATATGTAATAGCTCAAGAATATTTGCCAGCTGCTCACGAAGGAGACATTCGTCTATTTATGATGAATGGACAGCCACTAAGGTATAAAGGAAAATTTGCTGCTTTTAGACGAGTACGATCGGGAGAAGACATGCGTAGCAATATTCATGCAGGTGGAAAATTAAGACAAGCTGTAATTACTGAGGCACACCTTCAACTAGCTGAAATTGTAAGACCAAAACTTGTGCAAGATGGAATGTTTTTAGTAGGATTAGATATTGTTGGCGATAAACTAATGGAAATAAACGTTTTTAGCCCAGGTGGATTAGGAAGTGCACAAAATTTTGAGAAAGTTAATTTTGCTCATGCAGTTATTCATGCGTTGGAAAGAAAGGTTGATTATATGACATTTTATCGTAGAAATTTTGATAATATTGAAATGGCTACTTTGTAAAATAAAGGTTAATAATTCTAAAATTAACGAATTGAGAAACTGTAGCATATTCAATTAGTCAACAATTGTCTAAATTAACTTCATCGATTTAAAACAAAAAAAGCTCCGATAAGGAGCTTTTTTTAGATCATCATATATCAAACTAATTTAGATTACTCTAACATCACTTGCTTGCAATCCCTTTTGACCTTGAGTCACAGAAAATTCTACTTTTTGACCTTCATCTAAAGTTTTATAACCATCAGAAACTATTGAATCGAAATGTACAAATACATCGTCACCACTTTCTTGAGAAATAAAACCAAAACCTTTTGAACTGTTGAACCATTTTACAGTTCCTTGTTTGCGATCTGCCATAATACAGACTCCTAAATAAATAATAAAAATTTGACAGAACTTTGAGTGATAGGGAGGGATAAAATAAATTTACAACTACTTCTATTTCTTAAACTACCGTCGTACAGTTCCAAACATAAGTAAAAAAGTCTTTAAACACTAATTATTATTTTTATTTTTTCACGAATAAAAATGTTTTTGTCTTTTCATTTGGCGGTTAATTTATTATTCTGCATCAATAAAAGATTCTATTAGCACCTCTTCATTTTGAACAACAAATTTATTAAAGGGATAGCCCAAATTAATATGTTATTTTGATAGGAATTATTTTACAGAATCTCTAAAATTTTATTGATTGCTTTAACTACAACTCTTTAACAAATATTATTTTAGAATCGCCAGGAGCATAAAAATCCTTTAATTCTGCTTCCTTAATGCAATTGCACTTAAAATAAAATTGTTGAGTTGGTATATATTGCTCACGTCCGGAAGTTTCAATATAAACTCTATTTCCGCCTAGTTCTGAAATTGCATCTTCACTTTTTTCCATAAGCAATTTTCCTAAACCTTTTCCTCGTTCGCTATTGTGAACTGCAATCCAGTAAAGGTCAAAACTGAATTTTGTTGCTGGTATTGGACCAAAGCATGAGTATCCAACTGTTTTCCCATCTAATACTGCAAATACAAAATAGTATCCGCTTTCAATTCCTTTTTGTAAAAATTCTTCAGCAAGTTCTGCTGCAATTTCAATTTCTTCTTCCGAAAAAAATCCGGAAGAGGAAACTATTTCTTTAATATTATTTGGGTCGTGTGCTGTTACATTGCTTCTAAATTGGTAAATATTTGTATTCATAACCATTTATATTTAATTGTGAAATCCGTTCCATAAGCCAGTAAAAAAGTGTTTTGCATTGTTTCCGAGCGATCGGATTTTATAGCCGCCTTCTTGTACAACAAGGGTTGGAATTTTTAATTTGCCAATCACCTTCCCATTTTCCTCAAAATCTTTTGGAAGCAATTGCCAAGTTCCTGTCGGATCATCTTTTGCTGGATCAAGTCCAAGCGCAATAATTAGAAATTTAGGGTCAAATGCCTGAATAGATTTAACTGCTTTCTTTAGAGAGAGCAAATATTCTTTTCCATCAATATTTTCTTTTAATGGTATATTTACATTAAAATTTTCGCCACCATTTGCACCAATTTCATCTTCAAATCCAGAAAAATAAGGATATGCAAATTTTGGGTGACCGTGAATTGAAATTGTAAGAACATCGGCTCGTTTGTAAAAAATGTTCTGCGAACCATTGCCGTGGTGATAATCAATATCCAAAATGCAAACTTTCCCAAATTTACATAAATAGTGAGCAGCAACAGCATTGGAATTTAAATAACAAAATCCACCAAAAGCACGTTTTTCTGCGTGATGTCCAGGAGGACGAACAAGCGAATAAGAAATATAAGCACCATTTAGCATTTCATCCGCTGCAGTTAATGTGCAATCAACAGCGCGTTTTGCAGCAATAAAAGCATTTTGATTTAGCGGAGTAAAAGTATCCATGCAATAATAGCCTGCTCTAACTGGTAAATCAATTGGCGGGCGAGCGGCGTTTCTTATTGGAAACACATAAGGATAAATTGATTTTTTTGCTGGAACATTTGTACAAACTTTTTCAAGATAGGAAACATAATCTTTAGCATGAACATCTGTGATATGTTTAAGTGGATATTTTTTAACTGTCACTTCTTTAAATAATCCTGTTGGAATAAGTTCTTTCATAATTGATCTTATTCGCACTGGTGCTTCAACATATCCTCTTTCAGTAATGTGGTGAATATCGTGTTTGTCATTTAGTACAATTGCAATTTTTAAGTCTTCGGGAGTTACAAGAATTTTTTCGGTTGAAACAACATTTTTAATGTATTTTGGTTTTCTTAGTTTAATTGGATTTTCCTTAAAAGAATCAACAACCATTTTTGTATAAGCTGGTGAACAAACATCTCCATATTTTCTTTCCAGAATTGCGTTTACCATTTTCTTTACATATTTGGTATCGGGAAGTTTTTCATTTCCTAATGAATCGAAAACAAGATATGGTGGGCAATCAGAATCGGGTTTAACTGGAGTTTCATATTTTGTATTAATTATTGGAAAAGCACCATATCTCTCGTAAAATTTAAGTCGGGCAGTGTTTTGTTTCAATGTTGTTTCACATTTGCATAGTGCAGGGTCATCTGGCAAACACTCAAAAAAGATTCCAACAGCGCCAAGTCTTTTGGCTGATTCTCGCACTCTGTCATAAAGTGAGCCGCCTATTCCTCTTCCAGTTATATTAGGTGCTGTGGATATAAAATCGAGATAGCAAAAATTAAAATCAGTAAAAAGGTAAACAATTGAAAAACCAAATACTCGTCCTCTCCCATTATCCGCAACAAAAAGGATTGTCTTAAATTTATATTTTAAAGGATTTTTGAGAAGTAGTGGAAGTTTTACAATATCCGATTCGGGCAATTTATCAAACTGAGTTCTTAATATTTCTTGAACTTGCTTAATTTCCTCACCATTTATTGGAAGCAAGTCATCGTAAATTCTTCTTATTCTAAACATAATATTTTGAACCTTTTATTTTAAAGCTGCTTTAATTATACTTTCAATTGTTGAAGTATATGTATATCCAGCTTTTTGACAAGCAGCAGCAAAGCCAGCATCTGGCGAAATGCAAGGATTGGCATTTACTTCAAGGACAAATATTTGTCCTTTTTCCGAAACTCTAAAATCAACCCGCGCATAACCGGATAGATTAAACAAACTCCAGCAATCAATCGCAATTTTATTTAGTTTCAAAATCAATTCAGAATCTGATATAGGCAAATCAAAACTTCTTGGAGTATTATTATATTCAAACGAATCTGAATTCCATTTTGAATTATAACCAACAACTTTTTCTTTTCCTTGCGGATAATTTTGGAAAAGAATTTCTGCTGCAGGCATTACTTTTGGTTTTCCATCAATTTCTAAAATTGAAAGATTAAACTCCCGTCCTTCAATATATTCTTCGCCAAAACATTCGCCAAATTTATTACTTCTATTTAATAATTCGGAGTAAAAATTTTTAGGATTTCTAATAACAGAATCTTCATCCAAGCCAACGGAGGCATCCGCAGAAATTGGTTTAATAATAAAAGGATTATTTAAAGACTCAATCCATTCCTTTGAATCATTTTTTGTAAACCAATCTGGAGTTTGTATTGAAGCAGAGCGCATCAACTTTTTTGCGAGAATTTTATTTGTGGTTAAATACAAAGCTTCAGAAGGGCATCCAGTAATTTTAAAATTATTTTTCTCAAGAATTAGTGGAACAAAATGCATGAAACTTTCAATTCCAACAAGCGATTCAACAAGATTGAAAACTAAATCTGGATTATATTTAATCAATTCGGTTTCAAATGTTTCTAAATTCAAAGAAACGGCTAGAGCGCTGGTAGTATGACCTAATTCTATTGCCGAAGATTGTGTTGCTTCAAGCTGAGTTAAAACATCATCATCATCTGGTGAAAATTCATCCTTTGGTTTATTATAAACAAATAAAATATTCATGTTATTTGTTCTCAACTATTTCAGTCAAATCTGATTTTACAATTCTTTCCGAAGCATTATTAAGAATTTCTTCAATTAGTGTTTGATAAGAAATTCCTTTGAAATTACAAATCATTGGTAAATCAGAACGCACAGGATGTAAGCCCGCCAAAGGATTTAACTCAATAATATTTGGAATTCCATTTGCATCAAGCCTAATATCAACACGCCCAGCATCTCTGCAACCAAGACCTTTATAAGCAGCAATAGCAAGCTTTTCAACTACTTCGGAGATTTCGTCTTCTACAATTCTGTATTTAACAAATTCTTCGTAGTTTTCTTTGTTGTTGTATGAATAAATTCCTTGTTCAGCATTTTGAGATAAAAGCACTTCCATACATCCAATTGCTTTAGCCGAAGAACCAGTTCCAATAATACCAACCGTAAATTCGCGTCCTGGTAAAAATGTTTCTAGCAATACTGGCTGATGAAAAATATTTATTAGTCTTTCACATTCCAATTTCAGTTCAACTTCATTTTTTACAATTGAAGTAAGGGAAACGCCTTTGCTTGTTCCTTCAGCAATTGGTTTTGCAAATACTGGGAAAGGTAGATTTACAGATTCAATATCTTCAATTGTTTTTATTTCGGCAAAATCAGTGGTTGCAAGATTAAGATCGCGCAAAACCCTTTTTGTCATTCCCTTATGCAAACTAAGCGAGAGGACAAGTGGATCAGAAAAAGTATATGGAATATTATATGCATCTAACAAAGCGGGTACTTGAGCTTCGCGCCCAATACCGCGAAGCCCTTCAGCAATATTAAAAACCAAATCCCACGTTTTGCCTTGTGAAAGAGCTTTTGTTAAATCCCAAATATTTCCAATCCTTTCAGTAGTATGTCCCGCTTTATTTATTGCAATTTCAATTGCCTCAATAGTATCTGGTTTATCGAATTCAGCGCTTTCTTCCTCGCTGAATCCGAGTGCCAGATAATCATCTTTCAAATCAAATGTTAATCCTATATTCATCAACTCATCTCAAGGTTACTTTTCACATTATCTTCAATATCTGGATAACTAAAAAGTTTTCCTTCATAATTTTTTAAAATTAAATTACCATTTTCATGTCCTTGAACATATTCTGGAAGAATAGGAATTTTACCACCGCCTCCAGGAGCGTCAATAACATAATTAGGAATTGCATAACCAGTTGTATATCCGCGCAAACCAGCAATTATTTCAATACCTTTAGAAACAGAAGTTCTAAAATGGGATGTTCCAGAAACAGGGTCACATTGATACATATAATATGGCTTAACTCTGTTCTTCAAAAGTTCGTGGAATAATTTTTTCATAACATCTACCGAATCGTTAATTCCTTTAAGCAAAACTGTTTGGCTTCCAAGCGGAATTCCCGCATCGGCTAATCGCTGTAATGCGTCAGAAACTTCTGGTGTAATTTCATCTGGATGAGTAAAATGTATGCTCATCCAAACTGGGTGATATTTACGAATCATTTGCACTAATTTTGGAGTAATTCTCTGTGGAAGAACAACAGGAACTTTGGTACCAATTCTAATAAATTCAACGTGCGGAATTGCTCTTAAATTTGAAAGTAACCACTCTAATCTTTCATCGGCTAAAGTTAATGGATCCCCACCAGATAGAAGAACGTCTCTAATTTCTGTATGCGATTTTATATATTCTATCGCTTTTCCCCATTGTTGAATGTTGTATTGTGCCTCTCCGCCAGGAACTCCAACCATACGCGAACGAGTGCAATAACGACAATAAACCGAGCAAAATCCTGTTGTTAAAAACAAAACTCTATCGGGATAACGGTGAACAATTCCAGGAACTGGAGAATCGTCTTCTTCGCCAAGTGGGTCAACGGCTTCGCCAGGAGCAAGAAAATTTTCCTCGCGAGTCATTACAACAGTTCTGCGAATTGGTTGATTTGCATCTTTTGCATTTAAAAGACTTGCATAATATGGAGTAATTGCAAAAGGTAAGGGTCCATTATGTAATTTAATTGCTTCCAATTCAGAATCTGATAAATCAATCATATTCTGCAATTTTTCCAAAGTCCTAATTCTATTTGCAACTTGCCAATGCCAATCGTTCCATTTTTCATCAGCTATTTCTGGATAAAATTTGTTTATAAACTCACGTGTATTTGCACTAATTGTTATGTGGGCACGTAAATTTCCCTTAGCTACGCGACGCATAACGTTTCTGGGATTTGGTTTATTTTGTTGGGAAAATTTTAAAGGCTTCTTCGATAGAGACGAATTATAATTGGTGTGGGTTGTTAAAATAGTGGCTTCCTTCTGCAAAGCTGAAGGATTGGTGACTGACAAAATTCCATTGCTCGGAGGTTCGTCTATCTCCATTGTGGAATACATTTTTCTCATGAGAGTTGTTCTCCTTTTGCTTTAATATTTTTATAAAATTTTTCATGTTTTTTTTCTCAAAAATCAACTATTTTTAATTATTATTTTTTGTTGACAGGATATAATTAACATACAAAATATGAATTGTGCAAGAGAAATTATTTAATTTATAAATATTTTTTTAATGAGATTTAAATAAAATTATATGCAAATTTAAGTGAGATATTTTAACAACCTAAAATTAAAATATCTCTGAAGTACGCTAAGATTGGGTAAGTTATTTGTTATTTAAAGTACTAAATTACTTCATCAATTCGCGCAGTTGGTCTGGCAACAACAGCTTTTTCACCTTTTTCTATAATTGGTCTTTCTATTAAACTTGGGTCGTTTATCATAAAATTAATAATCTCATCTTGTGTGTAACTATTATTTTTGAAATCCAACTCTTTGTATGCGGCTTCTTTTTTGCGTAAAAGTTCTGCTGGCTTCATTCCCATTTTCTTTAGCAGAGTTTTAAGTTTGTTTTTGGTGAAAGGAGTTTCGTAGTATTTTATAATATCAAACTCAACGCCTTTTTCTTGAAGATATTTTAATCCAGCTCTACTTTTTGAGCAAGTTGGTTTGTGATAAATTTTAATTTCAGCCATTTTGTGGTTTCCTTATTATGTGGTTTAAAATTATGAATAGATTACTTCACAGATTACGACACAGATTGCTAATCTGTGCTACGGAAATTGTTGTTTTATTTTAAATCATTCTTAATTATGTGTTTCAACAGACCAAGACAAGCGTCTTCTAATAAATCCAAAACATATTCAAATCCTTGTTCGCCGCCATAATATGGATCTGGCACATCTTTATCTGGATGTTGAGTTGCAAAATCCATCATCATTTTAACTTTGTGTCGGTATTTTTTCTCCGAATCGAGAGCAAGAATATTTTTAAAATTATCGCTATCCATTGCAATAATATAATTAAATCGCTCAAAATCGTACAATTTAATTTGTCGCGCAATGCTTGTTAAATTATATCCACGCTTAGTTGCATGCTTTTGCATACGCGCATCGGCTGGTTCGCCAGTGTGATAGGCAATTGTTCCAGCAGAATCGCATACAATTCTATCTTGTAAATTGTTTCTTTGAATTAGAGCATTCATAACTACTTCACCAGAAGGTGAGCGACAAATATTGCCCATACAAACAAATAAGATTTTAATCATAATTAACTATTCATTATTTTAAAAAAGTGAAAAGATAATATAAAATAATAAATGAGTTTGTTCAAATGATTGATTTTAATCAACATATTAATGAAGATTTAGCCAATCTTGTTCCAGTAAAAATACCAAGTTAATTGAATTTGGATATTTTAAGTCGGGCGAAATTAATGTTGCGGTTTATTCTGGCGGTTTGCAAGGTAATGTTGGAGTGAAGGATAAAATTCAAAAAGCTATTTAACCTGGATAATGTAATAGGATTAAAATTAACAATATTCAAAATTGCTTAAATAATTTTCCAAAAGTTATAAAACAGTTATCAATTTAAGATAACTGTTTTGTAAATACTGATTAGAAATTAGTTCTAAGCGAAAAAATAAAATTCCTAGCAGGTGCAGAAATGCCCGAACTATAAGGACGGTAGCGTACATCTGTTAAGTTTTCAATTCCAGAACTGATTGTAAATGTGTCGTTTAGAGCATACATTGCTTTTATATTTAGCGTGTACCAAGCTGGAGAATAATTATTTCCATTTTCATCCTTTGCGTAAATTTCATCTTTGGATTGTTCTTCTGCAGGCAAATCCTCAAATTTACATTCCGCTTGATAGTTTGCGTAAAGTTCTAAATTTAATCCATTTGCTCCAAAATTTATTCGCGAAGTTCCAAAAAGAGGAGCTGCATGACGCGATGAACTTGTTGAACCATCATCCAACTCTTCTTCGCCAACTTGATAATTTAAATCGGATGAAAAGCTAAATTGGCTATTAAATTTAACTTCCAAACCAGCTTGAATTCCATAAACATTTGCTTTTGCAGCATTTTGGATTGCTTGAATTTGGCTCATATTTCCATCGTACATAATGCTATCAATTCCGTTTAGCTCAAAATTGCGTCTTACCATTGCGTTTTGCAAAATTGTATAATATCCAGTAACATCAAATTTTAGAAAATTTCCAAAAATTTTAGCCAGACTTAAATCAAAATTATACGCAGTTTCTGCTTGCAAATCTGGATTTGGGACAGTAACAGAATTTGGCTCAGAATCAAATATTTTCCCAATATCATCAACATTTGGTGAGCGGAAAGCGGTTCCAAAATTTGCGCTAACAACCCAAGTTTCTGTTGGACGGAACACCGCTCCAATGCTTCCAGTTAACGAGCCGTTATTTATTTTTGCTGTTTCAAATGGAAGTGGATAAAAATCGAGATTATTTCCAAAATCAGAATCCAAAATAAACTGATTGTAACGCAAACCTGCTTGGATTGTCAGATTTTCCAGCATTCTAAATTCGTCATTAACAAAAGCTGCAATTGAACTCCATTTTGATTGCGGATAGCGCGAAGCTGCAATTGTGGTTGTGTTCGTTGAAATATCAGTTACAGTTCCAGTTGATTTTACATTGTTATAAATGTATTCAACTCCATAATACAAAGTATTTGCTGCATTTATGGCTTTAACAAAATCAACATTTAATGAGTATGCGTCAACAATTTCTTTTGTGGAATTTTGGTCAGTTTTATTTAATGTGCGGTCAATTCTGCTTTCTTCAAATGCTTGCAAAGCTAAACGCAAAGTCATTTGGTCATAAGCAAAATTTGGGCTTTCATTTGTAATATTAAGATTATTCATCATCCAAATTTGCGGGCCATAATTCCACTCGGCATAGCGAGGCAAATCATTTTTAACTCTATTATGCCTATCATATCTTCCATAAGGTGAAGTTTCGGAATAATGGAATCCATATTGGAAATTCCAATTATCATTTGGCATAAAGCGTACTTTTTGCATTACATTTATTTGTGAATAAGCCGAAGGAATTTGCAACAAAGGGTCATTTTGTGTAATAACTCTATCAACATTATCCTCAGTTTGAACATAATATGGTTTAAGATAATCATCGGGACCGTTGCTGCCTTGTCGCAAATTATCATAATTCCACGAGCTAAAACTTGTTATAAATGCCCAATTTTCAAAACCAACATTCACATCAAAATGCCCAGTTTTTTCATTGTTGGCGGATGAATATCTAACAACGGCTTTGCCTTTAATTAACGCTTTGTCGGAAAAAGAGAATTGCGGCGTTAAAGTTTGAAAACTCATTACTCCACCAATTGCATCGCTTCCATAAATAAGTGAGCCTGGACCAAACATTATTTCGGTGTTTTCAATCGCAAATGGGTCAATATTTATCACATTTTGAATATTTCCACTACGAAAAATTGCTGTGTTCATTCTAATTCCATCAACTGTATAAAGCAGACGATTTGTAGCAAATCCTCTAATCATTGGACTTCCGCCACCTTGTTGACTTTTTTGCACAAAAACTTTGCCAGATACGTTTAATAAATCCGCTGCTGTTTGAGGATTTTGCAATTCAACTTCTTTTGGCGAAATTGAGGAAATTTTTATTGGAAGATTGCAAATGTTTTGTCGCCAGCGAGTTGCCGAAATTACAACTTCATCCATATTTAGACTTGTGGTTTCGAGCAAAATTTCAAATCCAATTGATTGAATATTTGCATAGCTTTTTACCACTTTTTTATAACCAAGTATTTGTATTTGAATTTTCTCGGAATTTTTGAAAGCTGAAATATTTGCTTGTCCTTTAGAATTTGTTGTAGTATATCCCTTTGGGTTTTCGCTACTAATTGAAACTAATTCCAAAGGTTTTTTTGTTTCAAAGTCCTTTATTGTAATTGTTTGTGCAAATAAACCAGACAAAGCTCCACAAAACAAAAACAATAAAATTATATTTTTAATCATAATATTTTCCATAAACATAATTTAGTTGAATATTTAAGCTTAATAATTAAGAATCAACATTAATAGCAACTGCTTTCAGTCTTGTTTTAGACGAAAAAAGAACAGTTCCATTTTAAGTTAATTCAGTAATATTTTCTACTATTTAACTAAACTGAGGAGGTGGAGTTTTCGGTTTATCGTGAAAAGATTGGAATGTTGCCAAATATCTCGAATTCTGTTTTTCTTCTGTAAAAGGCGGATATTGAAACAAATTGAGTTTTTCAGAATTATAAAGCGACTTCAAAAAAGTAAAAAATCGCTCTTCTTTTTCTCGCTTTTGTGGATTGTTGTTCAAAGTATTTTGCAATAAATCGGCAAGTTGTTTGTTTAACGCGGTTTCCTCAAAATCCCACCAACACCAATAAAATGTAGTATCACCAACAACTTTGGATTCAACAATATCATACATTTGCTGATTATATTCAAACTCTTTGGAGTGCTTCCATCTTAGCAATGTTTTGGATTCTGCTTTTGTAAATTTTAATAAAACGAGTTCGCTTTTGTCAATTCCATTAATAATTTTCCATTTTACTTCTCGTTTCACTAACTTTTTATTGTATTGCAGCCAAAAATATGTTGTTAAAGCTGGAGCAATAATCACTAAAAGCAAAACTGCGGATATTATTTTAATTTGTTTTCTAATTGTTTTACCTAAAAAATTAAATAAGCTATTGCAAAATAACAATAAAAAGGCAATTGTTTTTGCTGAACTAAAAGTCTAATATTACTTTTTAATCAATTTATTTGTTTCAAAGCATGTAACTTATAAATCCAACATCAATATGGTGTTCGCTTTGGGATTTTTATCAGGCGGGGCAAAATGTGATTCGTTAATAAATTGGATAAAATTTCCATTCATTATATACTGAAAACTCGACTCAATTTTTGATGTAGAATTTCCAAAGCCACTCCCGCTTCCACTCCAATTTCCAATTTCCAATTACAAAGTCAATTTTACTAAATGAATTCGTTTGTCCATAAGTAATTACCGACATAAGAATTAGTACTAAAACTTGGATTGACCATTTTTTCATAATAAGCTTCCTTAAGTATTAAATATATACATATAAATGATTATTAAAATTACAACTGGTATTTTATATTTATTATTGGCATTTTAAATAGCAAATGTTCTTGAATTAATGCTTTATTCCTATGCCTTTATGTGGTTGCACACTCTTTATTCCTATTTTGGTTGTAGTTTATTAAAAATAACCAAATATGCTTGCTTCTGTTTTTAAATGATATTTTACACAACTGTGGTCATTTTATTCCGAATATTCAATTATTATTTAACTCAGATGTATTTAGAGCATTTAATTTATTTACTTTAAAAAGTTGATAATTCTTACTAAGCAGAAGTTAAAATAAAAGCTATTTATAAAAGATAAAGCAAATGAGAAAAAGAATAATACAATTAGGCTTGAAAATACACTTTATAATTTAAATTGGGAGAATAATGCTACAGATTAAAACATTCAAAAATGAAAAAGAATTTATAGAAATAACAAGAGATGAGTTTGTTGAGTTTTTATTCAAGCATCTAGATCGGTTTGGAGATCCGAAAAAGGATATTCAAAAGTGTTTAGATTATGCATTTTCTAATGAAAAATCGGAAGGTGGTTTTGCTCTTGGTGCATTTTATAACAACAAATTGGTTGGCGCACTTATTATGAACAAAACAGGAATGGGTGATTATATACCCGATTGGATTTTAGTATATGTTGCAGTTGATTCGTCATATAGAGGCAAAGGTTTTGGCAAACAAATAATTGAGAATGCGTTTAAGCAATGTGACGGAAGAATAAAACTACACGTTGAATATGATAATCCCGCAAAGAGATTATATGAGAGACTTGGATTTACATCAAAATATGCCGAAATGCGGTACGAAAACAAATAACCGATAACTGAAATTATAAATTAGAAATAAAAGTATTTTTCATAACTAGAAAAAAATAAATGGCTGAATTAGAAATAAATATTACAGAAATAAGAAATAATGTTAAGAAATTAAGCACTTATTTTAAGAAACACGATATAAAATGGAGCTTAATTACAAAAGTTTTTTCTGGTGATAAAGAATTTATGAGACAAATTCTAACACCAGATATTATTAAAGATATTCATTCGGTTGGTGACTCCCGCTTGTCGAGTTTAATAAATCTAAAAGAAATAAATGATGAATTAATTACAATCTACATTAAACCTCCTCCTCTTCAGTACATTGATGATGTTGTTAAATATGCCGATATTTCATTAAACTCATCATTTAAAACAATTATTGCTCTCAATAAAGCTGCAAAAAAGCAAAATAAAATTCACAAAATAATTGTTATGATTGAACTTGGAGAACTGCGAGAAGGAATTAATAGAGAGGATTTGTCTGATTTCTATGAAAGTATATTCCAACTTGAAAATATTGATGTAGTAGGTCTTGGAAGTAATCTTGGTTGTATGTATGGAATTGAGCCGACTTATGATAAGTTGCTTCAACTTTGCTTATATAAAGAACTTATTGAAGCAAAATATAAATCTAAATTGAGTTTAATTTCAGGCGGCAGTTCAATTACTTTGCCATTAATTGAAAACCAAACTATTCCAAAAGATATAAATCATTTTAGAATTGGAGAAGCCGTTTTTTTTGGAACTAGTCCGTTAAACAATAATCAGTTTTTAGATTTAAGTACTGATACGTTTAATTTCTATACTCAAATAATAGAACTTGAGGAAAAAGGAATTGTGCCCGATGGAATAATAAGCGATGCCAGTATTGGTCATGTTGCTGATTATGAACAAAAGGATTTTGGAAGAACAACCAATAAAGCTATCCTTGATTTTGGATTGCTAGATGTCGATCAAGATGGTTTAGAAGCAAATGATAAAGACATTAAACTTGTTGGAACAACTTCGGATATGACAGTGGTTGATATAGGTGAAAATATTAATATTGATGGCAAACAGAAATATTTTATAGGTGATAAAATTTGTCTTAATCCTAATTATATTTCCGTTGCTAGACTTCTAAACTCCAAATTTGTTGATAAAAAATTCATAAAGTAGTTTGACTTGCTAGTGTCATGTCAACAATATAATGGCGTAAATACTAAGATTTTCATTTCGAAGGAGCATTTTGTACAACTGAGAAATGTCGATCCATGCGGTGTTAAGATTTCTCACACCGACAATCCCGACTCATCGGGACGGAGATTCTCCTCCCACAGACAACAATATAACGAAATAAAAGACTTCTTGTCCATATATAAAATTTTGACTATAGTTAACTTATAAAAAATAATTATTTGCTATAATAATAATTTAATTTCATTAAAAAATGTTGAAAGAAAGGCTTTATATGGTTCCTAAAAATGTTTTAGGTGAACTACTTATACCATGTAGTAAAATACCAAAAACTGGTTTTTTTAGAAATGGGTATTGTGATACTTGCCCTGAAGATGTTGGGAAGCATACGGTTTGCATAGAAGCAACGGATGACTTTTTAGAATTTTCAAAATTAAATGGAAATGATTTAAGCACACCAATTCCTGAGTACGAGTTTCCTGGAGTAAAAGATGGTGAGCGATGGTGTCTTTGTGCAATGCGCTGGGTTGAAGCATATCAAGCTAATAAGGCACCCAAAATTGTATTGGAGTCCACACATGAATCAATGTTGGAATTAGTTCCACTTGAAATACTTGTAGAGTTTGCTGCAAATGATTTTTGATTTTGTTAATTATGATCTGTGGTAAGATTTAAACACTATTGATTGATGAATTAAATTTAAGAAATGAATAATAAATATTAAATTATGAAAGAATTAAATATTGGTTAAATTAACTTAAGGTATTTTTTGAGTAATTATGGTTGTATAATTAGAAACTAACTGATTTCTTGTGTTAAAAATAACATTTATATTAAACTTCAATATTTCTTCTTTTCAACCAGATAATTTAACAAAATAGAATGCATAGATTAAAGTGTGAACTAACACTTAGATTCCATATCTCAGTTTCAAATAATTTTTTAAGTCAAATATAGAAAGACAAAATATGAACCTTTTATCAAAAGATGCACCACTAGAAGAATCAATTAGAAAAATGAAAGCAGTTTTAACAGATGTTGGATGTGAAACTACTTTTTCGCACGAAAAACATCCATTAGAAAATTGTTATTCTGTAAATCTCACTTCGGTTGAAGCTCCAAGACATATATATTCCAATGGAAAAGGAATTTTATCGGAGGCATCTATGGCAAGTGCTTTGGGTGAATATATTGAACGTCTGCAGACCAATAATTTTTTTATTGATTTCCATCTTACAAATAGAAAATATTACCCCGACGAAGTAGCTTTTGAGTTTGGTGGCGCATATTTAAATGACGAACTACAATTAATTTATAATCCAAATGGAGAGCTATGCTATGAAGACTTAATTGATTTCAATAGTGATTATGAGGATAAGATTGTTGCCCTCCCATTTATTAAACAATCTAATGGAGATACCGTATATTTTCCACTTAACATTATAAGTAATCTTTACGTAAGCAACGGGCTAGCAACTGGAAATACTCCACAAGAAGCAAAAGTGCAAGCGCTTAGCGAAATTTTTGAACGTTATGCTAAAATTGAGATTATCAAAAATGCATATTCCCTTCCAAAATTTCCTGATGAAATTGTAGAATCCTTCAAAGGTTTGTATAGTGATATTTTGGCACTTAGAGGTTTAGGATATATTGTTGAGGTTCTTGATGCCTCATTAGGTGGGAAATATCCTGTTACTGCCATCTCTTTGATTAATCCTAAAAACTCGTCGCTTTTTGTTTCTTTTGGTGCCCACCCAATTTTGGAAGTCTCGCTCGAGAGAACAATGACAGAATTGATGCAAGGTCGTGGATTAGAAAATTTGGATGCTTTTGAAGTTCCAACCTTTAATATGAACATTGTCGCGGATAGTTCTAATCTTGAATCCCATTTTATTGATTCTAATGGAAAAATAGGATTTGGATTTTTAAGTTCTATTAATAGTTTCAAATACTCCTCTTGGAACTATATGGGCAACGGAACCAATGCTGAGTATGAATATTTAACAGGGATTCTTGACAAAATGGGGAAAGAAATGTTTCTGAGAGAATATAGTTATCTTGGATTTTATTCTTGCCAAATGATAGTTCCTGGAGTTTCGGAAGTTTATCCAATTGAGGATTTAATTTACAATAATAGAAACAGCGGAAAATTGATACGAAATATGGTTTTGCATTTTGAGGACTATGATCCTGAGGACATACTTGATTCCATTGATGATTTGGATGAATTACTAGATGTTGGCAAATATATTGGTGTTATTTTTGAACACAGTTTTAATATGCTGGAATTTAAAGCACAAATGCATTTGATTCTTGGTAACACCGAGGAAACTCTGGCATCCCTAGAATTGGGTACTAATAAGTTAGGACATATAGTTGCAGAATTAATCCGAATGGAACAAAATAAGCTAGTTTGGAAAGACTACCAAGAAGCTATGTTTAATATATTTGGAAAAGAAAGAGTGGAAACCGCATTGCGTATTGTAAAAGGTGAAGAGTCATTAATAGATACAACTCTTCACATTGATTATAAAAATATGCTTGAAATGTATGACAAATTGGAGCTTAAGAAATAAGCTTCCATTTAGTATTACATTATTTATTAGTGTCTTTTAATAACTAATTAATCTCAATTTCAAAAGGCAAGCGTGCTTGTACTTCTTTTGATTTAACCATATTTAAAGCTTTGGAATAATGGCTGAATAAATTATCCAATTCATCTGAAAACAACATTGCTGACATATCTTCTTGCAAAGTTTCAATCAATTCTTGAAATGGCTCTTTTATTGCTGGATATTCAATAATTTTATAATCATCTATTTTTGCCAATTCTTTTGCTGATTCAATTGCATATTTAAGTCCGCCAATTTCATCAACCAAGCCAAGATCAATTGCTTGTAATCCCGACCAAATGCGACCTTGTCCAATATTATTAACTTCATCAAATGACATTTGTCGTCCAATAGCAACGTTATTTACAAATGTGCTATAAACAAAATCGACTTGTTTTTGCAAAATATTTTTTTCATCCATATTTAAAGGACGCAATCCACTGGCAAAATCGGAAAACTTACCACTTTTAACGCCATCAAAAGTTATTCCCAATTTGCTATCAAAAAACTTTTGCATATTTGGAATTATTGAAAAAACTCCAATTGAGCCGGTTAAAGTTGTTGGTTCAGCAATTATTTTATCAGCCCCGCACGAAATATAATATCCACCAGAAGCCGCGTATCTTCCATAAGAAACAACAAAAGGCTTTTCGGCTTTTGCAAGTTCAACTTCCTTCCAAATTAAATCGGATATTAATGCACTTCCGCCAGGCGAGTTAACCCGCATCACTATTGCTTTTACGTTATCTTGTTTACGCGCCTTTCTAATTGCATCAACAATATTGTCTTTCCCAATTACCGTTTCGCTTCCTTCGCCGCCATTTATTTCACCAATGGCATAAATTACAGCAATTCTATTTGATGTATAAGCATCGTTTGGTTTTTCAACTTTAACATATTTTTTTAGCGAAATTGTTTTAATATGCTTTTTCATAGAAATATTTTTTAGAATTTCGAGAACATCAACTTCGTAGTTTAGTTTATCGACCAAATTATAATCCACAGCATCTTTTGGTGATTGCACAAGCATATTGTTGGAAATATTTTGAATTTCACTTGCTTCAATTTTGCGGGCAATTGAAATTTTGTTTAATAAATAATTGTTTATTGAATTAACAAAAGCGTTTAATTGCTCCCTATTTGCTTCACTCATTCCTTCCAAAAGAAATGGTTCAACCGCACTTTTGAATTTTCCAACCTTAATTACTTGTGCCTCTATTTCCAATTTATCTAATGTTTTTTTGAAGAAAGCTAATTGTGTGTTTAATCCTCTAAAATCGAGACCGCCGGTTGGTGTTAAGTAAACAGAATCAGCGACTGAAGCCAAATAATAAGCAGTTTGCGAAAAATAATTTCCGTGAGCAATTATTGGTTTTTTTGACTCTTTAAAATCGATTAAAGCATTTCTTATTGGTTCAATTGTAGCATAACTTCCAGCATTAAAATCATCCATTTTCATATAAATGGCAATAATATTGCTATCATTTTTTGCTTTATTAATATTTTCAACAATATCGTTTAAGCCAATATTTTTACTAATCTTTATAGCTAAAAAGCTTGATAAATTTAAGTTGTCAAATTGTGTTCGTTCTGGAACCTGCTTGTCAAACTCTAATTTTAAAATTGTATTTGGCGAAATTGAAACTGTTTCGTCAGTGCTAACCATTGATACAATTCCAAGCATAATAATAAAAAACAAAAAGAATAGTGTAATTAACGAGGCAATTGTTCCCAGAAACGATGCAAAGAAAAATTTTAAAAACTGTTTCATGATTATTCCTTTATAATATCTTTGATTTTAGGTTTAAAGATAGGAAATGATTTACAATATTTTATATTTTAGAAGCTAAATTATTTAAATAGGAAAATATTTATTATGACAAATTATCTTAAAAAACTATTCTTTTTTAGTTGTCTATTTACTTTAACTTTATCAGCACAAGAAAAATTATTAACCTTAGAACAGGCATACCTTAAAGGAGAACCTAAATTAATTAATTCTTTGCCAACAATAAGCATTTGGTCAGAGGATAGTAATTCATTTTTGATTAAGGACGATAGAAAAATAAAAATCATCAATCTTATGTTAAATGAAGAGCGTTTATTGCTGGATTATTCTGAGCTTAATAAAAGTCTTCCTTACGGATTTGATCTTTCCAAAGCTGAAAATAATACTGACAGTTATTCAAAATTTATACTTAGCAAAGACAATGATCTTTATCTATTTCAAAGAGAGACAAAAAAACTTTCCAAATTAACAGATGATAGCGGTCAAGAAATAAATCCAACATTTTCACCCAATGGAAAATTTATTGCATACACAAAAAATAACAATTTGTATGTTTTCGATTTAGCTAAAAATTCTGAAGTTCAATTAACTTTTACTGGTTCGGATATTCTTTATAATGGTTATGCCTCATGGATTTATTACGAAGAAATTCTTGGAAGAGATTCTCATTATCGTGCTTTTTATTGGTCGCCAGATAGTAAACAGCTTGCGTTTTTGCAGTTTGATGATTCAAAAGTACCAACATTTACATTAACAAGCGCAGATGGTGTGCACGGCAGAGTTGAAATAGAACGCTATCCAAAACCTGGCGATCCAATTCCCAATGTAAAACTTGGCATTGTAAATTTAGAAACCAATAAAACTACTTGGATTGATAGCACCATAAACAAAGGGAATTACATTGCGTGGCCATTATTTACCAATGACAGTAAGAATTTAATTTATCAAAAAATGAATCGTGGACAGGACACTTTGGAAGTTATATTTTCGCAACTTGATAATCCAAATCCAAAAGAAATTTACAAAGAAACTCAAAAAACTTGGGTTGAGTTTATTGAAAATATTTACATGTTAAAAAATGAAAATGGCTTTTTATTCCGCTCCGAAGTCAATGGATGGAATCATATTTATCATTACAATTTTGCTGGGAAATTAATAACTCAAGTTACTAGCGGTATGTGGGAAGTTAAAGATATTGCACTCGTTAATGAAGAAACAAAAACAATATTTTTCCATGCAAGTAAAGAAAATTCGACTGAAACTCAGCTCTACAAAACTACTTTTAATGGTTCAGAAATTGTGAAACTTACGGATAGTGCTGGAACTCATTCATGCACAGTAATCCCAAATGGAAATTATTTTATTGATGAATTTAGTTCAATAACCAAACCTGCAGAATTGGTTTTATACAATATAAATGATAACAGTAAAAAAAATATTGCGGAATCAAAACTTCCCGAAATGGATAATTACACTTTGGCAAAAGTTGAGCTGTTCACAATTCCAACAGAAGATGGTTACAATTTACCAGCAAAATGGTTCTTACCACCCAACTTTGACGAAAGCAAAAAATATCCAGTCATTTTTTCAGTTTATGGCGGACCCGGAAATGCGACTGTAAACAATTCGTTTCCAACACGGGGATTGGGAAATTATTTTTTGGCACAAAATGGAATTATCATAATTGAAGTTGATAATCGTGGCTCGGGGCATTTTGGAAAAAGAGGTAAAGATGAAATGTACAGAAAACTTGGCACTTGGGAAATTGACGATTTAGTTACGGCAGTAAAATGGTTACGCAAAAAGCCGTTTGTAAATACCGATAAAATTGCAATTACTGGTGGAAGTTATGGCGGATATACAACAAGCATGGCGTTAGCGCGTGCGGGTGAATATTTTAAATATGGGATTGCAAAATATGCTGTAACAGATTGGAAATTGTACGATAATTTTTACACTGAGCGATTTATGGATACTCCAGATGAAAATCCCGAAGGTTACAAATATGCATCTGTTATTACACATGCAGAAAATTACAATGGTGGAATGTTAATAACTCACGGTTCAATGGATGATAATGTTCACATGCAAAACACAATTCAACTAATTGATGAATTGCAAAATTTAGATAAACCATTTGAACTTATGATTTACCCAAATCAACGCCACGGAATTAGAAATCCTAAATACGCTCACTCAGTTAAATTGGATGTGGATTTTTGGTTTAGAAAATTGTTGGGTTTTTAGAAGAAAGAATTTAGCATTAAATCAATGTTCTTCAGTTCCAATTCTATTAAATGTGAAATAAAGATTGAGGGCACGGTTGAGGTAAAGGTTGAGATTAAGATGTCTAATGAATCACTTGTTTTTAATTTTTAGAATGATATTTTTTCTAATTTTTCAACAAATTCAACAATTTCTTTATTGCATTCATTTTGGGAACAATTTGAATTAGTATAAATTTTTGTTCTTTCTTCTTTACTAGCAATGTTAGTAAGCAAACTTGTTCCAACGGTAGAAATAATTATCTTTTTCATATTTACGCCTAATCATAATGAAATCGACATTTCACAACTCTAATTTCATCGTTTTTAATTTGATATATAAGTCTGTGTTCGTCAGTTATTCTGCGCGACCAAAAGCCTTTGTATTTATGTTTTAATGGTTCGGGTTTTCCAATTCCATCAAAAGGTGTTCTAGAGATATCCTTTAATATTTCATTTATCCGTTTGAGAATTTTTTTATCGGTTGTTTGCCAATAAAGATAGTCTTCCCATGATTCCTCAATAAAGAGGTACTTGTATTTCATTCTTCAATTAACTCTTTTTCGAATGATTTTCCATCGCTTAACTTTTTGATTGCTGAATCTAACCGACTTTCATTAGCAAAAGAAGATAATTCGTGCTGAGTGGTTTGCAAAGCGTTGAATTCATCCAAGGACATAATAACTACACCTTTATCTTTTCCACGATTAATTAAAAGCGTTTCAAGACTTTCATCAACTTTATTAAGATACATTTTCATATTATTTCTAAACTCAGACATTGTAGTAGTTAGCATTTTAACCTCTAAATTATTTATGTGTACAAATATATGTACATATTGTTGTAATTCATAATTATAATTTTGCTTTCAATGCAAAAATAATTCCATTATGAATGTGATTTGGGAAACTATTGGAAATATTATAAACGCCACGGAATTAGAAATCCCCAATATGCACATTCGGTTAAATTAGATGTGGATTTTTGGTTTAGAAAATTGTTGGATAAATAGTAAAATTTAAGAGTAGTTGAGTTTACAAAATTCAACTACTTAATTTTTTCTGGTTTACAAAGATAGTTTTCATCATTTGAAATGCGGGCGCATTTTTTGCAATATAAATTTGGTGTTTTTGCCAAAGTGATTATAATCTCTTTGTTCTCTTTTATATCCGTTTTATTCCATTCGCAAAGTGTTTTGGGTTTCATTTAATCACGCAATATCTGTTAATTTTCATTAAGTTTATTACAATTTGCAATTCAAATTTAAGTTTCAATTCTAAAATTATTTAGTGTTACAAACTGCATAACAAATATAGATATTTATCCAATAAAAAGATGTGAGGTATTTATTTATGTTGTGTAAAATATAGCTGAAATTTGATAAAAAAGATTTCGCTTGGCAAGTTACAACTATAGTTTAGCTTTATGTAATAATTTTGAGCAAAAATATGAGATTAGAAATAATAATATAGCGGACTAGTAATGTAAATTTGTAACAACTACAGTAAAGAATTTTGTATGTTCGTGAATAAAAGCGGAAAAGGTATGAAAATTTCATTAGTATTAAAAAGTTTAGGTATGTGGTTGGTTTTTGTAATAATGGCAATTTTAAACGGGACTTTTCGGCAGTTCATTCTTTCTCCAAATCTTGGAAGCTCAATTGCACATATAATTAGCACATTTTTAATTATATCCATTTTATTTGGCGGCACTTTTATTTTTCTTAAAATTTTGCACACAGAATTAGATAGAAAAGAATTAATGCTTATTGGTGTTTTTTGGCTAATTCTTACTGTTTTATTTGAATTTATCTTTGGTCATTTTGTGATGGGTCATCCTTGGGAAAAACTATTAGCGGATTATAACATTCTAAAAGGAAGATTCTGGATTTTGGTACTAATGGCGACATTATTTGCGCCAATAATTATTGGAAGAATCAGAAAGGCTTAAAACTAATTATCGGCAACAAACAACCATAATTGCCGAAGTATAGAATATGATAACGCGATAATATTTTGAACCAAATAATTAAAAATGGTTTTTGAAAATTTTTGGATAAAACTCTCTTTTTGGTTAAGTTGCTTTTTAAGAAATGCGGAAAATAAGATTATTATGGGATGTTTGTTCTGGGTTTTTAATTTAACTGCATTTCTTGGAAATAAATAGTTAAATGTTTTTTTATCTGTAATTGAAATGAATAAAAGTGGTTTCATGTTTTTACTCATTTCCAGATTTGTCCAATCTTATTTTGGGTGATAAAATTATTAAAGTTAGGTAGAATATTATTGAGGTAAATATGCAAAAAAGCGAGGTAAAGATTGTTCACTGGAGGTTGGTTTGATAAAAGTAAAAATATGATAATTTATATTTTGTTTATTCGTTGTTAATTATGCTTATATTTGTGTTACCAATTAAGTAACAATAAGACCTAAATAATGGGTCTTTACAAAACATAAAAAGTAATGGCAGATAGCGTTTATATATCATCAAGTTTAACAAAAGACCAGCTTCTTTTTCTTCAATTATTGAACGAAAAAGAAGTAGAGTATTTTACAATATATGGCATTGAAGAACAATTAAGCCACTCATTCTCGAATATAAATGAAGTGTTAGAAAACTTAGTTCACAAAAACTTTATTTATAGACTCCAAAAAGGATATTATGCAGTTAAAAGTTTTAACAATCAAAATGTAATTGGTACATTTATTTCACAAAACAGTGCTGTTGCATATTGGTCGGCTTTAAACATACACGGTTTAACATCACGCTTTCCTAACAAAGTATTTATTCAAACAACAAAAAGGAAAAAAGATAAAACAATACTTGGAGTGCATTATCAATTTGTAACAATTCCAGAAAGAAAAAGAGTTGGTATAACATCGCTTGGTTACGGAAACAACAGTTACGCAATAACCGATATTGAAAAAACAATTATTGATTGCTTCGATTTGTCAATATATTCCGGCGGTTTCGATTTGTTATTGTCGGCATTTTCACTAGCAAAACTTAATAGCAATAAAATGATTGAATATGCCGAAGCGGTAAACAATCTTTCAGTAACAAAAAGACTCGGTTTTTTGTCAGAGTTATTGAACAAAAAGGGATTACAAACATTTATAAAGTATGCAAAACTTAAAGTAAATAAAAAATATACTCTAATTGATTCAGCAGGCAAAGATAGTGGCGAATTTATTTTGAATTGGCGGTTAAGGCTAAATGTTAGTATGAATGAAATTGTGAATTTGAGTAAAGAGCTTTATTAAAATGATTCTAAAAAAGGAAATAACCGATAAATCGATTGAGTGGAAAGTTCCACCCGATACGGTTGATAAAGATTGGGTTTTGGGACATTTCCTTTCGGCATTTTATTCTGTAGATGAACACAAAGACAAATTGGTTTTTAAAGGAGGCACAGCACTTCGCAAATGTTACTTTCCAAATTATCGTTTTTCTGAGGACCTAGATTTTACTTCACGCACGACTGATTACAAATTAACTCGTAAAATATTGAATGATGTAATTAAAATAGTTAAAAATAGTTCAGGAATTCTCTTTCATATTCAAGAAATTTCCGAACTTAGGCATAAAGATAGGTTAACTGGTTATCAGACAAAGTTAAAATATTGGGGCGCTAATCATTCAAAAAATCAAGAACCGCCAAGCCCCGAAAGATGGGCGACAAATATTAAAGTGGAAATTACTTTATATGAAAGAATAGTATTTGAGCCAGAGTTAAAAGAAATAACTCATCCTTATTCGGATTCTCTTTTGAATGGGAGCGGAAAAATACCATGTTACAGTTTAAAAGAAGTTATAGCCGAAAAAATTAGAGCGTTAGTCCAGCGTTCATATTCTGCTCCACGTGATTATTATGATATTTACAACTTGAAAAGTTCAATTAAGGATGAGGATTGGAAAGAAATAAAGGCAGCTTTTTTATCAAAGATGGAATTTAAAGGATTAGAATATAAAAATGTTGAACAGCTAATAAATATCGGTTCAATAAAGATTATTAAAACTGCTTGGGAAAGTAGTTTGACACATCAAATTCCTAAAGAATATTTGCCCAATGTGGATGATGTTATAAATGGATTAATAGAAGTTCTGAATAAAAACTTATAAAAATATGATAAGTGGTGTGTACCAAATAATTAAAAATGGTTTTTGAAAATTTTTGGATAAAACTCTCTTTTTGGTTAAGTTACTTTTTAAAAAATGCAGAAAATATGTTTTTTGTGGGATGTTTGTTCTGGGTTTTTAATTTAGCTGCATTTCTTGAAAACAAATAGTTAAATGATTTTCTATCTGTAAATGAAATGAATGAATGTGGCCTTATGTTTTTTTTCTCATTTGCAGACCTGTCCACAGTTATTTTGGTGGATAAAATTCTTTAAAGTTATATTTACTAACAGGTTTAAGAATGGCAGTGAATCATACAATATCGTCAAAGAATTTCTTCCCTTCTGGATTTGTTTAGATCAATTTGTAAACATAAGTAAATAATTACATAATTTTTAACTTGGAGTTTGAAATGAAAACATTAATCTATTGTATTTTAATAGTTGTTGGTTTTTCACTTATTGTTAATGCTCAAATATCTTATAAAGTCGAATTTGAAAAATCAAAATTACAGTATGAACTTAAATTAGCTAAAGATGGTGAATCTTATCAAAAATTAACTTGGGAAAATCTTGACCAAGTTGAAAAAGTTGGAGCTCCGAATCTACCAGTTAAATTTATAAAACTTATTATACCCGCTCAACAAGAAGTAGATAAGATTAAGTATACATTTGACTTGAGCAAAAAACAAACTTTATCAAACAAAATCTTCCCAACACAACCAGATATTCCGACTTCTATAGAAGTAATTAAACCAGATTTTGTGAAACCAGATCCAAACATTTACGAATCCGAAAAAATTTGGCCAGAGAAAATAGTTGAATTTGTACATAGTGGTTATCTTGATAATAATAATCATATAATTACACTTCAGGTAATTCCTTTCCAATACTATCCAAAATTAGATCAACTAGAGGAATTAGATAATATTCAAATTGAATTATCACTTAAATCTAATAGCAAAACAATAGAATTTCCAAAAGTTAGAACGTTTGAAACACAAGAAATATGGGATAATGCATTAAAGTCTATTGTTGACAATAAAGATGATATTTTAAAATATCAACAGAAACCATTATTGACTGAAAAATTTATTGCAGGAGAAAATCAATTAAGGAAACCTGATCCTTGTCAATTTTATGAGTATACAATAATTACTTCTAGTGATTTAGAACCTTATTTTACTGACTTTGTAAATTATAAGAACGGTAAAGGGCTTAATATTGGGGTAGTTACAACAGGTTCAATTTACAACGAATATAATGGTGATCAGGTATCAAATCTATTTGATAATGCTGGAAGGATTAGAGCATACCTGAATGATCTTTGGGAACTTGGTGGAACTTGGGTATTGTTAGCTGGCGATTTTAGTGTCGTTCCAATTAGGTATGGATGTGGAGATAACAATACATGGGATTATGTTTATTGGGCTAGTGGTGCATGGCATACTATTATTGATGGTTTTAGAATTCCTGCGGATTTATATTTTGCAGATAGAAATGGTAATTGGAATGTTGATGGAGATCAATATACTGGTGAAGTAACAAATGATTCTCCAGACTACTACCCAGAATTTTTTGTAGGAAGATTATTATGTACTACTGGTCAGGAAATAAGTGATTGGAGTGATAAAGTAATATTGTATGAACAAAATCCTGGTAATGGTGATCCAGATTATGTCGTGGACTGTTTTATGTTTGAATCTGATCAAATGCAAGATGGTAATCAAGCAGAAGCTGTAAGAAATCATCTCCCATCATTCAACACAACAATTTGGCGTGAACAGCCAGGAGCTAATATACTAAATCCAACTTCACCAACAGCACATCAAGTATTAGATGAAATGAATAGTATATACGGTTTTTATGGATGGTTTGGCCATGGTGCTCCCAACGGTGTTACAACTATGTCTGCATTTCATAACGAAATGCCAAGGTGGTGCCTCAACGCAGAAGATGCTATTGAGGTTGCAACAGCTGAACAATTAGAAAACCAAGATGCACTGGATAATTTGACAAATTTTGATTCTCCAGCAATTATTTATTCCATTGGCTGTGATCAAACACCCTTTGACGATTATCATACGAATGCTGGAGATTATAATTTAGGAGAAAGTTTTACTGTTAACAACTTAGCTGGAGGAACAGCTTTTTTAGGTAACACCAGATTTGGATGGGTTTATTCTTCGTATCATCTTTTTGAAGATTTTGCTGATCTAATTGAAGGTGGAAATAGGCATCTAGGTGTTGCAGAACTTATTTCAAAAAATAATAATACTCATTCTAGGCATTATTTAAGTTATTCTCATAATCTTATTGGTTGCCCTGAAACAAGAATACACACAAGTATTCCAATGGAAAAAAAATCGATTAATCTAAGTGAAATAGAATTACCAAAGGAATTTAAAATTATCGGGAATTATCCTAATCCTTTCAATCCATCAACAAATATAAAATATGTGCTTCCTTGCAATTCTGATGTTGAAATAAAAATTTATGATATAATGGGAAGTGAAATAAGAACTCTAGAAGTAGCTAACCAAGCAACTGGATATCACGAAATTATGTGGAATGGTGAAAGTAATGAAGGTGTAGCAGTAGCAAGTGGAATATATATTTATACTTTGAAAGCTAAATCCTTAGAAATGAACTTAGACAAATTCTCAGGTTCATCTAAATTCATCTTACTCAAGTGAATTTTTTTCTTCAAATGGGCAGAGTATTTTACTTTGCCCAAGTGTTTTTATTTAAATATTAAGGAATTGTAATGAAAAAAATAAGTCTAAAGAAGATTCTTATTTTCTTTTTTATTTCGATTAATTACCTTTTTGCCCAAGATAGTTTATATCTTGTTACAAGTTTTACAGGTAAAAATATTGATAATAAATTACTTGGTTTACTTAATATGGGCGATCTAAATGGAGATGGCTTTGATGAAATTGGAATAAAGAAAAAAAATACAAATTATTTTGATATTTTCTTTGGGAACGAAATTTTTAATAATAATAACAATATTCGTTTTTTTACACATAAACAATTAAAAGGTGATGCTGGTGTAAATAGAGTTGGTGATGTAAATGGTGATGGATATGATGATTTTATAACTTCCGGGTTTCGTGATACATCATTTATTTCTGGGAAAGTATTTTTATATTTTGGCGGCGATCCACTTGATAGCATACCAGACTTTTCATTTGAAGATATCTACATACAAGATCTCTTATCTGCAGGAAATGGAGGCGATATAAATGGTGACGGATATAACGATTTTGTAGTTGTCAATCCATATAATTGGTCTAATGGGATTGGTAAAGTGTATCTTTTTTTAGGAGGAGAAACGATTGTAGATACACCTTCTGTAAACTTTGCGAGTGAAAAATTGGGAGATTTTTTTGGATATATCGCAGATTTAGAAGGAGATATAAACGGTGATGGTTTTAATGATTTATTGGTTACTGCGCCATATTTAGCCGGTGCAATAGATAGTACTAGTAATCCTAAGTGTTATCTTTATTTTGGTAATACTACAATACAATCAACATTTGATTTCTCATTCAGCATTGGATTTTCTGAGAATATTCGAATAATTGGAGATGGTAATAATGATGGATTTGATGATTTTATAACTAGCGAAGGAACTTCAAATCCAAAGTTGTATTTTGGTTCAGAAGACTTTAGTACAAGTAAATACCTCGAATTCTCAGCTTATAGTGATATTGATAATTTTGGGGTTGGTTTTAGTGGCATTGGGGACATCAATAATGATGGATTTGACGATTTTGCTATCAACATAAAAAATTTTATAAATGATCAAAATATCATGGTTAGTAAACTAAATATCTATTTGGGGGGTTCTGTTATTGATACCATTCCTGATTTTTCTTTAGAAGGTGAAACAAAATGGGCAGAGTTTGGAAGAATAGTTGGTAAATGTGGTGATTTAAATGGTGATGGTTATGATGAGTTTTACGTGTTAGCACCAAATTATCCTGATTATGAGAATCCATTAGGTAAAGTATATATTTATTCCATGAAAAAGTTTCTCGTTAGTGTTGAAGATGGCAAAAGTAAATTACCACAAAGCTTTAAGCTATGTCATAACTATCCAAATCCATTTAATCCGTCGACAACAATAAATTATCAGATACCAAAAAATGGATTTGTTAATTTAGTTGTTTATAACACACTTGCACAAGAGGTAGCTGAATTGGTTAATGAGCATCAGACAAGTGGAAAATATTCTGTTCTATTTAATGCAACTGGTTTATCAAGTGGTGTTTACTTCTATAAAATAGAGAGTGGAAGTTTTACCAAAGTCAATAAAATGTTACTGTTAAGATAATTTTTCAAGTAATGGGGTAGGTTAAATACTTGCCCCTTTAAAACGTAAGTATAACCAACCGCTCTATGCAGACTGCCTTATTCTAGGGTGATTTTGTTTTGCGTGGATAGATTATAGTTGTTAAGATTATGAAAATGTAGTTTGAATTAATAAATTGTTTTTTACAAAAAGCATGGTATATGCGTCTTTAAAATTTTAATTGGCGGCTGTTAAGCGGTAACGCCGTTACACTGCAAATAATATTCATAATTTTTAAAACAAAAAGTCCGACAGAATTCTGTCGGACTTTGAGTGCAAGTAGTGAGTACTACTAAATTTTAAGTTATAAAAAATTATGCACAATAAGTGCAATTCCAAAATAAGAAAAAATAACAATTATTGCACTTTTTTCTGTGCTTTTGCTAGTTTAATATCTGATAGCGATTCTAAGAACGCAACCATTTTATTTGTTTCATCTTCAGTTAATGTTTTAGCTAATTGAATATCAGCCATTAAATTAACTGCGGATTTCAAATCAGCTACTTTTCCATCGTGAAAATATGGTGCTGTTAAAGCAATATTTCTTAATGAAGGAACTTTGAACATATATTTATCGGCTTCAACTTTAGTTAAATCAAATTTACCTTTGTCGGTTGTATCGGCATAAGCCTTCAACAATCCCATTTTTTGGAACATATTTCCACCAAGTAATGGACCAGTGTGACAAGTTGTGCAACCTTTATCGATAAAAAGAGCTAAACCTTCAGCTTCAACATCGGTAATTGCTTGTGGATTTCCTTTCAAAAACATATCAAATCTATCTTTAGTAATTAACGTTCTTTCAAAAGCGGCAATTGCACCAGCTAAATTATCAAAAGTAATTTCAATTCCAGCAGTTTTGAACATGGTTTGATATTCTTCAATAGCTCCAATTTTTTGCTCAACACTTTTTTCGTCAGGCATTCCCATTTCTATTGGATTTAATATTGGACCTTTTGCTTGGTCTTTTAGGTCTGGCGAACGTCCATCCCAAAATTGGACAAAATGAAAACCAGCATTCAAAACAGTTGGAGAATTACGAACTCCAATTGTATTTGCAATTGAACCTGGAGAAGTTGGCAAATTATCATCGCCAGCGCCATTGTTATCAACAATGTGACAAGTATTACAAGATTGATTATCCATCTTTGAAAGACGAACATCAAAGTACAATTTTTCGCCCAACGCAATTAATTCTGGAGTATCATTTTCTGAACCAGGCATTTTTGCAGGCAATTGTTGAAAAACTGCGTTTGCTTTTGTCATTAAAGCCATTTTATCAATTTCTGGCTTTGATTCACCGCAAGAAATTATAATTGTTGTAAAAAGAGAAAAAAGGATTAAAACAAAAATTGTTCTTTTCATATAACCTCCCAAATGATTAAAAAATATTTTTATTTATCTAATGTAATTAGAATATTTTTAATATTAAAGAAAATCAAGAAACATTTGCAATTACAATTGCTCGTTTTGGTGCTGGATATCCCTCAACAGTTTTTGTTAAATCTGTGGTTGAAAGAAAATTTATTAACGATTCAAAAGTCATCCAGTCTGTTGATCTCTGCTCCTCAATTGTAGTAGGAGTTATATCAACGACTCTAATATTTACAAATCCACTTTTTTTTAGCCACGATTCTAAAGTTAAAATTGTTGGAATAAACCAAACATTTCGCATTTGTGCATATCTTCCTTCGGGAACAAGAACTTCGCTAAGTTTTCCATCAATAACTAAAGTTTCTAAAACTAATTCGCCTTTGGGTTGTAATGAATCTCTTAATTCGTAAAGATGGTCAAAAGGTGAGCGGCGATGATAAAGTACGCCCATTGAAAAAACTGTGTCAAAAAAATTAGTCTGCTGAGGAAAATCCTCCATTTTTATTGGCAATAACCACAAAGAATTATTTTTTATAAAATGGTTAATGGCATCAAATTGGAAAAGACTTAACATAAATGGCTCAATTCCAATAACATTTCTAGCACCTTCGCCGAGCATTCGCCAACAATGATAACCGTTTCCACAACCGACATCCAATACTTTTTTGTTTTTTAACGGAGTGATGTGGCTTTTAAGTCTGTCCCATTTCCAATCACTTCGCCATTCGGTATCAATAAAATTACCAAATAAATTGTAAGGACCTTTTCGCCAAGGACGTAGTTTCATTAATGATTCTCTAAGTTGATTTCTCTCATTATTAGAACAATCATCGGGATTTCCAATTTTAATTGTGCTTTGTGAAAAGTCAATTATTGACGGAGTAATACTTGGGAAACTATCAATCGCATTTTGCCAATTTAAATTGTCACTTGTCATTTCGGAGACTTCTGCAATTTTCTGTTGGAAATGGTCAGAATATTTCTGCAATTGATTTGTTTGGATAAAATTAAAAAATGTAGAATAATCAATCATTTTTCAGCCACAATGGAAACAAAATTAAATGTTTGATGCCAAACATCGGCTGTTTTAAATCCAGCATTTAGTAACCTTTTTTTGTGAATTTCCACCGTATCTGGAATTAAAACATTTTCGAGCGCTTCTTTCTTTTTGCTAATTTCAATATCGGAATAACCATTTAATCTTTTAAAATTATGATATCTCGAAATTTGGCGTTCATTAAGCTTAGCATCTTCAAAAATAATTTTTTCGGAAAGGATTAAAATTCCACCATTCTTCATTCCACCATAAATGTTTTGGGTAATTTTATCGCGGTTTTTAGGTGAAATAAATTGAAGTGTATAATTTAAAACGACAACTGCGGCATTTTCAATTTTGAAATTTCGAATATCATCGCAATAAATATCAATAGGAGTTTCGGAATTATCCATTCCAATAATATCTTTTGAACGATTAACCATTGCTTCAGAATTATCAATTGCAATTACTCTGCAATTTGGATGAACAACATTACGACGCATTGCAAGCGCAGAAGCTCCGAGCGAAGATCCTAAATCGTAATAATTACTATTTGGCTGCGAATAAAGTTTTGTAAGCATTCCAACTGTGGCTATAATTGAGCTGTAACCTGGAATTGAGCGTTTGAGCATATCTTCAAACACATTTGCAACTTTATTGTCAAATTCGAAATCCACAATATTGTAAAGTGGGTCTGTAAATATTTTGTCTTTTGTTTTCATTAAATCATCAAGTTTTTAAAAGCAAATATAAATTTTATTTGAATAATGAGTTAGAAGTTAATGTGAATAAATTAAATTAATTGCACAAGTAAACAAAATACTAAAAATTTCTTTTTTTTAATTACACGATAATTTTTGCCTATAAGCAAAAATTATCGCTAATATTTTTGCTTTCATGTTAAAATAATAGAATGTCTTTGGGCTTTAAAAGCTTGCAAATTATTAAATTTATAATCAATCACATCCTATGTTTAGTATATTTGAGAATCAAAATGAAGACATTATGCTAAGAAATTATTACTACTTAAATAGAACAGTTGTTGAGCTAAATAGAGTTTTAGCTGGTGCAGTAGCTACCGAAATATTTTCGCAAGAGAAAAATTCGTTGTTGCTTTCAATTCCAACGGACGAAAATCCTTATCGGCATTTATATATTTCAACAAATCCTTTGCTTCCTTTCATGTTGGTTAAAGATGATCATAGAAAAGCGAAGAAAAACATAATTGCATATAATGTTTTAAACAAACAACAATTTATTGAAAAAATTGAGATTTCGATAAACGATAGATTAATTAGAATTAAACTAGCAAATATGGAGTTGTTTTTTTCAATAATGGGTGGAAATACAAATATTTATTTCCTAAAAAACAGAAAAATAATTGAGGAATTAAGGAAAAGTAAGGAAAGTTCTGGAATTTTAGAACGGATTGAAAGCAATGAGTTTACACGGGAAAATGTATTTCACAAAATTGATGAAAGTTTATTTGAAGGATTTGATTTACAAAATATCAAAAAAAAGTATTCATTTATTCCCAAAGAAGTAATTTCAGAAATGAAGTTTCGTTATAAAGAGGGCCAATCAATAGAACAGTTATTTCATCAAATATTAAGAGAAATATATTCTGGAAAAATTAAGGTATTTGAAAATGAAGTTGAAGAGAAAATACGCTTTGTTCCAGAAAGTTTTAAAATATTTCCCGCTGAAGTGGAAATGCTTTGTGATGATTGTAATTCCGCTATTTCTAAATTTATACAAAAGCATTTCCGATTTGAAAATATTAATGGTCTAAAAAAGGAAATTAATAAACAGTTAACAAAGGAAATTGAACGAACAACAAGTAAGCTAAATAATTTAAAAGCTAGGATTGATAAGGGTGAAAGAAGCGAAGAATATTATAACTGTGGGAATTTGCTTTCAATTAACAGATATTTGTTAGTAAAGGGTTTAGAGGTTATAAATGTAGTTGATTATGTAACGGAAAAAGAATTAACAATAAAGCTAAATCCTAAACATTCACCGCAAGAATCAATTGATTACTATTTTGAGAAAGCAAAAGATGAAAAAGTTAATTTCAAAATATCGTTAGAATTATATGAAAATACATTAGCAAAGTTCAACAAATTGAAAGCTATTGAAACAGAGTTTGAGAATGCCAATTCTGTAGATGATTACATTGAAATAAAAACGAAACTTAAAATATCTGATAAAAAGAATGAGAAGAAAAAAGTGACAGATGGCGCAAAACTTAGGGAATTTTTAATTGATGGCAAATACAAAGTATTGGTAGGAAGAGACAGTAAAAGTAATGACATGTTATCAATCAAAATTGCAAAACAGAATGATTACTGGTTTCACGCGCGTGGTTTGCCAGGTTCGCATGTGGTTTTACGAGTGGAAAGCACAAAAGAAGCTATGCCTAAAAATATTATTAAAATTGCTGCGCAAATTGCCGCGTATTATTCCAAAGCAAAAACCGCTGGAACAGCGCCAGTTTCGTATACATTTGCAAAATTTGTAAGAAAGAAAAAAGGAATGGAGCCAGGAAAAGTTTTGATAGAAAAAGAAAAGGTGTTGTTGGTAAAACCAGAAATCCCTTCAAATGTTGAAATGATTTCTGAGGAATAAATAAAATGACAATTTTAATCTGTTTTATTCAAAGTGACGTTTGCAGAACTGGATTGTTCAATTGCTAAATTGATAAATTGTTAACAATGCAACAATTAAACCATGACTAGAAAACAAATAAATATTATTGAGTTTCAAAGTAAGATTCAACGTCCACTAATTTTGGATGGCGCAATTGGAAGTTTGCTTCAACAGCGAAATGCAAAAATGAGTGAAAATCTCTGGAGTTCATTTGCAAATATTGTCAATCCAGAAAAAGTAATTGAAATTCATAAAGAGTACATCAATGCTGGAGCGGATATAATAACAACAAATACTTTTAGAACTAATCCAATTGCTTACAATCAAGCAGAACTTGGGATTTCTAATACAGAATTTGTTAAAGCAAGCGTTGATCTGGCAATTGACGCAATTGATGGAAACGAAAATATTTTTCTAGCTGGTTCAAATCCACCCGCTGAGGATTCATATCAAGAATTTAGAAAAGCCACACAAAATCAGATTGAAGCAAATCATAGAAAGCATATTAATATGCTTTGGAATAGCGGTGTTGATTTTATTTTAAACGAAACTCAAAGCCACTTTGATGAAATAAAAATTATTTGTGAGCATTGCAGTAAAAACAATATTCCGTTTATTGTAAGTCTGTTTGTAACAAATGAAGGTAAAATTTTAAGCGGCGAAAAGCTTGGTGAAATAATTGAATTTGTTGGGAATTTTAATCCAATTGCTGTTGGAATAAATTGCGTTACGCCGCAGACATTTACAAAAATTATCTCAGAAATTAGGTCTCCAAAAAGATGGGGCTTTTATTTAAATTGTGGAAGTGGAAATTATACAGATACAAAAATATTTGAAGGTGTAACTCCAGCAGATTATTTAACAATTATTAAAAACAACTATGTTAATAATCCGTTTTTTATTGGAACATGTTGTGGTTCAACACCAGCACATACATTAGCAATTAAGGAATATTTGATTGGAAAGAATTGAAATAAAAGCTCCAGCAAAAATAAATGTTGGATTAAATATAGTTTCAAAAAGAGCTGATGGATTTCATAATCTTGAGACAATATTTTATCAAATTCACGATTTATTTGATGAACTAATATTTGAAAAATCCAATAAACTAGAACTAATTTTAATTGACAAAAATGAAAATTTAGAAACAGAAAATATTATTATAAAAGCAATTAAGCTTCTGGAGCAAAAAACCGGAGAAAAATTAACTCCTAAAATAACTCTTAAGAAAAATATTCCAATAGGGGCTGGACTTGGTGGAGGAAGTTCGGACGCAGCCTCAACTCTAAAGGCAATAAATGAATTGTACAAACTTAATTTTTCTACTGAAGAATTGAAATCATTTGCTCTGGAACTTGGTTCTGATGTGCCATTGTTTCTGTGTAATTATCCAACCATTGGTAAATCACGTGGGGAATTGTTAGAGAAAACGGAATTGAAAATAAATTATCCAATTTTGTTAGTAAATCCGGGAATTCATATTTCAACAAAGGAAGCGTTTTCAAATATAATTCCAAAGCAAAATTTATTTAACTATTCCGAAATTAATGAGCACGAAATAAGCGTCTGGAATAGAAAATTAGTAAATGATTTTGAGGCAAGCGTGTTTAAGCTTTATCCAGAAATAGAAAAAATTAAAACTAAACTAAATGAAAATGGCGCAATGTTTTCATTAATGAGCGGAACAGGCTCAACAGTTTACGGAATTTTTGAATCCTACGAAAAGGCTAAAACGGTTGCAGAATTATTTCCAAAATTATATTTTGTTTTTATCGGAAATAAATAAATGAGCAAAATATTGACAAACGAAAACCTAAATATGCGTGCCGCCAAAACTTCTCTTATTGCAGGCATCATAATATTTGCTATAAAATTTAGTGCTTATTTAGTTACCGATTCAACTGCCATTTTTTCGGATGCTGCTGAATCCATAATTAATATTGTTGCGGCTGCAGTTGCTTTATACAGCATTATTATAAGTTCAAAACCAGCGGATCAAGATCATCCATATGGGCATGGTAAAATTGAGTATTTCTCAGCAGGTTTTGAGGGATTTTTAATTGCTCTTGCAGGGTTGGTAATAATCTATTCTGGTATTGAAAAAATTATTACTGGTGCTGGACCTTCGCAGCTTGGTATTGGTATTTTGTTGCTAGTTGCCTCCTCTGGTGCAAATTTAATTTTAGCACTTTATTTAGCTAAAGTAGGAAAAAAGACAAATTCACTTACACTAATTGCCGATGCAAAACATATTTTAACGGATGTTTATACCAGTGGTGGAATTACTGTTGGTTTGGGAGTTGTTTTAGCAACTGGTATTCCAGTTTTTGACCCAATTATAGCAATAATTGTAGCAATAAATATATTATTTACTGGTTATAAATTGGTTAGAGAATCAATTGGTGGATTAATGAATGAAGTTGATTTGGAAACTATGAATATTATTTCGGAGAAAATAATTTCTGTCAGAAAACCAGAATGGATTGATATTCATGAGCTTCGTTTTTGGAAATCAGCTAATCATGTATTTATTGATTTTCATTTAATTTTGCCATTCTACTTTACAATAGTTGAAGCACATAAATCTGATGAATTAGTTGTTGCAGAAATGGAGAAGATTTTACCTGGGTCGCAAGTTAAAATCCATCTTGATTATTGCGATTTTGAACTTTGTAAGTATTGTCAATATTCCATTTGTGAACAAAGGAAAGAAAAATTAACAGAAAGTTCGGAATGGGATTCTGAAAGAATTACAGGAATTGGTCTTCGAAAATTAAATGGACTAATTGAGCCGTAAAAATATCGAGCGAAAGAGTATTTCGCCCGGTATTTAGATTTATCTAATATTTTAATCCATCATTTTTCTTAACAGAAGCTTCCGCCATATCCTTTTTAAATTGAATAAATTTTTCTGATAATTCCAAATCAGAAACTGCCAAAATTTGGATGGCAAGTAAGGCAGCATTTTTAGCTCCATCAATAGCAACCGTCGCAACTGGAATTCCTGGAGGCATTTGCACAATTGCCATTAGTGCATCCATTCCATCTAAGTTTTTACTGCTTATTGGAACTCCAATAACTGGCAAATGTGTATGCCCTGCAGTTACACCAGGTAAATGAGCAGCCATTCCCGCGGCAGCTATTATTATTTTTATTCCACGACTTGCAGCTGATTTAGAATATTCCGCATGAACATCTGGAGTTCTATGAGCGGAGATTATTTTTACTTCAAATGGAACATTGAACTCTTTGCAAACAGCAAAAGCTTTTTCCATTATTGGTAAGTCAGAATCACTACCCATTATTATTCCAATTTTTGGCTTATCTATCATTTTATTTCCTATTAAATTTGATTTTGTAAACAAAGTTAACTGGTTAATATCACAATTTCAAAATCAATTGGAAGTAATTTTACTTGCTCCACTTACATCAGTTTTTACATTTGGAGGATCGCCATAAATTACAATTTTACTTGCACCAGAAGCATCTGCGTTAATTGATGAACTGCTATAAATATCACACTTGGAAGCGCCACTTACATCAACAATTACATCGGTTGCTTTTAAATCAACAGTATTTATTTTTGTGGCACCTGATAAATTGACATCCAGTTTTTCAGTATTTCCAGAAAAAGTGCCTTTGCAAGCACCACTCATATCAATGCTAAATTTAGAGGTTTCAATTCCTTCAACTTCAATTTTACAAGCACCGGATAAATTAGCCCCGTTTAAACTTGGAGTTGTTATAAATGCTTTTATACTTCCACGAATGTTTTTATTGCTTTTAGTACTCAAATACAATGTGTTGTTATCAACAGATATTTTAACATATTCCATAATGTTTTCATCAGTTTCAATACGGACGGAAGTTTCTTTACCCACGGAAACTTTGATGTCAAAAGCATGCGAGGCATCCACTACAGAAAATTCAGAAACTGAAAATGTTTTTTCAATAGTATCACCATTTCCAACAACTTGCGAATGATATGTGCAACTACAGCCTAAAAGTGATAGTGTGGAAAAAAGTAGAATAGCAAGTAACGTTTTTTTCATTTTTTACTCCAATTTGTTAAATAGACGATTTTTTAGACGTAATAAATGAAAGGATGTTTGCTTAAATATTTAATTTTAATCTGATTTTGAATTAACATAATATTTTGGGATAGAGAACGCTTTTTATTAGTTTAAATCATTAAAAAATTAGGAAACTTAAATGGACAAATCAATTCATAACTTTTTTTATCCCAACTCAATTTGTATTGCTGGAGCGTCTTCAAAAGAACTGAGTATTGGATATGAAGTTCTAAGAAGCATGAAACTCTTTAATTATAGTGGAAAAGTATTTCCTGTCAATCCAAAATCAGATTCAATTCTTGGTTTCAAATGTTACAAATCAATTGTTGATATTGAGGAGCAAATCGATTTAGCAATTATACTTGTTCCTAAAAGATTTACAATTGAGACAATTGATGAATTGCTTGCAAAAAATGTGAAATCAATAATTTTGATAACTGCTGGATTTAGAGAAACTGGCAAGGTTGGGGGAAATCTTGAAAATGAAATACTTACAAAAATTAAAACCGCTAATGCGCGTATGATTGGTCCAAATTGCATGGGAGTAATTAATACAATTTCGGATGTAAGTTTAAATGCTACCTTCATTGCAGAAATGCCGGCTCATGGAAAAATTGCTTATCAATCACAAAGTGGTGCTCTTGGTGCAATGATATTAAACTCACTGCGAGAAACAGATTTAAAATTTGCTCATTTTATAAGTGTTGGAAATAAAGCTGACATGAATGAAAATGATTTTCTCCAGTTTTGGCAAGAAGATGATAATATAGATGTCCTTACTTATTATCTTGAAAGCTTTGATGATGGATTTGAATTTATAAAACCATTCCTATTAAATAAAGCTCCAAAGCCTGTAGTTGTTCTGAAAGCTGGAAATACAAAAAGTGGAATGCAAGCAGCTTCATCGCATACTGGTGCACTAAGTAGTGTTGATAGAGTGGTTGATTCACTTCTTAAGCAAGCTGGAGTTATTCGCGCTGAAAATGTTAATGAATTATTCAATACAGCAAAGGGATTTGAAGCGTTTCCAATTCCAAAAGGAAATAGAGTTGTGGTGGTTACAAATGCGGGTGGACCTTCAATATTGACAACAGACAAATTGGAAAAAGAAGGATTAGTTCTAGCAACGCTAACATCAGAAACCAAAATGAAATTGCGAGAGATTGTTCATCCAGAAGGGACTGTAAATAATCCAATTGATTTATTGCCGCACGGAAATGAAATTTCATTTCCAGCAGTTATAAAAGTTGTTTTGGAAGATGAAAATGTTGATGCGGTTATTTCTCTATTTGTTGAACCTGGAGTAGTAAAGCCTATGCCAGTTGCGTTGGCAATTAATGAAATTAAATCTGAGAAACCAATACTCCAAGTAATTATGCCAAAACCAGAATTTTGGGAAGATTATAGAAAAATTCCAGAACCTCGAAAACCAATATTTAGAAATCCCGAGGACCCGGCTGAAGTTATTGCAAACATGTTGTTTCATAAAACAGTAAATGAAAAAAGGTTTGAAGTTGTTGAGAAAATAACTGAATTGTTTAATTCAACTAATAAAAATATATTCTCTTTCAAATCTGGTTTTATAAAACAAAATGATATTTCAAAGATATGTAAATATTATAATCTGCCAAAAGTTAGTCAGATTTTGGTATCAGCAAAATTCATTAAATCGCTTGATGTTGATTTTTATCCAGTTGTTATAAAAGGATTGTCAAAGGATGTAATTCACAAGTCAGAAATAAATGCAGTTAAACTAAATATCAAAAATAAAACTGAGTTAGTAGAAGCTGCAAATGAAATAAAAAACAATTTCCGAAAAAATGGTTTTGAGGTTGAGGAATTCCAAATTCAGCAATTTATTGCCACAAAACACGAACTATTGCTTGGCGGTTATCGTGATAAATCATTTGGCCCAATTATAATGTTTGGAAGTGGTGGAAAATATGTTGAGGTATTTAACGATACAGCAATTCGCTCTGCATTTATTTCGAGAGAAGAAATTGAAGAGATGATTTTATCAACTTCCATGGGAAAAATACTTGCTGGAGTTAGAGGTGAAGAGTCTATTAACTTGGATGAAACTATTAATTTAATTCAAAGTGTTGCAAAAATGCTTATTGAAAATGAAGGAATAGTAGAATTTGATTTTAATCCAATTATTGTTGATGACAAAAATAAATTGCATGCTGTAGATATTAGAATTAAATTTTAATTTTTTTCTCAAATTATTTAACAACAAATTAAAGTATATTGTTATTTTGCAATTGTGAACTAATTATTAAGATGTTCGTCTAAAAAACAACTCTAAAAAAATATGAGCAAAGCGTGTTTGTAAAAGCAATACAATATTTAAAGAAATATGATTATGAAGCTATCTTCTGGCTTCTTGCGATGGCATACCTTACTTTTATCAATCCATATACACCAAAACATTTGGATTTTTGCTTGTTCAGTTTGGTTGGAATTGAAAACTGTCCAGGCTGTGGATTGGGCAAATCAATTTCAATGATTTTCCATGGTGATTTTGTTGCCTCATTTAACGCTCATCCTCTTGGCATACCGGCATTATTAATAATATTGAAGAGAATTTATAAATTAATAAAAAATAAAATTAATCTAACAAAACAAATGGAGGTTCTAAATGGCTAATGTATTGGAATATTTACCGGAGTTAATGGGTGAGGAACAAGCCTATGTTGCTGGAATTATTCGTGAAATGGATAATGAAAAGGCTCAACAATTTGCTCATGCTTATAGAGCTAGACGAAAAGATCCACAGACAATATTGTTAGTTGCTTTGGTGGGATTTCTAGGTTTAGCTGGCATTCAAAGATTTCTTGTTGATCAAATAGGTATGGGAATTCTTTACTTACTAACTGGTGGTCTTTGTGCCATTGGAACCATTGTAGATATGATTAACCATAAAAAAATTGCTTTTGAATACAATATGGTTCAAGCTCAACAAATCATGAATGTAATTAGATAATTATTCTATTCATTTTAGAGTATCACAAAAACTTAAAAAAACATAAAAGCTTTGGATTTAATTCTAACAAATAAAATCCAAAGCTTTTTATTAAGAATATAAAAAGCGTTTTACTTTTTGCGTAGGGGTTTTTTCAAACGGCTCAACTTGTTCTACATATTTAATTAGCTTGGAAAAGCTATTTAAACGCTCATTCGATTTAGTAAAAATATCTTTTAATATTTCATCCGTAATTTTACGAGCCTGCGTTTCGTTTAATTTAGCAATTTGAAATACTTCATCAATTTGCTCATAGTTTAAATAAATACGAGCTTCAAGTTTTCCATCTCTATCAAGTACCAAAGATTCTGCAACAAATCTTTGTTCGTTAATTATTGCTTCAACCTCTTCTGGATAAATGTTCTTTCCATTTGAACCGATTATTACATTCTTAGAGCGACCTTTCAAAAACAGATATCCATCCTTATCCATAACTCCCAAATCGCCAGAACGAAACCAACCATCCTCAGTAAATACTTCAGCAGTTTTTTCAGGGTCTTTGAAATATCCCTTCATCACGTTTGGTCCTTTTATTAAAACTTCACCTTCTCCAGTTTCACTATCAGGTTTGTCTATTTTAATATCCATTCCTCCCAAAAGATATCCAGCTGACCTAAAACGAACTCTAAAATTATCTGTGCCAGTTACTAATGGGGAAGTTTCAGTTAAACCATAACCCATCGAATATGGAAATTTTGCTTCCTGCAAAAATTGTTCAACATCTGCGGCAAGGGCTGAACCACCAATACAGAAAAGTCTTAAATTACCACCAAATGTTTCTTTCAATTTCTTTCCAGCAACAGCATTCATTTTTTTTCTGAGCAAAGTTAATTTATAAAGATTTCTAGTAATTGATTTTTTGTTTATTTCTGGAAGAACGCGATTACGATAAATTTTTTCAATTACTAACGGAACTGAAAGCATAACAGTTGGCTTTACCTTTTTCATTGCTGGCAAAAGCACTGCTGGTGTTGGAGGTTTATTCAAATAGTAAACAGATGCACCAGCAAGCATTGGAGTTACTAAACCAAGAGTCGCTTCGTATGTATGGTACAAAGGTAAAATTGAAAGAGTAATATCAGTTGAAACGAAATTGACTAATTTAATTGTTTCTACTGCATCATAAGTTATATTTTTATGAGTTAACATAACTCCTTTTGAATGACCAGTTGTTCCAGAGGTATATAAAATAAGGGCTATATCATCCTCACTAATTGTTTCATCAGTTAATCCAACTAATTTTAAGGCAGCAAATTTAATTTTTTGAAATTCTTTTAACCCTTCAGCTAATGCGGATTTTATTATATCAGTTTTTGTATCACTAGGAATAATTGAAAAATCATCCAATAAAATTCTAATTCCAAGTTCATCATGGTCACACTCTTCAATTTTTTCAAACTGCTTTGATGAAACAAATATTGCCTTTGATTCTGAATGTTTTAATATGTGCTTAATTTCAGTAGATTTAAATTCAGTCATTATTGGCACACCAATAGCACCCATTGTAGTAATTGCAAAATAAGATATTGCCCAGTTAACACTATTCTCACTTAGGATTGCAACTTTATCGCCAGGTAAAATTCCAGACTCTTTTAAAAATGCAGAAACCGATTTAACTTTTTCTTTTAACTCTTTGTAGTTAAGCTTATAGCCATCAATAGAAGACAAAGCCAGGTTGTTAGCATACTTCACTGCACTTTGATTTAATACTTCGTCAAGTGTATATTTTTTTAACATTTTATTTTCTCCTATTTCTTATATGTATAAAAATAAGAATTTGTTTGACCAAGTTGAAAGCCAATTTTTTGATAAAGTTGATTTGCAACAATTCTATTTGGGTTGGATGTTAAAAATATTTTATCAAGATTTAGTTCTTTTCCTCTTTTAATAGCTTCAAGTGAGAGCATTTTCCCAATCCCGTTCCCTCTAAATTTTGTGTCAACAACCACGTCCTCAATCCTTCCGCAAAATGCAGTCGGAATTTGATAAATAATGAGCGTTAAAATTCCTATAAGTTTAGTGCCGTAAAAGGCTCCCAACAAAATTGAGTTTTCAGAATTTATGATAGATAATAAATTGCTTTCCTTAAAATTTATTTTGTGCTCGGTTAGTTGAGATAAAAGTGAGTTAATCTCAAGAAGAAGTTGTTGTGAAAATTCAGTTATCTCTTTTAGTATCATAAAGCACTCAGGCTAGAATTAAATTTTTACTGAAATTAAATAGTAACTGGAAGTAATTATAAAATTTTTTACAAATGGTATTAATGAAATTATTGGAATTTGTTTTCGTGGTTTTAAACCGAATTTAATCTCATAATTTGGATTTATAAAATAATTTGACTTCCTATCAATATTATATTTATTAATTTTTAGTATTTTTTCAAAACGTTCAAGCGATATACCTGTTGATTTTACTTCCATCAAACCATCAATTTTAGCTATGCTTTCGCCAAATAATTTTAAAATGCCTTTGTAAATAGGTGACGGAAGAATATGGTAATACGGAAGCATTGATAATACACGGCTTTCGCAAATTTGCTGATGTCCACCAAAAGGATTATACCAGGGTGGAAATGCTAAAAAGAATTTTCCATTTGGTTTGAGGAACTTTTTTACATAATTCATAAATCTATTTTGGTCATGAATGTGCTCAATTACATCGCGCATTATTATTAAATCGTATTGACCAAGGTTTTTAGAATCATATATGTCTTCAGCTAAAAAATTAATATTCTTATTGTTTGGATGGTCAGCAAAATATATTTTGCCATTTTCTATTTTGCCTTCCGATAAATCAACTCCAGTAACAGTGCAACCCAAATCCAAAAAAGGCTTTAAATTTCCACCTTCACCACAACCAATTTCCAAAACTGAAAGATTTGAATCTATTTTTATAAATTCATTAAGAAAAGGAATTACATATTTTTCAGTTGTAATAACTTGTTCGTTAAAATATCTTTTTCTGTCTGTGTGTCTTTCTTGCATTTATAATCCATAAAAATAAAGGCTGCCAATAAATGACAGCCTAATAATAAAAGTGAAAAGCAAAAAAACTAGCAGCACAATTTCACGTTTAAAATTTCACATTTGTATTTTTAAGCGTTCTCTTCCCAAACTTGGATAAGAGTAACAATATTTTTAACTGATGCTTCCATGTCTTGAATTGCAACGTACTCAGTGTATGCGTGGAAATTATGACCGCCAGCAAATAAATTTGGAGTAGGCAAGCCCATAAAACTTAGGCGAGAACCATCTGTACCACCTCTAATTGCGGATTGAATTGGAGTAATTCCAAGCCGTTTTAACGATTCAAGAGCATTGTTTTCAACTTCTGGATGTTTGTCCAAAATGTTCTTCATATTTCTGTATTGTTTAATAACTTTAAATTCATATGTTGAGCCAGGATAAACAGAAACAGTTGCTTTACAAAGTTCTTCTAATATATTTTCGTATTCTTCAAGTTTTGCATCAATAAAATCGCGGATAATCATTTTCACGATTGTTTTCTCTTCATTTCCATTAACAGAAACTGGATGAACATAACCTTCTCGTTCGCTTGTCGTTTCAGGTGACATACCTTCTTTTGGAAGTGATTCAAGAAAATGGGCAGATACTTTTAATGAGTTTACCATTTTGCCTTTTGCATAACCTGGATGAACATTAATTCCATTAAATATTATTTCAAGTGCGTCTGCACTAAATGTTTCTGTTTCAACTTCGCCACGTGTTGAGCCATCAATTGTGTATGCAAATTTTGCTCCAAATTTTGCAACATCAAAATGGTCGGCACCTCGTCCAATTTCTTCATCTGGAGTGTACCCAATTTTAATTGTTCCGTGCTTAACTTCTGGATGTGCCTTAAGATATTGAAGGGCATCCATAATTTCTGCAATACCAGCTTTGTCATCAGCGCCAAGTAATGTTGTTCCATCAGTTGTAATTATATCCATTCCAATCATATCTTTAAGTTCTGGATTATTAGCGGCATCAATAGTTTTACCATCACCAATTTCAATATCGCCGCCTTGATAATTTTTGTGTATTTGTGGATTTACATTTGTCCCAGTTACAGCTGGAGAAGTATCAACGTGTGAAACAAATCCAATTACTGCAACATCTTTATCAGTGTTTGAAGGAAGAGTTGCCATTATGTAACACTTATCATCCATTTCTGCATCAGTTAAGCCAAGCTCTTTTAGTTCCTCAACTAAAACTTTTGATAAATCGAATTGCTTTGCAGTACTTGGAGTTACTTCAGATTCTTCGTCACTTCTTGTGTCAATTTTTGCGTATTTAATAAATCGGTCAACTACCGAAAATTGATAATTTTCATCAAACATTATATCCTCATTATTCTATTTATAAATATTTTTTATAAATCAAAATATTGAAAAAGGTGGTTAAATTCAATTGAATGATTTAAAGTAGTTTGCAAATTGCTGGACAAAAGCAGTTGTACTATTATACAAACGTCATACCATTCGGGAATAATTTAATAATTAATAATAGGGCTGTCCCTATAGTAATCCAGAAAGTAGAAAATATGGTTTTTGTACGTCAAATTTTTCAACTTTGATTTCTTTAATGTCATTTATTGAAAAAATAGTCCGCACCGAATCAATTTTATATTCAGTTGAACTATATTTTATAATTTCTAATTCTTGATTGTTTGTGATGTTGAGGTATTGAATATTTGTAATATTCAGCGTATTCCCATTTATAAACTTGATTTGAGCTTCATCTTTAGCGCTAATTCTTGCAGTTCATTTTTGTCAATCTTAAAAAATGAATGGCATCCAGAAAATGAAATCAGACTTAAAAACAGAACTAATAAATTTACTTTTTTCATATGCTATTCTCTGGTTTAATACTATTTATTTCCGATTCGAAATTATTTGTCCAAATCAGGATACCACTCATACACTTTTTTAACAAAGTGTTCTGCAGAAGTTTGCCACGAAAAATTTAATGACCACTCTTTAGCATTTTTAGAAAATTCATTTAGTTTGATTTTATCATCAATCAATTCGGAAATTTTATCAACCAATTCATTTCCAGCTTTAACTAAATATCCAGTTTCACCATTTTTGATTGAATCTCTAAGTCCAGGAACATCGGAACCAATTACCGGTGTGTTCATTGCGTTAGCTTCTATTACTGTAATTCCCCAGCCTTCCTTCATTGCCATAGTAACAAATAACCAAGCGCGACCGAGTAATTTGGCTTTTTCTTCTTCCGAGAGAAAACCCAAAAATTTTACTCGCTCTAATACATTTTTCGATTTTGCATATTGTTTCAATTCATCAAGATAATCACCAGTTCCACCAATATGTAACTCAATTTGAGGATGTTTTTTTTGCAATTCTGGAATTGCATCAATTACCAATTCAATTTGTTTGTATTTTTTTATTCTTCCAATATAAACAAGTAGCGGAGTTTCTGATTTTACTACTTCCGTTTTTTCAAAAAGCTCTTGATTTATTGCATTATAGAGCAAATCAGTTTTCTCTTTTGGCTGACCTAATTGTACTAACTCGTCTTGTGTACTTGGTGAAACTGTAAATATTGGCGTTTTTGAATAATATTTTGGAATTGCTTTTTCGCATCGTTCAATATAATAAGCCATATATGTGGGAATTTCTTTGTAAAGCGTATGTCCGTGAATGTGGTGCAAAATTCCAACAATTGGTTTTTTTATATATCGCGGAATATCCATAGGAATTTTGGAAATATCATCAACAATTAAATCATAATTATTTTTTGCCAATTTCATTTTGTAAAAAATTCCAAACGCCCATTTGAAAGTATATTTGCTACCAATTCTATAAATCTTAATTCCATCAATAATTTCTTCTTTTTTTGCATTGGGAAATGAATGCACAACAAGGGTTACTTCGTGTCCCATTTTTACAATTAATCTGAAAATTTCGTGAAAGTGAACTTCGGCTCCGCCCATTTCGGGATTTTTAATGCATCGCCAATTTGTTGCAAGTATTTTCATATATTTTAAAATTCCTCTTTCTGTTGAATCTTAATTTTTAGCTTAAATAAATCAAAAAGTATAAATATAAAATGTTATTAATCACTATTTTTATATTCAAATTATTTGTTGAGTAACAAATAATTACAAACTAAAATATATAAAAATTAGAGCTCAGTTAGTCTGTTTTTTAGAAAGTGAGTATTTAGATGTCTAAGGAAAATAGTGCCAATAATTTAATTTCAATAATAATTCCAACATTTAATCGTGAAAAATATTTGCAGGTAGCTATAAATTCAGTTTTAAATCAAACTATAAATAATTGGGAATTGTTAATTGTTGATGATGGTAGTGAGGATGATACTTTATCGCTTGTAAAAAAATATATAAATCAACATACAAATATTAGATATTTCTTTCATAAAAATAGGGGAGCAGCTTATGCCATGAATGTGGGAATGGAAAGTTGTAAAGGTGATTTTATCACATTTCTTGGAAGTGATGATGAATATTTACCAAATCATTTGGAACTTCGTTTGGAATATTTATCTGAAAATAAAAATATTGACTTGCTCCATAGCCCAGCAAAAATTATTGGAAATGAGTTTGTGAAAGACAAATATAATTTATCAAAAAACATCCATTTAGACGAATGCATTCTTGGAGGAACTTTATTTGGGAAAGCAGAAGTTTTTCATAAGCTCAATGGATTTAAGGTTGTAAATTACAGTCCAGAATCGGAATTTATTGAACGTGCGGAAAAAATATACAAAATAGAAAAGTTAAACTTGCGCACATACGTTTACAATAGAGATACGCCAGATGGAATTTGCAATAATATTTGAGACGTTTTAGTTAAAATGCTTCTTCTAATGCAAAATAAATTCCGCTAGTACTTTTCCCAAATCCTAAATCCATTCTTAAATTTAATTTTTCCTTTTCATCAAACACATACCTAAGTCCAAAACCATAAGCATATTTAAATTGTGCTAAATCAAGTTGATTAAACTTACTAGCAACATCACCCATACCTAAAAATGCAACACCGCCAAACCGTTTCCAAAATATTTTTCGATATTCAATTTGCCAAGTTAAATAGATTTCATCTCTAAAACGACCCAGAAAATATCCCCGCATTTTTTCAGAGCCTCCAAGAGTAGGCAACATAAAAAATGGGACATCGCCAGAAGTAGATTCAATATAAACTTGACTAGCAAGAACATTCTCTTTTCCCAAATTAAAATATTTTCTAAAATCGAACACTTGCCTATTGTATTCAAAATCGCTTCCCCAATCTCTTCCCATAAAAATCATTCGAAGTTTGCAATAAATGCTTTCTGTAGGGAAAAAAATATTCTTTCGAGAATCAACACTTAAAATTATTCCCAGACCTGAGGTGTTTCCACCGTTACTACCTATTACTTTGTTTGTTATTAATTCGTAATTTTTTTGCTTATCCAAAATCTTATTAGAAGTGAACTCATAGATAAGTCCTAAATGAAGATTCTCAATAATTCCAGTTCCATAACTTAATTCAGTATAAAACCTAAAAAGTCCAATTTCGTAATCTGGATTTTTGATATTCCCTGTATTATTTCCAACTCCATAAAATTTAGATAATTCTCTACTATAAACAAATTTTGAATTACTAATTATTTCCGCACTTCCGCTAAAATACAGAGTAGGCATAGCTGAAAATAAATATTGGCTATTTGTTGTGTAATAACTTGAGATTTGAATTTTTGATGGGCTAATGTTTTTTTCTAACCCAAATTTTGTAAAGACAATTCCCCCTGCACCAAAGGCAAATTGGGTTTCGGGTGTATAAAATGCCATTGGGTAAAAGGCATATTCAATTTTATTGGTATGGTTAGAATCCAAATCAACATTATTATTTTGAGCAACCGATATGGTTAATAAAAAAACCTGGACAATTATTTGTAGTTTTATTTTCACAATGAACTTTCAATTATATTGATTAGTAAATAAGAAATAATATATTAAGAATTAGATTAAATATTTTTCAACAATTTCTTGTGGAATTCTTACTGGGCGCAAACTATCAGATTTTATTAGAGTAAAAACTCCAAATCCATCAGAAATTAGTTTGTTTGTTTTTTTACTATAAATCCAAAAATTTACATTTACTTGTGCACCGTTAAATGAATCCCATTGAGTTTTTACAATAGCAACATCACCAAGTAGCAAAGAACGTTTATAATTTATCGTCATTTGCGATGCAACCCAATTATATCCCATTCCAATAAATTCTTCCATTGAAACTTTGTAGCAGCGCGACATTTGGTCGTAACGAGCAGCCAAAAAATAATCTAAATATTTTGTAAAATGAACATGATTATTCAAATCTATGTCATCAGGTCTTACAATAATTTCAGTTGAAAAAATGGAATTTGCTTTCTTAGTCAATGAGTACTCCAGTCTATCAGTAATAACTATTAGTGATTAAGTTTAATTTTCACTATTCAAAAAAATATTTCATATATTTTAGTAGAAAACAAGAAAATCATATTAGCAAAATATGTAATTTCTTTGAATATAGTTGAAATCTTGAACTATATAAAATTATTAAGCTACATGTTTTTTAAATTATTTAACATTATCAAAATATTTTCGATTATTTAATTTGATGTTTATTTAAGAAAACAATAATTGTAAGTTTATGAGTAGAAATTCAAAATACGATTCACTTTTACTACAGGAAGCTAAAAGAGGCAGGAATAATTCATATATAAACTTAGCTACTATTTATCTTCACAAAATATTTTCATTAACTTTTGAATTAATTCCAATAAAAGAACAGGCTGTTAATATATCATCAGATGTTTTATCCGAAATGTGGTTTGGACTTGGAAAAATAGAGGACTTAAATGGGTTCATTAATTCCTTGGAAAGAACAGTTATTCTAAAATGTGTTAATTTTTTATCAAAAAACAACATTGAATTACTTAATGATGATTTGATAAACAATTTAAGCAGTGAACTGAATATCCCAATTTTACCAATTGAAAGAGAAATATTTAAATTAAACACTTTTGAAAGAATTTGTGTGGTTCTGGTTGATCAAGTTGGGCTAAATATCGATTTTGTTTCGAGGCTGTACAAAGAGAAAGAATTAAATGAAATATTAGAAACGTTAAATAACACTAGACAAAAGCTAATTAGAAAATTTCCATCAGAAATTTATACCAAATTTAATGACGAACAATGGAGTAAAATAAATTTATATTTAAAAACTACACTAAGTGAAGAAACGTTGGAAATAGATGATAATCTTATAAAGCTGGTTTCAAATTATGAAGCTTGTTCTATTGAAATTATGCAAGATTTACTTAGGCATCTTATTCCAGATCAAAAAATAATAGAGAATCTTCGCGATTTTATTTTTATTGAAGATTCCAAGAGAAATGTGATTGACAAAAATTCTCAAGATTTGGGAGCAATAAAAAAGCCTAAAAAAGAAAAAATCAATTATAAATATGATAAGCAAAAAACATTTAGTAAAAAGACGCTTATCAAAATTATTGGATTTTTTGTAATAATTTTTGTTTTATCAGCTGCGTATTTTTTCATTTCAAATCTTCCAGAATCATGGAAGATTTCGGATGAAATTGCATTGGTTATCCTAAATGGTAAAAATGCAAAAACAAACGAACTTAAAGAAGGTGATAAAATAACAACTGCATCTTCAAGAACAACGGAAATACTTTGTGATAAAAAAGCGTCATTGAAAATACTAGAGAATTCTGATTTATTGCTTAGTAAAGTTACAAGTTCCGAAAATATTTTTGAGTTAAAATCTGGAGCAATTAAATTTAATTCCGCATTTGAATCAACAGAGGAATATGAACAAGATGGCAATAATTACAAGATAATGTTTGATAATTCCGAAATATCCACAAAAAAATCAATGTTTTCTTTATCGCTAAATGCAGCTTCAGGATTTTATTTGGTTATGAATAAAGGGTGGTTAAAACTAACAATGAAAAAATACAATCATCCAATTTTCTGTGTAAATAACTACAATATAAAATATGATAACTCGTACTCCTTAGTTTTGCCTTACAATATATCGGCTTCCGAGGAATTTATAATTGCCATTAATCAACTTTCAAAGATTCCAACTGATGAAAGTTCATTGCGTTATATCATTAATAATGCACGAGGAAGAGATGCACTTACATTATGGCATTTACTTTCTATCTCAGATTCGGCAAAAATAAAATTAATTCTTAAAAAGCTTGACCAAATTCTTTTATTTGATTTAGTTAAAGAATTTGATAAAACAGAATCATTATCAGAAAAAACAAAACATGATTTACTAAAGTTTATTATTAGTGATTTACTAATGAGAAGTGATGATTAGAGGAAAAATAAATTATTTAATAACTAGAAATGGATAAATAAAATGGGAACTAAACAATTATTATTAATTGCAATAAGCGTTTTTGTTGTTGTAATTGCAGTAATATTTGGCTTTAAACTTTTTTCAGTTTCATTTGCCGATCAAGTTAAGGATATAACATTAGTTAGAGTTCATGAAATTGGAATGACTGCCAATCTTTATAGAAAGAAACCAGTTGAGCAAGGTGGTGGTGATGGTTCATATGTGGGTTTTAAAGCTCAACATGCTACTCGTTTAGGTGCAGATGTTATAATTAAAAAAGCAACTTATACTGAAAGTGATAATAAACTTATAATGAATTTTACTTTGAAAAATAAAGGTGAAAATGGGAAATTATATAGAGTCTGGGCAAGATATGAACCAGATGGCTTGGACCGTGTAAGAGTTTATGAACCAGATTCTGAAAAGTGGGTTTGGATTTTTAAGAGATAGTTTAATTTGATGAAGATTAGCAAGATATATTCTTCAAATTTATATTATTATACAACAAGCAATAAAACTGTAGAATCAAAAAATTGAATGATTCAATTTGGCTTATAAAGCTCCCATTTCTTCTGCTGTATCTTTGAATACTTCATAATATTCTTCAATAAATTTTTCTAGTTGAGCTTGGTCAATTAAATCAATGCAATCTAAAATGTTTTCACCATATTCTACACTTGCATCCCAAATGAAATTTCCAATATCAAAAATTCTAGTCATTGAATCGGCAAGGTACACAATATTTAGTGTAACGTTCTTTTTCCCTAATTTTTTTGGATTATGATGGTAGCCTAGAACCTCTGCTAAATTTGATGGCAAATTCCATTTCGAAACTAGAAAATGGCCAATGTCTTCGTGAGTTACACCAAGTATTTCAATTTCAGCATCATAAAATCTTTTGTTTTTATCCTTTGTTAGCATTATTATTTTCTGAAATTGATTTGGGAAAAAACTTGCAATTAATTGAATTCCAATGTCATGAAGCATTCCTGCAACAAATGCATCACCCGCTAATTCTGGATATCCTAATCTTTTGGCAATATCTTTTGATGCTGTTCCTACAATCATAGAATGAAGCCAAAATTCTTGATAATTAAAACCTTCTATATCAACAGTTTTAATTACCTGTGCCAAAGATAATGCAGTAACTATATTGGAAATTTCTTTCATCCCAAGTAACATAATAGCAAATTCCAAAGAAGCTACATTTCTAGGCAAACCGTACATAGGAGAATTTGCAACGGCTAAAATTTTTGTTGTTAATCCTTGATCTCTTCCTATCACTTCAGTTAAACGTGCAATATTACTATTGTGATTTCTAAGCATTTCGTTTACTTCTAGAACAACTTTTGGAATAGTAGGCAAATTTTTTATGTTCTTAAGTTCTTCAATAGTTTTTTTTCCTATTTCACTTATTTCATTTATCATATTTTACTTTTTTAAAAGTTAGTTAATAGAACTAAATGGTTAAAATTGGTTCATTTCAGAAAAAATAGATCTAAAAAAGAAAATAATTCCAACTATATAAAGTAAAAACAAAGCAATACCAACAAGAATTATAATTTTCTGAATGTTAAAAAATTTGCCTTGTAATTCAAAACCACGTCTTAGAGAATCTACATTATTTGAAGCACGAAAAGTGCTAAATTCATCCGCTGCTTCTCGCAAACGCAAACCAGAAATAAGCATTGGAATCCCAAATATTGCGCCAATAATGGAAAGGGAAACTAATACACCATAAATAATTTGAAACATTCCCATAAATTTCATATCTGAAGTCATTCTGTTAAATCTAAATCCCAAATCGCCAAATAATTTTGATTCATTTTGAAACTCGGTAGGTTTTAAATCATTAAAATCTTCCATCTCTTCTCCTATTAAGTTAAGTTAAAAATAAGAAATTATGTAGCGTTATTAATTAGTTGGTACTTTAAGTAACCAATGATCAATTGTTATTTTCATAAAATTTATATTAATTGGCTTGGCTATATAATCATCCATTCCTGAAGCAAGACATTTTTCTCTGTCTTTCATACTAGAATGCGCGGTAACAGCAATTATCGGAATTTTTGATGTTGGAGGCTCCAAAGCTCTAATCCTCTTTGTTGCTTCTAATCCATCCATCCCGGCCATTTCAACATCCATTAATACCAAATTGAAACTATGCGATTTCACAGCCTCAACTGCATCATATCCATTTGAAACTGCATTTACATGATATCCATTTTCTTTTAATAGCTTTAATTCAACTTTCTGGCTAATGGGATTATCTTCAACCAGCAGAATACGTTTTACGTTTGGTTGTAATTTCTCATTAAAATCTGAAGAGTTTACAAATTCACCAATAAATTTTGAGGCTTCAACTTCTGAAGGTGAATCTTTCTTTTTTTCAAAATTAATATCGTTGGTCATTTCTTTAGTTGAAATTTTTTCAAAGCCAACTACACTTAAGTTATCCTTATGCTCTTCTTTGGAAATTGTGCTAAATTCTTTTTGATTGGAATCGGTTTTTGCCAATTTCATAGAAGTAGTAAATTCAACAATAGTACCAACACCTTCCTTGCTTTTAATAATAATTTCGCCATCCATTAAATGAACTAGTTCTTTGCTTATCATTAATCCAAGACCGCTGCCGTCACGCTTATTCCATTTTTTTGTTTTTATTTGAGTATATGGTTGAAAAAGAGACGAAAGTTTATCTTTGGGTATTCCAATTCCAGTGTCTTTAACTGTAGTTTTAATTAGTGTTCTAACTTCATGTTCTTTTTCAATTTGAACGGAGATTTCAATAGAACCCGATTCTGTATACTTTATGGAATTGGTTAAAATATTCATTAGAACTTGTCTGTATCTAAGAGCATCGCCAATTATTACACCTTTAAGTTTATCAGAAATATTTGTAGTAATTTCTAAATTATTTTTTCCACCAGCTGGTAATGCTATTGATTTAGCTTTTTCAACCTCTTGAACCAAATTAAATTCAGCTTCATCCAATTCCATTTTACCGGCTTCAATTTTAGAAATATCCAAAATATTATTAATTATTTCTAGAAGTGAATCAGCAGAAATTCTAGCACTTTGAGCAAAATCTTGTAATTCTTCTTCACTTTCAAATAAGTGTTGTTCAATAAGAGTTAAAAATCCAACAATTGAATTTATTGGTGTTTTAATTTCGTGAGTCATATTAGCTAAATACTGGCTCTTTACATTTTTTGTGTAGTTTGCTTTACTAACTTGCGAATCTGAGGATTTTTGTTTCTCTCTAAGTTGTTCAACTTCTTTAAGTAGTTCTGAGTAATTATCCGAAAAATTTTCTCTTTTTGTAATTATTCCTTCAAAATACTTAGGTTTTCCATCTTCATCTTTAACTAAACGTCCATCAAACTCAACAGAAATTATATTCCCAGTTTTTTGAAGTAAATCTATTTTGTAATTCGATAATTTCTCTTTCTTTTGTAGGTCTGAAAAAAAGGAGTTCCAATTTTCTTTAGCGGCAAATAAATCATTTTTAAAATTTACTTCTAGAAGATCTGCTCTATTCAAATAATTCAACATTTTTGCAAATGCCTGGTTAGCAAAAAGGAATTTTCCTTCTATTTCGGCACGAATAATAGGGGATATTGAATAGTCAATAAAATCCATGAAGGAATTTGGATCAATAATTCCAAACTTGTTTTCGCTTATATTTTTATTCTTTTTAAAAAAACTCATCATTAAATATTTACATTATTTACATTCAAAATATACTATAATTAAAATGGTTTAAGAAAACACACTTTTTTAACCTACAACTACCTGCTATAGAATTTTTCCATTCCATTTTTATAACTAGTTCACAGTACCTTAATATGGCATAAAATAATATTACATATTATTTAAAATTATCTTCAACTTGCTAAAATAATGAATCTCTAATACAATATTTTATTATATTCTTTAACAAATTTTAATATCTATCAAAAAATGTGTTAATTTAGATATTATCGAAAAATTATTAAAAAAATTAATTATTATAAATGTACGATTTACTTTACAATATTGATTTAGCGCTATTCAATTTTTTAAATAGAACAATTTCAAATCCTTTCTTTGATAAATTTTTCCCATTTATCACGGATGTCAAAAATTGGTATATTGCATTTATTATTCTCTGGTTAATTGCAATTTTTAAAGGAGGTAGAATTGGCAAAATTTCAGCTGTTGGCGTTATTGTTTTAATAGTTTTATCAGATCAAATTAGTAGTCATTTTCTGAAACCGCTTTTTGAGCGAATACGTCCTTGTAATGTTATTGAAAATGTTCATTTACTTGTAAATTGTACTAAGTCTTATTCTATGCCATCATCTCATGCTGTAAATAATTTTGCTGTAGCTATTTTCTTTAGTAAGTTATTTCCTAAATTAAAAATTGTTCTTTTAACTATTGCTTCACTCGTGGCTTTATCGAGACCAATTGTAGGGGTTCACTACTTTTTCGATATTTTTGTTGGAGCAATTATAGGCTCAATTATTGGCTATCTTTTATCGTTGGCAGTTATTAAAATTGATGGTTACTTTGAAAACAAATTAACAAATAAATAAAATTGATTATGAATACTAAATTAGACATTGCAAAAAACTGGCTTCCAAGATATACTGGAACTAAAATTGATGAGTTTGGAGATTATCTATTAATAACAAATTTTAACAATTACGTTACAAAATTTGCAGAAACATTTAATTGCAAAGTGCAGGGTGAAGGTAGACCTATGCAAACTGCCACCAATAGTAGCGGTCTTTCAATAGTTAATTTTGGAATTGGTTCGGCTAATGCTGCTACTATTATGGATTTACTAATTGCACGCGAACCAAAAGGAGTTCTTTTTTTAGGTAAATGCGGTGGCTTAAAAAAGGAAACTGAATTAGGACATTTTATTTTACCAACTGCTGCAATTAGAGGTGAAGGAACAAGTACAGATTATATGCCTCCGGAAGTTCCAGCATTGCCTTCTTTTAAGTTGCACAAATTTGTTTCTTCAAAAATATTGAAAAAGGAAATGGAATATAGAACTGGTGTTATTTATACAACTAATAGACGTTTGTGGGAATATGACGAAAGTTTTAAATCATATTTAAGACGAATTGGTGCTATTGGAATTGATATGGAAACGGCAACTATTTTTATTGTTGGATATGCAAACCACATAGCACGTGGTGCTTTACTGTTAGTATCAGATTTACCAATGGTTCCAGAAGGGGTTAAAACGGAAGAATCTGATAAATCTGTTACAAATAAATTTGTTGATTTACATCTCGAAATAGGTATTGAAGCAATGACTGACTTGGGTACTAAAGGTGAACCAATTAAACACTTTACTTTTGAATAAATAATAGGTGTTATTATGAAAAAAAATGAACTAGGAATTTCGACTCTAATTTTTGTTCTGTTTTTGGCTGTCCTTTCTTATGGGCAGGTTTCTGAGCAAGAAGCTAAAAATACTACAGAATTATTCTTTTCGTTATGTAAGAAAAATGATTTTCAAAATTCCGCAAAAGTACTTGCTTATTACGGAGCTGATAAAGCAAGGTTGTATAAGGATTTTTTTAATCCAAAGAATCCTGATGAATTAAAGGAAGTTAAAAGAATTTGTAAAAAAGTTAACGCAACTTTACTAATTAGTGATTCGTTTAGTTTTGGGCAATATTCTGACCAAATTGTTAATGGCGAAAAACTGAAGAGTTTGGAGGTCCAATTTTTGAGTGGAAGCCAAAAGATTAAAAGAAAAATTCTCTTTATTAAAATAGAAAAAGCAGTAGCTATTTTTGATTATAATTAAATACCCATATATCTATAGGTAATATTTACCGGAAATCTGCTTTGGGTTATTTACATTTTTACGACATTTTAATTTGCATATTGAGCAAGATAGTTAATGCCTTTTTGGATAATTTCCCATTGTTCAGTTTTATTATCTTCTGAAATTAATCCTTCATTTATCATATTTTCTTTTTCACTATTCACCATTTCAATCCAAAGTTTTCCAAATCCATTTGTTCCTTTTTCCTGATCTGCAGGTTTAAATTTATTTTTCATCTCTTTTTCAATAAAGCTAGCTACATCAGAAAGTTTTGCTGTTCCGCCAAGATAAATCAGTGATTTCAATATTGGAATTCTATACAATTCTGTTGGAGTAAAATCCATTTCAGACATATCAATATTTTCCAAATTGTTCTTTTTGATATCAATTGAATCATTTTTTTTTGAATCAATAAATTTATTGTTTCGCAAAACTGATAAAAATGAATCGTGGCTTGCATCCATTTTCTTAAATTCACCTTCAATTGGCAGAATTTGATTTATTATTTTTTGTGCAACTAATATTGAGCCATTCAAAATTTCTTCAGAACTCTTTTGTTTTAAGAGCTGAAGATAATTCTTAATTTTATTATTTAGTGAAACTATCATTTCTTCTAATTCAGTTCTATCTAATGAAACATCATTTGAATTATCCATATTCAACCTCGAAAATTTATTGCTTTATTATTCTGTTTGTCAGTTTAGTACAAATGTTATGCCGAAAATTACTTTACTTATATAAGTTGCAAATAATTACCATGATAGAAATGTTTTTCTTATTTTTAGTGCAAGACTAAAAATAAAAAAGGTTTACAATGAAAAATATTTTTGCCGTTATTTTGCTTTTTGCAGTTACTTCGTGTGTTAATGAAATTGAGAATAATTCAACTTCACTATTTTCTGATAATATTTACCAATATTCAACAAAAAACGCTTTGATTAGTAACGATTATACTGGCGATTTAACAGTTGGAGAAATTAAGAAAAAAGGCAATTTTGGAATTGGAACTTTTAATATGGTTGATGGCGAAATGGTAATTTATGATGGAAACGTTTATCAAGTTTTGCCAAACGGTTCAGTAAATAATATGCCTTCAGATGTTAAATCACCATTTGTGGTTACAAAATATTTTGAAGCAGATACAACATTTACAATATCAAATATTTCTTTGGATTCGTTAAAAGCGTTATTTAAACCGTTGGTTGAAAATATGGATTATCCTTTTGCAATTAAAATTGATGGAACATTTGAATCGCTAAAATCACGAAGTGTTGACAAAGTAACTGACGAATCTATTTCGCTTGAGCAAATTGTTGCTAATCAAACAGTATTTGATTTTACAAACGTTGATGGAAAAGTTATTGGATTTTGGTACCCCCAGTATTTTGACGGCGTAAATTTTACAGAATATCACTTGCACGCGCTGTTAAATAATTTTAAAGGTGGTGGACATTTGCTTGATTGCAAATTTGTGGGTGCGGTTGTTGAAATTGATTTTGCTTCTGGAGTAATTGTAGAATTGTAAAAAATGGAATGAAATATTTCGTTTTTGGCTCATGAAAAATGACATAATTCCATTTTAGTTTGGAAATTGACTTAATGCAAAAATCAAAGATTATAAAAGATAAACAATACTATAAATTTTGTTTGTATGGATTTCTGAAAAATCTCAGATTTTATGAACCTTTCTTTTTGCTGTTTTTTTATAGCAAAGGAATTTCTTTTTTGCAGATAGGAATTCTCTACGCAATTCGCGAAATAGCAATAAATGCTTTCGAAATTCCTTCTGGAATTATTGCTGACGCACTTGGCAGAAGAAAAACTTTAGCTTCTTCTTTTCTTGTTTATATAATTGCATTCCTAGTTTTTTACTTGTATTCAAGTTTTTTACTTTTTGCTTTTGCAATGCTTTTTTACGCTCTTGGCGATGCAATTCGTTCGGGAATTAACAAAGCAATGATTGTCGATTATCTTAAGCGCACAGAACAAATTGGACAAAAAGTTGAGTATTATGGACACACACGTTCTTGGTCTCAATTGGGAAGCGCACTTTCTTCTCTTGCTGGTGGAATTCTGTATTTCTTTAACGAAAACCTAAATGCAATATTCCTTTTTTCAATAATTCCTTATTTAATAGATTTTGTAAATGTGCTTTCATATCCAAAATATTTGGATGAATATGAGCGCAAACATATATCAGCAAAGGATAATATTAAGTTTATAACTAATTCTTTTATTCAAGCATTCAAGAAAAAAGAGCTTCTTCATTCACTAATAAATTCTTCAATCTATTCGGGGTATTACAAAGCATTGAAGGATTTTATTCAACCATTTTTAAAATCGTTGGCTATCTCAATTCCTATATTTTTGTATTTATCAAATGAAGAAAAGATTGGAATATTTTTAGGTTTAACCTATTTCATAATATTTTTAACAAATTCAATTTTATCACGATATTCGTCCAAGATTGAAAGTCTTTTCAACTCACAGGCTACGTTCCTTAATATTAGTTTGTTGTTTGGAGTTTTTGTTGGGCTAATGAGTGGGATTTTAATGGAATATTTTAATTCCTTTTTTGCTGTGGTTTTATTTGTAATTGTCCTTTCAATTGAAAATAGTCGCAAACCTTCTGGAGTCGCGAATATTACTGATAATTGTGACGATAACATTCATGCTGGAATTCTTTCTGTGCAATCGCAATTAGCTTCTGTATTTGCAGCCTCAATTATGTTGTTAATCGGATTTTTTGCGGATATTTTTAGCATTGGTATGGGAATTATTATAAGCAGTATGGTAATCCTGTTACTTTATCCACTTATGAGAATTAAAAATTAAACTAAATTCTCTTTGCTGTATTTACTTTTTAGGAAGTTTCGCATTTGAGTAATTGGATACTCATTCCCCAAAAAAAGTATGTGAAAACTCATTCCGTCCAAAATTGCTCCAAATATTTTTGCCTCTTCCACTGGATTTTTAATCTTCATTTTACGAAACATTTTTTCCATCTCTGTAAACATTGAATCCATAAAATTACCAGCAACTTTATCAACTATTACTTTTGTTTCCACCTGCATTAATAGGTTTGTATAAAGTCTCCAGAAATCCTCTCTTTCTGTAACCCACTCAAAAGTTAAATCAATAATTCTACTCAATTTCTCAAACGGATCTTTTTCACCTTCAAGGGCTATAAACATATTTTCAATTTCAACAAATAAAATCTTTATTACTTCTTCCATTAATTGTTCTTTGCTTTCAAAATAATTATAAGCCAATCCCTTTGAAATATTTGCAGATTTAGCAATTTCACTAATAGTAGTATTGGAATAACCTTTTTTAGCAAACAATTCTAATGCAACATTCAGAATTTTGGTTTTAGTTTGTTCTCTTATTTCTTCAAATTGTTTTTTTGTACGTGGCATTTAATTTTTAACTGACTAATTGTTCAATAATAAAAATATTGTTTTTGATTCAATATCGCAAATTATATTTTTTTTACTTGCATTGTTTAAAATAATCTATTAAGTTTTGAATGAACGTATGGTCATTTATAAAAATGGAGTAAGTTTTGAAAAAAATAATTCTTTTTGCTTTAATATTCACCTCAATAATATTTGGACAAACTGCCACAGAGATAGTAAAAAAGTCAAATGACAATCAAATGGGAAAAACTTCGCAAGGTGCAAGTAAAATGACAATAATTCGTCCAGATTGGACACGCGAAGTTGAAATGAAATCATGGTCAAAAGGAATGGATTATTATTTAATTTACATCACTTCTCCAGCTCGCGATTTGGGGCAAGTTTTTCTTAAACGTAAAATGGAACTCTGGAATTGGATGCCTTCAATTGGAAGAATGATTAAACTTCCATCTTCAATGATGATGCAGTCTTGGATGGGTTCAGATTTTACCAATGACGATTTATTAAAGCAAACTTCGTTTGTTGAAGATTATGAACACAGTATAATTGGTGAAGAAAATGTTGACAATTATCAAACTTGGAAAATTGAGTTTATTCCCAAACCAGATGCTGCGGTAGTTTGGGGCAAAATTATTATGTGGATTACAAAAGAACATTATTTGCAAGTAAAGGTTGAGTATTTTGATGAAACTTTTGAATTAATTAACACAATGACTGCAAGTAATATAAAAAATGTTGGCGATAGATTACTTCCAACAAAATTGGAAATTATTCCAGCCGATAAACCAGGGAACAAAACAGTGTTTGAATATTCAAAAATTGTTTTTGATAAACCAATTAGTGACGCATTTTTTTCGCAACAAAATATGAAAAAAGTGAAGTAGAAAGAAGCAAATTGCTTAGTTGTTTAACAATTGAGCAATGCAACAATTGAACAATAAACTTATTTTTCAGTAAATAAAAGTTTTATAGCTTTAGGTTTAATAACATGAACGAACTTATAAAAATTGCTTGGCGGAATATTTGGAGAAACAAACGTAGAACTTTGTTAACTATGACTTCCATCATACTTGCAATTTGTATGGCACTTTTTACTCGCTCTATGCAGATTGGTAGTTACGAAAATATGATTAGCAATGCAGTGAAATTATCAACTGGCTACTTTCAAATTCAAGGAAACGGGTATTGGGAAAATAAATCAATTGACAAAACTTTTGTAGATGAAGCAGAGTTACTTAATAAAGTTAAAAGCAACCAAAATATCGAATTAGTCATTCCAAGATTGGAATCATTTGCGCTGGCATCTTCGGGGAAGCATACAAAAGGGACAATAATAATTGCAACGCAACCTAAAATTGAGGATGAATTAAATAAACTTTCTCAAAAAGTTATAGATGGCGAATATTTAACTGAAAATGACAATCAAATTTTGGTGGTTGAAAAATTAGCAGAATACTTGCAAGTTAATGTTGGCGATACTTTAGTCCTTTTGGGGCAAGGTTATCACGGCGTAACGGCAGCGGCAAAGCACAGAATAAAGGGAATTATCAAATTTCCAATTCCACAATTGAACAATCAGTTGATTTATCTTTCGCTAAAATCGGGACAAGAATTTTTCTCGGCATATGATCGCGTTACAACATATTCGATTATGCTTAAAAATCCAGACGACTTAGACGAAACAATTACTCAAATTAAAGCAGATCTTTCAGATGAATATGCAATTATGGATTGGATGGAATTAAATTTTGAAATGGTGCAAGCAATTAAATCTGATAATATTGGCGGAATAATTATGCTAACAATTCTGTATATGGTTATTGGTTTTGGAATGTTTGGAACAATAATGATGATGACAATGGAGCGAAGAAAAGAATTTGCGGTTATGGTTGCTGTTGGAATGCAAAAAGGCAAATTGTTTTTAGTCGTTTTTTTTGAAACTGTAATGATTGGATTTGTGGCGGTAATTGTCTCTTTAATTATATCATATCCAATTTTGTTATACTATTTTTATAACCCAATTCCACTAACTGGAGAGCTTGCGGAAGCTATGGAAATGTTTGGAGCCGAGCCTGTTATGCCATTTTCATTGGAGGCTGGTATTTTTATAAATCAAACAATTGCTGTAATTGTATTGGCGCTTGTGGCTTCTATTTATCCTTTAACAAAAATTTTACGATTTAATGTTTTACAAGCAATGAGGAGTTAAAAGAATAATATGATTTTTTCAATAGCTTGGAAGAATGTTTGGCGAAATAAATTACGAAGTTCAATAGTAATTGCATCAATGGTAATTGGACTAATTGGAGGAATATTTTATTTGGCTTTTGCTAAAGGAATGGCTCAACAACAAGTAAATTCCGCAATTCACTCAGAAATATCCAATATACAAATCCATAATCCAGAGTTCTTAATTAACAATGAAATTAGCTTTACAATTAACAACGCTGATGAAAAGGTTAAAAAGATTAAAACTATAAATGGTGTTAAAGAAGCAGCTTGTAGAATTACATCGGCGGCAATGGCAAGTTCGGCAATTACTGGAACTGGAATTTTTGTGAATGGAATTGATTATAAAGAGGAAGAGAAAGTAACAAACATAAGCACTTTGTTAGTAAGCGGAACATATTTTAACGTGAGATATAAAAATCCAATAGTTGTTGGTGAAAAATTAGCCGAAAAATTGAAGGTGAAAATTGGGTCAAAAATTGTAATTACAATCCAAAACATTGAAGGCGAAATAGCATATTCGGCATTTAGAATTGCTGGAATTTACAAAACGCATAATAGTAATTATGATTTGATGAATGTTTTTGTAACACAGCAAGATTTAACAAATATAATTGGAATAAACCCAAACTCCGCAACCGAAATAGCAGTATTGTTAAATCACAATTTACTTACAAGAAGTGTTTCAAAGGAAATTAAAAAATTGTTCAGCAAAGAAATATCGCAAAAATTTCTTGTTGTTCGCACTTGGGAAGACATTTCACCAGTTCTAAAAATGTTGAACGAAATGACAATCCAATATTCAATGATTTTTGTTATTATAATTCTCGTTGCTCTAAGTTTTGGAATTATAAATACTATGCTAATGGCAATAATGGAAAGAGTTAGAGAAATTGGAATGCTAATGGCAATTGGGATGAGCAAAGTAAAAGTATTTTTTATGATAACTTTGGAAACAGTATTTCTTTCAATTACTGGAGGAGTGTTGGGGCTTTCCATTAGTTGGATTTTGGTTGAAATTATGGGCATTTCTGGAATTGATTTATCCTCAATCGCCGATGGATTAAATTCAATGGGTTATAGCTCGTATGTTTATCCCGAATTAGATTTAATTTATTATGGCTTAATTGGATTATTAGTCGTGGTTACAGCAATATTTGCGTCAATAATGCCAGCTAGAAAGGCATTAAAATTTAATCCCGCACAAGCTGTAAGACACGATGCATAGTGAACAAAGGAATAATGGAATGAAGGAAAATTGGAATGATGGAGTGGTGGAATGGTGGAAAATTGGAATAATGGAATGTTGGAAATAGGAATGTTGGAATGATGAAAATGGAAAGGAAATATTAAATAACAGAAGTAGCTTTAATTTTTGACATTTCACATTTCAAATTTTTTGAAACATAGTATAATAGATAAATAGATATAAAAATTGGGAAAAATTATGAGTATAATAAGCACAAATGGCCTAGTAAAAATTTATGACGAAAAAACGTTTCCAATTTATGCTACAAATGATATTTCATTAAGTTTTGAAAAAGGCGAATTTTCTGCTATTGTTGGTCCATCTGGTTGTGGAAAAACTACGTTACTAAATTTACTTGGTGGACTCGAAACTCCAACAAGTGGCGAAATTGTTATTGATAACAACATAATTACAAAGTTAAAATCGAGTGAGTTAATTGATTTTAGATTACACAATATTGGTTTCGTATTTCAAGCTTATAATTTAATTCCCGTTTTATCAGCAAAAGAAAATGTTGAATTTATAATGCACTTGCAAAATTACAGCAAATCCGAACGAAACAATCGAGTTGAGGAACTTTTGCTTTCGGTTGGATTAAAAGATAAGATGAATAAACGTCCAAGCGAACTTTCTGGCGGTGAACAGCAAAGAGTTGCAGTCGCGCGCGCGTTAGCTTCCAAACCAAAATTTATTTTAGCCGACGAACCAACAGCAAATTTGGATAGTAAATCAACAAGCGATTTATTAGATATTATGCAGTCGTTAAATGAAAAGGAAAACATGACATTTATCTTTTCAACTCATGATTCGCGCGTAATGGAAAGAGCTCGAAGACTAGTTTCGTTAGATGACGGCAAAGTTGTTAATGACGAGAAAATAGGATGAAAAATTTGCGAATAAATAATGTGAAGTATTTTGTAATCTCACTTATTTTAATTTTCTGTGGTAGTAATTCAATTGCCCAATCCAGTTTTGAATATAAAGGATACGTCAGCAATCTTGAATCAGCGTGGTTGCAAAAGAACATTGATATAATGCTAATTTCTGGAACCGTTCAAAATAGATTTGACTTTTTTGTTTATCCAATAGAAAATACAACCGTAAACGTTGGACTTCGAAATATTTTGGAATATGGTAACATTGTTTTGGTTACGCCTGGCTATGGAAATATGGCTACAACAGATAATGGATATTTAAACTTAACGCAAAGTTGGCGTTCAAAAAGTAATTATGTTATTTATTCTCAATTGGATAGGCTGAATTTATTTTATGCAAATGATGCTTTTGAGTTTCAAGTTGGGCGGCAACGTGTTAATTGGGGCGTAAATTTGGTTTGGACTCCAAACGATATTTTCAATTCAACTTCATTTTTAAATTTTGATTACGAAGAAAAACAAGGCAGCGATGCAATTAGAGGACAATACTATTTTGATTATTCAACATCAATTGAATTTGTTTATAAACTTGATAAAAATGAACAAGTGACTTCGGCACTGATGTTCCGAACAAATAAATGGAATTACGACATACAAGCATTTGCTGGAATTATGGAAGATGATTATGTTTTTGGTGCAGGTTGGGCTGGAGATATTCTGTCGTCAAATTTTAGCGGTGAAGTAACATATTTTAGAAATAAGGGAAATTTTGACGATACAACTGGACAACTTGTAGCTTCACTTGGTTGGACGTATACTTTTGCTTCCGATTTTTATGTTCATGGCGAATTTCTATATAACAGTTTTGGCAATACTAATTCTTATGGCGGAATTACAAACATAAATTCGGGGGAATATAATGCAAAAATGTTATCCAATGCAAAATATTCTTTGTTTGGACAAATTGCTTACCAATTAAATCCGTTGGTTCGTATTGATGTAAGTTCGATAATAAATACTAACGACAAATCATTCTATATTGGTCCGTTTGCAAGTTTCTCTATTTCTCAAAATACCGATTTACTTTTTGCTGGACAGTTTTTCTTTGGTAAAAATTTCACCGAATGGGGAGATTTGGGAGATTTCTATTTTCTAAAAATTAAATGGAGTTTTTAATATTGCTGGAATGTTGAAAAACAGCCGTCATGCTAATCAGCCGTGGCGGATTAGCATCTTTCAAAATTTAAAGATTCCGGCTAAAAACATGCCGGAATGACAGTTGAGCAATTTGTCATGCCGAATTTGTTTCGGCATCTCATGCAATTAAAAAGATTCCGGCTAAAACATGCAGGAATGACAAATTGGAGAACAGTCATGCTGACGAATGTCAGTATCTTTTGTTATTTAAAAACAATTGTTCCAGGGTTTATACCAACATCGAATCGCCCTTTTTCATTTCCATTTAAATCAAATATGGCTACATCTCCATTTTGAGAAAAGTCCTTTGGATTTCCCAAATACAATAATTCTGCATCACTGTCATAACCAACGGAGTAAATGGAGGAGTAAATATTATTAACCGTAGCTGCAGATATTAATATTGGGTTTACAATTGACATATCTTTTCCAGAAATATGAACAATTCCATTTCCATTTATTACGAACAATTCCTTGTCATTTCCAATAGCAAATCTTCCTGGATTGTTCTCAATTTGTAGAGTATCAGTAATAGCCATTGTTAGAGCATCAATTTTAGTGAGCATTCCCATTCCATCACCACCAGAAAATATATAGGTTCCTGTTGAAATAACAAAAATGTCATATCCTTTATTAATAATATTTGTTGGATTTATTTTTACAGTTATTTCATTAATTTGCTTAAAAGTAGCTTCATCAATTACTGCAACTGTATTGCCAGTACCCCAACCAGAAATAGCAACAAAAAGTTTTCCAGCAACCGAGACAATCCCTTCAGGTTTAAATGCAACAGTAATAGTATCAAGAACAGCAAAAGTTAGTGGGTCAAATTTAACAACCATACTATTTGAAGTGGTAGCATATCCATATGCATCAGAAAATGCAATTTTTCTTGGTCCACCAAAAGCAGTAAAATCAATGATTCCAGTAGTTTTGAAATCATCAATATTTACGACTTCAATTTTATTTGAACCTGTTAATGCAATATATCCTTTGTCCTCTTTGATTACTAAATCATTACCAGTATCACCAAGGCTCGAAGAATTTGCGTTGTAGAATATATCATGTAATAAAGTAAAAGATTCAGCAATAGAATCTATTTCTGAATTACGATTATAAAAAAGTATTTCCTTAGTTACATATTTTGATACTGAAGAATTGTTTTGGTTAAAACCACCTTCATTAATAACAAAAACCGATGAAAGAATGTTTTCTGTTTTAACTATATGTAATGAATCACAAGTATACGTGGAATCAGAATCTGTTTGAATTGGTTCAATTGCATTTTCACATCCCCAAAAGAGAAAAGTTGTTGTTATAAATAATAATAATAGTTTTTTCATTGAATCCTCATAGAATAATTTATTGATATTGTTTTTAATGGCATTGGATAAGATTGAATGATGAAATATTCTTCATCCAAAATGTTGTAAGCATTTAGTGAAATAATATTTTCAGTAGCAGAAATATTAAATTTATAAGAAAGCGATAAATCAAGTATAAAATATGGGTCAAGACTATTTCGTTCTGTATTATCTGGAGTAAAATAGCGTTTTCCAACAAACGATGAATTTATTGAAAGCCTAAAATCTGAAATATTTATCTGACTATTGAAGTTTAATCTGTGTTTTGGTGTGTAAATTATTTGTTTATTATAAGTTTTATCATCCATAGAAATTGCACTTTTGTTTTGAGCATTTGTGTATGTGTAAAGCAATTCCCACTCAATTAGCGAATTAAGTAACGATTGCTCAAATTTAAACTCTATTCCATCTGATTTAATTTTACTTATATTACGAGGAATTTGAATCGCTAAAATTGTCGGTGCCCAAATAATTCTATTATTTCCTTCAATGAAAAAATAAGTAAGACTTAGTTTTTCATTTCCAAAAACATTAAAATTGAAATTCATCCCGACATTAAAGGATTTATACTCTTCCCCTTTTAATTTACTGTTACCAAAGAAACCTGAATAATATTTTTCATTAAAAGTTGGATGACGGTAATTGTTGGAAAATGAAAACACAAATTCCGAATTAGTAAATAATTTTGGAATTAGCGAAAATCCGAGTCTGTACGATAAATAATCATGTTCCGATTTTTCGAAAATGTTATCACTAATTATCTGATAATTGAGTCCGCCAAAAAAGTTAAATTCGCAAAAATACATTCCATCAGTTTTATAATTTGTGGAAGCATAAATATTTTGGTCAATTCTATCGCCACTATTTGAGCTAAAAATTCCAGAAATATAAGTAGAAAGACTATCCACAGTTGAAAATGCGAAGTTATATCCGAATGAAAAGTCAATATTTTTATGGTTATAAACAATTTTGTTGGAAAATGATAAATCATTAAAAGTTGAGCTTTGGCTATCTCTATCAAGCAATAGTTGATTTTTAGTATCAGTCATTTTCAAGTACTGATTATGAAAGCTAATTGTGGAAGAAAACAACAAATTTTTGAAAAATGAATAATCAACATTTCCAATGCTAAGAATTGAATTTGTAAGATTACTTGCCTTGCTCGAAGCTGTGTTATTTGTAACTACAAATCCAGGCAAGCCATATAGCAAATGAGAATAATGTGTGTAAAATTTTAGAACAAGATTATTTCCGCTCCATTTTACATCTCCATTTGCAAATGTTTTGGAATAATTAGCATTTTTACGAACAAGCTCATTGCCCTCAAAATTGAAATTAAATTCATTTTGTGAGTATGAGCGACTAAAATTGCTTCCAAAAGAGAAGCCATTTTTTGCATAGTTTATGGATGTGAAATATTTTTGCGTACTTAAACTATTAAACATTCCACCCAAAATAATTGAATTTTGATGGTCATTATTTCCAGAATACAATTTAAGAGTGCCGCCAGATGAGAAATTACTCTCCATCGAATTGTTTTTGATATACTCTATTTTATCAATTGCAAAAGCCTCAAATGAAGAAAAATCAAAAGTGCCAGTTCGTAAATCATTTACTTTTGCCTCGTTAAATAGCACAATTGTATTTTCGCTGCTCATTCCGCGACTGGAAATTGTTTTTGTGCTCGCCTCACCGCCGTAATCACGCACCAAAAGGGAAGTCTTGCTTTTTATAATTTCAGTGGCAGAGCTAAATGTGTTTTTTTCAAATTCATTTAACTTAATAGTTTCTGAAATAGAGCCATTTTCAGTTTCTTTTTGCGCAGTTATAAGAACTTGTTCTGTTTGAAGTGACTTTTTAACTAACTGAACAGAATTCAAAAATTTTAATTTGGAAAGTGATAATTTTAGTGTTTCATATTTCAAATGCTGAAATACAATTGTATCATTTTCGGAAAATAAATCAATTTGAAAACGACCTTCGTTGTTACTGAAAATTTTTACAGATTCCGAAAAAATTAAAACATTTGAAATTGATTCATTGGTTTCAGAATCAATTACAAATTTATAAGTCTGTGAAAATAGTAGACTTGAGTATAGAAATACTATAAAAACTAACTTTTGTACCAATTTTAAACTCATATAATTAAAAAATGAGTCCTTCAAAAGGTCAATCTTATCAAATGTTATTTGTGAGCAGTTTTAAACTGCTTATTGAAATAATCTAACCTCTCCCACGGAGGTTGACGAAATTGATTTTTCATGGCAGGTTTCCTGACTCTGAACTTCGGTTTAGCACCTTCCCATTTCAAAATGATGAAACAGTGGTATTTGCTAATGAAATATTGTTCATTACAGTTGCGGGGCAGTATCGGAGTTTAACCGATTTCCCTTTTAACCAATAATTGGCACCGTGAATAGTTTGAAAGAACTATGCAAACTTAAGGAAGATAAATTTTGAAAGCAATAAATTTGTTGCAAGCATTTGCAAATAAACCACTATGGACTGCAAGCCCATTTTGGTTACAAATACTTCGACAAGCTCAGTAACCGTAAAATTCGTTTTGAAAGACCAAACAGCAATCTACAAAAACCAAATAATATCCAAATTTCAATTTCTAATATCCAAACTTTTTTATGCATGATTAATTCAAAAATAATGAGTTTGGGTTTTGGTTATTCGCTTTTGCTATTTGTTTGAAATTTATCTTTTGTCGTTTGCTATTTATCATGACATTTTTAGTAGCTAATGCGAGATTGCACTTAAGTGCATAGTTTTAACTACTACTGGGACCAATAAATTGGGTATTTTATAATTGATTTCACATATTTGTAAATAATTTATAACAATATATATCACCAGTTTCATTTTTAATCTAAACTTTTAAACTAAATATTCGAGAATAACTCCAAACTAAAAAAATTACAGATATAGTTAAAATCACCCGTTTTATGTAAGTAAAAGTCTAGTTATTCTTCGTTTCCTGTTAATATTATTTTATATCAGCTAATCCCAATGAGGCAATTGAAACAGTTGTAAACAGATAATTACAACTATTTATAAACCTTAGCAAAAAAGTCAGTGAAGTACTAATATTAAATCTTATTGAGGGCTCATTAAATAATAGTAAGGAGTTTAAAATGAAATTTATAAATAATATAAAAATTTTCAGTAAAATTGTTGCATTTTCTTTGCTGATTCTTATCCTTTTTGTAGGGATAGCATATTTTGAGGTTTTGCCAGAGTTTAGCAAACTTGTTTATTCAGAAAGAGAACTAGGTATTAAAGAGAATGTGGAAATAGCTTATACATTTATTGAAGCTCAATATAAAAAATCGCAACAGGGTGAAATTTCTGAAGTTGTAGCAAAAGCGGCAGCTCTTGATGCAATAAAGAAACTTCGTTATGCCAATGGAAGCGGGTATTTTTGGATTAATGATTATCAACCTAAAATGATAATGCACTCAATTCAATCAGAATTAGATGGTGCAGATCTTTCGAACAACGCAGATCCAAACGGAAAGAAATTATTTATTGAAATGGTAAATGTTGTTAAAAAGAGTGGTGAAGGTTATGTTGATTATCAGTGGTCAAAAGTGGGTTCTGAAGTTCCAGTAAATAAAATATCGTTCGTAAAAGGATTTCAATCTTGGGGTTGGATTATTGGTACAGGTGTTTATGTAGATGATATTGATATAGTCCTTTCTCAAATATATTCAATATTATTATGGTTACTATTACTATTAATAATCGTAACATTTGCAATAACCTATATTTTGGCAAAAAATTTATCAGATCCAATTAAGGAGCTTAAAGAAATAAGCAATAAAGTAGCAGAAGGTAATGTTGATGTTTCAGTATCAGAAGATAGAGGTGATGAATTAGGAGCGTTGGCAAAATCCTTCAATAAAATGACTTATAATATAAAAGCATTACTTAGCGAAGTTGAACAAAAAGGAAAAATAGCGGAACTAGCTGCTAAAGAAGCACAAGAAGCACAAAAGCAATCGCAAGAGCAGGAAGAATATCTTGCAAGAAATGTAAGTATTATTAGGTGAAATGGGAAAATTTGCTCAAGGTGATTTGAGAGTAAAGGTAACTTCAGAAAAAGTTGGAGATGATATATCAAAATTATTTGATGGTTTTAACTTAACAGTTGAAAACATAAAAACAATGATTGGACAAGTGAAGGAAGCAGTAGAAGCGACAGCGAGTGCAAGTACTCAAATTTCATCAAGTGCGGAAGAAATGGCAGCCGGTGCACAAGAACAAAGCGCCCAGACCTCAGAAGTTGCAGCAGCTATGGAAGAGATGTCACGAACAATAGTTGAAACTGCAAGTAATGCAACAGCAGCCTCAGAAGCATCCAAAGAATCCAGCGAACAAGCAAATAAGGGTGTTGCCAAAGTAAATGAATCAAAAGAAGGAATGGTAAAAATAGTAGAATCAGCAGAATCAACAGGTAGTATAATATCATCTTTAGCAAATAGAACAGATCAAATAGGAGAAATAGCGCAAGTAATTGATGATATAGCAGATCAAACTAATTTATTGGCTTTAAATGCTGCGATAGAAGCTGCGAGAGCTGGAGAACAAGGTAGAGGATTTGCGGTTGTTGCAGATGAAGTAAGAAAGTTAGCAGAGCGAACAACAAAAGCAACCAAAGAGATTGCAGAGACAATAAAAGCCATTCAAGTTGAAGCCAAAGAAGCAAATTCTTCAATGAGTATAGCAAGAGTAGCTGTTGGTGATGGATTAAAACTAAATGAAGAATTAGGCGATGTACTTTCAATGATCTTGAGAGGAGCAGAAAATGTATCAATGCAGATAAATCAAGTAGCAGCAGCAAGTGAGGAACAATCAGCCACTGCTGAACAAGTATCATCAAATGTAGAATCCATAAATAATGTAGCTAATGAATCGGCAGCAGTGGTTCAGCAAATAGCATCTGCATCAGAGGATTTGAATAGATTGACTGAAAATCTTCAAAATCTTGTTAGTGCTTTCCGCTTTGATGAATCAACTCGATATTTACAGTAATTACTAAAAACCCCTGCTTTTTAGAGTAGGGGTTTTTCTATTAAAACAATATCCAACATTCAAAAAACATATAGTTAAACAATAAACTTATACTATATATATCCGATAATAAATAGCGAATAAATAGATATTGGTGTGAATATATTTTTATAATAGTTTCAAAATAAAACTTATCTTTCCAAGAAATATCTCAGCTACAAATTGAGTAACTGTAAAAGAAATATTAAACAAATATTTGAGATGTTTAGTGTTATATAAAAACAAATAACAAAGTTGGGCTATAATTATTTATTGTAACTTTAAGTAATAATTGAAAAACAGTATGGAGTTCAGAATGAAATTCATTAACAGCATCAACATTTTTAGCAAAATAATTGCATTTTCTTTACTAATTTTAGTTCTTTTTATAAGCTCTGTTTACTTTAAAATAATACCGGAGTTCAGCAAACTTGTGTATACAGAAAGAGAGCTAGGCATAAAGGAGAACGTAGAAATAGCTTATGCATTTATTGAAGCCCAGTATCAGAAGGTTCAAAATGGGGAAATTTCTGAAACTGAAGCTAAAAAAGTGGCACTTGAAGCAATAAGAAAATTACGTTATGATAATGGTGTTGGATATTTTTGGATTTATGATTACGAAGCAAAAATGATAATGCATCCTATTAAACCAGAAATGGAAGGAGAAAACCAATTAAATATACCTGATGTAAAAGGAAAAATGTTCCATGTTGAAATGATAAATGTAGCAAAGAAAAATGGTGAAGGATATGTTGATTACCATTATGCCAAAGCTGGTAAAGAAGGAGTTGTGGGAAAAATTTCATTTGTAAAAGGTTTCCAATCTTGGGGTTGGATTGTATGTACAGGGGTTTATGTAGATGATATTGATGAAGTACTTTCAAAAATTCATGCTACCATATTATTGATATTATTAGCTTTATTAGTAGCCACAATTATAATTACCTACGTTTTAGCAAAAAATCTAGCAAATCCAATCAAAAAACTACAAGTAACTAGCAATAAAGTAGCAGAAGGTAATGTAGATGTTTCAGTATCTGAAGATAGAGGAGACGAGTTAGGTGCTTTAGCAAAATCATTTAATAAAATGACATCCAATATAAAAACCTTATTAAGTGAAGTTGAACAAAAAGGCAAAATAGCAGAACAAGCAGCTCACGAAGCCCAATCAGCTCAAAAGCAATCGCAAGAGCAGGAAGAATATCTTTCAAGAAATGTTAAAACACTATTAGGTGAAATGGGCAAATTTGCACAAGGTGATTTGAGAGTAAAAGTAACTTCAGAAAAAGAAGGTGATGATATCTCTCAATTATTTGATGGTTTTAACTTAACAGTTGAAAACATAAAAACTATGATAAGTCAAGTAAAAGAAGCAGTAGAAGCGACAGCGAGTGCAAGTACTCAAATTTCCTCAAGTGCGGAAGAAATGGCAGCCGGTGCGCAAGAACAAAGTGCCCAGACCTCAGAAGTTGCAGCAGCTATGGAGGAGATGTCAAGAACAATAGTCGAAACGGCAAGTAATGCAACAGCAGCCTCAGAAGCATCCAAAGAATCCAGCGAACAAGCCAATAAGGGAGTAGCCAAAGTAAATGAATCAAAAGAAGGAATGGTGAAAATTGTAGAATCGACAGAATCAACAGGCAGTATCATTTCATCTTTAGCAAATAGAACAGATCAAATAGGAGAAATAGCGCAAGTAATTGATGATATAGCAGATCAAACTAATTTATTGGCATTAAATGCAGCGATAGAGGCAGCAAGAGCTGGAGAACAAGGCAGAGGATTTGCGGTTGTTGCAGATGAAGTAAGAAAGTTAGCAGAGCGAACAACAAAAGCAACGAAAGAAATTGCAGAAACAATAAAAGCCATTCAAGTTGAAGCCAAGGAAGCAAATTCCTCAATGAGTTCAGCAAGAGTAGCTGTTGGTAATGGGTTAAAATTAAATGATGAGTTAAGAGAAGTGTTGGCAACTATTTTGTCAGGAGCAGAAAATGTATCCATGCAGATAAATCAAGTAGCAGCAGCAAGTGAGGAGCAATCAGCCACTGCTGAGCAAGTATCATCAAATGTAGAATCTATAAATAATGTAGCTAACGAATCGGCAGCAGTGGTTCAGCAAATAGCATCTGCATCAGAGGATTTGAATAGATTGACTGAAAATCTTCAAAATCTTGTAAGTGCTTTCCGCTTGGATGAATCAACTCGATATTTACAGTAATTACTAAAAACTCCTGCTTTTTAGAGTAGAGAGACTTTAACATTTTCTGTGTAAATGGCAGAGAACGCTTAATTTGACAAATGGTTAAAGCCATTTGTCAAATATAATGGGAAATCGTGAAAAAATGGAAGCTCATCTTTAATAGATATAGTCCATTTTTAACTATGTCTTTTATCCCTATTATTTCCATTGTTATTTATAATCACTGTACATCAAAATGATATATTACTTATTCCGCATAAAATTATTAGAGCAATTTTACATTTTTTTTGATTTGAAGATATAGAGACCGACATTTGTCGACTTATATTTATTTTTGCTAAACTAATATAAAACTTTTTTTCTCTTTTTTTTGCATTTGACCACATGCGTATTTTTTTTATATTCATATAAAGCTTTGTTTTTTATACAATTATATATAGCTCAAAATTTTAAGTTAAGTCTAAACTTTTTATACTATACTACGATAGTATAATATAAAAAAGTAATAATTAATTGCGAGGAACCATTATGTTTAAAAAACTAACATCATCACTGATGAGCCAAATCTTAGTTGGGCTGTTAATAGGTACCACAGTTCTAGTTGTTTCCATTTTGCTGTATTTCTCATCTACAATGCAATCTAATCTTACAAAAACAATTTCTGACATTCAATCTTCAATAAATATATCATATAATGAAAGAATTCAGAATCAAGCCGCTTTGCTTAGTATTCCATTGGAAGTCCTCCTAACAGATAAACATCTTGTGGAAGCATTTGCAAATAGAGATAGGGAAAAACTAAAAGAAATATTACTTGATACATATAATAATATTTTGGAACCAAATTACGGAATTAAACAGTTTCAATTTCATCTTCCAGATGCGACTTCATTTTTGAGATTGCATCAACCAGAAAAGTATGGTGATAATTTAAGTGCATTTAGGCATGCCGTTGTTGAAGTAAATAGCACTCATAAAAAAATACAGGGCATAGAAATTGGGAAATATGGACCTGGAATTAGAATAGCATTCCCAATTGAATATAACGGTGAACATATTGGGAGTGTTGAGATTGGAGCGAGTATTGATGATATGATAGCATCAATAAAGCAAGAATATAATTTTGATTATGCAATTGGTATAGAAAAAGGAATTATTGAAAATGCTGGATTCAAAAGTGATAACAATGTTTTTACCTCTGGTAGCATTATATATTTAAAATCCTCTTTCCCACAATTTGGTGACTTAATTAATGAGTATTCTTTTGATAATGAATGCAAACAAATAAAAATGGATGGAAAAGATTTAGCATTATTCCAAGTATCTATAAAAGAATATTCTGGAAGAGTTATTGGGCATTTAGCTATAATAAAAGATATTACCTTTGAAAAAGCAAGTATGTCGGAAGCAGTGTCTAATATTGGATTTATTGCAGTTGGTATTGGACTTTTTATCCTTATACTAACATTTCTTTTTCTCAGAAAGGGAATTATAATGCCGCTTATTGAAAGTGTTGATTTTGCACATAAAATTAAGGATGGTGATTTTTCCACACATTTAACCCAAAAATCAAGTAATGAAGTTGGGCAGTTAGTAAACTCATTAAACGATATGAAAGATGATCTGCAAAGAATGTTTACAGAAGTTGAGGAAAAGGGCAAAATAGCAGAACAAGCAGCTAGTGAAGCCCAATCAGCTCAAAAGCTATCGCAAAAGCAGGAAGAATATCTTGCAAGAAATGTTAGAACATTATTAGGTGAAATGGGCAAATTTGCTCAAGGCGATTTAATGGTAAAAGTAACATCAGAAAAAGAAGGCGATGATATCTCCAAATTATTTGATGGTTTTAATCTAACAGTTGAAAATATAAAAAATATGATAGTTAGAGTAATAGAAGCCGTAGAAGCCACAGCTAGTGCAAGTACGGAAATCTCATCAAGTGCAGAAGAGATGGCAGCCGGCGCACAAGAACAAAGTGCCCAAACTGCTGAAGTAGCAGCAGCAATGGAAGAAATGTCACGAACAATAGTTGAAACTGCAAGTAATGCAACCGCAGCTTCTGAAGCTTCAAAAGAATCTAGTGAGCAAGCAAATAAGGGAGTTGCCAAAGTAAATGAATCCAAAAAAGGAATGGAAAGAATAGTTTTATCAGCGGACTCAACAGGCAGCATTATCTCTTCATTAGCTAATAAAACAGATCAAATAGGTGAGATAGCGCAAGTAATAGATGATATAGCGGATCAAACAAATTTATTAGCCTTAAACGCAGCAATTGAAGCAGCGCGGGCTGGCGAACAAGGCAGAGGATTTGCAGTAGTAGCCGATGAAGTAAGAAAGTTAGCAGAGCGAACAACGAAGGCAACAAAAGAAATAGCAGAGACCATAAAAGCAATTCAAGTTGAAGCAAAAGAAGCCAACTCTTCAATGCAAGTGGCAAAAGTGGCAGTAAGTGATGGATTAAAATTAAATGAAGAGCTAGGTGATGTTCTATCAATAATTTTGACTGGGGCAGAAAATGTTGCAATGCAGATAAACCAAGTAGCAGCAGCTAGTGAAGAACAATCGGCAACAGCAGAACAAGTTTCTTCAAATGTGGAATCAATAAATAATGTAGCCAACGAATCGGCAACAGTGGTTCAGCAAATAGCAACAGCTTCTGAAGATTTAAATAGATTAACCGAAAATTTACAAAATCTAGTTAGTGCTTTCCGCTTTGATGAAACAACAAGATATATACAGTAATTTGAAAAACCCCTGCTTTTTAAGGTAGGGGTTTCCTTTTAATATTTTATCTATACTAATGTAGCAACCATAACCGCTTTTATTGTATGCATTCTATTTTCAGCTTCTTCGAAAACTATTGAGTGTTTCGATTCAAAAACATCTTCTGTAACCTCAAGTCCATCCATTCCATATTTTTGAAAAATATCTTCACCCATTATGGTTTCTCTATTGTGGAATGCCGGCAAACAATGCATGAATTTTACTTCTGGATTTTTTGTTAGCTCAATTACATTACTATTTATTTGATAAGGTTTCATTAATTCAATTCTTTCAGTCCAAGCTTCTTCGGGTTCGCCCATAGAAACCCAAACATCTGTGTATAGAAAATCGACACCAGAAACTCCGGTTGAAACATTATCTGTAATTGCTATTTTTGCGCCTGATTCTTTGGCTATTTCATTGCATTTAGCAACTAGTTCTTCCGCTGGCTGGAAACCTTTTGGAGCACAAATTCTTACATCCATTCCCATAATAGCACCGCCAACTAATAAAGAATTTCCCATGTTGTAACGTGCATCTCCAAGATAGCAGAAACTCATTTCCTCAATCGGTTTTGAAGAAAACTCTTCCATTGTTAGTAAATCTGCCAAAATTTGTGTTGGATGATATTCATTTGTTAATCCGTTCCAGACTGGCACATTTGAATACTTTGCTAATTCTTCAACAATATTTTGTCCAAATCCACGGTATTCAATTCCATCATACATTCCACTTAAGACACGAGCAGTATCTTTCATTGATTCTTTATAGCCAATTTGACTCCCGCTTGGACCTAAATAAGTTGTGTGTGCACCTTGATCATATGCAGCTACTTCAAAAGCACAGCGAGTTCTTGTTGACGCTTTTTCAAAAATTAATGCAAAGTTTTTACCCATTAAGTTTTTCTCTTCAATTCCGGCATATTTATCTGCTTTTAACTTTTTTGAAAGATCCAACAAATATCTTAATTCTGCTTTTGTGAAATCTAGAAGCTTAAGAAAATTTTTACCTTTAAGATTGATTGACATATTTTTCTCCTATAAAAAATAAGCACCAATAAAATGAACAAGTGCTGTCCGTCATGTGACGTAGGTTTAAATTAAAATTGTGAACAAATGAATTTCATTTGATATATTTATTTTTCTACTCAGTAAAAATAGGATGATTCTCTAAAAGTAAAAACAAAAAAATTAAATTGAATAAGCGTTTAGTCAAAATATAATTCACTTGTGTTCGAATCTAGATTATAAAATTAAATTTGCAGATTTCAGATTATTTAGCAAAATTTATATTTCAACGTAACCATTTTGTATAAGGGATTTATTTTGGAACATTTATAAAATTTGATGAGTATGCAAATTTGAGTAAATTAGTTTTTAATTTTTTTAATAATGGATGTTTTAATGAAGAATGTATTTGTAGTTACAATGTTAGTAATTCTCACTTTTGGGTGTTCTGGAAGTAATGATACGACCGAAATGAATGCCGAAGACCATTTGGCTTATGCAATGGAATTGTATAACAATGAAGATTATCAATTTAGTATAAAAGAATTTCAATCAATTATTTTACAGTTTCCTGGTAATGTTGTAAATGATGATGCACAATATTATTTAGCTATGTCATATTTTAATGATGATCAATATCTTTTGGCAGCTTATGAATTCAGCAAATTAATACGTGACATAAAAGGAAGTGAATTTGTTGCGAAGTCACAATTTATGCTAGCCGATTCCTATTATCAACTTTCTCCTCCATATCAACTTGAGCAAAGCTATACACTAAAAGCTATTTCTGAATTTCAAGCATTTCTTGATTTTTTTCCTGTAGATGCTAAAAGTGAGGAAGCTGAGCGAAAAATTCACGAACTTAACATTAAGCTGGCAGAAAAATTATTTGAATCTGCTCAAATATATGAGAAGATGGAATACTACAATGCATCACTTGAATATTATACAAAAGTCTATGAAACATATCACGACACAAAATATGCACCAATTGCGCTTCACAAAAAAATAACTATTCTTTTAGAAAAGGAACGTATTGGTCTTGCTGTCGAAAATATGAAGCTATTTCTCACAAAATATCCAGAATCAGAATTTACAACAGAAATACAAAATCTTTATGATGAAATGTCAAATTAAATGAATGTAATGGTTTAACTTATTACAAACAAAAACCTTTGAAGTTTAATCCCGAATTATTCATTAGGAGAAAAACTTTGAAGGTTATTCAATAAAAAGAAAAACATGAAAACAGTTTCCTACTCAATAATAACAATGACCGAATTGGTATTGCCTCAGCATACAAATCAATTAGGTAATTTGCTTGGTGGTCAGTTAATGCATTGGATTGATATTTGTGCAGCACTGGCTTCTTCAAAACATGCTGGAAGAATTTGTGTTACAGCGTCGGTTGACAAAATTGATTTCCATCACCCAATAAAACTCGGAGATGTTGTAACTATTGTTGCTTCTGTTAATAGAGTTTTTAATAGCTCTATGGAAGTTGGAGTTTCGGTTTGCTCCGAGAATTATACAAAAGGTAAAAAACTTCACACTAATTCGGCATACTTAACTTTTGTTGGATTAAATTCTGATGGAGTTCCAGTAAAATCATCTCCCATTGTTCCAGAAACAACAGATGAGAAACGACGTTATGAAGAAGCTCAAGTAAGACGACAAGCAAGATTAAATATGAGGGATAAATGAAGTATATACTAATATTTATTTTAACAACCAGTTTTATATACGCTCAAAATTTGGATTCGTTATACAATGCAGTTATTTCTTTGCATCAACATGAAACAAATATTAAAACACCAAATTCTATAACTACTAATAATCCTCCAATAAAATGTGGTTTCGGTATTATTGCAGATGTAAAAAGACACTTTAATGATTTTACTACGGAACAACAAAACAATATTCAAAATGTTTTAGAACGCCCCATATTAGAAACTAGCATTGTTTCTCCATCCGGACGTTTCAGAATTCACTATGACCGAACGGGTTATAACGCCCCAGATTATTTTAATGGAATTGCAAATACTGTTCAACTAAGTGTTGATTCACTTGCAATGGCTTTCGACTCGGCATATTTTTTTGAAGTAAATTACCTTGGCTTTGATCCACCACCTTCCGATGACGGAGATGGCGGTGATGATTTATATGATGTTTATATTTCTAACCTTGGATATTATGGTGTAACTAACTGGACGTCAAATAACGTTGGTAAGAATGTTAGTTTTATTCAAATAGATAATCAAATGAGTGACCCAAATAATTTTTTCACTAAAGGGATTAATGCTGCTCGTGTAACAGCCGCACACGAATTTCACCACGCAATTCAAGTTGGCTCATACAGTGATAACACGGAGGGTAATACTTACTATTTTGAAATAACATCAACTTCAATGGAGGAATTTGTTTTTGATAGTGTTAATGACTATTACGGATATTTATCTGGCTATTTCAAAAACCCCGACAGAAGATTTACTTATTTTGATGGTTCAAGTAATGGTGGTGGTTATGATAGAGCTATTTGGAATATTTTTCTAAAAGAAAAATTTGAAAAAGATGGTGATTCCAAAAAAGGATTTGATATAATTAAAAGATCTTGGGAGTTGATGAGGAATAATCAGAACTCAGCAATTGAAGCAATTAGTTTAGCTCTATCAGAAAATGGTCTTTCATTAAAAAATACTTTTGCCGAATTTTCCCAATGGGTTTATTTTACTGGATATAGAACAAAACAAAACAAATATTTTTCTGAAGCAAACAACTATCCTTTAGTTAAACCAATTGCCACATATAAATATCAGGGCCCAAAAAAAACATATATGATGAGTTTAAAACCTATGGCTCATAATTATATTGTTTTTGATTTATCTTCGTCTGGTATTAATGATACACTTGTAAGCATTATTTCAAATTGTGATTTAAAAAATGCGGATATTTATCCTTACACTGGTGTGAATTATGATTATTCTCTTCTCACGGCAAATGAAGATGGAAGTAACCAAATTATTACTGGTTATTACTCTAAACTAGTAAGTGACAAAATGGAATATTTAAAAGAAAGTGATGTATTCAATAATGAAGTTGTTAATGGAGCAACGCTTGTTCGAGAAGAAGTAGATTTTGCATTTCCTCAGCCATTTAATTATTCAAAAAATCAATTCGTTTTCTTTCCAACAAAAACAAATGAATATGGAATTGCAAAGCTAGCTATTTACAGCACTAGTATGAACTTAATATACAATGGACAGCTTCCAATTTATGCCGCAGAAAAAATAATTGTACGCTGGGATGGTAAAGATAATAATGGCAAAAAAGCCGCGAGTGGAATTTATATTTTTGTAACCGATTCTGATGGTGAGATTATAACAGGCAAAATAGCAATTATTAATTAATAGTATTTATGGATAATTACACATTAACATTACAAAATTTAACTAAATCATTTGGTAGAAGATTAATATTTAAAGATATAAATGCTGAATTCAAAAGTGGGAATATATATGGTTTTGCTGGCAGCAATGGTTCGGGCAAATCAACGCTTGCTAAAATTGTTGCTGGTGTAATTTCACCTACTAGTGGCAAAGTAAATCATGCACAGAATGGAATAGTAATAAATTCCGATAATCTTCACGAGCATCTCGGGTTTGTTTCTCCCTATTTAATTTTGTACGATGAATTTAGTGCTGAAGAAAACATTCTCCACTTTTTGAAGATTCGTGGATTAACCGCCGACAAGGAAAAATTAAACTCATTGTTTAATGATTTCAATTTATACGATAGAAGAACTGATTTGCTAAAAGGATATTCATCTGGAATGAAGCAGCGTATTAAATTTATATTTGCACTTGTTCATAATCCATCATTGTTAGTTTTTGACGAGCCAACCTCAAACCTTGATATTAAAGGGAAAGATACTGTTTATAAAATAGTTGAGCAGGAATCGAAAGAAAAGCTGGTAATTTTAGCTTCAAATGAAGAGAGCGATTTGTCTTTGTGCAGCGAAACTATTTACGTTGAAAATTTTAAGCAACTAGAAATAAGCAAAAGATGAAAGCATATTCACTATTCAAAAAAGATTGGCAATCAGAGTTGCGAACTAGATACGCGATAAATGCGCTTGCAATGTTTATTCTTGTTACCATTAGTGTAATACTATTTTCAATTGGACAAGAAAAAATTTCCAAACATTTAACTGGTGGACTTCTCTGGGTAGTAATTTTTTTTTCTGCCATGTCAGGTCTTTCAAGAGCATTTGTCTCGGAAGAAGAGCGTGGCACAACACTTACACTTCATTTAATAGCTAAACCTTCAACTATATTTTCGGGTAAACTGTTTTTTAACATTATACTAGTTTACTTAATGAATTTGTCTATTGTTATCTTGTATTCACTTTTGTTCGATTCATTTTCAATTCAAAATGTTTGGTTGTTTTTTTTCGCAGCCATATTTGGCAGTTTCGGCATTGCAGTTTCATCAACAATAATTGCCGCTATTATTTCAAAAGCCAGCGCAAAGGGAACACTTTACCCAGTTTTAGCATTCCCAATATTATTACCACTAATATTAATATTACTTGAACTAACAAAATTTTCGATTGATGGTAAATCTATTTCTGCATCATTTGTGGAATTAGCTTTTCTAATTTGTTATGATGTTGTTATGCTAACAGCATCATATATGCTTTTTGATTTTATCTGGAAAGACTAATAATGGTAACTTTTAAATACTCTCTTCTTTCTAAAATTATATTTCGGTATGCCAATATTCCAGCAACAATCTTTTTATCCCTTTATATGGTAAGCTCTTTTATATACATGTTTCAGAAATGGTATTTTGTGTTCCCATTTCTGTTAAATCTTATTATAATTATTACCATGAATAGATTTTACTTCCGATCTTACAAACTATTTCCATACAAGATTGATATAAATAATGAGAAAATGATTTGTTCCGATTACTTTAATAAATCGAAAGTTCACGAAATACTTCTTAGTGATATTGATTTAGTTGAAGGTGGGTCTATTTCTGGTACTCCAGCAAAGCCAATTTATATTCACGATTCTAATAATAATATTATTGTGGGAATTAGTCCTCACATGAAAAACCATAATAAATTAGTTACAATTATTCTCAGTAATGTTAAAAAAGAAGTTTATGATGACGTGCTATCAGTAGCAAAAGAGATTAGCGAGGCAAATAAAGCTATGTTTGGATTGGGGAAAGGCAAAAAAAAACCCATCAAAAAATGATGGGCTTTTAATATTCATGTTAAATTATTTTTCAACTTTTGGAGGAAACACTGAATCTTGAAGTGCTTTACCAACTTTTAATTTAACAACATTCTTTTTAGCTATTTTAATTTCAGCACCAGTCTGAGGATTACGTCCTTTTCTAGCTTTTCTAACAGCAGTAGATACTTTGCCAATTCCAGGAATTGTAAATCCTTTTTTAGCATTCTTGCCAGCTAATACTGCAAGTTCATCTAAAAACATTGCTGATTGTTTTTTTGTAACTTCAAGCTTAGTAGCCATGTGTTCAACTATTTGAGCTTTTGTTAAAGGTTTTTTTGGATCTAATTTTACTGCTTCTTTTTTAGGAGCAGCTTTTTTAACTTCTACTGCTTTAGGAGCAGCGACTTTTTTAGGAGCAGCAGCTTTTTTAGGAGCAGCAGCTTTTTTAGGAGCAGCAACTATTTTAGGGGCTGCAACTTTTTTAGCTTCTTTTGCCATGTCTTTTCCTATGTTTGTTAAGGAGTTAGTGAATGTTGTATTAAAAATAAATAATTTATTTAAATAAAAAAACTATTTTTAATTTTTTCTGGTTTTATTTTAACCAATGATAATAGGCTTATTTTAACATTATTAGTAATTTAGAGCAACTAATAAACAGGTATTTGTAAATATAGAATTATGAAAAAAATATTATTAATATTATTCTGGCTTTATTCTGTAATTTCAATAAGTGCAGAAACAACTTGTGTTATCTCTGATACCCTTATGAATAAAGGGCTTAACAGCTATGACTCATTAATTATAATGCAAAAGGATTCATTGTTAATTGCAGATTCTACAATCAACAAAACAAAAATACCTGCGTTTGTATTTATTCCATCTGTCGGTCTTGATGAAAAAGCTCATTATTTTGAAGGCATAAAAAACAAATATTTTTCTAGAGAAGATTACAGAAATCTTTCAGATATTTTTACATACGAACCATTTGCCTTTAATCAGGATCTAGGTTCATTAGGACAACCAAATGAACAAATGTTTTATGGATTGGGATTTGGAAATATTTCTTATATAAAAGATGGTGTTCTTTTAAATAGTAGATGGCAAAATTCTTACAATCTTAACAAACTAAATAATGAATTAGTTGATTCAATTGAACTTGCTCCAATTACAAAAGGATTTTTATATAGCCCATATAGCAATCCTATTTCTATTATTATCAATAATCGTTATAAATTTCCGTCACGTGCTATTACAAATCTTAAATTTTATCAAGCCAGCTTTGATGAAGGTTTTGTTGATGTATTATTTCATGCCCCAATTAATAAACAATTGAGTTATGGCATTGGTGTTTCTAACTCAGCAGTTGATTCAAGATTTGCAAATAGCGACTACGAATCTTGGAAGTTAAATACGCATGTTAACTACCTAGTAAATAATAAAATTAATATTAATATTGATTATTCTTTTTCCTATGACACGTTGGCATTATTTGGTGGGCTCGATACTAATAAAGTGTTAAATGATATATTTCAATCGGTGCTATATGAAACGGTTAGTACTAGTAAGTCATCTAGATATCAGCTTACATATAATAATCAAGCAAATGTTAAAATACTTGCCCTTCTTATTCCAAACATTAAAAGTGATTTAACGTTTTATTTTAATTCTACTTCGCAAAAATATTTTCAAAACACAGATCAGCTTTTTGAAAATATGACAGTAATAGTGCATGGAAATTATTATCAAACACTTGGTGCAAGTTTCAGAAATCTTTATGAACAGAAAAATGTTTCTGTTGATCTTATTGCTAATTATGAAACAACAAATTATGATACTGATGTGATGCATTTTAATAATTCACAAAATGTTTTCACATTATCTGGTGAGGTAAAATACTTTTCGAAAAATGAAATAATAGTGCCAAGTGTATTTGGCAAGTACAGTATTTTTAATGGAAAAACATTGTTGGGTTTTGGTGCTGACATAACAAGCCGTGTTAATAATAATATTTCACTCTATGCTGGATTAGCTTGGTTTCAACAACAAGTAACACTTTTGGAAAGTAATTATCCATTTATGTCTACCTTCCCATTTAACTTAGTAATTAGTTATCCCTTTAGTGCAGCTGAAAATAATTCATTAGAGATGGGAATAAAATTTAATTACAACCATATAAATGGAAAGCTAACATATTTTAATTATCATTCAAAAAATAATAATGTACCATATATGAACCAAAGCATTAGCGACTCACTTCTTATCAACGAATTATCATACTTTGCAGAAAGGGATATAAAAAATAGTGGGATAAATGCTAATATTAATTTGAAAATATGGAATATCCTATTTAGCAATAATATTTCATATTATTTTAGTACAAGAGATGAGCGTGTTTATGCATCACCAGATTATACACTTGCTGGAAAATTATATTATATGGATTTGCTGTTTGAGAATAACCTAAATCTGAAAACTGGAATTAATTATCGTTATACTGGCGGACAATTACCATTTATATATGATTTTGAAAAATCATTGCAAATAACTTCCGATTTAACACCTATGGTTGATTACTCTGAGGTTCCTTCCTCATTTCAATTAGATTTATTCATGGCGGGTACAATTAAAGAACGTGCAACAATTTTTGTTACTTTAGAAAATGTTTTAGATACTGAGTATTACATCGTTCCATATTACTTCAAACAACCAATTACTCTTCGATTTGGAGTTTCTTGGTTACTGTATGATTAAAGTTTAGTCAATTATTTACAGACTTTAATTTATTGTTTTAAAAAATTATATTGATTTATCAAATTAGGATTTTCATGAAAACACTTACAAAAATATTTATTATTATTTCTTTTTTTTCTCTCAGTTTATTTGCACAAGTTGTTGTTTCTACTCCCGAGTTTGCTACTGAAGCAGATTCAATTATAATTACTTTTGATGCCACACAAGGCGGACAAGGACTTATGGGGTATACTGGTGATGTTTATGCTCATACAGGTGTAAACACTAACCTTGGTAATTGGCAGCACGTTATTGAATCTTGGGGAAATAATGCAACTCAACCAAAACTAACGAGAATTGAAACAAATCTTTACAAGTTAGTAATAGGCTATCCAAGAGTTTTTTATAATCTTACCAACACTGCAGAGAAAATAAATGAATTAGCCTTTGTTTTTAGAGGTGCTAGCGGAAGCCCACAAACAGAGGATATTTTCCTACCTATTTATCAACCAGGAATAAATGTATCCATAATTAATCCACTAGAAAGAAATTTATTAGTTCTTTTAAATGATGAAATAGATGTAGTGGCAAAAAGTGTTTATGCAGATTCTTTGTTTTTGTACCTTAACGATTCTCTCTTAGCATCCACAAATTCTGACTCAATAGGTTACAAAATTTCTGTAAATAGTATGGCTGATAAAAAAATAATTGCAAAGGCATCAGCCATAACCGGAACTGTTGATTATGATACGGTCTCCTATTCTGTAAGGGGAGAAGTTGTAATTGAAAATTTGCCAGATGGAATAATTCCAGGAATAAATTACATTAATGATTCTACTGTTACTCTTGCGTTTTTTGCGCCCAATAAGGAATTTATTTATGTTATTGGTGATTTCAATAACTGGGCTACAAATTCAAAATATTTTATGAAACGTACTCCAGATAATTCGACATATTGGATTTCTATAACAGGACTTAAGCCTAACATAGAATATGCATTTCAATATTTTATTGATGGAACGCTTGCATTAGCTGACCCATATACAGAAAAAGTGCTTGAAGGTGAAGATGACCAAATTGATAGCTACACTTATCCAAATCTTAAGGATTATCCAAGCGGAAAAACAGATGGTTCAGTTAGTATTATTGAAATTAATAAAGAAAAGTATAATTGGACTGCCTCAGAATACCAGCGTCCTGATAGACAAAAAGCTGTTATCTATGAATTATTAATTCGTGATTTTATTTCTGAGCATAATTATCAAACGCTAATTGATACTCTTAATTATCTTCAAAAACTTGGGATAAATGCAATTGAACTTATGCCAATTAACGAATTTGAGTACAATAAAAGTTGGGGATATAATCCTGCATTTTATTTTGCACCAGATAAATATTATGGAACTGAAAATAATTTGAAGCGTTTTATTGACGAAGCTCACAAACGTAATATTGCTGTTTTGCTTGACGTTGTTTACAATCACACGTTTGGGCGCTCACCTTTTGTTCGTCTTTATGCCACAGGAAATTATGGACCACCTTCTACAGAAAACTACTGGTATAATGTTACTCCAAAACACGACTATAATGTTGGATATGATATGAATCATGAATCGACTTATACAAGAGAATTGGTAAAGCGTATTCTTCACCACTGGATTACGGAATACAAAGTTGATGGATTCCGCTTTGATTTATCAAAAGGATTTACTCAAAAAAATACTCTTGGAAACGTTACACAGTGGGGACAAAAAGACGATTCCAGAATAGCAATTTTGAAAGACTATTTTGATTACACAAAAACATTGGACCCTGATTTATATTTTATACTTGAGCATTTTGCAGAAAATTCTGAAGAAACAATTCTCGCGAATTATGGAATGATGCTTTGGGGAAACATGAATCACAGTTATGCACAATCAGCAATGGGCTGGATAGATGATAACAGTAGCTTGGAATGGGGATACTACAGAAACCGTGGTTGGAATGAGCCTAATTTAGTTTCCTATATGGAAAGTCATGATGAACAGTGGTTGATGTTCAAAAATTTGGCTTATGGCAGAGCAAGTGGTACATATAATATAAAAGATTTAAACACTGCATTAAACAGAATGAAACTGGTTGGAACATTTTTCTTCACAATTCCTGGTCCGAAAATGATGTGGCAATTTGAAGAACTTGGATATGATGAGGAATTAACAGCGGCAGGAAGAACTGACGAAAAGCCAATACATTGGGAATATTTGGAGAATCCAAATAGAATGAATTTATATAAAACATATGCAGCGTTATTAAAGCTTAGAAATGAAAATGAAGTATTTACATCAAAAGAAACTAATGTTAGTATGAGTTTAGGTACAAGTGTTTATGGCAGAAGAATAAACTTAATTCACTCAAGTATGAAAGCTACCATCATTGGTAACTTCAACGTAGTTAATTTAACCATGCAGCCAAAATTTCAGAGCACTGGAATGTGGTATGATTACTTTGCTGGTGATTCATTAAATGTTACTGATGTAAACATGAGCATTGACCTCAATCCAGGTGAATTCCGAATTTATACAACTAAGAAATTAGAGACACCAGAAGCTGGAATAACAACGGATATTAAAAACAAACAAAATTCTGTTATTACGAATTATAATTTGATGCAGAATTACCCTAATCCGTTTAATCCAAGCACGACAATAAGTTTTACAGTTCCTCAGCAGTCGAAAATTCAATTGTCTATCTATAATGTAATAGGCGAAAAAGTTGCAGATTTAGTTAATGGAGAGGTTTCTGTTGGATATCATACAATTAACTTTAATGCAACAAACTTATCTTCAGGAATTTATTTTTACAGAATTTCAAGTGGCAGTTTTGTTAGCACAAAAAAAATGATTTTAATGAAGTAAAATAAAAATTTGTTTGAATAATAAATTGGGCTTTCAAAAGATTAAAACTTTGCGAAAGCCTTTTATCAAATAAGCATTTTGCATTTACACAAAATATGGTACAGTCTCTCTATAAATGAAATGAATGAATTTGGTTTTTTTTTGATCATTTCCAGACCTGTCCAATGTTATTTTGGTGGATAAAATTATTTAAAGTTATGCAGCAAAAAAAATGGATATAGTTTTTAGAATAATATCAGAAAATGATTTTGAATTTTTAAAGGATATGTTGTATCTAGCAATTTATGTTCCAGAAGGAGTTGAACCTTTCCCAATAGAAATTATAGAAAATCCAGAAATATCAAAATATATTGATAACTGGGGAAGAAAAGATGATTTTGGAATTATTGCAATTGATAAAAATGTAAATAAAAAAGTAGGATTAATATGGATTAGAACATTTCCGGAAGAAATTAAAAGTTATGGATTCATAAATGAAGAAACGCCAGAATTATCAATGTCAGTAATTCCAGAATATAGAGGGAAAGGAATTGGTACTAAAATGATAGAAAAATTATTTGAAGAAATAAAAAACAAATACAAACAAATATCATTAAGTGTATCCAAAGAAAATCCAGCAAAAAGATTATATGAAAGATTTTCGTTTGAAAAACATTGTGAAACAAATGATTCAATAACTATGTTAAGAAAAATAAAAGCTATATAACCAGTTATTCCTATTAAATAAAGCTTAAATTGGTGATAAAAATTTTACAAAAAGGGCGAAGTGATGCCTCTACTATCAAAAATGTTCTTTTCATAATGATAATAATTTTGTTTATTTACTTCCTTGAAAAGAGGTTGAGAATGATCCCATAAAAACACTAAGTGTTCTAACTTGTGTAGTTTACAAAATTTGGGACTTCTTTTCCTCTTTTCGTTTATTGTTTTGCCTTCTTGAAACTGGAGCTTTGACTAAATAGCCATGGCAAGAAAAATCAAAAAGTGAAGCTTTGACTAATTATTTAGTTTAAAAATTCCCACAATCTTGACCACAAAAAGTAATACACCTTAAATTATAATTCATAATATTAACAGATTGTGGGAATTTTGCCGATTTAAAAAGCGTAAAGCAATTTGCTTAAACAAAACCCCAAAATACTTTTTGCATAGAAAGATTATTATGTTTAATTTTTGCCAAATTATTTAGTTGAACAAAAATAATGACAAAATTTTAATTAAATAACAAAACAAAAACCAGATTAAGTACCCATAATAATATACTAAAGATGGTTTCGCATTTATTCCCATTTTTATGGGAGAAATCAATGAAAAGAAAAAACTTTTTAAAGAAATTTTCATTTTTGTCTTTGATGCCTATTCTTTTAACAGAAACACTAAGGGCAAGCACAAAACCACCATCAACAAATTCCTCAACGGTGAGAATAACGGATGAATGCGTTAATTGTTGTATGTGTATTGCAGAATCACCATCAAAAATGATTATTGAGTCTGATGGTGAGTATATCTATAATATACAAAGTGAAGCTATTGTGGAAATTGGATAACTCTTTTCTTTAGGGGGAAAGATATTCTCCCTACTTTTTTGTACCTTTTATTATCTAATAACAAAACGTAATAATGCGAAAACTAGATTTCTTATCATTAACATTTGAGAGCACAAGAGGAAATATTTTAAGAACATTTCTTTCAATAATTAGTGTGGTTATTGGTGTTTTCTCATTTGTATTTGTTGTTTCTTTGAATGAAGGAATGGCTGAAAGTATGATGCAAACAATCAAAAATTATGGGGGTTATAATACATTTGATATCAAATCTTCAAAAAAAAATATGGTTATGACATCTGTAACCGATTCAAAACATAGAAAAACGATACATTATCGTTATCCAATAACGCTCACACTTATCGATTCACTAAACAAAAATTTCAATGACGCAATATTCATTACTGAATTAGTAGGGGATGATTATTATATCAAAGGAGAAAAAAGATATAGGTTTCTAGGAGTTAGTGAAAATTTTTTTGAAGTTTATAACAATATAAAAATTGAAGATGGCAGAAAGTTTAACCTATTAGATATAAAAAGCAAGAACAATGTTATCGTTATTGCAAAAAATGATGAAAGTAGTCTTGATGAAAAAATGTCGGTTGGGGATATGATTACAATAAACAATTATCAATTTGAAATAATTGGGGAGTATGTTTCTCAAGGGTTGAATCTCTATTCAAGAGCGATATTTATTCCTATTACAACTTTTAAAACACTTTTCTATAAACAAGAAGAAATGCCCAGAAGTATTTTGTGTAAAGTTGAGGATGTGTCTAAACTAGATAGAACAATTGACCAAGTACAGAGTTACTTAGATTTCATAAGTGAAAAAGGGATATTCCGTATAAATAGTAGGGAAGATAGTATAAAAGATTTTGAAAATATGTCATCTGCGTATTCAAATCTAATTTTACTTTTCTCCATTTTAATGTTAGTTACTGGTGGGATAGGAATTATGAACATAATGCTTTCCTCAATAAAGGAGAGGATGCGCGAGATTGGAATTAAAAAAGCCGTGGGTGCAAAAAACAGAGATATTTTTGTTCAATTCTTTTTGGAAACAATGTTCCTCTTTTTTATTGGTGGAAGTATTGGAATTATTTTGGCTGTTTTTAGTGTTGAAAGTGTAGCTGAATTTATTATTAAAAAGCAGGTGTGGGGTGCCCAAGCAAAAGCATTAATTACGTTTAGAGTAATTATTACTTCAATTATTTTTTCGGGAATTACCGGATTTATTTTCGGGCTGTTGCCTGCAATTAAAGCATCCAAAGTGATGCCAATAGATTCTTTACGTTATGAATAGAATAGTTTCAATATTAATTAGTTTAATTCTCTTTGCTTCTAATTATATTGCACAGGAGAAGCTTTCACTCGATAATTGTTTAGATATATTATTCAAACAAAGTACACAATATAAAATGTTGGAGTTGGAAAATCAACGAGATGAATTAAATTATAAATTGCAATCCGTTTTCAAATACCCAACAATAAACTTGAACTTAGGAGTTCCTTTCAAACTAAACCAGGGTGTTGAGGATGTATTTAATTCAGAGTTAAATCAATATACTTTAATCGTAAACAATGCTAATAATTTTACCCCTGTTGCGACACTTTCAACTATGTATAATTTGCCGACTGGTGGAGCTTTCAATATGAGTTTGGCAACACTATACAATACTTATAACTCAGATTACAGTAATGATAGAGAGCGTTTTCAGTATTCGTTTTATGCTGGAATTTCGCAGCCAATTTTCAGTGTAAATAATTACAGAGTTAGTTCTGAAATCAAAGAGAAAGAATTCCAAAAAACAAAATTGAACTTTTTTAATAGTAGGAACAAACTTATTTTTAATACTATAGAGAAATACTACGTCACTCTTCTTAAGCAAAAAGAGATTGCTTTAACTAAACGTAAAATTGAAAAAGAATTAAAGGAACTGAAAGAACAAAAATTAAAATTAAAACTTGGCAAAATTTCTGAAATAGAATTTATTACTAAAAAGTTAGCTGTTAAAAACACCGAGTTAAATTTATCACGCACAAATACAGAGTTTAGACATGCGAGGAAAGAACTTTTTTCATTTCTTGGAATAAATACCGATACATTGGTTGTGTTGGAAGAATCTGTTAAGTTTCTTCCATTTAATATTATGTTAGAAGATGCATTGGAACTTGTAGTAAAAAACAACCATGATTATAAAATTTTTGAACTAAGTTTGATAATAAATAAACTTGATTACGAATCCAAAACATCAACCAGAATTGAAACGGAATTGACTGCTTCAGCTTTTTTTTCAAACCAGTTATACTATCTACCAGTTGATAGAAAAATAAAAACCTACGACTATAATTTGGGAATTAATGTTAAGGTTCCAATAATGGATGCAGGCAAATATAATACAGAAGCTGAACTTTCCGAAATTAAGTTAAGAGAGATTAAAAATGACATTAAAGAGAAAGAGAAAGAGTTAAAACTCTTAGTGACTGAGTATTATTATTTGCTGGAGTTTTTCAGAAATCAATATGATTTACAAAATGAGAAACTTAAAATATTTAAAGATTCTTATAAAATCTATAAGAGAGAATACAACTCAGGAAGGCTCACTCTTTTTGAACTCCAAGAACATGATAATGAAATATATGATGCGGAAAAGAGTGCAATTGAGACTGTAATAAATTACAATAAAAATGTGTTGCAGTTAAAAACAATTTTGGGAATGGAGATATTTTAATGATTAAGAAATGGATTTATATTGTAGGTGCTATTTTGCTTTTGTCGTTTGCTCTTTATTATTCGCTTTTGTCACTTAGCAAAGATGAAGAAACGAGTTTCAGTAAATCGACAAAGGTTACTATCGGGAAAGTTCAAAAAAGTATTACACTAATAGGACAAATTGAAGCATCAAAAATAATGGCTGTTAATTCTTCTATAACTGGCAAAATAATTGAGAAATATTATTCACTTGGTGATTCTGTAAAAGCAGGTGAAACTCTTCTTACCATTAAACCCGACCAAGAGAAGTATGTTGAATTTTTAAGGAATAAAAATGCTTTTTACAAAGCTAAAATTGAGTTCAAAGAAAAAGAGATTGAGTATAACAACAGCAAAGAATTATTTGAATCACATTTCATTCATGAGGATGAATTAAGGAAAAGTAAAAATGCTTTTGATATAGCAAAAATGCAGGTTGAAATAAGTGAAAAAACTTTTGAGATTTATAAAAGCAAATACAATATTGATGAAAAGAGTGTCTTTAAAATAATTCCGATAAAGGCACCAATTGGAGGCATTGTAACAGAAGATAATGTTGAGGAAGGGAATTATATTAAGTCGGCATTATCAGAATATAACGAGGGAACAGTAATTTGTGTAATTGGGAATTTTGATGAACTAAGAGCAGATTTTACCATTGCTGAAGAGTACCTTCCTGTATTGCGTAAAATAGAAAAAGTAAAACTTAAAACTAAAAAAGGGGCAAATCTTGGAGTTGGAAGAATAGTAAAAATATCTCCGCTTGGTAATAGTAATAACGGATATGTTTCGTTTGATTTTTCGGTTGAGCTTAAATCTCCCCCAAAGCGCATCTATCCTGGTACTTCAGTACAGGCAGAAATAATAATTACTGAGAAAGATAGTTGCTTAATAGTACCAATACCAGCAATCGGTTTTGAAGGTGAACAAGCATTTGTCAATTTCAAAAATGATAAAAATATAATAATAAAATATGTTAAAATCGGTGTTGTAGGTAACAGATTTGTCGAAATAACTGAAGGGGTTGTTAAAGGGGATATATTGGTTTATTGAAGAGAACCTACCTAACAATTCGCTCAACTTGAACGCCGAAAAGCGATGGCGATTTGGTTTTTGAATTGTGAGGGGGAAGTTGTAGTTTTCTTGAAGTAGTACAAGTTAGTAAAATAAATTTTTAATAAAAGGTGTTGAGTTTGCTGTTGCCGAAATAGTAGTCGGCGGACAAGTTAGCTTAAACGACGTTATATTACTAATAAATAATGTGAGTTAATAAATTTGGATTTTATAATTGTAATTTTATTTTTTATACTTTTCTTTTTTTTGATATTTGAAAAATATATTTCAAATGCATGGATTAAAATTTACTACAAATTTGGAATACCAATAGTTTATAAAAAAGATTTTAAAAGGAGTGAAAAAACAATTTCAAAAAATGATTCTGATTTCGAATTTCATTCTAAAGGTGAGAATTTAACTTTTTTTCGTTATGGCAAATTTAAACAAGTTGGTGGACCTCAATTTTTTGATTTTTCAACATTTAGAGGCTTTATCGAAAATAACATTGATCAAAAAGAAAGAAAATTATATTGTTTTATTAATTGGTACATTTTATTTTTAATCATACTTCTCGTGGGTGGAATATTTCTAGCTAAAGAATCATTAGCAAAATTGTTGGTTTTTGGAGTTCTTCTTATAATTATTTGGACATTGATAGATAAAATCAAAAAGTTCAAAAAAGCAATATAACCAGCAAATCAACCTGCCCGCGGAGTAATGCGGGTTTAGTGCAGTATTAAAATTTAAGTTGCTTCAAATAAGGGATTAATTTTATGACACAAAACATTTTGTTAACTAAAAAAACAAAGATTTTAAGCCTTTTATCTATAGTGTTTTTTACAATTTTTATTTTCGGATGTGGTACGTCAACCATCTATATTCAAACTGGTAAATCAATGAATGCAAAATCAATCGATTGTCTTATCGAGGTTTTTAATTCAAAGATACCAGAGCGAAAATTTGAAGAGTTAGGAATTTTAGAAAGTAAAGGTATATATAGTTATAATACTTTTGAAAAAGTTTTACCAAAATTAAAGGAAAAAGCCTGTGAAAATGGTGGAGATGCAATTATTATAAAAAATATTCAAAAATATGTTGAAGACTCGGATGAGAGGATTTTTGTTATAGCAACGGTAATAAAATGGTTGGATTAGTTTTTACTATTATATATTTATTAAAAAAAGAGTAAAAGTTAAAATCAGAACGTTATAAACTTGGTTGGGAAAAATTAGTGCAACTTGATGGTGAACAAGGTTGCTGAGAACAATCAAGTTGTTACAGATGTTTCCATTAAAGCAATGCTGTCAACTTAATGATCCAAATGTGGCTATCTGTAAGATTCCTCTGGAAAAGCCATTATAATTTTTGTTTTTCTAAAATCCGTTTACTAAAGAGGCTGTGTTAAAATAGGGTGTAAAGCAAATTTTGGTTTCGTTTTTAAAGTGAATTCGAAACATTTTTTCTAAAAAAATGAATTATCACACAGCCTCTAAAGTAAACGGCAATTACCGTCGCTTTTAAGCGACTGGATAAAAACAAATAGAGAGAAAATGGCTTTAGCCACATTTGAAATGATTAATTGTCTTAAGTTGACAGCATTGACCCAGCTAGTCATCTCTACGTTGTTAATAATTTGTATTTGTGGCAACTTTGTATATGGTCATTTACCATTCCAATTGATTGCATGTGGGCGTAAATTATTGTTGAACCTACAAATTTGAATCCACGTTTTTTCAAATCTTTGCTTAATTCATCCGATTCTTTTGATGTTGCTGGAACTTCGCTAATTGTTTTCCATTTATTGATTATTGGTTTATTGTTTACAAATTGCCAAATGTATTTGTCAAAACTTCCAAACTCTTTTTGAACTTCTAAAAACGCAATTGCATTTGTAACCGATGCACGTACTTTTGCCTTATTTCTAATTATTCCCGCATTTAATAAAAGCTCTTCTATTTTTTCTTCTGTGTATTTTGCAACCTTTTTTGCGTTAAAATTATCATATGCTTTTCTGTAATTTTCACGTTTTCTTAAAATCATAAGCCAATTTAATCCTGCTTGTGCTCCTTCTAAAATGAGCATTTCAAAATGAGTTCTGTCATCGTGAACTGGAATTCCCCATTCATTATCGTGATATTTAACATATTGTTCGTCAGTTCCACACCAGTCGCATCGTTTTAACATACTTTCTCCTTTGTTGTAAATTAGAGTAAAAATTAAAAATTATTTGGGCAGTTTTCCCAATATTTTCCAAATCCATTTGTGCACACTATGAATAGATTTAACAGGATTTGCGAACATTAAAATGCATTCGTTGTGAATTACTTCTATTCCATTTTTTTTGCAATAAATAATTGCTTTATCCGATTCACTTCCTTGTTGCATCCAAATATGCTTAATGCCAATCTCATTAGCTTCTTCAACAATTATTTCTGTTTGAATTCCTGGAACAACAATTACAACTGCTTCAATTTCATCTTTTAGCTCTTTAATACTTTGATAGCATTTGTCCCCTCCAATTTCAGTTGTTGATGGATTTACAGCAAATACATTATAGCCCTTTTTCTTTAGTTCATTATAAATTACTGTCCCAAATTTATTCTTGTTTCGTGATACACCAACAACTGCCAAGTTTTTCTTGGACATAAAAACATCAACCATTTTTTGAGTAACCATATTACCTCCAATTATTTAATCCAAACTGTTTTAATATTAACAAACTCCTTAATTCCGTAGTGCGATAACTCTCTTCCATAACCAGAAGTTTTAATTCCGCCAAATGGCAAACGCGGGTCAGATTTTACCAATCCGTTGATAAACACCGAACCAGATTCAATTTTGGCAGCCAATATTTTAGCGTTTTCCATGTTGTTTGTCCACAACGAAGCTCCAAGTCCAAAAGGCGTATCGTTTGCAATGTCAATCGCTTCCCCTTCATTTATTGCTCTAATAATAATTGCTACTGGACCAAAAAGCTCTTCTGTGTATGCAAGCATTCCTTTTTTAACATTGCTCAAAACAGTTGGTGGATAAAATGCTCCTTCTCTATTAAGTCTATTTCCGCCACATAAAACTTTTGCCCCTTGTTTTTCGGTTTCTTTAACTTGATAATCAAGTTCCAAAAGTAAATCCTCGCGTGCAATTGGTCCCAACTCTGTTTCTTTCTCCATTGGATTTCCGACAATAAGTGAATTCATTTTATCAACAAATTTTGATTCAAATTCATCAGCAATATCCTCAAGCAGAATAAATCTTTTAGCCGCAATGCAGCTTTGTCCATTATTCAATATGCGTGCTAAAACACCGACTTTAACTGCTTCATCAATATTTGCATCGCTTAAAACAATAAACGGGTCACTGCCACCAAGTTCCATAACGCTTTTCTTTAATGCTTTTCCAGAAGCTGAAGCAACAGCCATTCCCGCAGGTTCGCTTCCAGTTAGTGTTGTTGCTTTAATTAATGGATTTTGAATAACATTATTTACCTGCGATGATTCAATCAATAATGTTTTAAATGTTCCTTCGGGCAAGCCAGCTTCGGTGAATATTTCCTCAATTGCTAAGGCGCTCATTGGAACATTTGATGCGTGTTTAAGCAGACAAACATTGCCCGCCATCAATGCTGGCGCAGCAAATCGGAAGACTTGCCAAAATGGATAGTTCCACGGCATTACTGCCAGAACAATTCCGATAGGGTCAAACTGTACAAAACTTTCGGACGCATCTGTTTCAATAATTTCTTTTTGCAAAATGGTCTCGGCATTTTGTGCGTAATATTCACAAACCCAAGCACATTTTTCAACTTCTGAAATTGCTTGTGTAATTGGCTTGCCCATTTCTAAAGTCATTATTTCTGCATATTTAAGTTTGCTGTTTCTAAGAACATTAGCAGTTTTAATAAGTAACTCTGCTCTTTGTTCAAATAAAGTTAGTCGCCATGTTTGAAATGCTTTTTCAGAGCTTGAAATTATTTCACTAACCTTTGTATCGCTCATTTTTTCAAATGTTTTTACTAATTTGTTATCCGCTGGGTTTATTGTCTCAATAGCCATTATATTTGCCTTATTAAATATTTATTTAAGAAACCTTTAAAGTATAACAATTTATTAATAATCTGGTAGATTTAACTTGATTAAATTATATATTATAATTATTTATTGCTTAATTATTAATCAAACAATTTTATAAGGCTATGGCAAAGAAAAATCCTAAAACATTTGTACTTGATACTAACGTAATACTTCACGATCCAAACTCAATTCATCAATTTGAAGAAAATAATATTGTAATTCCTTTAACTGTAATAGAGGAAATTGACCACTTCAAAAGAGGATCTCAAGTTATTAATATTAATGCGCGTCAATTTGCAAGAACACTTGATTCGCTTACTGGTAATGAACTTTTTAATGGTGGCATTTCTCTTGGTAAAGGAAAGGGAAAAGTTCGAATAGTAATTTCTAATGGAATGTGCGCTGAGATTAAAAATGCCTTTAGGGAAGATACTCCAGATCACAGAATTTTGAGTTGCGCTTTTGAACTTGAAAAAAACAGCACAAAAAAACGTGAACATATTTTGGTGACCAAAGATGTTAACCTTAGGATGAAAGCAAAAGCTCTTGGAATTATTGCAGAGGATTACTCAACAGATAAAATTCAAAGCGTTGAAGAGCTATATAGCGGCAAAGAGGTTTTAGAAGATTTTGATGATGACTTACTTAAAAAATTCTATGAAGTTCCATTTCAAGTTGAAGCCAATGATGTAAAAGAAAAAACGAGTAGTGAGTTTGTTCCAAACAAATATTTTGTTATTAGAAACACAAACCGTTCTGTGTTAGCATGGCTTGATAGCGAGCAGCAGTTTTTCAACAAGATTGATAAAAATCCAATTTCTGGAATTAAACCTCGCAATGCTGAGCAAACTTTTGCAGCAGATGCTTTATTAAATCCAAATATTCCCCTCGTTTCACTTACAGGAAAAGCTGGTACTGGTAAAACATTAATTGCACTTGCAAGCGCTTTACATGTAAGAAAGCAATATCGTCAAATATTTGTTGCTCGCCCAATTGTACCTTTAAGTAATAAAGATATTGGATTTTTGCCAGGAGATGTTGAAAGCAAAATTGGACCGTACATGCAGCCACTGTGGGATAATTTGAAAGTGATTCAAGATCAATATGCTGAATCAGATTCAAGTTATATAGCAATATCAAATATGATTAAAGACGAAAAGCTTGTTATTGAACCTTTAACTTATATTCGTGGAAGAAGTTTACAACGTATATATTTTATTGTGGATGAAGCCCAAAACTTAACTCCTCACGAAATAAAAACAATTATCACTAGAGTTGGTGAGGGATCCAAGATTGTCCTAACTGGCGATATTTACCAAATAGATCATCCTTATTTGGATTCGCAATCAAATGGATTAACATATTTAATTGACCATTTTAAGGGGCAAAAACTTTACGCACATATTAATCTGGAAAAAGGCGAACGCTCTGAATTGGCTGAACTTGCAAGTAATTTGTTATAACCACTAAGTCCACTGAGGAAAAAAATGAAAAGATTTTTTACAATTTTATTATTTATGAGTTTTAATAATATGTTTTCACAAGAGGTTGAATTGATAAATAAGTTTGGAAGTTATTTACATAAGATGGATTCAACAACAATTCCTTATAGAATGTTTATTCCAGAAAAAGCAAAAAATGAAAAACTTCCTTTAATAATTGCACTTCACGGAGCCGGCGAACGTGGGAACGATAATCAAAAACATATAGAATTACATCGGATAGCTACAGTTTGGGTCGATTCTGTGAATCAAAATGAACATCCATGTTTTGTGGTTGCGCCTCAATGCCCTGAAGAGCAGAAATGGGTTGATGTTAACTGGGGTACTGAAACTTATGATTTTAAAAACACACCAATAAGTAACGAATTGGCAACAGTAAGCAATCTTATTGATTCATTAATTTTAAAATATCCCATTGATGAAAGCAGAATTTATATAACAGGTCTATCAATGGGTGGATTTGGTTCGTGGTATTTGTTAATGAATAATCCAACTCGATTTGCAGCAGCAATAATTATGAGCGGTTCTGCCGATCCGCAAATGGCTTGCGAAATTAAAAATATTCCTATTTGGGATTTCCATGGTGATATTGATGCTGCCGTTCCAGTGGAAGGTTCTAGAAAAATGATAAGAGCAATTTCTAATTGTGGAAAAGATGTTCTGTTAATTTCTGACCCAAACAACAAAGCCTTTTTAGATTCTGAGAATGAAGTTAAAAGAATTATGTCATCTGATCATATTTACACTGAGTATAAAGATAAAGGGCATGTTATTTGGAAAGAATCTTATGATAACTGGCTTGTACGAGAATGGCTGTTTTCAAAACAACTTATCAGAAAATAATATTTCGTCTCATAGAAAGAGTTGCTTTGTATTTGCAATAAAAATTAAATTATTGGCTGTCTCAATTGTAGCGATCTCATTCGCAAAGAAATTTTCTTGTTAAGCAAAAGACCCAAATTATTTTGTCATAAGCTTTCGTAAATACTTTTTAAAATGTGAGACAGCCTCTTTAATTTATTTCCCTTTTAATCTAATATTCCCAGATCTAATTTCCAAAGTTAAAGATGAGCTATTTTCTCCTTTGCGAAATCTTTTTTTAGTAGATGATTTATCAATTTCTTTTTCAAATTCAAAATCGCTTTCAATATTTCCATATGTTGACTCTATACTTATTCCGCCATTATATTTTTTAGGTAGGGAAATATCAATATCACCATACTTATTAGTAACGGATAATTTTTTAGGCGTATTTATTAAATCTAAAACAACATCATCACTTCGATTTAATATATTAATGTGCTCTGAGTATATATTTAAAAATGAAATGTCAGAATACATTGTTTCTAAATTTAAGTCTCCCTCTATATTTTTACCAATTATTGAATTACTTCTTGATTCTATCGACACATTGCCTTTAATAGAGTCTAACTCCATATTAGAATATTCACTATTAATTATGCATCCACCAGCCATTTTCGATATACTAATAGTGCCAGACCTACTACTAATTCTATTTGGGGTTTCAACTTTTCCTGAAACATTTTTAATAATAAAGTTCGAATATGGACTTTCCAAATTGATAGTACCTACCTTATCTATATTTATCTTTCCGCTGCGGCTTTTTAATTTTACGCTTTTAGCAACATTGAACATATCAATGTTGGAGTAATCTGCATCAATCGTTAAAGATTTACTTATGTTTTTTATGTCTATCTCTGCACTTCTTGAATCTATATTTAAATCACCTTTAATTGAGTGAATGGTTAAGTTGGAGTATTCTGATTTAATCATAACATCACCATCAAAATTATCAACTATGTTTTCACTGCTACGAGATGATAATTCTAATGTACCGCCACAATTTTCTATTTTAACATCTCCATATGGATTTTTAATTAATCTAACATTTTTGCATTTTATTAACGAGAGGTCATTTGATCTTCCGTCAAGATTTATTTCTCCCATTGCCTCTGAAAGCTTAATATCACAATATTTAAAATCTGAACTAAAATCATTTTGTTTAGGAATAAATATTTCCCCTGTAATATCTTTGCTTATATATGATGCAATTTTAAATTTAAATATGTCCCAAAAATTCCATTCAGAATTTTTATCGGTTTCCTTTAATTTAATTGTTAAATTTGATCCGCTTAATTCAGAGAGAATATCAAAACTATTGATGTAATCCAATTCATAATCATCATCATTTGAGGAAATACTTACCTTTAGATTGAAATACACTTCTTGCTTATCCCATGTTTTAATTGACAAATCCATTCCAGAAACACTAATAATTTCTATACCAATTTCGGGGGCTACTGGAAAACTTTTCTTTATCTTTTTTGATTTCTCAGCATAAATTGAAACGACACAAAGCAATACAAAAATTATTGAAATTCTAATCTTGTCCATTCTATTTTTCCTCCATTAATATTAAACTTTCTAACACTTCTAATTTCATTTTGTAAAGAGCACGCAGTCTTTCTTGCTTAATCATTGAAACATCATTGTATGAAAAATCTGCTTGTAAATCAGTAATAGCTTGGTTTACATAATTTAAATTTTCAAGTTTTGAACTCAATTCTTCATCAATATTTACTGATTTACTTTCACTAAAAAGAGCTGCAGGTAAAATCCTTTCCATGCCATTGATTGTTTTGGAATAAGTCCTATTTATTTTGATAATTTCAGATTCATTACTAAAAGCAATGTTTGAAAGAAAAGCGTACAAATTAAATACAATTATTACAAACACTGCAGCTGCACTAAAGCCCAAAAAGAAACTCTTTCGCTCTACTGTAAAACTGAATTCTTTTTTATGGAATTCGATATTGTTTTCAATATTATTCCACATTTTTTTAGAAAGTTCAGTACTTGGATTATCTCTTTCTTCATAAAATTCATTTTGCTTTTCCATAACCATCTCTGTTGTTTAACCAATTTTCTTTTAATATTTGTTTTGTTCGAGACAATGTAGTTCTTGAATTTGCAACGGATATTTCTAACATTGCAGCAATTTCATTGTGGTTATATCCTTCAATTTCAAAAAGTATAAAAACAAGTCGTTTATTTTCATCTAAATCAGAAAGTAATTGCTTCATTTCTTGCTTCCATTCAAAATCATTTATTTGATCAAAAGCCATTAAGTTTTCAGTGTTTTCATCAAGACGCAAAATATTTTTTGAGGAATATTTTCGCATGTCAGATTTCATTTCGTTTATTGCAATTGAAAAAAGCCAAGTTGAAAATTTAGATTTTCCGGAGAAGCTATTAATATTGTTATATGCCTTTATAAAAGCCCTTTGTACCCAATCAGCAACAAAATCTTTATCCTTTGAAAATTGCATCATAAACCTAAATAATGAGTTTACATTTTCATCATATAGCTTTTTATATGCTCTACTGTTGCCGTTTTTAATTTTTGAAATCAGTCGTTTTTCTGTCAACTCATTACTCAGTTGTTTTATGACTTAGATGTTCTAAACTTAAGAAATGTTACAGTATTATTGAATATTTAAAAATAAAAGGAGATTAAATGGAAGGTAAATAAAAACTGATTATTGGGTTATAGTAGAAAGGGAAAAAGAGAACTTGTATAGTAAGTCCATTTTTAAATTTTAAAATAAACCACCGCTTGGCTTTTCTATTTTTTCTTCCAGAAAAAAGAACCGCTTTAATTCGCTAAATTTCTTACTCATTTCAAATGGGAAATCTATGCCTTCTCCACTTTTCTCTTTTAAGTTAGATTTGCCAGTGGTTAATTGTGAAATGGAACTTTTGCTAAAGCGAAAAATAATTTCTTTAGTTGCAACTGTTTCCCTTATAACAAAGTATTTACTATTTTCATCCAGCATTATGTCTTTGGCAATATCATTTTCATAAAGCGCAAAATCAACACTTGCTTGCTCCGTGTATTCTCTGATAGCATCTTTTATTTCAACTTCAACTGTTATAAAATCTGAACTAAAGTTTAGATTCAATATATTCAAGAGCTCTTCACTCGAAAAAGTCATTTGCCCAATTAATGAGCCATCATTACTTTCATCCGATTTTATCTGCTTTACATCCTGAACAATATATTTTACTCCATCAGCACTAATTCTATAAACAGTGCCTGGCCGGCAATTTGTGCGAGGTGTTTCAAATGGTTTGAAATTTTGTAGTAACGAGTTAGAGGTTGCTTGTGCAAATACTATTGTTGCAATTAAATTTATTAATAAGAGTAACTTCTTCATCATATTTCCAAATAATTAAATGTTGTAACAATTTATTATCGGAAATTATTGCAAAAAAGTTAGTGAAAAAAGTGATTCTTAGGGGGTGAAAGTTTTCGTTTCAGAATCTAAAATTAAAATATTCTTTTACTACAATTAAATCGTTTATTACAATACTTATAAAAAAACCGCCTATGTTTAAACAACACGGCGGTTTCGAAAATTAATTGATTTAATTTTCTCTATTTACCTTTTTCTTTACGTTTTTCTTCTTTTTCTGCCCTTTTTTCTTTAAGTGATTTGGTTGCCACTTTTTTTACTGCTTTTTGTACTTCTTTTCCTTTAGCCATTTGGTTCACCTTTAATAATATTAATTGTGTATTAACTAAGATACTCTTTAAAGAATTAACATTTGTGGAAATATATTATATATATATGACGTTTTCAATACCGATTTTTTGTTTTTTATGAAAAACAATATGCAATTAAAAATAATTTCTTGGGTAATTTTACATGCAAATTATCTTAAATATTAATTTATGCGATAAATAATTTTTGCTAATACTAAACCATTAACTCATAAATTTTAAACCAATAAAAGAAAGCTTCGGGATTAGATTTTTTTAGCTTATTTAGTTTTGTATTTAGTGGTTCGGTAATTATCCATTCTTTTACTTGTAAATCATTAATATATTTTTCAACTAATTTAGCATTATACTTAATTAGCATTGCCACATAAGCTGCCTTTGATGCAGAAGTGATTACTTTGTCTATATGAAACGGTTCTGAGAAAATGAAAGGAGATACTCTTTGAATACCTTTTAAGAGTTCCTCGAAATTACCATTGCCTGCCATCCCTCTTGTTGCAATGCATAAAGATGTTTGAAAAATATCTTCTAAAACATCATCTGTGGATAATTTGTTGTTGCTACTTTCTATCTCGGTTTTTGCAAATATTATAAATGTTTTTTTTACAATATCTAGGTTCATTGAATCATCTACCAAATTTCCGATATCGTAGAGCTGCTTAATTATTTGCAAGTTCATACTTTTACCATCTGCATAATAAGGAATTCCAATTGTATTTGGGGCAAACGCTGTTAACTTTTCGCCCAAAATGTCTTCAATAGATGGAACTGAAATACTTAGCGGTTCACCTTTTTCTAGTATAAAACTGGACAAAATGGGTTGCTCAATAACTTTGCTGTACTTTACATCTTCAAAGTGAACATCAAGTAAAATTCTTTCTTCAGCTTCATGCGTTTTATGAACAGGTTGGTAGAAAAATTGATAATGTATCTTTTTGTTTTCTGCTTCAGGTTGTTCTTCCTTTAACAAAACACGGGTAAAATCTTGTTCTTTTGTAATATTGTCTAATAATTCATCAAAGTTATCTGGAATTTTTGGAAGTATTATGTTTATATCAATTGAAAGTCGCTTGGAAGAATCTAGCAAAAGCATAACGGCAGAGCCACCTTTGAAAACAAAATCAATATTTTGATTTGCAAGTCCTTCTAAAAGCAATAGTGCCCTAATTACTTTTTCAACTAATATTTTGTCAGCGTTTCTATTTGCTATAGAAACTTTATTTATCCACTCAATTTCTAATGACTTTTTATTAATCATAACGCTAAATTCCTAAGTATGCATTTTAATTTAGAAATAGTATTTAAATATTTATTTAATCGGTTTTAATATCATGTTTTTATAAAATATAAAAGACATATAAATTGCCAACAAAATGTAATTGTTGGCTAAATAAAGTCATTTCTTTTTCAAGATAACCTAAAAGTTTGTTCAGTTATTTTTTTACCACATAAATCTCTTTCTGTGGTTTGGATAAATATTCTGCACCATCCTCATGAACAACAATAATTTCTTCAATTGTTGCAATTCCATAATCTTTAATTGGAAGACGTGGTTCAATAGTAAAGATATTATTTTTTTCAATTTCGAGATATGGAATATTGCCATAACGTTCCCAACGTGGACCAAGCAAAGCGCCACCATCGTGAGCTACCCGTCCAACTTGATGACCAAGTCCGTGTGGATATTCTTCATAACCATTTTCAACAATAAAGCTGCGTGCAATTTCATCAATTTCCCAACCTTTTTTGCCGGGTTTAATTGCGTCAAAGGATTTTTGAATGGAATCAACAATAACATTAAATCCACGAATTACTTCTGCTGGGGGCTCTGTTTCGCCATCTTTAAGAACGTACCAAGTACGTTGTAAATCGGAACAATAACCATTTAATCTAATTCCAAAATCCATATTAATAACATGACCACGCTCAATTTGGTTATCTGTTGGACCAGAATGTGCACCTGCAGTATCGGGACCAGAAAATACAGCAGGACAGTGTTCTTCATCCCAAGCTAAATCAAAACCTTTTTCACTGCATATTCCTTTAACAAAATCGGCAACATCTTTTTCAGATTTACCAGGTTCAATAAAGTCGGTAACTTGGTCAAAAATAATAAGTGTTTCTCTAATAGCTTCTTTAATATAGCCAACTTCAGCTTCTGATTTTCTTCCACGCAATGCAGCCACAATTTCTTCTGACGATACAAATCTATCTACGTATGGTGTGTCTTTTAGTAAATCAACTAATTCAAGATAAACTCCGTGGGTTAAACCATCAGCCAAACTTGAGTTACGCGAATAATTAATTGCAATAGTTTTTGGATTAAGCTTTTCAATTGTTTTCACTAAATCTTCACGAACGGATTTAAGATATGGAGTTATTGTTTTGAAAGTTCCAACCGTTTTCATGTTTGCTTCTTCAAGAGAGCCAACAATAGCAATGCTTTCACCAGTTTTAGTTAGAATAAATGCAGAGTGCCAAGTCGCTCCAGTTCCAACAATCATATCCATCATTGGGTCTTTTAGGTTGCCAGTTTCTCTAACAAATGTAAGCCATATATCAATATTTTTTTCGTTTAATATTTCAATTGCTTGCTTCTGTTTTTCTAATACTAATTGATCTACCATTGTTACTCCTTTTTTCTAATCCATTGTTTAACCAAATGTTATGATCAACAATAATTAAACTTAAATTGTATTTCTAACATCCATTTTAATGCTGTCAAAATTTAAATTAACTGTAATTAAATTTATCTTTTTCAAAATAAATAAACTTTAAAATAACTGTAATTTTTTAGTCTTGATTTATTCCTTTCTTGAGATAACCATTTAGTTATTTGATTACAGGTAATAGAGAAACTGATTTGTTCCTAAAAATAATCGCTGAAATATTAAATTTAATATGCTTCATTTTAGTAGAAATTATTGTCAATATTTATTATAAGACCACAATTGGCAATTAGCGCCAAATGTTTCAATACATTATACCAATATTTAGAGTTAAATAAAAAGCTCCAATCTCATTTTTAAATCTGCCATCCATATGCTCAACTTCTCCTGACAAAAATTTCATATAATAATAACGCATACTGAGACCGAGAAGATTTGTTGTGCTTAATCCAAAATCAGCTCCAAAACCAATATATCCACCAGCAGCGAAAAAAGAATTAGCATGTTTAAATGACGAGAAAAATTCCTCTTTATACGGAGTTGAGATTATTATGGTTGGACCAACGCCAATACTTATATATGGACGAAGGTTATCGGTTAATTCGTTTTCAAATAATCTATAGTTAACTCCTACATTAATTGGCAGAAGAAATACTCTATTTTTTTTGCCAATTACAATTGAGCGACCGTAATAATCAAAGTATTCAAACTCACGTTCATTTTTTGATTCGGAAATGGAAAAATTGATAAACCCATCAATTTTAGTGGAATAATTCTTTCGATAGAAAGTTCCAAGCCCAAAACCACCATCGCTAAATAATAAATCAGCACCCCAAGCATTTTCTGGGAATTCTACTAATGGCTTTTCGGGAGCAATTTCGCCTATCTTCTGTCCGTATGTGAACATAATAGGAATAAGTAATAATATTTTTATAATAGTTTTCAAATTAAAAACCAACTCTTTCTAAATATTGATGATTAAAATATATTAAATTTAGATGTTATAAATAAGCATACTTTTTATCACTCAAATTATAGTAATGATATTAACCAAAGTAAATATTAATGTTGTAAACACAGATGAGCTTTTAAACGAGAAAATAAAAGCAAATCAGTTAAATAAATTTTTATTAGTGGTTCCAACAAACAGAAAACTCCGTAGCCTAAAAAAAAGAATTATAAACTCTGCACCAAACAAAACAGTAACTAAAATTAACATAGAAACAATAGGAACGCTAACCAAGAAACTCCTCCAAGTTTCAAAACAATTTCACGAGTTAAGCGATGAAGCAGCTTCAATATTTGTAGAGCAAAGCATAAAGGAAGTTCCATTAATTTATTTAAGTAATTATAATGGAAATATTCCTTCAGGAACTTTAAGCAAAATAAAAAATGTAATATCTAAATACAAAGAGGAAGGCATAACGTGGGAACTTTTATTAAAGGAATCAGAATTACTTGAACGGTCTGAAAAAAAGAAAGCAATTGATATTGCAAATATTTTTAGAGTTTATCAACAAAAGTGCAATGACTTAAATGCATTTGAAGTTGGTGATATTTATAATAATTTATTGCAGCTTTCAGCAAAAAGCTTTCAAAGCAATTTTAGTGAGTTGTTTGAAGAAGTTGATTTAATAGTATTTGATGGTTTTGATGCATTTACTTCGCTTGAACTTTCAATATTAAATAAACTATCATTTTTGAAGGAAGTAAGTCTCTATCTTAATTTTGATTACTATTCGTATAATCCAATTATCTTTTCGCACCTCGAAGAAACTTACCAAAAGTTACAACAATTTGGATTTAAGAAAGTTGAAGATAAAATTGAGATAAATAAAGATGAATTTATTGAAGTGGTTAGAAAAAAGCTGTTTCTTAAATCCAATGATAACATTGAAAGCAGACTCAAAAATAGAATAATCGAAATAACAGCACCAAGCCGTGACAAAGAAGTGCAATCAATTGCAAAAGAGATTAAGTCACTTCTGCTTGATGGAAAAGCAGAACCGCATGAAATATCGGTTACATTTAATTTAATAAATAATTATTCTTCTATTGTGCGCGATGCTTTTGAAGCATATGGAATTCCATTTAACCTAACAGACAGACTAAAACTTGATAATTCGCTATCTGTTATTGCAATTTTGAGTTTTCTGGAAATATTAAATTCGGACTTTTACTACAAAAACATTATTCGTGCGTTTAGCAACTCGTTTGTTTTGTTGGATAATTTTAGTCTTGATTCAATTCTGTTTTCAGCAACAAATCTTAAAATAGTTGTGGGTTTGGATAATTGGAAATTTTCATTGAAGCGTGGAATTTCGTTTGAAGAGAATTTGAGCGGACTTTCAAAAAGTAGAAAACGAATAACAAAATATTTAAAAGCCTCTGAAAGCCTTGATATCATTGAAGAAATACTTGTGCCATTTACTAATTCATTAAATCCAACTCAGTTTTATTATGAGTTAAACAAACTGACTCATGTTTTAAATATTCCTAAAAACATTTTAGCTTCCAAAAGCAAGTATAAAGAGGTTGAAATTAAAGCACTTACAACATTCCTAGATTCTGCAAAAGAGATGCTTAATTTGATTGAGAAAGAAAGTAGCGGGAAGGTTTATGAACTCTCTTTCTATCTTGAAAAATTGTTAACGCTTAGCAGCTCTGCACGATTCAATATTAAAGAGCGTTCCGATTATGGAGTTTTAATAACAAACATAAATGAATTACGAGGTTTAAAATTTAAGTATTCTTTTATTGGTGGATTGATTGATGGCGATTTTCCAACACGATACAGACCTGAAATATTTTTCTCTGGTTCATTCGCTAAAAAAGAATTGCATCATTTAAATGAAGAGAGATTTCATTTTTATCAGGCTTTAGCATCGTGGGATAAAGGGCTATATTTAACGTATCCCAAAGGTGATGAATATACAACCTCAACATTTATAAAGGATTTTGAGAAAAGTTTTGAAGTATCTGAAATCATTTTCAGCAACTACGATAATTTAATTTATTCCAAAGAAGAAGCAGAAAGGAATATTTCATTAGTCTCAAACGATTTTCCTATACCCGAGAAGGCTAATAGTTGGGGTGAACAGCGAAAACATATTGAATTTAGAGCAACCGAGCCTCATTCTATTTCCAACTATAATGGCTTTCTTTTTGATGAGAATGAAACATTTGCTGATAATCCAAAATATAAAGAACTTCCGTATTCTATATCACAATTGGAAACATACACACAATGTCCTTTCAAATATTTCTTAGAAAGAATATTAAAAGTAGAAGTAAATGAAGAACCTGATGAAGAAGTAGAAGCTGTCGAAATTGGAAGTCTGTTGCATTCAATAGTTTATGATTTTTATACAGAACTGAGTAATAGAAATATAAAATTATCTGGCTGTTCAGACAAAATTTTTGAATATGCGGAAAATCTATTATTTAAAATTGCAGATCAACATGTTCAACATGTTTTTCACAATTCACCCTTTGCTTTTTATGAGGAAGAAAAGATTTTTGGAATTAATGGAAATAGAAAGCATTCCATTCTATTCAAATTTCTTGTAAACGAAAGAGAAAACGAGAGTGGTAGAGTTCCAAAATATTTTGAAACAAATTTTGGCGTTGTTGATGTTGAGCAGGATAAATCACTTTCACAATCGGAACCGCTGTTGCTGGATGATATTCAACTTCGCGGCAAAATTGACAGAATAGATGTTGATAAAACAAACAAATTGTTTGAAGTTATTGATTACAAAACTGGGAGCAAAAAAATTACAAAAGGTGAAATTGAAGAGGGACTATCACTCCAATTACCAATATATGTTTGGGCTGCTAAAACTTTATTACTAAATAACACTGAAGAAATTTATGATGCGGAAGCCATGACTATCTATTCACTAAAATATAAGGATGATATTTTTGGAAAGAACAAAGTATCACTCAGCCAAAAGAAAAATATTAGTCAGGCTGAATTAATTGAGGAGTATGTTAATATCGCCTTGGGATATGTTAAAAACTCTGTTGAGAATATCCGAAAAGGGCATTTCCCTTTAACTCGGTTTCTTGACAACAACGAAAAGGTTTGCAAGTTTTGTAATTACAAAATGATTTGCAGAATTGATTCCATAAAAAGTTAGTTGTTCTGATTTTAATTCCTATATGAATAAAACCTTCGAGATTTTCAATGGCAGATTCAATTATTTTCATTTCACTTCCTTAATTATAATAAATCTCGAAGGTTTCGGAACTTTAATAAAGCATTTACAATTTACGAGCCACAACAATGACATCTTTGAATGATGTGCTTTTCCCAGAACTGTTATCGATTGCTTCAAGAAATACAATGTACATTCCAATTCTTAATGGATTTCCATTATTGTTCAATCCATCAAAGATAATTGACCCAGTTTTTGCGACAGCTTCATTATTGGAAAGTGTTCGAACAAGTCTGCCGTTATCATCAAATATTTTTACTCTTAGTTGAGCAGTATTAAAGGGCAGCGAATAATTGATTATTGAAAAATCCTCAAATCCATCATTGTCAGGAGAAAAAGGATTTGGATTAAAAGATATTCCACTTTTTATATTCTCATTTTTAGCAAATATTGAATTTGCTTTCGTGGGTGAAGCTCCATTTTTGAAAACAGATGTACTCCAATTTGTTGGCTCGTTGGCGCTGATAGAATGCGATATTCTTTCTAAGGATTTATTTTTAGTTGTTGCAATATTTTTATTATGCCATTTGGGATTATAAAAAAGTGAGTCAATTAAATTTCCCCAATGATCAATAACAACAATGCTTTCACCGCTATTAGAAAGCGACAAAGGGCCGGATGTGAGAATTGTGTAGTTTGAATCATTCAACCCTATGTAGTTTGTGAGGATTGAAGAATCGGAAGCGATTACAAAATAGCCTCCAGATTTTAATAAAAAAAATGATGAAGAAATTTCAAAAAAGTCAGTTTCATTTATTATCAGTTCCCAACCACCAATATCAATATCTTCTTCAGTGGAATTATATAATTCAACAAACTCGCTGTTTCCAATTTCTGGGTCAAACATTAATTCGTTTATTATAATAGATTGTCCATTAGCGGGTGACGTATTCAAAATAGAATTGCTTAAGCCTGGACTTGAGCCTGTAATTGCAAGAGAAGGAAGCCAATTTGAAATATCTGTGGATTGTTCATTGATGGAAAATCGTTCAAATGAACGACCCTTTTTAATTTTCCAATCCTTATCATATTTCAAACTATCCACAACTTTTTGATTAAAATCATAAATTATAATTCCATCTTCTATGTTTCCCAAAGTTCCAAACTTTGCTTCTATCACATTGATGTTGGGTAAATCCAATTTTGAAGTATCATTTGTAATTATTAGAAAATCGTTTTTCTCCAATATTAAAGGGGCATTTGCAATCTTGCTAATTTTGGGAGTTGTATATAAGTCGCTTATAAACCAATTTGAAATATCAATATCATTTTCAGAATTATTAAATATTTCAATCCACTCAGAAATTTCACTATTTGGGTTTGCCATAAATTCATTTATCAAAATGGAGTTCCATTGTGCTCCAGAATAAAAAGTTTTTGCAAGTTTATTGTTAAGTATATTTTCATCCATTAGGTAATTGGCTTCTGCTAATATTACAACAGAATCAGCCATTTGAAATGATTCGTTTGAAATAACTTTAGTTGAATCACCAATGGATAGATTACTCAAATCTATTTCACCCAGAAATGACAATTGGTTACCAATTAGATATTCAAATTTTACAGAATAGTTGTCAATATTATTCAAGCCAATATTCCTAATTGTAGCTTGGATAAAAACGATATCGTTTAGCGTTGGATTTTTTGGAATTGTTTTCAATTCAACAATTTGTATATCAGAACTAAATGGTGTAATACTGTTTTGCCTGCCAGGAGTGCTTAACTCAACATCAATTGAGCTTTTCCAATTTGATGAATCAGAAAGTGAAATATTTGAATTAATTCGCTCCAATGAAAAGCCATTTGTACCGCCCCAATTGGATTTGTATTCAACTGAATCTATTAACTCACCAAAAGAATCTTTCAATACAATTCCATCAATATCATTATTCAAATTTGCAAAACTTAAAATATTTACAGGAGACAAAATTGAGGAATGATAATCAAAAATTGTTGAATCCTTTGCTATTACAAGAAATCCATTTGGCTCAATAAAACTATCGTTTGTAATTGTTGTTAATTTTGGAGTTGTGCGAATATCTGAAATTGAAAACCCTTGAACATTTATAATGTTGTTGGTAGTATTAAAAAGTTCAATCCACTCTGGCTCACCATTTATTGGTGAATACATAATTTCATTTACAATGATTGATGATTTATTGAATCCAGGATTAATTGAATCTTTCAATAAGTTATTTGTTGTGTCTTGGTCATTTCCCACAATCGCTTTAATAATGTAATTATGTCTTTGTTTGATGTTTATTATTTGAGAACTAAATTGATAATTAATTGAATCGTTAGAGTTAAGAGAAATAAAATTACTAGTCTCAATCAGTTGAATATTTGTTGAATCAGAATTTATATCCTCGTATAAATCAATAAAAAAATCTAAACTTTGTTTCCCTGCATTTTTAACTTTTGCTGAAATTGCAACATCGGTTCCAAATGCAGGCTTATCTGGATTGAAAATTATTTCAGTTATTGCAATATCAAAATCTTTGATGCTTATTGAGTTTATTTTGCCAGGAGTTCCGCCAATTGTAAAATTGGAAGAATTCCAATTTGCCGAATCAATAGATGAGCTTTCACAATCAATACGTTCAAGGGATTTCCCACTATTTCCACCCCAAGAGTCAATATAGAAAAGTGAATCAATTATACGATTTAATGAATCAATTATAATTATTCTGTCACCACTATTATTTAAGTTTGGAATTTCAGCTATTACATAGTTTTTTACTTTTGGATAAATACTAATAAAACTGCTATCATCTGCTATAATATAATATTCATTTGGATGAAGAATTATTTCATTTGGAAAAGCTTGAATGGTATCAATTAAATCTGCTACTTGATAATTTTTAAGATTTATACTTTTTGTGCTTCTGTTATATATTTCAATCCACTCAGGTTCTGGCGATTTTGGCGAGTGCATAATTTCATTTATCACAATATCGTTCCTTACTTCATTTATTACTATTCCAATAAATGAAACAATAGAAATATTATTTTCCAGATTGTCATCGTCATCCAAAATTAAATTTATGATTAAATTATTGTTTCCTTCTGAAAAATCATTAATTAGTTCAATGTAAATTAAACTATCTCCTGCTTCAATAAATGCACCGCTAATGCTTCTAGTTAGTTCTTCTGATTGAGCAACTGAATCAATATTAACATCGTTGTAAATTTCAATTAAAAAATTTTCGATTGCTGAGAGTCCAATATTTTTAACTTTTATAGTAAGCTCAATGCTTTCTCCAACAATTGCATATTTAGGATGAATAATTATTTCTGAAATTGCTAAATCAATATTTCTTGGAGTAACGGAATTTACACCTCCAGGAGTTGCAAAGTATTTACTAATTGAACTTTTCCAATTATTGATATTTGAACTACTTAATTCGGAAGAAACTCTTTCTAGTGAGTAACCATCTTTGCCACCCCAGCTTGATTTATAGGCAACGCTATCAATTATTTTCATTTGTGGATTTAACAATTTGATATCATCATCTGTATTGTTAAGTGAAGGCAAGTTTATCACTTTAACATCAGATGAAATATCAAAGAAGTTCAAAAGATTATTATCATCAGTTAAAATCAAATAATCATTTCCAGCAATAAAATATGTGCTATCATCAATTAATGCTTTTGAAGTTCTATCAGCAATTTTCCAATCCTTTAAATTGATAACATCGGAAGTACGATTATACAACTCAATCCATTCTGGTTGATCGCCTTTGGGATTGTACATTATTTCATTTATAACAATATCGTTGTATTCATTTGGTTTTGGCTGTATATCTATTTGCTTCGAGTAATAATTATTCTGGATATAATCATCAACTTCAAAATCAACTTCAGCAAAAAGATTAAATAAGCCAGAAGTTGTAAAACTTATTTGAGAATTTAAAATCAAGGAATCTCCACTTAATAATAACGGCTCAATGCTTTCCAGAATAATTTCATCACTCTGTGCTGTTGAATCATGATTCAAATCCACAAATAATTTTATTCCAAAATTTGCAGCATCTTTTAGTCCTAAATTTTTGATGCCAAGTGAAAATTCGGTTTCACTTTCTTCCGATATAGTTTCGGGTGAAAAAGTTAAATGTGAAATTGCCAAATCATTATTTTTAGGCGATACAGAATTATTAAACCCTGGTGTTCCGTTCAACAAACTTGAATTACTCCAATTTTCAAAATTATTATCTTCTTCAACTAATATTTTTTCATCAGAATATCCAGCAGAATTATTTGCTGTGTATGTGTAAGTATCAATAGTGTCACCAATTTCATTAATCAAATAAATTGCTCTATCGCTGGTATTTGCCATTCCACTACTTCCATACTTGCCATTATCAATTTGCAAAACAAGAGTCGAATCTGTGATTAAGCTAGAATAAATACCTTCGCTAAAATTGTAATCATTTTCTAATATTACGGCATAGTTTTTGGGCTTAAGAATAATGCCATTGTTAAATTCTACAATTGTATCTGCACTAGAAGTGGAATAAATTATTTTGTATTTCGAAAGGTTGAAGGATAAATTATGCGACGAATTATATAATTCAATAAACTCACCATTTGTTTCTAAAGGATAAAACATGACCTCTGATAAGGAAATTGCAGTTTTGGTTTGAGCGTAGATATAAAAATTAATTAGCAGGAAGTATATAAAAATTCCTTTTTTCATATGTTTTTCTCCGTGGTTTTTTGTGCCTATCGCAAAATAGTAAATTATTCAGTTAATTTTCATAATATATTATTTGATCTATTTGGAAAAATCACTTCTTTTCCTTTTGGTTTAATAAATGAGTAAATTCGTAAATTAAAATGACTTAATTAAGTAAATGGAAAAGAAAAAAGTATTTATACTCGGTTCAACTGGCTCAATAGGAGTTAGTGCGCTTGATGTGATTAGATTACATAAAAATTCGTTTGAAGTTGTTGGATTAACTGCAAATAGAAATATTGATTTGCTATTAAAACAAATTCACGAATTTAATCCTAAATATGTTGTTGTTAAGGAAGAATATTTTGCAAATCTTATTAAGAACAACTTACCAAATGGAATAATTCTACTAGATAGTGATTTGGGCTTAATAACTGCTACTCGAGATGCAGAATACGATATTCTCCTTTCTGCACTTGTTGGTTTTGCAGGGCTTCAACCAACAATCGAAGGAATTAAAAAAGGAAAGAGAATAGCCCTAGCAAATAAAGAAACACTTGTTGTTGCTGGAGAATTAATTACAAAACTAGCACGTCATTATAATTCTGAACTAATTCCTGTTGATTCGGAGCATAGCGCAATTTTTCAATGTTTGGTTGGTGAAAAGGATAAGGAGATTGAAAAATTAATTCTAACTGCTTCTGGAGGACCATTTTTTTCGAAATCAAAAACCGAATTGGAAAATGTAACAGTAGCTGAGGCTCTTAACCATCCAAATTGGAATATGGGAAGTAAAGTAACAATCGATTCAGCTACAATGATGAACAAAGGACTTGAAATGATTGAAGCTCACTGGCTATTTAATTTACCAGCGAGCAAAATAGATGTGATAATTCACCCACAATCAATTATCCATTCTATGGTGGAATTTATAGATGGTTCTATTAAAGCCCAATTAAGCCAACCAGATATGCGTTTGCCAATTCAGTACGCTTTAACATATCCCAATAGAATGGCTAACGCTTTTACAAATACCAAGCTTACTGAAATTAAATCTTTAACATTTCACAAACCAGATTTCACAAAGTTTGAATGTCTTCAATTAGCTTTTGACGTCTTGGAAAGGGGAGGTACTGCTCCCGCAATTCTAAATGCTGCAAACGAAATTGCGGTAGAACGGTTCCTAAAAAATGAGATATCATTTACTGCAATTCCAGAAATGATAAAAAATGCACTAAATGAAATAGAAATTATGTCAAATTCTGATTTAGAAACAATTATTGAACACGATAGTTTAACACGAAAATATTTTAAAGTTTAAAAAAGGAAATACATTTAATGGATTATATAATTTATTTTATACTTACAATTAGCATTCTAGTTTTTGTACACGAGTTGGGTCATTATCTTGCTGCAAGAGCTTGCAAGATGCGTACCGATGTTTTTGCAATAGGATTTGGAAAACGATTATTTGGGTGGAATAAAATCAATGGATTCACTTTGGGTGATCTCCCAAAGGATATTGATATGCAAGGACACACAGATTACAGAATTTCAATGCTCCCGCTTGGAGGCTATGTTAAAATTGCTGGAATGGTTGATGAAAGCTTTGATACTAGTTTTGCAAATAAGAAACCAGAACCTTACGAATTTAGAGCAAAACCGACCTATCAGAAACTAATTGTAATCTCTGCTGGCGTTTTAATGAATTTATTTCTTACCATTTCAATATTTTCTGGAATTAATTATTTTCAAGGGAAGCAAGTTTTAAAAACAACAACGGTTGGAGTTATTGAAGAAAAAACACTGGCATATGATGCGGGATTCAGAACAGGAGATAAAATAGTATCAATTAATGATAGCCAAATTTCTGATTGGCAGAAAGTATTTACTTCTCTTTTTTTGGATGAAAGCAGTCTTGCCAAAAATGTAACAGTTTTAAGAAGTAATTCAGATACTACTTTTACTATTCCAGAAGAAGTTTTGGGAAAAGCATCTCAAGAATCTTATTTTCTTCCAATAGGGAATATTAAACCGTTAATTTCCGGAATTGTTGCTGATTCTCCTGCAAATGATGCTGGAATAAAATCTGGTGATATTTTTCTATCAATTAATAATTCTGAATTACTAAGCAGTAGCGATATAATAAATATTATTTCATCTAATGCTAATGTTGAACTTCCACTTACCATTTTACGTGGAAACGATACAATTAAGACTGCAGTAACTCCAGGTCTTGATGGAAAAATAGGAATCTCTATTGGTGAAAAATACATGGGTCCAATTGAATTTGAAGAATATTCTTTATTTGCCTCAGTTTATTCTGGGCTTGGAGATATGGTTCAATATGTTGTAGTTACTTTTGAATATATGGGTCGTGTAATTTTTGGCAAGCTTGAAGTTAGCCAAGCATTTGGTGGTCCAGTAAAAATAGCACAAATAGCAGCCGAAACTGCAGATCTTGGAATAATCCCTTATCTAAAGTTTTTAGCAGTCCTAAGTTTAAGTTTGGCAATTTTAAACATTCTTCCATTTCCAGTTTTAGATGGCGGACATTTTGTTATTCTTCTTCTTGAGGGAATATTCCGACGTGAAATTCCAATAAAAATTAAAATAGCGATTCAAAATGCTGGATTTATAATACTGTTGATGCTGATGGCATTTATTATTTACAACGATATTATTAATTTGTAGCTTCGACTACGCTCAGCCACCTTGATTAGGGTGGCTTAATCATTAAGAATTTGGTGCTTGATCAGAATGAAAGGTTTTGTTTACATACTGGAATGTGCTGATGGAAGTTATTATACTGGTAGCACAAATGATTTGGAACGACGTTTATTGGAACACCAGAGCGGAGAAGGAGCCAATCATACTAAAATTCGCCAACCAATTAAATTAGTTTATAGCAAAGAATTTTCAAAAGTGAGCGAAGCTTTCTATAGAGAAAAACAGATTCAAAAATGGAGCCGAAAAAAGAAAGAAGCTCTGATAAATAACAATTGCAACAAACTACATGAATTATCAGAATGTCAAAATGACAGTAATTCAAGAAATAATCAAGCTTGATTTACAATCATAAAAATAAGCATGTAATTGTTCATTTAATGTTGGTTTATCGAATCAATTGAAAAATCAACTTAGAATTAGCTTGGTGGTTGAGCAATGCGCTGGAATTAGCCTGGTGGTTGAGCAATGCGTCTGGAATTAGCTTGGTGGTTGAGCGGAGTCGAAACCACCTTCCCATTCTTTATAAAATTGAGTTAGATATTCTTCCATAAATTTATGGCGTTCTTCAGCCATTTTTTTCCCAGTTGAAGTGTTCATTCTATCCTTTAACAGAAGCAATTTTTCATAGAAATGGTTTATTGTTGGTGCAGAACTGTTTTTATATTCTTTTTTTGTCATGTTCAAATTGGGAGGTATTTCTGGATTATATATTTCTCTGTTTTTAAATCCTCCATAATTAAACGTGCGTGCAATTCCTATCGCGCCAATTGCATCTAATCTATCTGCATCTTGTATTACATCCAATTCATGCGATCTAAATTTTTGAATTTCCTTTCCACCTTTAAATGAAATATTTTCTATTATTTTAACAACATGTTCAATTTTTGCATCATCTAGTTTTTCAGCTTTCAAAAATTCTTTTGCAATTTTAGGTCCAATAAACTCATCGCCATTATTAAATTTTGAATCCGCAATGTCGTGTAATAATGCACCTAATTCAACAATTAGATGATCAACATTTTCACTTAATGCAATATTCTTGGCATTTTTCCAAACTCTATAAATATGCCACCAATCGTGACCTCCTTCTGCATTTTCTAGTTTTTGTTTTACAAATAATGCTGTATTTGAAATTATTGTATCGTTATTCATTTTATTTCCAATTTTATTTGAGTTATTCCACCTTACCCAAAATGCATAGTGGATTTTCTTAATTGCAAAAATAAATTAATTAGTATATAATTATACATCATTTCTAATTTGAAAAGGAATAACAATGAAATTTATTATCTCAATTAGTCTAATATTTTTGATGTTTAGTATTTCTTGCTTTTCACAAGAATATGACAATTTACAAAAAGCCAAGCAATTTATTGAAGGTAATAAATTTAAAGAAGCAGTAACTATTCTCAAAAATATTGTTAATAATGATAGTAAAAATCATACAGCATATTATAATCTTGGACGTGCTTATTTTGGATTAAAGAATTATGAAGATGCATCGGAAGCATTTGAAGAAGCTATTGACTTGAATGAAAAAGAGGCAAATTACCACTTTTGGCTTGGGCAGTCATATGCAATGGAAGCACAAGAGGCCAATATAATATCACAAGCTATGTTAGCATCTGATATTTTAGAGGAGTTTGAAAAAACGGTTGAGTTAGATCCAAAACATATTCCTGGCAGAATTGGTGTTATCAATTTCTACATAGCTGCTCCTGGAATTATGGGTGGTGATATTGATAAGGCAAAATATAATGCAAATGAGTTAATAAAATTGGAAGAAAAAAGTGGTCGTTTGGCTTTAGCTCGTATCTATTTGAAACAAGAAAAAATGGATTCGTTAAAAATTCAACTTAATATTTTAGAAAGGAAATATGAGAAAGATAAATCTTCTGCATCCTTATATAATGCCCTGGGCTATTTCTATCTAAATATTAATAAAATTGATGAAGCCATTGCAGCTTTTGAAAAACAAGTTCAACTAAACCCAGAAAGCGAAAACTCATATGATAGTTTAGGTGATGGATATAAAGCTGCTGGAAGAATTGATGATGCAATAGCTCAATATAAAAAGGCATTAGAAATTAACCCAAAATTTAAACCCTCAAGTGAAAATCTTAAAAAACTACAAAAGGAGAAGTAGGAATAATGTTTATGAATATTTCTATTTAAAAGTGTAATTACTTTTGAGTGGCCTTGATTGTATTTCATAAAAAAAAGAAATTACATGTTTTATTTCTTAGATGCAAATATATTTTAAATATTTTCAACGGAATCTCGTATTTATGAGTATATTTGTTATTGAATTTAAATTTAATGAGAATATTATGAAAAGTTTTGAAGAGATAGGAATTGAGAAAAACATTCTTACTGCTATTGAAGAACTGGGTTTCGAAAATCCTATGCCCGTTCAAGAAAAAGTTATACCACATTTATTAAGTGACAACAAAGCAGATATTGTTGCTCTAGCCCAGACTGGCACTGGCAAAACAGCCGCATTTGGTTTACCATTAATTCAAAGAGTTGATACATCCAGCAATAAAACACAGCACTTAATTATTAGTCCAACGCGTGAACTTTGTTTACAAATTGCTGACGACTTAAAATCATATGCAAAATATAAAGAAAAAATTAAAATTGTTGCTGTTTTTGGTGGCGCAAGTATTGAACATCAAATAAAAGCAATAAAAAAAGGGGCACATATTATTTCTGCAACTCCAGGTCGTTTGCTCGATTTGTTAAACAGACGAGTTGTTGATATTAGAGATATTGAAACTGTAGTTTTAGATGAAGCAGATGAAATGTTGAACATGGGATTTCGCGAAGATCTTGAATCAATTTTAAGCGACACTCCAGCAGAAAAGCAAACACTTTTGTTTTCTGCAACAATGCCTACTGAAGTTAAAAAGATTGCCAATAAATTTATGCACAATACAATTGAATTTACAATTGGAAAGAAAAATTCAGGTGCCGATACTGTTTCACATGTTGTTTACACTGTTCAAGCTCGAGATCGTTATTTGGCGTTAAAACGTATTGTTGATTTTCATCCAGATATTTATGGAATTGTTTTTTGTCGTACTAGACTTGAAACTCAAGATATTGCATCAAAATTAATGGATGATGGATACAATGCCGATGCAATTCATGGTGATCTTTCACAAGCGCAGCGTGATGTTGTAATGGGTAAATTTAGGACCAAACATATTCGCCTTCTTGTAGCAACTGATGTTGCAGCACGCGGGCTAGATGTAAATGATTTAACTCATGTAATTAATTATAATCTTCCAGATGAACTTGATATTTATACTCATAGAAGTGGAAGAACTGGGAGAGCAGGAAAAGAAGGTATTTCTATTATAATTTCAAACCTTAAAGAAAAAGGAAAAATTCATATAATAGAAAAACAAATTGGTAAAAAAATTGAACACAAATCAGTTCCACTTGGTAAAGAAATTTGTAAAGTTCAACTTTTTCATTTAGTTGACAGAATGGAGAAAGTTGATATTGATTCTAATGAGATAGATGAATTTCTTCCTGAATTAAATAAAAAACTGGACTGGTTAGATAGAGATGAATTAATTAAAAAGTTTGTTTCGGTGGAATTTAACAGGTTTGCAGACTACTACAAAAATACTCCCGATTTAAATAAACCAGCCGATGAAAGAGGTTCCAGAAGAGAAGATGGATCACGAGGTAGAAATACAAATGCAGGCTTTACACGTTTCTTCCTTAATCTTGGATCAATGGATAATATTAGACCAGCAGATTTAATTGGAATGGTTAATGATTTAAGTGGTGTTCGTGATATTGAAATTGGTGAAATTGATATTAAAAAATCATTTTCGTTTTTTGAAGTTGACAGTGAATATAAAGACCAATTGCTAGATGCTTTTAATCAAGCTTCACACAATGGAAGAAAAATAAATCTTGAAGTGTCTGATAGAGCTGCAAGACCTCAATCAGGCGGTAGCAGAAGATCTGGTGGTGACAAACCATTTAACAGAAGCAATAGAACATTTAGCAGAAGTGATAAACCTTCTGGTGGAAGCGGCAGATCATTTAGTAAAAGCGATAAACCTTCAAGTGGAAGTGGTAAATCGTATGGTAAAAGCGATAAGTCTTCAGGCGGAAGTGGTAAATCGTATGGTAAAAGCGATAAGCCTTCAAGCGGAAGTGGCAAATCATATAGTAGAAGTGATAAACCTTCCGAAAGAAGTGGAAGAAAAACAGAGCGAAAATTTGATAGTAATTCAAATAAAAGAAGAAGTAAATAATACAAAGTATCTAATTCTTTATTAACTTAGTAATGTAAGTTAATTTATGAATTAATCACTTTTAGTTTGGAAGCAATCATGGAAAATAAATCAAATCATACATTTCATATTCCTGTAATGGGATTGAGTTATACAATAGATTCGCCAATTAAAATTGCACATCTTGGTATTTCTTCAGTGATGTCAATATTAGAGCATAATATGATTGAGAAAATGCGAGAGCATTATTCAAAATTATTTAATATTCCATTTGAGCCTATTACTTCTAAAATAGATGACTTTAGAGCTAAACGAATTACATCATACCTAAACTTAGTGGATGTAATTGTAAAAGAAAAAGTTAATAAACTTAGAAATTCGTTTGAAGAAAAAAAGGAAGAACTCGAAAAATATTTTGAGCTGCTTCCTTCATTTTCCAATTTACGTGAACGCTTCAATGAATTGGTTGAAAACAATACAAGCATTCAAGAAATTCAAAAATGGATTAGCGAAAACTTACATGTTGGTGATATTGATGTAAATATTATGACAAAGCTAGATGGACCTAATTACATTGGGAATGAACAACTTCCTGTTGAGCAAAATAATGCCCACGCTGCTCTAAGAGGATTTGCTAACAGCACACTGCAATCATCACTTGTACTTTCTGCAGGAATGAATCCTCGTTTATTTAGCTATATGGAAAACTTTGATGATTTTTATCCAGACAGCGAAGGAAAACTTAAAAAGAGAATAATAATTAAAGTTAGCGATTACCGCTCAGCCTTAATACAAGGAAAGTTTTTTGCAAAAAAAGGTCTTTGGGTTTCTGAGTATCGTGTAGAATCTGGATTAAATTGTGGTGGTCATGCTTTTGCAACGGATGGCTATTTGCTTGGACCAATTTTAGAGGAGTTCAAAAAAAATCGTGAAGATTTACTTACCACAACCTATGAAATTTTCAAAGATGCTTTATCCAAAAAAGGTAAATTTACTCCCAAAGAAATTCCTTCTACTAAACTAACTGCTCAAGGCGGTGTTGGTACAGCGGATGAACATCAATTTTTGTTGGATAAATTTAATCTTGATTCAGTTGGTTGGGGAACTCCTTTCTTGCTTGTTCCAGAAGCATCTAGCGTTGATGAATACACAATGCAAATATTAAGTGATGCTAAGGAAGAGGATTTGTATTTATCAGATGCTTCACCCTTAGGTGTTCCTTTTAATAATGTTCGTGGAAGTTCAAAAGATATTGAACGTAAAAATTTAGCAACTGCTGGAAAACCTGGTAGCTCGTGTCCAAAAAGATTTTTAGCTTTTAACGCAGATTACTCTGAAAAACCAATTTGCACTGCATCTACAAAATACATAAATATTAAGATTGAAGAGTTAAAATTACAAAACTTGAACACAGTTGAGTTTAATCAAAAATATGAAAAAATTACTGAAAAAGAATGTCTTTGCAATGGACTAGCAAATTCGGTTCTTTTAGCAAATAGTATTGATACAAAAATGGAAGGCGAAGCGGTTTCAATTTGTCCAGGTCCAAACATGGCTTACTATTCTGGTAAATTTTCACTAAAAGAAATGGCTGATCATATTTATGGAAGATTAAATTTGCTGAACACAAATAATCGTCCAAATATGTTTATTAAAGAGCTTAAAATGTACATCGATTATTTAAATAGCAAAATTGATGAGGCATCGTTTCCATTTACAGAAAAACAAGTTAAATACTTTGAAACATTTAAGACTAATTTGAACGATGGAATTGAATACTACAAAAAAATGTTTGCTGAAAACAAAGAAACTCTTAAAGACTCATACGAAAAAATAATATCTGACTTAGAAGAGCTTGAATTAAAATTACAACAATTTTTGTTTGAAACAGAAACTGCTTAAAGTAGATAAAATTAAAAAAAAGCCACATATAAAATGTGGCTTTTTTTAAATTATTTGCCTATCCGTTCTAAAGAAGAGATAGCCAATTTGCCAATTTCGGTATCGGGATGTTTTTTAGATAGTTCTTGCCAAATTATTTTAGCACCTTCTTTATCACCTTTTGATGCGGTAATAACACCAAGATTATATTTTGCTTCTAGATTATTACTATCCAATTTAATTATCTTTTTTGTTACAACTTCTGCCATAGCAAAATTTTGGTCATAATAAAAAGCTAATCCTTCAGCAAGAAGAATGTCAACTCTGGTTGGATCTTTTGCAAGAATTTTTTCATATAATTCCAATGCCTTTTCGGTTTGGTGCGACATTCCTAGCATTAAAGCATATTTTTTCATAGCAACTGTATCTTCTGGATTTGCTTCATAAGCTATTTTAGTGGAATCAAGTTTACTCCAAAAATCTTCTCGTACATTGCTTTTTGAAGGCACACCTTCCCCCATTCCATTCATTCCTTTGTGAATTGAATCTTGGGGCATTCCCATTTCAGCATTTGGATCTGTTACTTTTGTCATTTCCTCATTATTACTTGTGCTGGTAAGAACTATGGTAGCAATTATTATTACAAAAATAATTCCATACATATATAGTGGTTTAATCTTCATTCTTTTTCCATTTATTTAATAAAATTGTCATTCAAAATCTATTACAATAATTGATGAAAATACAGACCTATTAAACAATTAAGCATTTTCTTTTTTGTCTGTATGAACCAAATTCCAATAAAGAATATTTTTGGAAATAGTAAAGATATAAACTTGCCATTACTCATTTTCAAAAGGTTTTGTGATTAGTGATTTTAATTATGTATAACTTTAATACTTTAAAATTAGATACTGATAAATATTTTTCCATTTTTCAAAGATTCAAAATAATGACAAAAATAAAATTCCATTTCACTATTATTTGTTTAATATTATTTAATGTAATAACTTTGACTGTTAATCAATCCACAGAAATTATTGAAAAATTAAGGTTTATATAGTTATGAAAGAAATAGAAAATATAGAACTTACTTATTTAAGTTTGGATGATTATCAAGAACTAAAAGTTGCAATGATTGAGGCATACACTAATATGCCTAATTCGTATTGGAAAGAATCTCAAATTAGTAAACTAATAGATATTTTTCCCGAAGGGCAAGTAGTAATTAAAGTTAACAATCAAATTGCTGGTTGTGCATTATCAATTATTGTTGAATATGATAATTTTGATGAGAACCATACTTATAAACAGATTACAGGAAACTATACTTTTAACACTCATTCACCAAATGGTGATATGCTTTATGGAATTGATATTTTCATTAAACCAGAGTTTCGCGGTTTGCGACTTGGGCGTAGACTTTATGATTACAGAAAAGAATTAAGTGAACGATTTAACTTAAAAGGAGTTGCTTTCGGTGGAAGAATTCCAAACTATCATAAATATTCTAACAAACTATCACCCAAAGAGTATATTGCAAAAGTTAGAAGAAAAGAAATTGACGACCCTGTATTAAACTTTCAAGTTTCAAACGATTTTCATCCAGCTAAAATTCTTAAAAATTATCTTGAAGGAGATGTTGCATCTAATGATTATGCAGTTTTATTGGAATGGGATAACATTTACTATGAAAAAAAATCTAAAAAAGCATCTATAATTAAAAGAATTGTACGTCTAGGTTTAATACAATGGCAAATGCGTCCCTATTCAGACTTTGATGAATTAATGCATCAAGCAGAATATTTTATTGATGCTGTCTCTGGTTACAGATCAGATTTTGCACTATTTCCTGAGTTTTTTAATGCACCACTAATGGCGGATAATAATCATCTATCAGAACCTGAAGCATTAAGAGAGCTAGCAAAACATACTTCTAAAATTGTCTTAAAATTTTCAGAACTTGCCATTTCATACAACATAAATATCATATCTGGAAGTATGCCCGAAGTTATTGACAACAAACTTTATAATGTGGGATATTTATGCAGAAGAGACGGAACTACAGAACGTTATGAAAAACTTCATGTTACTCCAGATGAAGTAAAAATCTGGGGAATGCAACGCGGAACCGAACTTAAAGTTTTTGATACAGATTGTGGTAAAATTGGAGTTTTAATTTGCTATGATGTAGAGTTTCCGGAACTTAGTCGGTTGCTTGCTCAAGAGGGAATGGATATTTTGTTTGTCCCATTTTTAACCGATACACAAAATGGTTACTCACGTGTTCGTAATTGTGCTCAGGCAAGAGCAATTGAAAATGAGTGTTATGTGGCAATTGCCGGAAGTGTAGGAAATCTTCCAAAGGTTCACAATATGGATATTCAATATGCGCAATCAATGGTTTTTACTCCATGTGATTTTGCGTTTCCTGTAAATGGAATTAAAGCCGAAGCAACACCAAATACTGAAATGATTTTAATTGCTGATGTTGATATTGATCTTCTTCGTCAACTAAATCAGTTTGGAAGTGTCAGGAATTTGAGAGACAGACGAACCGATATTTATGAATTAAAGAAATTATAAAATCAATATGAAAAATAAAGGCAATTACATTATTATTTTTGATGGGGTTTGCAACTTTTGCAATGGTGCGGTTAACTTCATAATTAAGAGAGATATAAAAGGAGTATTTCAATTTACACCAATGCAAAGTGATATTGCTCAAAAATTGATAGATAGTTACCATGAATCCAAAAAGGATTTAGATACAATAATTTTAATAAAGAATGGCGTTTTCTATATTCGTTCAGAAGCTGCTCTTGAAATTGCAAAAGAGTTAACAGGATTTTGGTTTTTGTTCAGAATATTTAAAATACTGCCAGTTACAATTAGAGATGTTTTTTATAAAGTTTTTGCAAATAATAGGTATAAACTATTTGGGAAAAGAGAAGTTTGTATGATTCCAACTTTGGAGCAGAGAAATAGGTTTATTTCATAATGATTAATAACAAAACGATTAGTATTTTGGGTAGCGGCTGGCTAGGATTTCCTTTGGCTGAATATTTAATTTTGCAAGGAAACTATGTAAATATTTCAACAACTTCGGAAAAAAGAATTCCAGAACTTGCATTACTAAATGCAAAACCATTTAAAATAAATATCAATTCGTTATCAAACAACATTCAAAAATTTCTTGAATCGGATATTTTAATTATCAATATTCCTTCAAAAGACATTGACGGTTTCATAAAATTACTGGATGAAATTGAAATTTCGCAAATAGAAAAAGTCATATTTATAAGTTCTACATCCGTTTATGAGGATTGTAATAAAACAATTATAGAATCAGACGGGATGGAAATGCAAACACATCCTTTGATTGTAATTGAAAATATATTTAGAAACAGTAATAAATTTAAGACAACCATTTTGCGTTTTGGTGGGTTGATTGGCTACACAAGGCATCCCGGAAGATTTTTTGCAAATGGAAGCACAATTGCAAATCCAAATTCGTTTGTAAATCTTATTCATCGTGATGATTGCATTGGAATTATTAACCAAATTATTTTGCAAGAAGTTTGGGATGAAACATTCAATTGCTGTGCAGATACACATCCAACCAAAAGGGAATTTTACACGCAAGTAATAAAATCAATTGGGTTTCCAGAGCCAAAGTTTGTGGATTCAAGTTCCAATTCATTTAAAATAATTAGCAATTCAAAAGTTAAAGAACGTTTGAATTATGTGTTTTTACATCCAGATTTGATGAAGATAGATTTTATTTAAATTTGGGAAAATCTATTTCCCGGTTTTTCTAATATCCACACAGTCTAAAATATTTTTTTCATATCCATTTAAAGTAACGTTAATCATTGAATTACCTAGTTCGTCCAAAGTACAAACATATTTAGGGATAAATTTTTCCAATATTGGATAAAATGGAGAAAGAAATGTGTAAACTTTATAAGCATTATTTAACCCTTTAATCGGCTGAATATAACCAGGTCTGAACATAAATGCGGCTTTGAATGGAAGTTTTAATAAGTCGTTTTCAGTTTTGCCTTTTACTCGCGCCCACATAGTTTTTCCATTTTCTGTGCTGTCAGTTCCAACACCCGAAACATAAGTAAAAGTAATGGTTCGGCTCCGCTCACCATAAATTCTAACTAAAGTATAAGCAAAATTTAGTGTAAGCTCATTTGTGATACGAATGTATTCATCTTCCTTTTTTCCAATTGATGAAACGCCAGAACAAAAATAACACGCATTGTAACCAGCAAGTTTATCTTCAATCGGGGACAAATCCATAAAATTTTTGTGGATTATTTCCACCAATTTCGGATGCTTTACACCGCACGGTCTTCTGTTAATAACCAATACAGATTCAACATTTTCATTATGCAAACATTGATTAAGTACGCCTTCTCCAACCATTCCTGTTGAGCCAGTAATTATTGCTTTAATTTTCATTGATTTCTCTACTCTATTGATATTGTTGCTTTTAGTGAATTATGATCTGATATGCTAACAGAATCAACCTTTACATCCTCAACTCCAATTGATTTTACACTTACTTTCTTAAAGTTGATTGTAAATAAATTATCATAGGCAAAAATATAATCAAATCGTCTTGAAGGTCTGCGCGAACTAAATGCAAATGTATATTCTTTTTTATTTCCATTAAACTCCATGTGCAAATCACGTGGATTGCCCAAATGCTGTTTCAAACTACTAAATCTTTCAGTATTATAAGCATCACTATTAAAATCACCGGCAAGTAAAACAACTAAATTTTTGGATGAATTTACTTTACCAGAATTTATTACTCCATTAACAGCTAAGTCAATAAAATTCTTAATTTGTTCTAATTGAAATAGTTTATGCTCTTTTGTACCAATAGCTTGAACATGTGTTGTAAATAGGAACAATTGGGTTGAATCATTTATGCTAAACAGTGCTCCGAGTACGGATTTATTTGCTAAAAAATCATTTGTCTTCGACCATTCTTTTTCCAAAACCATATGAATTACACCGTTGGAGTTATTTATGTCATCACCAAAATCAATTCCCGATAAATCCACACGAGGATATTTGCTCATCAAAAATAAGCCGGCATCCTGAAATAAAAACTCTGGGAAGCTATTGTAATCTACTCTTGATATAATAGTTTGATAATTTGAATTGCTTTTTTCAACAATTTCATCCCGCGTACTTTCATCAAACAACTCCTGAAATAATACAAAATCATATTTACCTCTATCAATAAAGGCTATCAAACTATCTACTTCATTTTTTTTCTTATCATAAATTGCTTTAATGTTATAAGTAACTAAACTAATTCCATTTTCGCCGATATTTTTATTATTATCAGAAGAGTTAAAGTTATTTATATAGTCAATAGATGTGCAAGCATTAAACAGTAATACAAACACAAGAAATATTCTTTCAGTTTTATTCAAAATGTAGTTCTCCAAAAAATTCAGGAAGATGAAAATTTGGCTCTGGGAAATCAATTTTGTTCCATGTAAGCCAGTGAGGATGCGATGATGCGTCAGCACACTTGTATAAATTTGCCCGCCACTCAACTCCTATACTGGGGAGCTCAATTCTAGAATACTTTGCTAAAATGTCAAATGGAATTTCACATTCAATAAACCAATTTGTAGGCTTAACTATTTCTTCCTTTATTGAACCAGAAAAAGAAGATTTTACATTCAACTTATCAATGTCATTTATGTCCATTCTTTTAACTTGATTTCTTTTTGATTTCTGATGTTGGAAGTAAACCTTTCCGCAGCAATTTATCTCCAGATTAAAATAGCCATCTTCATTATTAGTAGAAGGAGTGAAAAATAATTCAACACAACTGTCTTCCCAAACATTATCAAAATGATTTTCAGAATTTGCAATTACAAAATTATCTTGTAAATCAAACCGGAGTAAAAGCGATTTTTCGTTATAAGATAATTTAAATTTTGCCTTCGGAAAATGCGTTGGAAAATCTCCCATAAAATTATTTAACTCACCAATTTCGCAACCGTTATTCGAAAAAGAGTCTGCCTCTTTTACTTTATATACCATTTTTATCCAACTATTATTAATTAAAAAAATCTATTTATTCTTCTGTCTACTTTTTGAAAATTATATTACTAAAGATACTAATGCAGAATTATATATTCCGATTTGGTGTGAATTTAATAGCTGTGAATAAGACTAATATGTATTTAACCCATAATAAATTAAGCCACCTTTTTAATAGAATATTATCGAAGTATATTTGTAAACGAAATTTTAGTTTTTAAACTCATATAAATAAAAAGAAAACAATGATAAAAATACCAGAAAATATAGAAGCATTAATATTTGATTGCGATGGCACATTAGCTGATACTATGGCATTACATTTAGATGCTTGGCAAAAAGCATTTGAAATGAATGGGCGGGAATTCCCAAGAGAATTTATTGACAGCTTAAAAGGCGCTCCTGGACCAGAAATTATTAGACTTTACAACGAAAAGTTTAATGATGTTCTTAATCTCAAAAAAGTTGCAGAAGACAAAGCCACACTTACAAAGGAAACAATTAAGTTTACAAAACCAATTCAACCAATTGTTGATATTGCACTCAAATATAAAAATGTGATGCCAATGTCAGTAGCTTCAGGTGGTTCAAAATATAACGTGCATTCTTCGTTAACTTCCATTGGAATTTTAAAATTATTTGACTTTATTCTTACATCAAACGACAAAATACCAGCAAAGCCAAATCCAGATATATTTTTAGAGTGTGCAAAGCTTATGAATGTTGCTCCTGAAAATTGTTTAGTATTTGAAGATGGTGATTTTGGTCTAGAAGCTGCGGATAAAGCAGGAATGAAATCGGTGGATGTTAGAAAATATTTATAGAGGATTTTATGCTGCTTTATAAATAGCACATCAATATTTTACAAAAATGATGTGCTAAATATTTTTCTAGTTTTATAAATTGAATTTTACTTTTGTTAATTCTTCCGAGACTTTCCACAATTTTTTTGCAATTGTTTCATCTTTTGCAAGATTATTTGGTTGTACTTTTACTGGATAACCTCTCCATTCTTGCCAACCATCGGGACCATAATAATCACCACTTTTTGCATTCAAATCGGTTGCGGCTCTTAAAGTTGGTAAAGTTCCTTGCTCAATTGGCATCGCAAAAAATTTATTTGCAAATTCAAAAACTCCAGAATGTCTTTGCAATTCAGTTGCTGTCCAACCAGGATGTGCTGCAGTTACCAAAATATTTTTGTCTTCCAATTTTTTTGCTAACTCTTTTGTAAAGTATAAGTTTGCTATTTTGCTATCACCATATGCACGCCAAGCTTTGTATTTTCTTTTATCCCAGTTAAGATCGCTAAAATCAATATTTCCATACTTATGTGCAGAACTTGCTACATTTACAATTCTGGATTTAGGAGTTTTAATAATTAAATCCAATAATTGCAGAGTTAATGCAAAATGACCTAAATGATTAGTTCCAAACTGTAATTCAAATCCATCTTTTGTTTTGGAGTACGGAGGAATCATTACTCCAGCATTATTAATTAGTAAATCTAGTTTATCAAATTTATTCTTAAATTCATCCGCAAATAGTTTTACTGATGATAAATCTGACAAATCAATTTTCATAACTTCTACTTTAGCATTTTTATTCTGAGCTAGAATTTTTGCTTTTGCATTTTCACCTTTATTTAGATTTCGTACGGCAATAATTATTTTTGCATTTTTATTTGCAAGCACTCTTGTAGCTTCATATCCAATTCCACTGCTTGAGCCAGTTACTACTACTATTTTTCCACTTTGATCTGGAATGTTTTCAGCTGTCCAGTTATTTTTTTGCATAATTTTACCTCAAATTATATTATGTTTTTTTGCAAATGCTTTTATCAGAATTTCATTTGCGTTTTTATTTTGAATACGCTATTTCAGCGTTCATTAAAAGTTCTTCCCACCAAAGTTCTGTATTTACGTTCTCATTAATAGTTATTGTTTCCCCAACTACAGGGGTTGATAACTTTATTCCTGAGCTATCAGCAGCCTTTGTAACTCTTATCATTGGATCATACCAAGCGTGAAGGGCTAAATTGAAAGTTCCCCAATGCATTGGTTGAAGTACTTTTCCTTTTAAGTCCAAATGTGCTTGAACCGTTTCTTCGGGATACATATGCACATAATGCCATTTTTCGTTATATGCGCCACATTCCATAAAAGTATAGTCAAAAGGTCCGTATTTATTGCCAATTTCTTTGAAGCCATCAAAATATCCCGAATCACCACTAAAGAAAATTTTGTGATGTGGACCATGAATAACATACGATCCCCAAAGAGTTTCATCTCTATCAAATATTCCACGACCAGAAAAATGTTGAGTTGGAGTGAAAGCAATTGTGAACCCTTCGTCAATTTTTAATTCATCCCACCAATTTAATTCAGTTATTTTTTCTTGTGGAACACCAGCTTTTTCCAGCTCTGCTCCAACCAACATAGGCACTAAAAACCGTTTTACTTTTGGATGTATCTTATTAATAGTTTCAATATTTAGGTGATCGTAATGATTATGCGATATTAAAACTAAATCAATTTCTGGTAATTCATCAATATTTAACGGAACATCTCCGTTATACCTGGAAGGTCCCATAAATACGGTTTTATTAACATAAACAGGATCAGTTAAAATTATTTTTCCATCAATATTAATTATTTGAGATGAATGTCCAACCCAAGTTACTTTTAGTTCGTCAGGTTTGGCGTTTGTAATTTTGCTAAAATCTACTTTTTGTGTCGGTAAATCAAACTTTGGCATTCTCTCGTTATCTGTTACAAGAAAATTCCACATTGTTGGGAGCATTTTTATGAAATTCATTTCTGGACTTGGAGTGTAGTTTAGGAATTTACTTCCATCGTATCTATCCGATTTATTTATTTTTTTCATCATTATATCCTTTTCACTATATGTTGCAGATGAACAAGATTGCGCAAATAACATCCCAACAAGTATTAAAACGCCAAGAGCTATTGTGCTAATTTTCATAATCTTCTTTATTCTATTCTTCATTGTTAAATTTTATAAATGAATGTTCGTTTAATTTATAGTTAAAAATTTTTAGAGTTTAATTGCGTCCCAAGCTAATTTAAATGCTACTTCAATTGTATTGTCATTTAATTCCAGGCTTTTGCACGTTTTTGAATTAGCTAAATTCATCATTGGATAAAAAATAAAGGCAGCAAGAATATCAAATGGAACATCTTTGATAACTTTTTGCTCAATTCCTTTTTGTAAAACCTTTATCATTGGCTCAAAATGTTTTTCCAATTCCGCTGGATTAACCAATTCAGAAAATGGAGAACTAGCAAATTGCTCCGCATATTGAAATAACGCCTTATTATTTTTTACAAATCTGAATCCATTTTTCCAGAATTTTTCCAGAATATCTCTAAATGGCATTGAATCATCAAAACCATTTAGCAAAGCTTTACTCATTTTCTTCTTAACTTCAATGTAGGTTGAAACGAGTAAGTCTTCCTTATTCTTATAATAAATATATAAAGTTGCTGGAGAAACATTTGCTTTCTTAGCAATTTTTGAAACAGAACACGATACAAATCCTATTTCATTTACAAGTAAAACGGTGGCTTCAATTATTGCTTCTTGTTTATTTATATCTTTTATTCTCATGTGCTAAGATAAACGAACATTCACTTATTGTCAAGAAATAATATTTTGTCTGAGTTATTTCTGGAGTAATTTAATCTTTTAATAAATGGAAAATAATCTCGATGAAATGTCTTTTAATTTATTGTTATAAAAAAATGTAATCTGTTTTGGTTTATAAGTTCAATTCGATCTAAAATTTATTATTAATTTACTGCTGAAGTATCTTGAAGGTTAAAATAATATATTCTTTTAATTTGGAATATTTTAACCTTCAAATTTTCTATAAATATAAATTATTCAATAATATAAATATTATAACTTTCCCGAGCAATTGATAGATTCAATGAGTTTCCATCAATATCAAATTCATTTCCATTAATTAAACTAACCAGTTTATTTGCTTTATAAAATTGAGGAAGCTCAATAGTTCTAAATTCAATATTATTGCTTTTATTTAGAACCACCAAAATTCTTTCGTTAAAATCAGAACGGATGTAAGAATAAACATTATTATCAGCAATTAGTTTGTAATAGTCACCATAACGAAGTGCTGTGTGACTACTTCTAATTTTTATAATTTTGGAAACATCACGCATTGTGCTTTTTTCAAATTCTGAAAGGTCGTTGTTGAAACGCATCATTCTTCTGTTATCAGGATCTGAGGCTCCAGTCATACCAAATTCACTTCCATAATAAATTACTGGTAATCCTGGAATTGTATTCATATAAGCCATATATAAAGTTAACTTTTTGTAATTATCTGGATTGTCAACTTTGGGTGGATTGTTCCAACCTTCTTCTGTCGCAGACCATTGACTTACGTTCAAATCACCATCGGCAAAAGACATAAATCTATTTTTATCATGACTATCCATAATGTTACTCATTAAATGCAAAGCTCCATAAACAGAAAATGTTTTCTGCATTTCTTTATCCAAACCGCTAAATGACATATCGCTATTAATAAATGTTGGAAGTGCAACATCGTAAAGGTTAAAATTAAACTGCGCTGAAAGTTGTCCGTTATTTACATACGAACTTATTAAATCATAACTTCCAAAAGTTTCACCCACTTGATAAATAGGAGTGTTGCGAGGAATTTCAATTTCACGTTTTAATTTATTTGTAAGCTCGCGCCAAAATTCATTTGGAACATGTTTAACAGCATCGTGTCTAAATCCATCAGCACCAGTTTCTTTAAGCCACCAAACCGCATTAGCAGTAACTGCATCTAATGCATTTTTAGAACCAACATAATCAAATGAAGGAAGATAAGGTTCAAACCAAGTAGTTAAACGAAACTCGTCCCAAAAGCGAATATTTTTTCTTCCATCTGGTAAATCAAATTTACCAAACCAATCCTTGTTTTTTTGATAATATGGATGATCTTGATGAACATGGTTAGATACAAAATCCAAAAGAATTTTAATATTATGTTTGTGCGCAATATTAACTAGCTCCTTTAGTTTATTCATATCTCCAAATTTTTCTTCAATTTTTGTATTGCTTATTGGCCAATATCCATGATAGCCTGAGTACCATCTGTGTGGTGCAGGGTATTCGCGGAAAGCAATATTTGGATTATCATAAACAGGTGAAATCCAGATTGTATTAATTCCGAGACTATCAAAATAGCTATTGTTTAGCTTATTGATTACTCCTTGTAAATCACCGCCCATATAATTTGCTTTACTAGAAAGGGAATCGTGTATTACTGGATTATTTAACGAAGTATCCCCATCGCTAAATCTATCAATCATTAGCGAATAAATAATTCCATCGTGCCAATCAAATTCTGAATTGTTGCTTACTGGCAACCCATTTTCTAAAAGAACATTTTGGAAGTTTGTCGTTATTCCATTTTTTGATATTGCAACACGGAGTAAATCTTTTTTTCCTAAGATTTGAGGAATTAAGTATATATCCAGAATATTTGCTTTCACATCAACAAATTTTCCATCAATTTTTCTGTTATTTAGTAAGGCAATAATATTTGTATCATTTACACTCTGGAATGATTGTATGCCTTCAATTTTAAAAGAAAACAATTTTATATCATCTTTCAATAGTTGAATATCATCAGTGTGCAAAAATATTTTTTCAGTAGTGATTTCATCAATAGTTCTTAGCGAATTGAAGCTGCCAAAACCATTTGGAGTTTTATTTGGATTTGCTGGATCAACAATTTCTTCGCCATCGCCAAAGAATTTGTATGGATAAACGCCAGGTTCTAAAGTGGTTTCTGCTTCAAAAGTACCATCGCCGTCTTCATCAGTCATTGCAATATCTTTTCTATTCCAACCGTTGAAACTACCAAATAAATATAATTCATTATACTTTTTATCTGGGGTGAATTGGAATTTATACGCAGCATTTTTATGAATTGTTACTGGAATACTGTAAACGTTATCATCAAGAGTAAAGTCAATAAGTGTCATTCCAACAAAATTATTTTTAGATTTTAGTAAGACAGAATTGGAGTCTTCATTATAATTAATTTCCACAACGGGATTATCAGAAAAAGTTAGTTCATAATTTTCGCTATAAAATAAATCACTTAAAACTATGGTTTTCTCAGTATTAAATTGAAGATTTATGTTGGGGATTATGTCGGTTATTTTATTCTCTTTAGATTCACTACAAGAAATAATGAGTACCACTAAAGTAAAAAAAATAGTGAAAACAAATAGCTTTTTCATTTGAATCCTTTTATAATTTCGTTATTTAAAAATTCTAAAATACGGTTTTAATGAATTAAAGAAAATATGATTTGAATTTATACGTGCAGTTTGCTGAATATGGGTGGAATTCAAATCTAGTCCGATAAAGCCAATCGGACTAGATGGTTTTATCATTAAATTATTTAAATGAACGGAGAACACAAATAGCTCTTTCATCGCTTGAAACATTATACCCAGTATAGTATAATCTAAATTCATTATCTAATTCTATAATGCAAGGATAAAGCATTCTTTCCCATTTTTTAGTAGTTTCATCAGAAGTAATAAATGGATTTGCGTCAAATTTACGCCATTCCATTCCATCATTCGATTCAGCATAACCAAAACCACTTACGTTGGAAACACTATTATTATAAATCATGTAATACTTATCATTATTTTTAATAACTGTGGGATAATAATAGCCTTCTCCTTCCCATGATTGTTTATTAGATAGTATTGGATTTGCACCAGAGCGTTCCCAATTAATTCCATCCACAGAGTTAGCAATCCCAATTTGGTGATCACTTAAATAAGTTTTTCCAGTGTAATACATATAATAAAGACCATTGATAATTTGAATAGCACTTACACCAACTTTTAAATCCCACTGCCCAGTTGCTCCGGTAAATACAGGATTCTGTCTTTTACTCCAATGAAAACCATCCTCTGAAACAGCTAAACCAATATACCAAGGAGAATAATCACTTTCTTCAGTGCTTCGTGCAGTGTAGTACATTTTAAATAAACCATTCTCCAAAATTACTGCTCCAGCGGATACGCCATAGCTTTCCCATGAATTTGCCGTATTAGGACTTAAAACGGGGTCAGTAGAATATGGCACCCAATTTAATCCATCATCTGAAGTAGCAGCATATATATGTAGGGAATTACCTGCTAAGCCAGTATACCACATATAATGTTTATTATCCTTTTTGACTACAAAAGACTGAGATATTCCTTTATAGTCAAAATTGGTGTTTTGCTTCTTCAAAATTGGATTAGCAGGGTAATCAAACCAGTTAAAAATATCATCATTCCAAGTAACAGATATATAAACAGATCCTGTTGAACTACCATTTACTCGTTTAAGTTCAATAGATATAGTTGTTATTTCGTCAACCTTCACTGAAATATTTGAAGTGCCAAAATATATTAAGACACTTTCATTGTTAAATGCACTTACTTCCATTTTCCAATTTCCAACCTCAACTTTTTCGAAGAAGATTTCCCCATTATTACTATTTTGTGGTTCAACTTCAATAACTTTATTTTCAAACTCATCACTAAATAATTCAACTTTTATTAAAACTACTTCTTCAGGTGTATTTTCTTTATCAAGATTTAGTAAAATACCACCTCTAGCATTTTCATTTTGTGTTGTAATTTCTTGAGAACATGAGATTGTTAATAAACTAATGATGATAAGTAAAATTATTATTTTCATATTATGCTCCAATGATAAAAAAAGTTAAAAAGAATTGAAGTATACCCATCTCGAGATAGAACTCCTTTTATATCCGCAACATCTGAAGGAGCATTTGACATGTCAATTGCCAAAAACGCTTTACCAATTTTAATGCTATTATCTTCAATATCACTACATGAGTATAATGAAAGAAATAGAAAAACCAGAAAGTAATTTTGAACCTTTTTCATAGTGTCTCTTAAATATTATCAATTATGTTTTAACAAAATTAACTATAATAATGCAAAATTGTTCTAATATTTTCTTAACCGAAGGGGTTACCCAAAAAATTGAATAATTAAACAAATGAAATTGTAATAATTTTTATCGTTATATACTTAATCCAGTTATGATCAGGAAAATTTATGTTAATAGACATTATAAAATTGAAGATGATGATATGACAAACCTTAAACGGAAAGAAAAATTACTGTTGCAATATGTTTACATGTATTTGAGTATATTCTTAATAACCGTTTGGCAATATCTAATATCCATAATTTTAGGATAGAAACTGTCATTTAATTTTCGTCTATCTTTATTTTGAAAAACAAATTGGGTTAATCAAAGATTATTAAGCCAATTTTACTTTATGTTTATTAGTGTAACTTGGATTGGCCAAATAGCGTATTTATAAAAAACAAATGGTTGGATATTTACCTTTTTCTTTTAAACCTATTAGTTAAATCATGAACACCCCTTTTCAAACTACTTATCTCAATTTCCTCAAAGATTGAAGCTTTATATACAATAATTGGAAAAGAAATAATCAATAAAGTTTTAAAAATAAGATTTACCAACAAACCTTTATCTGATAGTAAAAATGAAAGTAAATATAATAGCAAAGAAATTGCAACAATCTTTGAAATTTTCATTAATTCATAAGGTATTCTATAAACTTTTTGACCATAATGGTATGACAAAAACATCATTATTATTGAAGAAATCAACAAAGAGTATGCTGCTCCAAGAAAGCCAATTTCTTTTATTAAAATAAAATTGAGTAGAATATTAATAATTGATGTGATAACAATAATAGTTGTAACATACCCTGTCTTTTTTTCAAAATGAAAACTAAGTGAAAAATTATATTGAAGACCTCTTATCAAAAATGAAAAAGCGATGATTGGAATTACTGTTGATGCAAGCCAATATTCATGATTTTTTACGAGTATTTCAAGAATCTCCTTCCCAAACATTGAAATGCCAAGTACCGAAAAAGCTAAAAGAGTAGTATAATAAGTCAAAATTTTTGAAAAATATCTTTTATCATTAGGAGTACCAAGTTTTTTATATGCAAGTGGCAAAAATCCTAACTGAAACGATTGAAGTATTAACATATTTATAACGCTAGCTATTTTATGTCCCAAAGAATAAACACCCACACTAGCAACACCATCAATAGATTCAATTATAAATCTATCTCCTAAAGTAAGTACAAAAGAAAAAACAGTTGAAAATACAAGTGGATATCCAAATATGAACATTTCCTTCAGAATTTTCATATTTAAAATAAAATTCGAATCCTTAATTAAAATAGGCAACGATAATACAATAACAATTAATGAACCTAAAAATTCACTAATCATAATACCTTCAACACCCATCTTTGCATAAGCTACAAAGTAAATATTTAACAAAATAATGGTTGTAAACCTTAGCACTGAAAGAATTACATAAAATTTAGGTAATTCTTTCAGTCTAATTACATTTAATGGAACATTACTAATAATTCCAGCAGATGATGCTAAAAATAAAAATATAAAATAGTTTGAAAATTGATCTGTTGAAAACCAATAAAGCGAAAATTCTTTACTGAATGGAATCAAAATAAGACTTAAAATTACAGATATTATAGTACTTGAGAAAAGTGTACTAAAAACAATTGAGTTTCTAGTTTTAACATTTTTTTCACTTGCGTACCACCTCATCATTGCTGTTGGTAAATTAAACCCGAAAACCCCTATTAGAATTTGAAGTATTGTTTGCAATATAATTAGTATTCCATAGTCCTCTGGTAATAGATAATTGGTATATAGGGGTAGAAGAATAAATCCAACTATTTTTGTAGATATATTTCCAAAACTATAAATAGCAGTATGCTTAATAGTCTTTTTTATTTCTGAAAACACTATTGTTTCTCCAACAAAACACAGAGTTGATATGGACGCTTTTTAGAAATAATTACGTTAAGTCTATCTAGAACAAATGCAATAAAATTAAACTTATAAGGAATTTCATATTGATGATTACAATTTGGACATGAAGTAGTTCTCTTTTGATTTGGAGTCCAAAACATTGGTATCCAAGCTGATGATGGAACAAATTTGTGTTTTAATAAATTGAGTACCTTATTATAATCGCGGATTTTAGCTCCATACTCGAATGCTAAATTAACCTTATACTCTGGAAAAAGTTTTTTAATCAACTCTAGGTTTATACTTCTTAAATGATAGGATTTATTGAATACATATGAGCATTTTGTACATTCGGTAACTTGTTTTTTTATGTTTTCATCATTTGGAAAGGTCAGGTAAATATATTTTTTGCTAACTCTTTTCATCTCGCTAATTGATTTAGTAAAAATATCATCAGGTAAATGCTCAATCATTTCACTACTAAATACTAAATCAAATGAATTATCTTTAATTGGCAAAAAGTCAGCGGATATATTTATTTTTTTAGTTTTTACATACTTTAATGCATTTAAACTTCTATCAGCTGCCAAAATATTAAAATTACTAACTAATCCATTTGAAATTGTACCATCACCACATCCCACATCTAAAATGCTTTTAACCTCTTTTGGAATTGAATTAATTATTAAATCGATTTTATCACCAATTTTTTCCGATAACGCTGCTTTTTCCCAATTATAATTATCGTAATATTTTTTATTATCCATTTGTCTCTTTTAAGTTAGTAGTGCTTTAGTGAATTATACAAATTTGTTAATTCTTTGTTTGAACAATTAAGATTATATTTATTTAAAACAGCAATTTTACCTCTTATCCCCATTTCGTGTGATAAATCACTATCTTTATAAAGAGTTTCAATTTTATCCGCCAAATCAGCATGATTTTCAGATTCAAAAACAAAACCACATTTTTCATCTTCAATAATTTGTTGTTGTGGTTTGCAATTACTGACAATAATTGCTTTTTCGAAAAGCATATATTGGAAAACTTTATTTGCAATTCCAGATTCATGTTGGTCATTTTTGAAAATAGGAGAAATACAAACATCACTTATAGCAATAAAAGATGGCAACAAAGAAATATCTTTCCAAGGATAGTAAATAATGTTATCCCTTAAACCTGGATCTTCCAGATATGCCTTTAACTTTACTTCATCAGCTTTATCAACAGGTCCTATCAAAAGAACTTTATAAACTGAAGATTTTGCTAAAAGAAGCCTTAAGCTCTCAAGCAGTGTAAATATTCCTCTTCGCTCTGCTATGCCACCAAAGTAAAAAATTATGAAGTCATTCCCTTTATCCAATATTCTATGATTAATTTCATAGCTAAGTAAATTTTCAGTGTTAGGATAGTTTGGATAAACGTAAAATTTACTTTCTAACATAGGATATTTGTTCGTTAGAATTTTCTTGAAATCCTCGCTTAGTAAAATAATTTTTGAAAATTTGGGGAAATATCTTTTTTCTTTGTCAACCCATCGTTGAGGATTCACAAGAATTCTTCCCAAAAAAGTTTTTGTCCATGAATATGTAGCTAAAGTTGCTGGATAGTTTTCATGTAAATCAAGAACGGTTTCTAAATAATATTTTCTGTTTGCCAGAATCACAGATTTTGCCATATAAAGATCATGCGCATGCAAAACAGTTATGTTATAATTTTTGATAAATTTCCTAATTTGATAGCTCCAAATATGTGAATAGATATCAAAAATAGTGTTATTAAAAAACCTAAGTTTATTCTTTATATTTTTGGATAGATGAAAACGAACAATTTTAGCACCATAGAAGTTTTCAATGTTTGCTTTTTCACCATAATTAAAACACAGCACAAATACTTTATAACCTTTTTGTGTTAGAGATAAGACTTCATTTTCCACACGAAGATCGCCAGTAAACTCATTATCTAAAATCATTCCTATGCGCATTTATGCAAGTTCCCTTTTTCTGTAAATCATGTAACCGCCACCAATAATTAAAAGCCATGTTAAAATATCGCCAATCCAAACGGCTGTTACACTTGCGTTGTAAGTTGCTGGACTAAATTCAAAAACTAATTTATGATTTCCAGCTTCCACTTCAACTCCCCGAAGGATGTGGTTTATTTTTTGAATTGGTATTTCCTTTTCATCCAATGTTGCTTTCCATCCATCGGAATAATAGACTTCTGATAAAACTAAAAACTGAGTTGAATCTGAATTTAAATTAAACTCAATTTTGTTTGGAGATTTAAAGTCAATTTCAATTCTCCCTTCACCAGTAAACACTTTAGTTTCTCCAATTCCAACCAATAATGCTTCATTTGCAGGATTAAATTCTAATTTATTCATTTCGAGAACTACATCTTCCTTTGTTGGCAAGGCTTTAAGTTCTTTAACGAACCAAGCTTTCTCAAAAGCATTTGGATTATAATAAAGTATTTCTTTTTTCTCATTATCTACAGCAATTGTTTTGAGGGAATCACCAGTAATTTGTGATGACGAAATAATATACTTTCCACCTAACATATTTATAACATTCCAGTTAATTCTATCAGGAGTATTTGCGTTATAAAGATTGTTTGCAATTATATCCTGGATAACTTGCAGCTTTATTGCACTATAACCACTTATTAAAGGATAAAAATACGCATAGTCATTACTTGTAAAATTATTGCCCAAAACTATTGCTCTATAATTATCGTCCGCACTTGCTAGTATTTTGGTAATTGGAGTTTCTTTGAATACTGTCTTTTCAAGTTGCTCAATATTATCCAAATTAATTATTTTATGGGCACGATTAGAAATGGAAAAAATTTCTGCAGTAGCAACAATTAGTAATAATGCTATAAACATTTCCAATTTAATTTTTTTGAAAAGAAATGCGAATAAAACTGCGGATGCAATTACTAAAAATATAAGCAGCTTTTGTGTATCTGCAACTAAAAACTCTTGACGAATTTCTTTAATTATGTTGAATGTGTTTGCGTCATATCTTCCAATTTCAGAAGGCATTGTATAAGCAAATGAGCTGCTCATTAACAAAATGCCCAAAGTCAAAACAATTCCACCACCAAAAATGCCTGCAATAAATTTCAAATCTTTTGGCTTATAAAGTTCAACAATTCCTTTTAAACCATATCCAGCAAGAATTAAAGTTGCAATAAATGTAATATTTAAAATCATTGAAGGTGCGCGGAATTTTGAAAAGTATGGCACATAGTAAAAGAATAATTTATACAGCTCTGGCAAATGCCTTCCAAAACTGAGCAAAAGTGAGAGCAACACAAATGATGCAACGCCGATTACAAATTTATCTTTCCTATAATAATAAACGCCAAGGAGAGCAAACAAAAACAAAATCATTCCCATTGATGCATAATTTCCGTTAAATGGTTTTTCTCCCCAATAACCAGGTACACGTTGGCCTTTTACTTGATTGAATTTATCCCCATCATATATTTCGCCTTGCAATCCGCCATTAAAACGTGGAATAAAAAAGCTCATTATTTCTTTTGGAGCAAACGACCATTGAGTCGCATACTCAAAACTAACTCCACCACCTTGTGTTGCTGATGCTGCTTCGGCTCCCAGTTTTACTGGATTTCCACCACGTGTTGAATGTGCTGCGTATTCATTGGTTGTAAATAGAGGTTGTGCAGCAATCATAAATGTTAATAATAATGCGACAGCAAATTTTGTGAAAAGTGATAAGATATCGCTAAACTTTTTATCAATAATTAATTTAATGGTTGGATAAATAAATATTACAAATAGTATTAACACACCATAAAAAACAATTTGGAAGTGATGTGTTCTAACCAACCATGAAAAAGCGAGTGCAAAAAGTCCAGCACTGAGCCAACTCTTTTTTTCAAACAAATAACTAAAACTTAATATTAACCATGGAAGAGTCATTATTGCACGAAGTTTGGAATTGTGCCCTTCTCCAATCTGCGCTTGCCAGTCAGGTAAAAGTGTAAAAACCACTGCAACAATTACAGCAGAATACCAAGGAATATTTTTATAACGAAGTAGAAAGAACAAACCTAATCCTCCAAGAAAAAGATAAAGGAATGCCCAATAAGAAATTTTAGAAACATAATTTAAAGCAGAATCTACATGAATTATTTCTGGTGTAATTCTAGAGTAGATTGGCTCACCGCCAAAAATAGACGGATTCCACAACACCTGTTCGCCATTTTCTTTGCTCCACTCAACCCAACGATGCGTTTGTCCAATTGAGCCAAGCGAATCGTTTCCAATTGGTTGCAATCCATTTACAATCCAACCACCAAAATAGTATAGAAGTGGAAGTAATATTATCAATGTGCCAATTAGGTTTTTGTATTTGCTTGGAAGTGAATCCAAAATATTTATTTTTGTTTTTCCAGTTACTTCTTTTTGCTTTTTTACTTTGTTCATAGTTTACATCATTTAATTAAAATTATTAATATGTGAATATATCAAATTAGTTACTTGTAGTTAAGCAATGCATCAACAATATTATTGCCAGCGTTGCCGTTTCCATAATATTCTTTTTGTTCATCAAAATTATTTACTTTAACTTTTTCTATAATCAGCTCTGGATCTGTTCCAACAATAAAATTCCAATTCCCGTTTAAGGTTTCTATCCACTCTGTTTCATCGCGCAATGTGATGCAAGGTTTTTTCATAAAGTAGGCTTCTTTCTGCAAACCACCGCTATCGGTAAGAACTTTGGAACAATATTTTAATAGAAGTATCATTTCAAGATAACTTACTGGATTTATAATTTTAATGTTATCATTAAATTTAATTCCAGCCAATTTTGATTTTGTGCGAGGATGAAGTGGCAAAATAACTGGTTTATCCATTTCCGAAAAAGCTGTAAATATATTTTGGAGTCGTAATCTATCGTCAGTGTTTTCGGCACGATGAACAGTTGCGAGATAATACTCTTTTTCATTTGTGATATTTTTCAATGAAAATTTTTCTTCCGCCATTTTTTGATAAAATAGAATTGAATCGAACATTACATCGCCAGTAAAAATTGCATTATCGGAAAGATTTTCTTTCGCCAGCAATTCCATAGCATTTTGGGATGGAACAAGCAACAAATCAGAAATTCTATCTGTAACAATTCTATTAATTTCTTCTGGCATCAGCTTATTGAAGCTTCTTAATCCAGCTTCAACGTGAGCAATTTTTATATGCATTTTGGTTGCTGCTAATGAACCAGCAATAGTAGAATTTGTATCACCATAAACAAGAACCCAATCGGGTTTTTCTTTAACCAAAATTTGCTCTATTTTTTCAAGCATGGCTGCTGTTTGAGCTCCGTGCATTCCGGAACCAACCTCTAAATTATAGTCTGGACGTGGAATTTCAAGTTCATCAAAAAATATTTTAGACATGTTTTCGTCATAATGCTGACCAGTATGAACTATAATGTTTTGAAATCCACCTCTTTTTTTAATGGCTTTGTCAAATACAGCGGCTTTAATAAATTGCGGTCTAGCTCCAATTATTGATACTATTTTCATTTTGTTTTTTAGATACAAGAATTGAGATGTGAGACTAAAGAAGTATTGCTTTTTAATCAAACTCTTTGCCAGCGGCATCCCTACGGGAAATTCTTAATCCTACTCCTATTTAATTTTCAATTTAGATTTTTAGACGCAAGATTTGAGATGCAAGACGAAAGAATGCTTCTTTTCTTAATCTTACTCTAAATCCTACTCCTATTATATTTTAATGTTTCCGCAAAAACTTCTGCAAGTTTCTCTGTTAAATTTTGTCTGGAAAATTGTTGAACATCAAAAGTGTAAATGTTGTTTCCTGCTTTCCAGTTATTGTACATTGCTTTTAATAAATTATAAGCGCCATCATCATCAGTATAACCAACCATAGCGCCAGAATTTGATTCTTTAAGAAAGCTATGCGCATCACCATCAACGGGACCAATTGCAAACGTTGGCTTTTTAGTTCCCATATATTCAAATAATTTTCCAGTTAAAAATCCCTTGTTGTTTTTTACATTATCAACTACAAGCAAAAGAACATCCGCATTTTGTAAAATTTGAGTGGATTCTTTGTGAGGAACAAATCCTCTTAAATCCGAAATACCTTGAAGATTATATTTCTTGATTTCATCCTCAAATTCTGGACAGTACTTACCAGCAAAATTGAAACGTAGATTTTTAATTCCATCAACTTTAATTAATCTACTTAATGCTGAAAATAACACGTGTGGCACTCTGTCTTTCGAAATAGAGCCAGTATATGCTATGGTGAAATTTTCATTTTTATTTTCTAAATCTTTAGTAAAATCTGAGTTGTCGAAGCCATTAGGAATTAAATAGAACTTTTGATTACTTGCTTTCTCCTTAAACATACGAATCATATCGTTACTAATTGTTACAATAGCATTAGCACTTGTAAATACTTTCTTTTCAAGCATATAATCGATTTTAGTTGTGAGCCAGCTTCGTTTTACATTTTGGTAATAAACTATTTCCATCCAAGGGTCACGAAAATCAGCAACCCACTTAACTCCAGTTTGTTTTGATAGTTTTTTTCCAATAAGTGAAACAGTTTGCGGTGGTGAAGTAGTAAATATTATATCAATATTTTCTTTTTCAATTATTTCTAATCCTTTTTTTACAGCAAAGCGTTTCCATCCAATTTTTGCATCTGGAATAAAGATATTAAGTCTAACCCACTGTGCAATTTTATCTTTTAATGAAACGTTCTTTTTATTAAGTAAAATATCATTAGGAATTTTGGAATCAGACTTTTTTCCAGTAAATTTTTTGTATAGCTCAAAAGGTTCAAGCGATTTTGTTTTATAAACTTTTATCCCTTCTGGAATATCATTTAAAAGCGAAACATCCTCATTAGGTGAATCGGGATTTTGCACAGTAAGTACAACTGGTTCCCATCCAAATTGCGGAAGATATTTCACAAACTTTAAAGCTCGCTGAACACCAGGTCCACCAGCAGGAGGCCAATAATATGTAATGATTAATACTTTTTTCATAATAAGAAAATCGCTAAACTAATAAACCGCAAAGGCGGAGAGGCGCAAAGAAATGTTAACGATTCCACTTTTGCAAATTTCATGTCTATTTATCCCAATTAAAAATTGTTAACAAATCTTTTAAATCCTTGTTTTAACAATGGTACATTGAAATTAATAAGGAAACCTAATCTTTTATCAGCCAACTTTAAATAAGAAATTATTTGTGCTTCGTGTAATGGAAGAATCTGATTTGCAGTCTTAAGCTCTACAACTATTTCTTGTTCAACTAGTAAATCAAGCCTAAACTCCTTGCTCAATTTCTTTCCTTTATAAACAAGAGGCAATTCAACTTGACTGGTTGTGGCTATGTTTCGTAGTTTAAGTTCTTCAATTAAACATGCTTCATAAACTGATTCCAATAATCCTGGTCCCATTTCTCTGTGAACTTCAATTGCAGCATCTAATAGTTCTTTTGATAACCTATTTAATTTCTCATTTTCCATTTTCATGCCTCATCTACTTATTATTCTTTAATTAAATTGCAAAATAGATGTTTTTAAAATCAAAACAATGTTTTGATTCTCATTCCTTTGCGTCTTTCCGTCTTTGCGGTTATCTACTTTTGCTTTGTTTCAATAAGTTCCATCATTCCATTTACAAACTCACTCCACGAATATTTTGCAGCTTCTTTTTTGATGTTTTCCACAAATTCGGCTTCTTTGTTTTCGTTGAAATATTTTAATATTGCGTCAGCTAATTGTTTTGGATTTTCCTTTTCAACTAAATAGCCAGTTTTTCCATTTTCAATTACTTCACTTAATCCGCCAACATTTGTTGAAATCATTGGTTTATCAAAATTGTTTGCAATTTGTACTATTCCACTTTGGGTTGCTGATTTATAAGGAAGCACAACAACATCGCACGCAGAAAAGTAGTACTTTACTTCATTAGTTGGAATAAAATCACTAAATAATTTTACTCTGTTTTCTATTTCCAATTTTTGGATTAAAGAAATATATTGTTCTTGATTAGAATAAAATTCGCCAGCAACGACAAGTGTAAAATCCATTTTATTTTTAATTAAAGCAATTGCTTCAAGCAAAATATCCAAACCTTTGTAATCCCTAATAAATCCAAAAAAAAGCATTATTTTATCACTTTTTAAATTGAGCTTGTCTCTGGAAATTTGTTTGGAAACAGATTCACCAAAATTGGAATAAACTGGATGAAACAGCAGTTTTTGTTTTGCATTTGGATAAAGCGAAATTAAATCGTCTTGAACACTTTTAGATAGGGTTATAAAATATTCAACTGAGTTGAAAAAATATTTTGTAAAAACTTTGTCGCCTGGTTTTTTCTCGTGTGGAATAATATTATGGCAAATAACACCAATTTTAGTTTTTTTGTTTTTTCTAACTATTCTTGAAATGGTACCATAAATTGGAGCAAAGAAAGGCATCCAGTGTTTTATTATCAATAAATCTGGAGCATTACTTTTTATTCTTCTACCAACTTTAATCCAATTAAAAGGATTAATGGAATCCATTTCAATTTTTGTGGGAATTATTTCAAGATTATCGCCAGTTTCCAGTTGGGTTTTGCCAGGGAAAAGAAATGAAGGATATTGCCTTTTAAAGGTTACAACATCCACTGAGTTCGTTTTTACTAATTCTTTATATAATAGACTAGCGAAGTGAGCAATGCCTCCACGTAATGGATAAGCAGCGGAAAGAATAGTAATTTTCATTTAATTACAATTTTTTGTTTATGTCAAATGAAACTCGTTTAATAATCATAGTAACAGATATTTTCCAACTTTTAATTAAAGTACCGGTAAAATTCACTTTTTCTCTTTAATGCTATAATCATTATCATCGTGCGAATTATGAGCCATAAACTCGCCTAAAAGTCCAACAGAGAAAAACTGAACACCAACTACAATTAACAACATACCAAGCGCAAGTAGTGGTCTGTTACTTAAAGGAGCATTGTTAAAAATCCAGTCATATGATAAAAATGCACTAATTAAAAAACCGATAAAAAATGCAATTGCACCCATAAATCCAAAAAGATGCATTGGACGGCTGATATATCTTAGTGTAAAAGTAACGGAAATTAAATCAATAAATCCTTTGAAAAATCTGGAAATCCCAAATTTTGTAACTCCATATTTTCGTGGATGATGGCGAACAACAATCTCAGCAATTTTAAAACCTTTCCAACCAGCAAGAACTGGAATATATCTATGTAATTCACCATAAAGTTCTACATTTTTTACTGTCTCTTTTCTATATCCTTTTAATCCACAATTGAAGTCGTGAATTTTTATTCCACTAAACAAGCGAGTCATATAATTAAAGAATTTTGAAGAGTGCTTTTTTACAAATGGATCGTGGCGAACTTTTTTCCATCCAGAAACTAAATCGAATCCTTCATCCAATTTTGCAAGTAAATTTTCAATTTCGGCTGGATCATCTTGTAAATCGGCATCCATTGTAATAACTGCATCTCCAGTTACTTCTTTAAATGCGACTTGCAACGCTGCTGATTTTCCATAATTTCTTCTGAAACTAATAAATTTAATTTTTGGGTCAGTTTTTGCAAGTTCTTTTATAATGTTGAGAGATTCATCTGTGCTTCCATCATCAATAAATAAAATTTCATAATCTATTAAAATTTTTCTAAGAGTGTTTTTTATTTCCGATACTAATGGTTTAAGAGATTCTTCTTCATTATAAAGGGGAACAACAATTGAAACTTTCTTAAAAGAAAATCTCTTACTGCTAACTTTATTTTTATTATAATAACTGCGTCTTGGACGTTTATTATATGGCTTTTGATTGTTACTTATTGATGATTCTGCTTTCACTTCAGAATTTAATGATGGAGCAGAAGTAACAATATTTGTTCTTGCACTTTTGGGTTTGTTTTCGTTTTCGTTTGCCACTTATATTTCTTTAATTATTATTGTAATAGGCAAAATTACTTTAATATAATGCGAAAATCAATTTACCAATTGGTATAAAATTATTCTTTTATTAAATAAGCGGTATATTTTGATAGGAATTCATAGCAAAATGCTTAATTAACTAGTATTTTTTTTATTGATCTAAGTTGGAGTTAAAACAATGTACTTAAGTGCATCTCGCTTTATCTTCTAAAATGTCCTAATAAATAGCAAAAGACAAAAGATAAATTTCAAACAAATAGCAAAAACGAATTTTTAAAAAAAGCCCAACTTTTACCAAATGAAAACTGAAAAAGCCCAACTTTTCAAAAAAATTGGGCTTTTTAAACCGCAAAGTTTGGATATTAGAAATTGAAATTTGGATATTATTTGGTTTTTGTGGTTTGTCATTTGGTCTTTCAAAACAAATTTTTCGGCTACTGAACTGGGCGAAGTATTCGTAACCAAAACTATGGAATTGCAGTCCATAGTGGTTTATTTTAGAATAACAAATGGTAAATATTTAGTCCAATTTAAGATAAGAAATTTGCCAAATGGCATAAGTTTTTACATTTGTGGGTTGTTGTAAAAATTAAAGATCTTCAATTTCAATAGTGGTTACGTCATCCAAAATAATTGTAGTTAGTAATTCATCTTTCAAATTATAAAGCATTGAAATTCTTTCTTCTTGATTACTTATAGCTTTAAATAATATTTGTTCTGCCAAACGTATGTTTTGATATTTTCTATAATAACGCACTTTAGCTTTTATAAAAAGATCTAAAAGAACTTGAAGGGCGCCTTCATCTAAATTGTAATTGTTGATTTTAGCTAAATCAGCAGTTATGGAAAGCAATTCACGAGGTGAATAATCCTCAAATTGCAATTTAGTGTTAAATTTAATTTTAATATTCTGATTTGTACGGGAAAGAATTTCCATTGCTTCATCTGTTCCAGAAATAATAATTACTAGTCTTCCCAAATATTTATCAGCAAAATAAGCAATACTATCAAAAACCATTTCAGCAATATTTTTTTGGTCAAAAAGAGGGGAAGGATTTTCAACAAATAAAACTCCATCAAGAGCGGTATTAACATAGCTTTCAATTTTATTTCTAGCTTGTTCTCTATCGGCAACAATAAGCTCATTTCCATTTACTTCAATAACATGACCGCCTTTAAGGTAGTGCAGTTCTTTGTAAATTGTTCCAAGATATTTGGCAATTGTTGAAGTTCCTGAACCAGGGTTTCCAATAAAAAGTGAATTCAAATTTTTGCCTAAAGATTTAAGTCCACGTTCAGCTCTTAAATTTCCAACTTGAAGACTTTTTATTTGCTTAATAATTTGTTCCTTAACTGAACTATGTCCAATTAATTGATTTAATTCATTAACAATAATTTTAAGTGAATCCTTCTTTTGAGGTTCAAATTTTTGTGCAATTTTTTCTTTTTCTAAAAATTCTATAATATCAGTAAGAACAATTTTATCTTTATTTTCTTCTGTAGATTCATCAGCAATTCTTAGAAGTTGTTTTTTTCTAATTTTCTCAATAAGAGTTCTGACAATACGAGCATTTCCAAAATGTTTATCGCGCTTTGCGTATATAATATTAAAATGTGTTTTAAGTGCACTTTCTGCTTCATTTGTAAATTCTAGTTTTAGTTTTTTTACGCTGAATTGCGCAATTTTTAATAATTCATCTGGAGTGTAATCTTCAAAGTAAAAAGTTTTTGTAAATCGCGATTTCATTCCAGGATTACTGGCTATAAAATCCTTCATTTCATTTGTGTATCCAGCAGCTATAACAAGAAATTTACCTCTATCGTCTTCCATTCTTTTTAGAAGAGTATCAACCGCTTCTTTTCCAAAATCACTACTACTTTGGCCTGAAGTTAGTGAATAAGCTTCATCAATAAAAAGAGTTCCACCCATTGCCGAACCGATAATTATTGTAGTTTTTTGAGCTGTTTCGCCAACATGCGAACCAACCAAACCCGAACGATCAACTTCAATTAACTGTCCGTTAGGAAGTATTCCAAGAGCGGAATATATATTACTTAAAATACGTGCAACAGTAGTCTTTCCAGTTCCAGGATTACCAAGAAAGAGAATGTGGTCACTAAATTTATCTTTTACATTTACACCCTGCTTAATAAAGTATTTTACAAGTTTTACTAAATCAGCAACTTCATTTTTAATTGATTGCAATCCGAACAGATTATTTAATTCACTTAATGCAGAGTTTAATGCTTCTTGATCAATAGGAAGTTGAACATTAAAATCGTCCTTGGTTTGCAATGTGTTTGTAATATCTTCCATTATAAATGTTGAGAGAAGTTCTTTTGATTTTTCTTTTTCATCAACATTTACAAGACGTTTACTAATTTGGATTTTCAATTTTTCAAAAATTTGCAAAATCAACCGTGCGTTTCCAAAAGATGCGTCTCTTTTACGATAAAGACGTGTAAATTCTTTCTTTAATTCAGCAGCAGATTTTTCATCTATCTGATATTCTTCTTTAGCAATTGCTTTTACGAAAATTTCAGAAAGCTCATCTGGAGTATAATCTTCAAAAGTAAAAGAATGATTAAAACGTGATTTTAATCCAGGATTAGATTGAACAAAATCATCCATTTCCTTTGGATAACCTGCAACAATAACAACAAATTCGCCTTTTTTATCTTCCATTCTTTTTAATAGAATATCAATTGCTTCTTGTCCAAAATCCTGTCCGCTTCCACCTTTTTTTACAAGTGTGTAAGCTTCATCAATAAAAAGAATTCCACCCATTGCATCTTGAATTAGTTTCTCTGTTTTTTGCGCAGTTTCGCCAACGTACTGTCCAACAAGACTTGAGCGGTCAACTTCAACAACATGACCCTTTTCAACAATTCCCATTGCTCTAAAAATTTCTCCAAGCAAACGAGCTATTGTAGTTTTTCCAGTGCCAGGGTTTCCTTGAAAAATTGCATTAATAGAAAAACTTTTTCCTTTATTAAGCCCTTTCTTCTCGCGCTCTTGCTGGAATTTTAAATAGTCTATAAATTCTTTAATTGCATGCTTTATACTTTTTAATCCAACAAAACCATTTAACTCTTCAAGTAATTCTTCAAGCGGTCTTGCTGGAGGTAACTCTAGTACATTTGTTTCAACAGGCTCAACAATCTCTTTTGTTGGTCTTTGTGGTTCAATTGGCTCTTCTTTCTTTTGAGGACTTTGAAGCTTAATAGATGTTTCACTAATAACAAACCATTTTTCGCAGATTTTAAAATTCTCTATGTATAAATCAACTTTGCCTTGCCCAAGGTTCCAATTGGTTTCGGCAATTTGTGTAAATATTACAGTGTCCCAATCCATTGGAACTTGAAGTTTGAAATTGTTTTTGTGAACCTCAAAATCGTTTATATACCAAATAGTTTGCGCATTATATTCATTTTCGCTTTTTTCAAATTGAAGATTTTCAAAGATTATTTCTAAACCAACTTTCGACAAATTTGTTATTTCTAGTTGTTCGTAATATGTTCTTTTGCCTTTTGCTTCTTCCTCAGTTTGGTTAAATATTTTTAATGAAAAAACATCTGCTTTATTGTTACCAAAAAATTCAGAATCCACTCGCTGCTTTTTATTATTTTGTTTCTTTTCAACAATTTTGCTTTCGTTACCATCAATAGCACTAGGCGCTAAAAGAGTTTCCTTAAATTCAGATTCTAATTCCAAAGCAATTTGTTCTTGATTCATTTGCTTTTTAATTATTTTATCATAAATAATTTTGAACTGCTCATTATCGCTTAATTTTTTTTCAAGTTTTTTCGCTTTTTCAAGAGCAGGCTTAAACTGGAAGGAATGGAGTAGTCCTTCAAGCTTAATTAGCTCAGCATCGGTATGGAATTCACTTAATGCTTTGTTTTTCAAAATAAAATCGGCAACTAAGCTAACAAACCAAATATCTTTGCTTTTTAATGCTGACGCTGTTTTGTTAAAATAATTTTGAAGTTCTTTGGGTCCTGGCTCTTTTTTACTGTTCATTAATTCTAAAGCCAAAATAATTAATCCCTTTGTATGGCTTATTTCTTCTTTCAAATTAGGATTAATTAAAGCAGCTTTTTCCACTAGGTTTAATGCTTTTAAAAGTTCCCCTTTGCTAGCTTCTAATCGTGCATATTGAAGGTAAGAATTTCCTAAAAAATTTTTTTGATTTTTAATTGAAATCTTAAAATCCTCTGTAGCTCCATCTAAAATATTTAAGCGTAATAAAATTTGTGCCCGCACCATTTTAGATTTTGTACTGCTTCCGTTTAATTGAAGCGATAAATCGGCATATTCAAGAGCTTTTATTGGATAGCCGTTTTCAAGCAATGCCCAAGCAAATATTATTGCGGATTCACTATTACTTGGTTGTAACTTAAATAATTTTTTAGCGTTAGATAAAGCAAGTCTGCTTCGTCCATTCCAAAGATGGTTGTAAGTTTCTTCAAGTAATTTATTAAAATCTGTGTGAATCAAAATTTATCCAAAATATTACAAATTGTCTTTTCTTTTTGAAAGATATAAAAATAGACAATAATAATTTAAAATTTATTGCTGTAATTTAATTGTTTCTTTGTTAGGTTAAAATTAATATTAAATATTGGTTTGTAAAATGAAAAATTATAATAACAATGAAATTAATATAAAAACAACAAAGTTGTTTGGAATAAAATATCCAATAATTCAGGGTGGAATGGTTTGGGTATCTGGTTGGAAACTTGCTTCGGCGGTTTCTAATAATGGCGGACTCGGGCTTATTGGTGCTGGTTCAATGAAACCAGATTTACTAAGAGAACATATTCAAAAATGTAAGGCTGCCACAAAAAATCCTTTTGGAGTAAATATCCCTTTATTGCGAAAAGATTCCGAAGATTTAGTTAAAACTACAATTGATGAAGGTGTTAAAATTGTATTTACTTCGGCTGGAAATCCCGCAAAATATATTAGCTTGCTAAAAGACAACAATATTAAAGTTGTTCACGTAGTTTCAAATCTTAAACAAGCATTAAAAGCTGAATTAGTTGGCTGCGATGCAATTGTAGCCGAAGGTGTTGAAGCCGGCGGGCATAATGGCGCCGATGAAATTCCATTAGACAGTTTAATAACTCAATTAGTAAACGAGATAAAAATTCCAATAATTGCCGCTGGAGGAATTGTAGATAAATTTGGAATTGAAAAAGCATTTGCACTTGGTGCTTCTGGAGTTCAAATAGGAACGTTATTTGCCGCTTCTGTGGAATCTTCCGCGCATATAAATTATAAAGAAGCAATTGTAAAAGCTGATGATAATGACACTGCTCTGTTTTTCAAATCCATTGGTTTAACAAGGGGAATTGTAAATCCATTTATTAAAAAAGCAATTGCTCTCGAAAAACGAAATGCTTCAAATGAAGAGCTATTAGAATTATTAGGCTCAAAAAGAGAAATGTTAGGAATCTTTAACGGAAATTGCGACGATGGAATTTTAGAAGCAGGAACAGGAGTTGGAAGAATAACAAGTATTAAATCTGTTGAAGAAATATTTTTAGAATTGACTAAATAATATGTTGAGTTCACTCCAAAACAATATTTTTATGACTGTGTTTGCGAGCATATTCACTTTGTTCAGAGTATTCTCAGCGAAGAAATATTTAGAAATTGGCTTATAAGCGAAAGATTGCCACAAATGGATTCTACACAGATTCGCTAAAACTGCCAGCAATGATAAAAGCAACATTTTGGGAGCAAATTAATAGTTTACTTAAATTAAAAATGTTTCAAATTAAATAAAAATTTATTATATACCATAGTACACTTAAATAATTTTCCAAACTTTTAAAAAGAGGATTATTAACTTGTTAAAACAAAAAATTAAAATTCTTAGCTTATCACTGATTTTTATCTTTGTTTCTACGGCATCATTTTCACAAACAATTCTTGTAATTCCACAAGGTTTTAATACTTCAGGAACCAGTTTAAGTTCAAAAATTCTTTTCCATCCAGATAGTTTAGTTGTTCTTTCTTGGAATGGAAATATTAATTCAGCAAATGTGAAAATAAAAATTGGTACAACTTCTGGCAGCTACAATCTAACTAATTCCTACTTCCCGATGAATGTAAAAGGGGTAAATTTAGGAAATAACGTTTTCCAACAGAGATTTAAAGGAAGAAGTTCTGGACTTTCAACCGGTATGTATTATGGAATTTTAACCAATTCTTCCTCAAACAATCTTAGTGATATAAAAAAGGATGCTGGTAAAGTGTTTTCAAATGAGTTCCAATTTGTGATAACAGCAACTTCTGGTGCGGTTGCAAATAATCCAATTGGTACTATTGTTACTTCAACACCAACATTTCAATGGAGCAGTGTTCCTGGAGTAGTGTCATATTGGTTATTGCTTTCTAGTACACCATTCCAAGTAAAGACAGATGCAAATGGAAATTTAAAAATTGAAGGTGCAAATTTAATCTGGAATTATACAACTAATAAAACTTCAGCACAGTATGGTGACATAAATTTACTTAACCCATATGACAATGGTATTCCAGCTCCTTTACTTCCAGGCGAAACTTATAATTATGTAATACTAAATTTATACGAAGCTAATAATCCAATTTTTGCCAGCTCAGTAATTTCTGGAATTAATGCATTTATTTATGAAAATGATCAATCAAAATTACCTGTACCAAGTTTAATTTCGCCGGCTAATAACTCTACTTTTGATAACGAAGGGACAATTACATTTACTTGGACAGAAGTTGATTGGGCGGTTAATTATTCGTTTAATCTTTTTGAAAGAGTAACTTCGTTTGGTGGAAATGAGCAAACTATTGATATTCCAATATTTTCTACAATTACATCAAATAATTTGATTGATTTTGATGCTAAATTAAAGTTGAATAAAGGGACTTATGTTTGGTTCATAATTCCAATGGGTGTGCAGGGTGCAGGTTCTGTAAGCAAAACTTTTAATTTTTTCTATAACAAAAGACTTGCTGTGTTTAGATTAGAAGCATTTTCAACTTTAAATAATACAGGATTATTAAATTATCAAGGCAGAGCAATTGCTATTGCGGATGGTGTTACACCCACAAATCCTTATTTGGTTTCTAATGCACAGACATTTGTAGATAGTATTGCGATAGGAACCTACCAATTTATTGGAAATAAGGTTGGTTTTAAGGATACAACTCTTACAATTGTAATTACTAAGAATTCAACGTTAAAGAATCCAAAGGTGATTAGGTTTCCATTTGTCCCATTTCCTTCCACCATTTCTGGAAAAGTTCTAGCAAAAAGCACTAATTTGCCTCTTGCAAACTCACTTGTTGAGATTATTAATCGTGTAACAAATGAAAAAAAATCTGTCTTAACATCATCAAGTGGCACTTTTAGTTTGAGCACAACTGTTGGGCAATATACTTTAAGAGTTAGTAAAGCTGGTTATCTTTCAGCAAATGAGCAAATAATAAATGCAACCAGTGGACAAATAAACATTCCAACAATTTCTATTGTTAAGGATGAAGTTTCGGTTTCTGGAAAAATTAGTAACAATTTGGGACAACCAATTCAACTTGCTACAATTCTTGCAACAAAAGGAAATACTACTCAGCAGAGTAATTCTTCTGGAGATGGTAGTTATAGTTTTGTTCTTTCATCTGGTGATTGGGTAATTGAAGCTAGCAAAACGGCATTTATTAGCCCCTCTCCATTAAGTTTAAAATTAGTAACAAACGACAATTTGCAAAATAAAAATTTTGTTTTAATTCCAAGAGCTAATCAAGTATCTGGAATTGTTAGTAAAGCTATTAAAAATAGTGATGGAACAACTTCCAAAATTCCTTTTGGAGATATTTCTGTTGTTGCCGAACCAACTATTGGAGCTTCGGTTACTAAAACTTCAAATTCAACTGGAGCATTTTCATTTAGTTTGCCACAAGGAACTTATAAATTTTCATGTTCCAAGAGTGGTTATACTGCTTCTAGCCCAATGCAATTAACTTTAGGTTTTGGTCAAACGCTTGATAATCTAAAATTTGATTTAACTCCTAATCCATCTTCTATTTCTGGTAAAATAACCACATCAACTGGAGTGGCTGTGGATGGTGTTAAAATAGAAATACTTGGAGTTGCATCAACCACAAGTGATTTAAATGGACTCTATACACTAAGTATTCCAAGTGGAACACATCAAATATCAGTTTCAAAAACTGGTTACATTGCGCCGCTGCCACAAACTTTATCAATAGAGCCAGGTGGAAAGCTTTCTGGAATTAATTTCGTATTATCACTAAATGCTGGTGGTATTTCTGGAAAAATTAAAAGTTCTGGGTTAGCACTTTCGGGAGCTTTGGTAAAAGCTATTTCTGGTGTAACTCAGTTAACAACAACTTCTGATGCTAATGGAAGTTATTCTTTTAGTGTGAAGCCAAATACTTGGAGTATTTCAGCATCCAAAAGTGGTTTTATTGATGCAACACCAAAACCCATTACAATTGGTGCAGGGCAGCAGAGTTTGAATAATGATTTCAGTCTTGTTCAAAATACTGCAACTATAACTGGAAATATAAAAGTTGGCGAAAGTCCAGGTAGAAGTATAAATGTAACTATTTATAATAAAGCTACAAATGTGTTAGTACTAAATACAGTTACAGATGTAAATGGTCAATTTTCAGCGGCTTTAGAAGCAAACATTGAATATAAAATTGAAATATCAAAGAGTGGTTATTCTTCGAGCACTAAAACTACAACAGCGTTAGTTCCGGCAAGCAATACAGCTTTAAGTTTTACTATTTCTCCAAATCCATCCTCAATTAGTGGAACAATACTTTCAAATAATAATACTTTAATAAAGGATGCTACCATAACAATTTATTTGGATGGAAATATAGTAGCAACACTTTTATCAAATGAAAATGGAATTTATACATCAGGTTTATCATCGGGAAATTATAAAGTAGTTGCTAAAAAAGTTGGCTACCTTTCTGATAGTTCTGATGTTTCTTTAACAGTTGGACAGAATTTGCAAAACATTGATTTAACACTTAAAGAAAATTTTGCAACAATTGCAGGGAGTATATCCTCAGGTGGAAGTGGATTATCGAATGTATTAGTTAATTCAATTTCTCCTATCGGAGGTAAAACTATATATACTTTAAACGATGGTACATTTTTAATTAATAAAATTATTGGTTCTACCTATCAGATATCATTTTCAAAAACAGGTTACTCTGATACAACAATTACAAATTTTGTTATAAAAGATGGTGAGTCAAAAACAATTAATCTTTCACTTGATTTATTAAATGGAAAAATTTCGGGAAAGGTTTTAACTGTTGCCGGTGCACCTGTTGAGGGTGTAAGCATAAAAGCAATATCGGATTTAGGAAATGAATATATTAGTTCTTCAAATGAAAACGGGGAATATATAATTCCATCATTAAAATCTGGTAATTATAAAGTTTCGGCATTAAAAACTAATTTTAGAACTTCTTTGGTAGTTGATGTAACTATCTCACCTTCCAATTTGGATGCTTTGGCTGATATTACAGATTTACGAGAAAATATTGCAGAAGTTTCTGGAACTGTAAAAGATAATTCAAACTCAGCTCCATTAACTGGTGCCACAGTTCAACTTATTAGTAAGGAAGATTCATATTCAACTATTTCAAATAATTTGGGCGAGTACAAATTTTCAAATATTGCTCCAGGTAACTTTGTACTATCTGCAACTCTTGATAATTATTCAACTATTAGTAGAGATGTTACTGTTTTGGATAATACAACAACTATTTCAGAAAATTTATTGTTGTCCAAAATATCTGGCAGCATTGTAGGAAAAGTTGTTAATCAATTAGGCGAAGTTCTAAAAATTTCAGCAAGTGTTGAGGCTAGCTCAAAATCAAATTCATATATTGTACAGACTGAAAATGAAGGAGTCTTTAATTTCACTGAGGTTCCTCCTGATACTTATAGTGTTAAAACTGATATTTATTCTGAAGGTTATATAAATGGTGAAGTAGCCAATGTTATTGTTACTCCAAATACACAAAAAAATGTTGGAAATATCACTGTAAAAGTAAATAAATCAAAAATTCTTGGTAATGTGGGAGCAAGTGATGTCACAATTACCCTGTTGGATAACAATGGAAATGTTCTTAAAGTAAAACAATCTTCATCTACTGGCGATTATAGTTTTAACTACTTAGCAAATGGAAGCTATGTTGTTAAGCCTGCAAAGGATGGTTATGGATTTACACCAGCATCAACCTCGGTAACTATTGGTATAAATGAAGAAAAGATAATTAATTTTAATGCGGTAACCAGAATTGGAGATATTGTTGTTTCTATTAAGGATGAAAACGGTCAACCTCTTACTCAAGTTGATATTTCAATTGTAAATGCTGATACAAATTATGTTAAAATTGGAACAACCAATTCTTTGGGAATTTCAAAATTCTTAGATATTCCTTCGGATACCTACATTATTACACCTTCTTTGGTTGATTACACTTCTACACCATTAAACCAAACCAAAACTTTAAATAACTCTGATTCAATAAATGTGAGTTTTACACTAACAAAAAATACAGCCCAAATTAGTGGAACAATTTACAAATTGGTTAGTAGTGGAAATAATACTCCACTTGGAAAAGTAACAATAAGTGCAAAGAGTAAAGCTTTAGGAGATGTAATAACGGGTGAAGTTTACAGAGCATTAAGTGATTCGATAACTGGAAAATATCTAATTGAAAATCTTCCTAAAGATGAATTTACCATAACTGCATCACGTACAGGGTTTGAATCCAAAAGTGTTTATCAAAATTTAAAAATTAATGAAAGCGTTATACAAGATTTTATTTTAACGCCATCTATTGTAAGTCTAAAAGGAAATGTGGTTTCAAAAAACATTAAAGACGTAAATAAGCTTACATTAAAAGCAGTTTCTACTTATGGGGAGTTTTACTCTTCAACAAATTCAACTGGAAATTATTCTTTTTCAGAGCTTCCAATAAGTTCTACTGAAAATGACACAACATTTTATCAAATCTCTTTAGTTGGTGAAAATAGTACGAGCTTAACCAAGTTATTGAAAATACCAAGCCAGAAAATAAACAGCACAATTTCTGTCCCAGATTTTCTATTACCAAGCGGTTTATTGCAATTTACAATTACTGATTATGCAGAACCCCTAAGTGGAGTTACGGCTACACTATTAAACCCAAATGGTACAAGGTTAACTAAAATAACTGAAGAATCAGGCTTGTTTTCTACAGACACAAATCTCTTTGCTGGAACATATAATTTGAATCTAACAAAGAATGAATACCTTACTCCAGATAACGCAAATTTGAATTTTATTTTAGACAGCGATACATCAAGTATTTCAGCAACAGTAAATATGCCTTTTAGATTTACTCCAATTAGCGAAGTGCTAGCAAATGCAAACACCGTTGTAAGTGTTCTCTATAAATCAAATGTTAATAAGGAAAATGTTAAGGGAACTTTGTTCTATAAAACTGCTTCTCAATCGTCATTTACCAAAGTTGATATGGTTAAGGGCGATACAAGTCTAGTTGCAGAAATTCCAGCATTAAATGTTCTTGAAGAAATTAGTTACTATTCACAAGTAGAATTTCTTGGAATAAAATATAGTTCAGCGGAATACAAAATTACTCCGTTAGCAGCAGGAATACTTAAATCAATAACTTTAACTCCAGAATTAAATAGTACTGTTCTGCGTGTTGGAGACAACTACTCAATAAAACTTATAATTAGAGACGGTTTGCAAGAATCGTTGTCTGATAAATTTACAGGTGCAAGTGCTGAAGGAAAAATTATTTGGAATTCGCCAAACGAAGTTGAAATTAATATTCCAGACTCAAATAATCCTACTGAAGTTTCAATTATTCCAACAAAAGCTGGAGATTACGTAGTTACTGTTACTGCAAAGTTAAACGGAGTTTCAGTTATTTCTAATATAAGTCTATCTATAAGTGATATAGATATCACCAGCCTTTCGCTAAGTTCACCAATAAATCAGCTATCAAATAGAGCTAGCGGTATTCAGTTTTCAATCTCTGGTTCTGATACCTCTGGCAGAAGTATAACTCTTGGTAATAGTTTAGCTTGGGATGTTGAACCGAGAGCGTCAATCTCTAATGAGGATTATGAGATATTTACAAAAACAGGATTTTATAGACCTATTGATTCAACATTTATTGGAAATATAATAATAAAAGCAGTTGATTTAATTAGTGATTTAAGCTCTGAGACTTCTGTTTCGCTGTATGCTGATATTTATCCAAACACTGCAATTGAGTTATCGGATAAAGCTGGAGCCTTTATAACTATATCAACAAATTCTGTAAACATTCCAATTCAACTTAAACTTAACAACACAAAAATAAAATCCGTCAAAAAATTTGTTACTCCAAAAGGAGAAAAAAATAAATATGTTGTTTCCGATAGAGCATATTCTCTTTCGTATGATGCTTCAACGGCTTTGCCTGGCGATAGTTTGCAAAAGGGTGGAATTATTCAATTGCCAATAGATGCTTCACTTCGGTTTGATGAAGGCAAAAAAGGAATTGCTCTTTATGATTCAAAAGAAACCGAGTGGATTATTGTTACTGAGAATTTAGAAAAAAATACGGCATTGAATAAAATAACAAATACTAATCTTGCTTATAATAAATTAACACAATTTGGTGAATATGCTATTGTAAGTAAAAATGAACCATTAGGATTGCGTTATCTAAGCGTACTTCCAACTCCATTTTCACCATTGGTTGCGCCAGTAAAGATTGGATATTTTCTTACTTCCGATGCACCACCAGCTACGATGGATATTAAAATCTATAATATGAATGGCGAACTAATTAAAACTGTTCTTGAGAATGACATCCAGTTTCCTGGTAGATATGGAAGCAGTTCCTCTCTTAAGGAAATTACTTGGGATGGAATGACTGATAGGAAAAATATAGCAAGAAATGGACGCTATATTATTAGACTTAAAGTAAAAGATGGTAAAAACGAAATTGAAGAATTAATTCAGGTAGTATTAATAAAATAACATACCATATTCCATTTTAAAAATGGAAACTAGTTGGTGTGTATAAATTGTATATCAATTAAAATGCTATAAACAGAGTAAGCAAAAATGAAAAAGACTAAGTATTTTATCGCCATATCTTTGTTGATTATAACACAGAGTTTTGGTCAAGAATTATCGGGCAAAGCTGGAAGTTTTGTTGATATTGGTTTTGGCACAAGAGCCGTTGGAATGGGAAAAGCTTACGTTGCTCTTGCAAATGATGCGAGTTCAATATTTTGGAATCCAGCGGGTCTTTCAAATGCAAAAAATATTGGAATTGAATTTAATTATTCAAAACAATTACAAATTATTCCATATGGAACAGCCTCTGCATCAATTCCTCTTGGAAACAATAACGGAATTGGTTTGGGAATAATTTACTCGGGCGATGATGCTTTGAAAGAGAATACATTTATGTTAGCATATGGACATCAGTTTGGTGACCTTTCTGCTGGATTATCATTTAAATATAGATACGCATCCTTTGGAAACAATGGCTTTAATGAGGACGACTATATAATTTTTGATCCTGATGAAATTGAAGAGGGAAGACTAAATCAAGTTTTTGGCAACGGAAATGGTTTTGGTTTAGACCTTGGTTTGCAATATCATCTTCACGATTATATAACTTTGGGTTTAGTTGTAAAAGATGTTTTTGCACCAGTAAACTGGAGCTCGGACAATAAAAGCACAGAAAACAAACCAAAAGGAAGTTACAATGAGTCAATTCCTATGGAATTGGTTTTTGGTGTTTCCTTAAATCCAACAACAGGGGTAATTATTAATACTGATTACAAGCCAAGCATTTTACCTGGAACCTCTCAAAAATTTAACTTTGGTGCTGAATATCTTTTGTTTGATATTGTTGCATTTAGAGCTGGAACTCAACAATTCTTAAATAGCGAACCAGATGAAAAATATACTGTCGGACTTGGAATTCAATATAAAATTACAACAGTTTTAACTAAAGTGAATTTTACATATTTAATTGAAGACTTATCAAATACTTATCGATTTTCTGTAGGGATAGATTTCTAATGACAAAAACAACAAAATATTATCTGCTAATTATTATACTATTTTCGTCACTAGTTTTTGGACAAACAGACACACCTAAAATGCCATATTTTAGAGGTGGCAATTTAAATTTTAGTGCTGGTTTTGTTACAAATTTTTTTGGTGGTGGAAACGGTTCTGGACTCTCTGGCGGCATTGTTGCTCCATTGATGCAAAACGAGTCATCCTCAATTTTTATCAATCCTTCGGAATTAGCTTTTGTGGATGCTCCGTACTTCAATTTTAATTATCGTCTTGGAATTGGAAGCAGTAGTATAGTCGACCAAGCTTCCATCAATTCATCAACCGATGAATATTTGAAGGATACTACAATGTTCATTTACGACCAATCAGTAATGCCTGAATATACACATATTAACAACTCCGATGTTTCTCAGATTGGTGGATTTTCATCATTGAGCTTTGCATTTCCAATCTGGAAGGATTATGTAGTTAGTTTTGGATATAATATTCCTTTAGCTTTTAATATTGCAATGACTACAAACGGAATAGAAACAAAATTAGCAACAACGCAAGATTTAGGCGGTAACGAAACAACATTTGATATGGTGTTAAATACAACTGTGAGCAATATTACAAAATTGAATATGAGTGAAGTTGTTTTTGGTTTTGGAACATCAATTTTTAACAATGAGTTTGGATACTTATCAACAGGATTGTCCCTTAGCCGTTTTGAAGTTGTTAATAAAATGAATCTCAATTTAATGATTGATGGATTAGTTGTATTAAATGGAAGCAATGAATATTATTTTAATCAACCAGACGATATTTTGTTAGATAAAAATTTAGGCGAAAGAAATGATTTCTATTGGAAAGTTAATGGAGTTTACCGAGATACAAAATATGGCGGTAAAATAGCTTTTTATTATAATCCTTCCAAAAACAGAAGCTCATGGGCAAATTTTTCATTGGTTTATGATTTGAAACCAACATTTGTAATGAGTGATGAAGATGCAACCAATATTTCATTTAGACCAAAATTTATGATGGGAAGATTGCTTGGCGAGGATGAGGATGCGCTTGATTTGAACCTTGATTCAATGAATTTGGCAAAGCCACATTTAACTGTTGAAAAAGATAATATTTCAACAAAAGAGATTTCCCTCTCAATTCCTTCATCTTTAACTTTAGGATTTGATGCCGCCGTTGGTGAACATTCACTTTCACTAAATCTAATAAAATATTTTGGGAAATTGTCTTACGACTATGCCTTTTATAAATTTGGAAAAGAAGCAACCATAGGAATAAAAATTGCTGGCAACTTTAAAATGAATGACAAAATGGAAGGCTGGGATTATGCCTTAATTCCTGTTCGACTTCTGTTTTTAGATATTGATGGTCTTCTATTTCAAGCATTTGCAAATACTACACATTATAAAAATCCTTATTATAGAGTTGGTGCTGGCCTGATGTTTGGTGCAGAAAGCACAGAAGGATTAACTGACAGTTACAGCGATGTGTTTAAAGATATATTTAATCTACCATTGCCAAATGGAATTGCTCTTTCAAGAAAATATACAATTTTTGATAAAATTGACGTTGGTGTTCTTGTTTTTGGAATGCCAAGTTTAGCTCTCAAATTTTCTTTGGGTTATAATTTATAATTAGTGGAATATTGAGCAAATTCCCTTGTTGAAAGTATAAATATTATTAAAATCTAAACATAGCTGTTCTCATGCGATTATTTAACTGAAATCATTGAATAATCTGTTCGGTTTATATAAACGTATTAATCCTACGTTAAAATTTAGAATATTTAATCCTCTATAAAATGTAAGTAACACAAAATTAACGCAAGTAAATTTGCGTTAATTAAACTATCCACCAAAAACCAACTGCACAATATTAGCCAGTCATTTTTAGTTTTATAGCTTAAAATGAAGAAAAAGCCAGCTTTATTAATGGCATATCAATTGAATATGTCATTGAAAAATCTTAAGAGAGAAATATGGCTGAAGAAAATAATGAAGTTAAAGTTGAAAAAAGCTCCTCACCAATTACGAAGATAATTCTATTTGGTGTTCCTGCATTTATTGTCCAGTTAATTCTGGTTTACTTTATAACCGCAAATATTTTGATGAACAAAGCTGGAGGTACTACACCAGCAGTACATGGTGAAGAAGTAGCAACGGAAGAGACATCAAAAGCAGAAGGTGGTGAAGGCGAAGCTGGTAAAAGCGGACAATTTATTTATGCAATTGATGAAATTATTGTAAATCCAGCAAAAACAAATGGAAGACAGTTACTACTAACTTCTTTAGCATTTGATATGCCAAGCGAAGCATCAAAAGCTGAATTAGAAGGGAAAGATTTTTTAGTTAAAGACATGATAATTTCAGTTTTATCTGGCAAAACAACAAAAGATTTAAGTGACATTGAGCAAAGAGATTCATTAAGAAATGAAATTGCAACAAAAATTGAAGGATTTCTTCCTGATATTAAAATAAATAAAGTCTATTTCAGTAAATTTATATTACAATAAAATGGCAGAATTATTATCACAATCCGAAATTGATGCGTTACTGAATAATGTTAAAGACGGTGACACAGATGAGCAAATAGAAGCTAAAATAACCTCAAGAGAAGTTATTCCATTCGATTTTAGATTACCAAATAGGATTTCTAAAAATCAGCTTCGTACAATGCGAAATATTCATGAAAACTTCGCTGAAAGCTTTAGCTCCTTTTTAGTTTCAAAATTACAGACAATTGTAAACATTAATATTATTAGTGTTGATCAAATTTACTATTCGGAATATGTCTTGTCTGTTTCAAATCCTTCATTTGTTTACACATTTGATATTGTAGATACAGATATTAAGGCAATATTGGAAATAAGTCCAGAATTTGGAAGCACTTTAGTTGAACGTTTATTGGGTGGTTCTGGAAGTGGAAAAAAGAATAATGAAACTATTACAGCAATAGAAGAAAAAGTAATGGATGTTGTTGTAGATAGAATAATGTTAGATCTAAAAAAATCTTGGGCAGCCTTTACAAGCTACGAATTTAAGGTAGATAAATTTGAGCCAAACATAGATTTTGCACAAATAACAAGCCCAAACGAGTCTGTACTAATTATTTCTTTTGAAATAGTTTTAGAAGAAAAAAGATTTATGATGAACTTTTGCTTTGCTACTTATGCCTTCGATTCAGTTATGGCAAAGCTAACATCTCAATCGCTTTCATCAATTAGACCATATAAATACAAAGGTACAACAGCTCAAGAGATAATTTCACAAAATTTGAAATTATCAGAAATACAAGTTAAAGTTGAATTTGGGCGGTCAAAAATTACATTTAATGAATTATCCAATCTTAATGTTGGCGATATCATAAAACTTGATACAAGAATTGAAACAGAAAATATAATAAGTTTTGCTGGAAAACCACTATATGCTGGAAGACCTGGCGTAATTAACAACAAAAAAGCAGTTAAAATTACTAGAAAATTAAATTAAAATTTATAGAGTACGAGGAAACAATGAACAATGATAATGATTTTGATTTATCCGATGATAATGATTTACAAAGAGGACCAGCTGCATTCTCAAATCCAGATGAAGCAAAAAATAAAGCAAAAGTTTTAACAAACTTAGCTGATTTTGATGATTTGGACGAAACCCAATTTGGTGCAGAAGGTGTAAATGATTCATTTGAGTTTCTTCAAGATCTTGAAATGAATGTTTACATTGAATTAGGTCGCACAAAAATGCCTATAAAAGACATTCTCGAATTAGAGAGAGGATATGTAATAGAGCTAAACAAATTAGCAAGTGAGCCTGTAGATATTTTTGTTAATAACAAAAAAATTGCAGAAGGTGAGGTTGTGGTTGTTGATAAACATTTTGGAATAAGAATTACCACACTTAATAAAATGAATAATATTAAAGAGTTAAACTAGTGGGTATCTGGGATGTTTTAACCGCAATTTTACCACTTATTTTAATAGTTGGTTTACTTTATGCAACTTTAATATTTGTTAGAAAAAGTGGTTTTACAGTTGGAAAGAGCCAAAATAAAATGTCAAAGATAAAAGTTATCTCTTCTCAGGCAATAATGAACAAAAAATTTATTTCAATTGTGAAAGTGCAAAACTCTTACTTAGTGCTTGGTATAGCTGAAAATTCAATAACTCTGCTAAAAGAACTTGATTCAATTGATGAGGATATTGATGAAAACGAAGTTAAAGAAAAATTAAAATTTTCAGAAGTGCTTAAACAAAATTTAGGAATGAAGTGAAACAACATTTTTTTATATTAATAATAGTTTCTTTGGTTTTATTTTCTGCTACAAATTCTTTTGCGCAAAGTAAACAAACTATTCCATTTCCCAAAATTGGAATAGATATTGGTTCTGCAAGCACTCCAGAAGATGTATCTACCACACTGCAAATATTACTTTTGATGACTATTCTTTCACTTGCTCCATCAATTTTAATAATGACTACTTCATATTTAAGGTTAATAATAGTATTTCACTTTTTGAAAACAGCATTAGGAACTCAATCAATGCCACCAAGTCAATTGCTTGCTGGAATTGCCCTTTTTATAACGTTTTTTGTTATGGCACCAACCTTTTCTAAAATAAATGATGATGCACTTCAACCACTTATGAAGGGTGAAATGAAAATTGAAACTGCTATGGAAAAAGGAGTTGAACCACTCCGTCTTTTTATGCTAAAAAATGTTAGAGATGAAGATATAGCTCTTTTTCTTGATATGGCAAAAATAGAACTTCCAGAAACAAGAACAGAAGTACCAACTTATATTCTACTTCCTGCATTTGCAATTAGTGAATTACGAGCTGGATTTATAATCGGATTTTTTATTTTTATTCCATTTATTATGGTAGATATGATTATTGCAAGTATTCTACTATCAATGGGTATGATGATGATTCCACCTATGATGATTTCGCTTCCATTTAAAATTTTACTATTTATTTTAATTGATGGCTGGAGTTTAATTATTGGATCAGTTATTAGGAGTTTTGGCTAAATGACAGAAGAATTAGTAATAGAAGTTTTAACTGAAGTCTTTTTTACAGTATTTGTAATTTTAACGCCAATACTTGGAGTATCGCTTGTTGTTGGTATTATTATCTCAGTTTTTCAAGCAGCTACTTCAATTCAAGAAATGACTTTGACCTTTGTTCCTAAAATTATTTTTACAGCTGTTGCTATAATATTTTTAATGCCTTGGATGATTGATAAAATGGTTAGCATAACACTAAAATTATTTTCCATTTTAAGTACAGTAGTTTAAACTATGAATATTTTAGTAACTGATTTTGTCCTAGTTTTACTAATATTTATAAGAATTCTTACGGCATTTATTGCCACTCCAGTTTATGGACATGCTAGCATTCCATCGCAAGTAAAAGTGTTTTTATCAATAGTTATTGCATACATAATATTTAGTGTTTCAAATCCAACAAATATTGCTGTTGATTTTAACATTTGGTGGCTGTTTGCAATGGCAATTAAAGAAATTATTGTTGGATTAATAATTGGATTTTCGATTAACCTTGTTTTTTATGGATTTAACTTTGCTGGAACATTTATTGGATTTGATATGGGATTAGCTATGGCGCAAGTAATGAATCCAATTGAAGAAACTAATGGAAACGTAATTGGTGAAGTGATTTATTTTTTAGCACTAATGATTTTTTTCATAATCGATGGACATCAATATGTAATAAGAGCACTGGCATTTTCCTTTCAAGTAATTCCACTTGGGGAATTTAAATCTAATGAAGCATTATTTAATTTAATTATTAAATATTCCTCGTTAGTATTTGTTATTTCTGTAAAGATTGCCGCGCCAATATTAGTGTCCTTTTTTCTTATACATATAGCAGAAGGAATTTTGGCAAGAATGATTCCGCAAATGCAGGTCTTTTTTGTTACACAACCTTTAAAAATTGGCATTGGATTTCTTCTTCTTGTAACAATACTTCCAGTTTATTTTTATGTAATTAAAAATTTGCTGCAAGATTTTGAAAACAAGCTATATACATTAGTAAGAGCAATGGGATAATTGCAAAAATTAAAATTAAAATGAACAAAATGAATAAAGATATTAGGCATGAAGCCATAAAAACTGCAAAAGAAAAAGTAAAATTATTTCTTGATTTATTGATGTTACTCAGGCGGGCTAAATTCCTAATTTGTGCAAATAACAATTCAAGCTCCAATTCAATAATTTGGATTAAATAATGGCTGCTAACGAAGGTCAAGAAAAAACCGAAGACGCCACCTCGAAGAAACTCTCGGATAGTAGAGAGGAAGGACAGGTTGCAAAAAGTCAGGAAATGAGTTCCTTTGCTGTTTTCAGTGGAGGATTGTTCATTCTGTACATTTTTAAAGGGTTTATATCTGATCAAATTGGTGGAATGACTACTTATATTTTTCGATCTCTTGATGTGTTAACCATAAATATTAATATTATACAACTATATTTTTTAAAAGCATTTGGCTTTTTTGCACTAACTATGGCTCCAATTTTATTGGGTTTAATGGTTATTGGTTTCGGAGTAAATGTTGGACAAATAGGTCTAAAGTTTTCAATGAAAGCTATGAAACCAAAGGCAAGCAAATTTAATCCAATTGCTGGAATAAAAAGATTATTCTTTTCGTCACGTTCGTTTGTGGAAGTTGCAAAATCACTTGCTAAACTTTTTGTAATTGGGTTTTTTACATACCGCGTATTAGATGATATGGTAAAAGAATCTGTTGACCTTGTAGATCGTTCAATATCTGAAATAACAACATTTATGATTGACTCATCAATAACACTAATTTGGAAATTAACTTTGGTGTTTGCAGTAATTGCAATAGCCGATTTTATCTTTCAAAAGTTTAAACACAAAAAAGATTTGAAGATGAGCAAGCAAGAAGTAAAAGATGAAAACAAGCAGCAAGATGGCGATCCTGAAGTTAAAGCAAGAATTAAATCAATTCAATTTGAAACGGCACGTAAACGCATGATGCAAGATGTGCCTAATGCAGATGTGGTTATTACAAACCCAACTCACTTTGCTGTTGCCTTAATGTATAATCCAGAAAAAAATGCAGCGCCTAAAGTTGTTGCAAAAGGAATGGATACTTTAGCCCAACGTATTAAACAAATTGCTACAGAAAATGGAGTTCCACTACATGAAAATGTTGAATTAGCAAGAGCTTTATATAAAGTTGCTGATGTTGGCGATGAAATTCCCGCAGAGTTATTCCAAGTAGTAGCTCAGATTTTGGCACAAATATTTAGAGAAAGAAATTCAACAAGGAGCATTGTTTAATATGATGAACCTTGGGAAAAATAGTGATATAGTATTAGCGTTTGGACTAATATTTATGTTGGGCTTAATGCTAATTCCACTGCCAGCATATTTCTTGGATTTTTTCTTGGCTATTAATATTACATTAGCAATTCTTGTTTTAATCGTTTCCCTCTATATCCAATCACCTCTTGATATTTCAGTCTTTCCAGGATTATTACTTGTTTTAACATTATTCAGATTGGGCTTAAACATAAGTTCAACTCGTCTAATTTTAATTGATGGTTATGCTGGACAAGTAATTGAATCATTTGGTTCATTTGTGGTTAGTGGAAATTACGTTGTTGGATTTATCATTTTTATCATTCTAGTTATAATTCAGTTTATCGTTATTGTAAAAGGCTCTGGAAGAATTTCTGAAGTAGCTGCTCGTTTTACTCTTGATGCTATGCCTGGAAAGCAGATGGCAATTGATGCCGACTTAAACACGGGATTAATCTCTGAACCAGATGCACGTAAAAGACGTGACCAAATATCACGCGAAGCGGAATTTTATGGCGCAATGGATGGTGCAAGTAAGTTTGTTAAAGGTGATGCAATTGCTGGATTAATGATAAATGGCATTAACATTATTGCGGGATTTATAATCGGAATTGCAATGCGTGGAATGTCATTTTCAGATGCACTTTCAAACTATACAATGTTAACAATTGGAGACGGTTTAGTTTCACAAATACCAGCGCTAATAATTTCAATTGCCGCTGGTTTGGTTGTAACTCGAAGTGCGGCGGGAACTCCTTTGGACGTTCAGATTAAAAGTCAATTACTTAATAATCCACGTGTGTTGGGTACGGTTTCTGGAGTAGTACTTCTTTTTGCATTTATTCCAGGAATGCCAACAATTCCTTTTTTAATAATAGGTGTAGTTCTTGGAGTAAGTACATATTTCAAAAATAAAAAGGGAAATGAAGTAGTTGTTGAAACAGTTGAAGAAAATGCTGAAGAAGAAACTGAAGAGAATTTTGAAAAATATTTACAAGTAGACCCAATAGAAGTTGAAATTGGATATGGATTAATATCACTAGTTGATGAGGACCAGGGTGGTGATTTATTCCAAAAAATAGCTGCAACCCGCAAATTTATTGCACTTGAATATGGAGTGCTAATTCCTCCTGTTCGTGTTAGGGATAATCTTCAGCTTGATCCGAATAGTTACATAATTAAAATTAAAGGAAATCTCGTTTCAAATGGAATAATTCATACTGATAGATTATTAGCTATGAATCCTGGAGAAGTTGAAGAAACTCTTACCGGAATTGAAACAATTGACCCAGCATTTGGAATGAAAAGTTACTGGATTACTAAAGAAGAAAAAGATAAAGCAGATTTAATTGGTTACACAATTGTTGATGGAATATCCGTATTGTCTACACATTTGCAAGAAACATTAAAAAACAATTTTGATAAAATACTTTCACGACAGTCAGTTAAAGCATTGTTGGAAAATCTTAAAAAGAATTATCCAGCTGTTATTAATGATATTGATGCAGATGCACTTCCTCTTGGCACAATTGAAAAAGTACTTCAAAATTTACTTAGAGAGTTTATTCCAATTAAAGATTTGGTTCAAATTCTTGAAGCCTTAATTGACTATTCAAAAGTGACAAAGAATATTGACGTGCTTACAGAGTACGCTCGGCATTCAATTGGAGATACAATTGCAAGTATAGTAAAGGATGCAAACGGAATTATTCATGCAATGGTAATAGGAGAAAACTTAGAAACACTATTTACATCTACATTGCAAAATCAGAAAGAAGCAACACTAACACTTGGATTAGATCCAATAACTTTAAATAAGGTTAACACTAGTCTGCAAGCGGGTATTGACAAATTTTATTCATTTGGATATAATCCTGTGATAATTACATCCGCAACAATTAGACCTTATTTTTATAGATTAATTGCATCATCTTTCCCAGATGTTATTGTACTGTCATACTCAGAACTACCACCAAATGTAGAAATTGAATTTATTAGCAAATTGGAGATTGGACGTGAAAGTTAAAAAATTTGTGGCACCAACTTTAAAAGAAGCTACTGCTTTAATGAAAAAAGAACTTGGAAATGATGCGTTCATTTTAAGTACTCGAGTTATAAATAAAAGAACAGATTTTGGAATTCAAAAACATTTTGAAATTACATCAGGTGTTGAGGAAGAACTAGATTTAGTTTTAGCAGAAGTTGAGAATCAAATTCCAAAGCATGGTTCATCTTTCAGCGATGAATTAAGAGATTTGCAAAAACGAGTAATTGGAACCCCAAGTAAAAACAGAAATCATAATGATAGCATTGTAATTACACCAAAGCCAAACAATAGAACGCAAATAAGTTCTGAAAAATTAAAAGAATATGTGGATAAATTAATTTATCAAGAAGTATCTAAACCAATTATCAAATTAATTGTAAATCAAATAAAGAAATCTAGTGAATTTATTAATCCATCAAACATTGAAGATTATGTTATTACTGCACTTTCTTCCTTAATTACTACAACTAGTTTTGAGATTAAAAAACGGGGCAAACAAAAAATTGTGGCAGTTGTTGGTCCTACTGGTGTAGGAAAAACTACCTGCATCGCAAAATTAGCAGCAATTTCTAAAATATTAAATAATCTAAAAATTGGAATTATATCAATTGATACATATAGATTGGGCGCTATTGACCAACTAAGAATATTTTCGGAAGTAAGTAATATTGATATGCTTGTTGCTTATGAGCCAAGTGAAATGCCAGCTTTAATTAAAAAATTTAGTGACAAAGATTTAATATTTATTGATACTGCTGGGCGAGCACAAAGAAATATTAAAGAGCTCGAAAAAACACGCGAATTCCTTAACATAGTTAAAGTGGATGAAACTTACCTTGCTCTTAGTGCTACAAGTTCAACAAAAAACTTAAATGACGTGGCTAAAAAATTTGAACTATTTAATTATAGCGCAATTGTTGTAACAAAAATTGATGAGGGAGTTGTTTTTGGAAATATCTTAAATGTAATTGTAAATTCGCAAAAACCACTCATTTATTTAACTAATGGACAAGTTATACCAGATGATATAATCGCAGCCGATTCTGATTTTGTAGCAAAAATGGTGATAACAGGGAATATTTCGTAGTGATTGGGCAGGCAAAAAGATTAGCTGAGTTGGTAAAAAATGAAACTCAATATTTTGATGCCAAAAATAAAACTATTGCAGTAACTTCAGGAAAAGGTGGCACAGGAAAATCTTTTTTTATATTGAATTTAGCATATCAGCTTTCTTTAATGGGCAAAAGGGTTTTGTTGATAGATATGGATTCTAACCTTGCAAATATTGATGTTATGTTAAACATTACATCAGAAATAACCATAAGTGATTTTCTTCAAAACAGAGTTCTATTAAAAGAACTTCCAACAAATGTAAGACCAAATATGGATGTAATATTTGGCGATTCTGGCAGGCTAAAACTTCCAGAAAAACGAAGAGAAATAATTGACTATCTTTTTTTGAGTTTACAGAGACTGGAAAACAACTATGACAAAATATTAATTGATACTGGGGCTGGCGTACAAGCAGATGGATTATACATACTATCCAAAGTAGATATTATAACTCTATTAATAAATCCAGACCCAACCTCCGTAATGGATGGATATGCCCTAACCAAATTATTTTTAAATGAGTATGGCAAAAGAGAAATAGGCGTTGTTGTTAATAAATGCGATAACAAGGAGGAAGGGGAAACGTCATTTAAAAATATAAATACTGCCACAACTCATTTTCTTAAAACGAGCCTTAAATACTTGGGTACAATTAATTATGATAATGACGTTTACCGATCAATAAAGGAGCAAGTAATATTTTCTGAAGAATATCCGGGAAGTGAATTAGTAACCCAAATAAAAAATATTGCTCGCAATTCATTACTAAATAAAAGCAAAGTACTTTAGAAAATTATTTAATCTATTCCGGCCCAATCGCTATATCCGCTTGTATAGTAGTTTCCAGTAGTTAAACTTTTCAAAACCGTAGTAGAAGCAGTGCTAATATTATTTTGAGATCATTTTGGTTGGGGAAAAATAAGCGACTTCAAGAATTGAACTTTGAAGCCGCATTAAATATTAATCTATTATTGTAAAGCCAGTGTATTTTTGTAACGCTTTTGGAACAATAATTTTGCCTTCTGGAGTTTGGTAATTTTCCATTATTGAAACCATTAAGCGACTTGTAGCAAGCCCAGAGCCATTAAGTGTGTGAACGAATTCAGTTCCTTTGCTATCTTTGCTTTTAAATCTAATTTTGGCACGTCTTGCTTGGAAGCTTTCAAAGTTACTGCATGATGAAGCTTCGAGCCATTTTTTTTCCGCAGGAGACCAAGTTTCAATATCGAAACATTTTGCTGCCCCAAAACTTAAATCACCTGTGCAAAGTTCTAAAATTCTATATGGAACTTGCAATTCGTGTAAAATATCTTCAACGTCGCTAACTAAATTATTCAATTCATTGTAAGAAGTTTCTGGTTTAACAAATTTTACCATTTCAACTTTGTTGAATTGATGTACACGCAAAAAGCCTTTTGAATCTTTTCCGTAAGAACCAGCTTCTCTTCTAAAACAAGGAGTGTAGCCAGTGTAATTAATTGGAAGTTGATCTTCGCTTAAAATTTCATCGCGGTGCATATTTGTAATAGGAACTTCTGCTGTTGGAATTGCATACAAATCATCTTTTTCAGCATAGTACATATCTTCTTGCATTTTAGGTAACTGTCCAGTTCCTTCCATTGATTCGCGATTTACAAAAAGTGGAGGCATAATTTCGGTATAGCCATGCTTATCTATGTGATAGTCAATCATAAAACTAATTAATGCTCTTTCTAAACGGGCACCTTTTCCAACATACACAGGAAATCCAGAACCTGTAATTTTTGCGCCACGCTCAAAATCAAGAATATTTAATTTTCTCCCAAGTTCAATGTGGTCAAGAATTGGTTCGTTATTTTCAAATGTAAATCCTTCTGGAAGCCACTGTTTTGTTTCAACATTATCCGCTGCGCTTTTTCCAACAGGAACAGAAGAATGAGGAAGATTGGGTACCCACATCATCAAAGTGTTTAATTTATCTTCTACTATTCTAACTTCATCATCAAGATCTTTAATGCTGTCAGCAACTTGCTTCATTTCGGCAATAATTTCATCGGCATTTTCACCAGCTTTTTTAAGTCTGCCAACTTCAGCAGAAACTTTATTCTTTTGAGCTTTTTGTTCCTCAACTTTTGTAAGAAGAGTTCGTTTTTTAACATCTAGTTCAAGAATTTCATCAACGTTTGTTTTGTCGTTTTTGTTTTCTATCCCAAGTTTTACAATTTCTGGATATTCTCTAATAAATTTAATGTCTAACATTTTCTACTCCAATAATAAGTTACTGATTATCAACAAATCAGTTTGTTATCTCACAACTATATTATAAATTTTGTTTTTTATGTATATCTCTTTTACTATTATTTTCCCATCTGTGTGATTTTTTACTTTATCATCACTCCAAGCTAATTCTTTTACTTTTGCTTCATCAGTATCAAGTTGTAAATCCATTTTAGCTCTCACTTTTCCATTAACTTGAACAACAATTGTAACAGATTCCTGAACCAAAGCATTTTCATCAATATCATACCAAATGGGATTGTCATATAAACCCTTTTCATTTCCAAGCATTGACCAACATTCTTCTGCCATATGTGGAGCCAAAGGTCCAAGCATAACAGCAAATCTTTCCAAAGCAAAAAGCTTCATTTCGTTTGAACATTCCGAAAGCTCTTTCAATCCGTTGTTTAATTCCATCAACGAAGCAACCGCAGTATTAAAGCGGAAATTATCAATTTCATTTTCAAACTTGGCTAGTGTTTTATTTACCAATTGATAAATGCTTTTTTCAATTGGTGATAATTTATCCATTTCAAATTTAATTGTAGCAGATACAGTTTTGCCTAAATTTTCATTGTTTTCAAATAACGTGTAAGCACGTTGAACAAATCTATCAACGCCAACAATTCCTTTATCACTCCAATCGCCACCAAGCTCGTAAGGACCCATAAACATTAAGTACATTCTAAAAACATCAGAGCCATATTCTTCAATAAAGCTGCCGGGATTAACAACATTGCCTTTTGATTTACTCATCTTGGCACCGTTGTTTGTAATAGTTCCTTGATGTATCAAGCGTTTGAATGGTTCGTCAGAATTAACTAATCCAATATCGCGCAAAAATTTATGAATAAATCTAGCGTAAAGTAAGTGCATTGTAGCATGTTCTGCACCGCCAACATACATATCAACAGGAGTCCAATCATCGCCAAGTTTTGTATCAAACATTCCATCAGAAAATTTTGGATTTAAATAACGCAAGTAGTACCACGATGAATCCATAAAAGTATCCATTGTGTCAACATCGCGAGTTGCATGTCCGCCACATTTTGGACAAGTTGTATTTACAAATTCAACATTTCCAGCAAGAGGCGAAGCACCATCGTGTTTAAAGTTAACGTCATAAGGTAATTTTACTGGAAGTTGTTCTTCTGGAACTGTTACTTCGCCACATTTATCGCAATAGATAATTGGTATTGGAGTTCCCCAATATCGTTGGCGAGAAATTAACCAATCGCGTAAGCGGTAATTAATTTTCTTCTCACCATTGTTATTTTCAGAAAGCCAATCAGTAATTGTTGATTTTCCTTCAACTGAATCGGTTCCATTAAATTGAGCAGAATTTATCATAATTCCAGAATTGGTGAATGCTTCTGTTAATTCTGCATTTTCATCAGTTCCTTGTTCAAGAATAACTTTTCTAATTGGCAAATTAAATTTAATTGCAAATTCAAAATCGCGTTCATCGTGAGCAGGAACTGCCATAACAGAACCAGTTCCATAAGTTGCAAGTGCATAATCAGCAATCCAAATTGGCACTTTTTCGCCGTTAACCGGATTTATTGCAAAAGCTCCTGTAAAAACTCCAGTTTTTTCTTTCACGGTTGAAGTTCGTTCAATTTCGCTTAAATGACTTGATTTCTTAATATAATTGGATATTCTTCGAGATTGTTTTTTATTTTCACATTTTTCAAGCACAGCTAAATCAGTATTTATTCTATTAGTCCTTTTTTTGAACTTATTTTTTATATCTTCATAATTATTGTTTGCAACTATTTTTAAAATGCTTCTTATAGTAGTTAAAGGATATTCAAATACTTCACTCAAAAGATCTTGTGTTAACGGAAAATTCTCATATAAGTAGTATATGTTATTTGAATCATCGATAAAATTGGTTTGTTCAGTTTTTATTGAATTATTTGAATGAAACTGCCTAAGGTCTCTTGTCGTTTCCTCCATTAAAACATTATTTGTTTGCAATTTACTAATAAGAGTTTGCTTGTCTTTACTAAGTTGATCTTTACTAAATATTTTATTGCTTTGTTTTAATTCTTGAACCAAATCAAGTTCGGGGGCAAGAACTACATAAGTAACTCCAAAAAGTGTATCTGGACGAGTTGTAAAAACGCGTATTTCTTTATCTTGGTGACCAACAACGCCAAATTTTACTTCGGTTCCAAAACTTTTTCCAATCCAATTTTCTTGCATTGTTTTAGTTTTTTCGGGCCAATCTATAGTTTTTAATCCATCCAAAAGCTCATCGGCATAATCTGTAATTTTGAAAAACCATTGAGTAAGATTTTTTCGTTCAACCATTGTGTCGCATCTTTCGCATGTTCCAGATGATTGAACTTGCTCGTTTGCAAGCACTGTTTGACACGAAGGACACCAATTTACGGGAGCGTTTTTTCTGTAAGCCAATCCTTTTTTATAAAGTTCAATAAAAAGCCATTGATTCCATTTGTAATATTCAGGAACGCATGTCATTAATTCTGCATCCCAATCGTACATACAGCCCATAGTTTTTAATTGTTCGCGTATGTCATCAATATTTTGAAAAGTGCTATCTTGTGGATGAATTCCAGTTTTTATAGCATAATTTTCTGCAGGAAGTCCAAAAGCATCGTAACCCATTGGTTCAAAAACATTGTAACCACGTAGTTTTTTATAACGTGCCCAGCTATCGGTTGGTGCATAATTGTACCAATGACCAATATGCAATTTTGAACCAGATGGATAAATGAACATAACAAGAGTATATAACGCTTTTTCCAAATTGGTTAAATCAGTTTTGTAGGTTTTGTTATCTTCCCACCGTTTTTTCCATTTTTTTTCAACTTCCGTGAAAGGGTATTTCATAATTTGTAAATCCTTTTTGCAATGTTAATTATTTAAAGCAACTTGTAAAAATAGCCAAATAGGAAAGGTTAAGCAAGATAGCAAAGGCTTATATTTAGCTAATACTTTGCGGGTCCATATCAATTATTGGTTTTATATCGCTAAATTTTGATTTTTGATTAAACTCAATAAGTGTTTCAAGAACAGCATTCCTTAGAAATTTTCCGCTATTATCAATCGATTTTTTACTTTTTATCACAATTTTGAATCTATATTTGCCTTTTAATCGGGCAATCATTGCGGGTTGTGGAACAGAAATTGAAAGCGACGCTTCTTTTTTAATTAAAATGTTATAAAAATCGTTCAAAGCACCGCGAGCTTTTTGCTCAGTTTCGTCTTTTGTTTCAACCGTACAAATTCGTGTAAAAGGTGGATAGCCATTTTCTTCGCGGAGTTTAATCTCGCTTTCGTAAAATCCTTTGTAATCATTTGCTTTAACTCTTTGCAAAACAAAATGCGACTTATTTTGAGTTTGGATTAAAACTTCACCTTCAGTTGTGCTTCTTCCAGCTCTGCCCGAAACTTGAGTAAGTAGCTGAAAAGTGCGTTCATCGGCTCTAAAATCGGGAATCCACAAAGTAGTTTCGGCAGAAATTACGCCAACCAAAGTAACATTCGAAAAATCCAATCCTTTGGAAACAATTTGGGTTCCAACAAGAATTTGAGTTTCGCCACTTTTGAAACGATTAAGAATCTCGCCAAGTTTTCCTTTTCTATTAAGAGTATCGGAATCAATCCGTTCAATTTTTACATCTGGAAAATTATAAATTAATTCATCTTCAACACGCTGAGTTCCTGTTCCAAAAAATTTTAACGACAACGAGCCACACTTAACACAAGCCTTTGGAGCCGGTTTTGTATTCCCACAATAATGGCATTGCAGTAAATTTTTATTAATATGATGCACCATTGAAACGGAACAATTATCGCACATTTCAATTTCACCACAATCCTCGCAATAAATTTGTGTTGCAAATCCACGTCTATTTTGGAGAATAATTATGGATTCCTTTTTTTGCAGTCGGTCGTTTATTTTATCAATTAATACTTTTGAAAATGCTCCATTCATCTTTTTTTGCTTGTTTTCGTAAGTAACATCCACAAGTTGAACTTTTGGAAGTTTTGCGTTGTCAATCCTCTCTTTTAATTCCAACAGAACATATTTTTGATTTAATGCATTGTACATGCTTTCAATTGAAGGCGTTGCTGAGCCTAAAATTATTGGGGCATTATTCATTTGAGCTTTTACAACAGCGGCATCACGGGCATTATATTTTGGAATAATATCATGTTGCTTGTAACTGGAATCGTGTTCTTCGTCAATAATTATAACCCCAATATTATTTAATGGAGCAAAAAGTGCGGAACGAGGACCAATTACAACACGGTATTTTCCTTTCACAATTCCGCGCCAAGCATCGTAGCGTTCGCCAAGCGACATTCGGCTGTGCATAACAGTTATTGAATCACCAAGTTCGTTATAAAAACGAGTCGTAATTTGTGGAGTAAGCGAAATTTCGGGAACAAGCACAATCGCATTCCGTCCACTCTTCAATGCGTTTCTAACCAACTCAATATATACTTGCGTTTTTCCGCTGCCAGTTACACCGTGAAGTAAATATGGTTTAAAGGTTTTTGATTCAATATTTTTAGAAACCATCTCAATAATTGAACTTTGGTCAGAAGTTAGCTTAATTTTTTTCATTTCTTCTGCGTAAGTTTCAACAAATCTTCGTTCAACTTCTTTATAATAAATATCAATCAAATCCTTTTTAAATAACGAATTAACAGACGATAAATTTGAGTTTGTCTTTTTCATTAGTTGAGCTAATGGAAATTCTTCTTTTGGTGAAGATAAAAGTTCAAGCAAAACCATCACTTGTTTTGTTGATTTTTTTTCAATTTCTGGCAATTCTGCATAAACGTCATCAACGCTTTTGTTTAATCTTACGTGTTTTACTTTTTTAATTTTAACTTTAGCATCATCAATTTCGGTTAAAAGTGTTAAAGCACCTTTTTTTTCAAGAGTATTTAGAATTGAATAAATCGATTTTTTCTTTACTAATTTTTGCAAAAGAGTAATTGTATAAACTTCCTTTTGGCTAAGCAAATCCAAAATTTTTGCACGAGTTGAGGTTTTATTAGCTTCTTCTTTGAAAAGAGAAAAGCAAAAATCCATATCGGCAACAATTCTTTTTTTCGATTCAATATCTAAACCATAAGGCATAGAATTGCGCAGTGCTTCGCCGAGTGAGCTTATGTAATATTCGCTTACCCATTCGTAAAATTTCAATTCATTTTTTCCAAATGTTGGAACTAAATCAAGTACATCGCGAATTGGTTTTACTTCGTATTTTGAATCCGCTTCATCAGTTTCATCTATTAAATCAACAACGAAACCAGTAAGAGTACGTTTGCCAAATGGAACAACAACGCGAACGCCAATTACAATTAACTCTTCAAATTCATCCGGAATTGAATAAGTAAATGAATTTCTGAACGGAAGTGGAAAAACTACTTTAGCGAACATGGCAAGAAGTGAAAAGTGAAAAGTGAAAAGTCAGACGTGAAAAGCCAGACGTGAAATGTGAGACATAAGACACAAGATTAGAGACACAAGATGTTAGGCGTAAGACGAAAAACGAGAATCGTGAGTCGTAAGTATAGAATCCAGAATCCAGAATCCAGAATTGAGAATCTTTGATGGATAAATTTTTCACAAAACCGCCGGTTCGGTTAGAATTAGTGTCTGATTTTGGACATCGAGTTCCGCGTTAATTCCAAAAGGAATTGTGTATTTATTTTCTACATGACCAAACGACAATCCATAAATTACAGGAATTCCCAAATCGTAAAGTTTATCGTAAAGCACTTCTTGAAGCGAAAGTGTTCGTTCTCCTTTTGCTGAACCTACTTTTGAATCGCAATCGCTAAAAACACCCAAAGCAATTCCCGAAACTTCTTCCAATTTGCCAGCTTGATAAAGGTGCGTTAGCATTCTATCAACTCTGTAAGGCTTTTCGTCAACTTCTTCGAGATAAAGAATTTTATCTTTGTAATCAACGTCATATTTTGTTCCAAGAAAAGTTACCGCAATGCTAAGATTTCCGCCAATCAACTCGCCTTTAGCTTTGCCTTCTCTAATTACATAAGTTTTGTAATCGCTTCCTTTTTCGCTATCATCTGCGGGAGTAAAAACAGTTTTAGCTTCTGGATTCATTACAGTTTTTACAAAATTGTTAACCGAAAATTCATTAAAAGTAGAAGTTGCAACTGGTCCGTGGAAAGTAACTAATCCCGTTTGCGAATAAATTGCGTAATGCAAAGCTGTAATATCGCTATATCCAACAAGCACTTTTGGATTTGCTTTTATTGCGTCGTAATTTATTTGGCGTAAAATTCTTGCAACGCCATAACCACCGCGGATGCAAAAAATTCCATCAACTTTGTCATTTTCAAACATGTGATTTAAATCTTTTGCGCGAACTTCGTCCTCACCAGCAAGATAGCCATATTTTGATTTCACATTTTCTGTGTAATATGGCTTAAATCCAAGCTTCTCAATATTTTCAATTGATTCTTGCAAAGCCTTTTCGGAAACATAACCAGCGGGAGCGATAAGCCCAACAGTATCGCCAATTTTCAAACGATTTGGTTTAATTTTGGCAATTTGTGTTTCAACTTTACTTTCTTTTGCGGCAATTTGGTTAATTCCAACCAACGAAATTGAGCCGGTAAGTAACGTGCTGTTTTTAATAAATTTTCTTCTGTTCATATATTTTACATTTGCTAAATAATATAAATGCTCTTATTTTTAACTTCATTAAATTAAAAAATAAAAATACTAAAGGGAGAACTAGAATGCAGAAATATCTTGTAATGTTTGCTTTTACAATTTTACTAAGTGCAAATTTAATAGCAAAAGATGTAACAAAATACGGAAAAGAAATTACAGCAAAAGAAAAAGTAAAGGTCTCAGAAATATTAGAAAAACCTGATAGTTTTGTTGGAAAGAAAGTGTTAGTTGAAGGTACAATATTAAATGTTTGCGAAAAAAGAGGTTGTTGGATTGAACTTGCAAGCGATAAAGAATTTGAATCAATTCGTGTAAAAGTTGAAGATGGCGTAATTGTTTTTCCTATGGAAGCAAAAGGACAAAAAGCATTAGTTGAAGGCGAAGTTGTTTCTTTTACAGTTGAAGCTGATGGAGCAGAATGTTCTGGAACAGATTGCAAAGATGAAGAAAAAGAAAAAAAGGAAGATTGCAAGTCTGAGAAAAAACATGTTAAAACAGTTTATCAAATACAAGGCATTGGCGCTGAAATTTAAATTAGATTTTATATTTAAAATTTAAACCCAATTATATTTTTAATTGGGTTTTTTTATGCTCGCACAATACCAAACTCAATGCTGTCAACTTAAGTTTGGGTCAAACCAACCATTCACCAATTAGAACAAGATTTTGGAATCCTTATTTGATTAAATATAAATCTTTAACTAATTTCTAAAAGTTCTTTTAATAATTTTGATAATAGAGTGGCATTTTGAAAGATTCCTCTTACCTTGCCACTACAGAAAATAACAATTATGAAGAAAACATGGAATGTTACTAGAATACCTAATAAAATAAAAAGCCATGAATAATTTTAACAAGTTGATTTCATCTATTCAACAACTGCATAAGCAATTACAGCAATCGGCTGTAAATGCGGTTAATCAAACGCTTACTATCCGAAATTGGCTGATTGGCTACTACATTGTTGAGTTTGAGCAAAATGGAAAAGACAGGGCGGAATATGGCGACCGGTTAATTGAAAGTATTGCTGTTGAGTTGAAGCAAATTAAAGGCATTGATAAACGTTCGCTTTTCAGGTTTCGGCAGTTTTACCTTTATTATCCTCAAATTGCAGAAGCAATTCGGGGGTCACTGCCCCCCATTTTAGCAAACATGGAAAAAGTGGGGACAGTGACCCCACTATTACCTGGTTCAAAAATTGTGGGGACAGTGACCCCACAATTGGAATCAGAGTTGTATGTGCCAGGTGAAAAAATACTTTCAAAACTTTCGTATTCACATTTAGAACTTTTACTTGGAATAGAGGAACCCCTCAAACGTTGCTTCTACGAAATAGAATGTATCAAAGGCGCCTGGAGTGTGCGTGAATTAAAAAGGCAAATCAACAGCTTGTACTATGAACGAAGCGGATTATCCAAAAATCCGGAGAAACTGGCTAAACTGGTTCAGCAAAAAACAAAACCGCGACAATCTACCGACATCATAAAAAATATTTATGCTTTTGAATTTCTTGATTTGCCCATAAAAGAAATTGTTGAAGAATCGGATTTAGAAAAAGCTTTGCTCGACAACTTGCACCATTTCATTATTGAAATGGGATATGGTTTCTGTTTTGAGGCTCGGCAAAAACGCATTCTGATTGGCGAAAAATATTACTTTATAGACTTGGTATTTTATCACCGTATTTTAAAATGCCATGTTTTAATTGACTTAAAAATAGGCGAGTTCGTGCATGGCGATATAGGACAACTAAACACTTACCTAAATTACTTTAATGAAGAAGTACATGAACAGGGTGATAACCACCCTGTAGGTATTTTGCTGGTAGCAGAAAAAGATCATGCTTTGGTTAAATATCAACTGCCGGCATGGACAAAAATCTTTTTGTGCAGCAATACATGTTGAAACTGCCCGATACCAAAATCTTGCAACAACACATTGAAAAAGAATTAAAAGCGTTTTAGTATGAAACTGTACGCAGCCAAAACCATTATAACCAAAGTTTGCGAAAAAAAGTTTAAAACAGTTTATCAAATACAAGGCATTGGCGCTGAAATTTAAATTTGATTTTATATTTAATATTAAAACCCAATTATATTTTTAATTGGTTTTTTTATGTCCACACTTTTACCAAAACAACCATCCAATAAAAAGCAGCGGATTTCAAAATACTCTTTTGATTTAATATAAATTTATTTAACTTCTAAAAGTTCTTTTAATAATTTTGATAATAGAGTGGCATTTTGAAAGATTCCTCTTACCTTGCCACAAAAAAACGACAATAGCATGATGAAAATTCAAGAATACATAAATGATAGAAACAAATATAACGTAGATTATACATATCAAAGACCTGATAATGCATGGTCAAAGGAAGATAAACAATGTTTAATTGATACAATATTAAAAGGTGAGCCACTTCCGATATTTTTTTTAAATTACAAATCAGTAGAAAATATTTTTTATATAGTTGATGGTCAACAGCGGTTAAGTTGTATTTCTCTCTTTTATGATAATAAACTTAAGTTAAATGAAAAATTTTCAGGAAAACAAAATGATGGAAAAACATTTAATGGTGAAAACCCATTAAATGATACTGACAAAAAAAAGTTTTTAAACTACAATTTAAAGTTCCACGTAATGGAAAACTATGATGATGCGAGAGTAAGATTAATATTTTCGAGATTACAAAGAGGTAAACCCTTAGCTTTAGGTGAGCGATTAAATGCTGAGCCAGGTACAATTGTAGAATGTATGAGAGAATTGGCAAATCATCCTTTTTTGTCTAGATCTATAGGTGTAGCTAAAAATCGTTACGGGGTTTATCCAGATGCCGCACGAATTCTGTTCTATGAAAAATTTGGAGCAAAACAGTGCGGTTCTGCGGAGATTTATGATTTTTTTAATAATTTTTCAGATATAAACAAAAATTCAAAAGAGTTTAAAAATGCTTTAACCATCTTAAATTATTTGGAAAAGTGTTTTCCATCAAGTCCTGGTGATTACAAACATTTAGAAAAGCATGCATGGGTTTTGGCTGTTTATACGATGGTTAGAGACCTAAAACTTAGTTATTCATTGACGGGTCAAGAAGAAAATATTAAAAAATTCATTATAGATTTTCATAGCAAAGTATACTCCCCACTCTTCCGGGGTTCAAATTCCACATATCAAGAATTTTACGACAACGTCAGAGGTGGCTGGTCAGAAAAAATAATAGCTTTACGTAGAGACATTTTAATCAAAGAATTTATTGCAATTTATCCGATTCATATACTGGCTAATAAAAGACAAATTGCAGATAAAGATAAAATAGCAATTTTTGCAGCAAAAAAAACATGTGAACTTTGCAATTGTGAGTTTAAAGACTATAAAGAAGCGGAATATCACCACAAAGACAGGTATACTGATGGGGGTAAAAGTACAATTGAAAACATTATGATACTATGCACTAAGTGTCATGACAGAATACACGGGAAAGCAATAATTGAAATACCAAGCGAAGACGAAGTAATTGAATCTGAAGAAGAATAAAGATTTAATATTTAACGAAACGCTAGCAAAAGCTATAGGCAACAAGGATTCAGTTATAATTCAAGCATTCTGTGCCACTCAAATAGAATACTGTGGAATAGTTAAAAAAGTAAATGACATAGTGTGCAGACAAGAATACCACAAATTAAACTTGTAACCTCTAGACAATAAAAAATAAAATAGAAAAAAACAGCATAAAGCGGATAAGCTTTATGAATAAAAAAAATAAGGAGAAGATTATGAAAAATGAAAAGATTCAAATACCATGCCCTGGTGGTGGTCGACCCGAAAATATTACTTATAGGGAACTTTGTACAAAAAGCAACATTAAAACCCAAAAAGGCGAGTACAAATTTAAGTCCACCTATCAGAATAAGTTAAGCCGAAGCATAGATGATATAGAAAGATTTCAAAAAGAGCATGAAAATAAAACAAAGAAGTTGATTGAAAGTATGCAGACTTGTGTGCAAGATTTATTAAAAAATGCTGATATTACAATAAAAAAATAATATAAATATTAAAGTGTAAAATTGGTGCAAGCTATTGATGAATATAGCAGTGTATTGTTTGATAGTACACTGCTTTTTTAATATTATCGCATGTTTATTTAAACTAATTTATTCAAAATAGCCATTTTTGCTAAAATTACCGTGAAAGATTCTTTATCAAGCAATTTGTAAAGGTTAAAAGTAAAACTTGGTAGCGATATTTTTAGAATATTATGTTTTTATAAAAAAGAAAGAAATTGATAAAATAGAGATTAAGTAATATGGAAGAGAATAAATCCCAAATAATTATATACCAAACTGAAAACGGAGAAACAAAATTAGATGTTCGTTTTCAGGACGAAACAGTTTGGCTTACACAAAAGCTTATGGCTGAATTGTTTCAGACAACTTCTCAAAATATAACCATCCATCTTAAAAACATATTTGAAGAAGAAGAATTGGACGAAGAGGCAACTTGTAAGGATTTCTTACAAGTTCAAAAAGAAGGAAACAGGGAAGTTAAACGCAAGCAAAAATTTTATAATCTTGATGCCATAATTTCAGTTGGTTACCGAATAAAATCACACGTAGCCACGAAATTCAGACAATGGGCAACCCAACATATAAAAGAATATATTGTAAAAGGCTTTGTGCTAGATGATGAACGATTGAAAAATCCGGATTTACCTTTCGATTATTTTGAAGAACTCGAAAGACGAATACAAGATATTCGTACATCGGAAAAACGATTTTACCGTAAAATAACCGATATTTATGCAACAAGCGTAGATTATGACCCAACATTGAATATTAGTATTGATTTTTTCAAAACTGTACAAAATAAATTGCATTGGGCAATTACAGGACAAACTGCAGCCGAAATAATTAGCCTGAGAGCCGATAGTACAAAAGAGAATATGGGCTTAACCAATTGGAGAGGTGATAAAATAAGAAAAACAGATGTTGCCATTGCCAAAAATTATTTAAACGAGAATGAGTTATCCGCACTAAACAATTTAGTTGAACAATACTTAATTTTCGCTCAAGGACAAGCACAACGTAGGATTCCAATGTATATGAATGATTGGATTGAAAAATTAAACGGATTTTTAACTTTGAATGATAGGGAGATTTTAAACAATGCAGGCTCAATATCGCACTTATTAGCAAAAGAAAATGCGGAGCAAGAATATGAAAAATTTAAAGATTCTGAACAAAAAATGATAACAGAAAGTGATTTTGAAAAAGCAATAAAAAAATTAGAAAATAAAAAGAAGAAATAAAATGCTTACGCTTCAAAACCCAAATATAGAACAGCTATTTTTTACAAAGATTACTTTGAAAGATTCTTTATCAAACAATCTGGAAAGGTTTAGAGTAAAATTTGGTAACGATATTTTTAGTTTTTTTTAGGTCAAGGAAAATTGATAATTATTGCAAATGGATTTAACAAGAAAACTCAAAAGACTCCAAAGAAAGAAATTGAACAAGCACTAAAAATTATGGAGGAATACAAAAATGAATACAAAAATGAATACAAAAAATAACATGACTCTTAATGAATTCAAGGATAAACATTATGGAGTAAAAGGAACTAAATCAAGAGACGAACTTGATAATGATTATGAGAACTTTAAACTTGGAAGTTTATTACATGAAGCTCGACTTGAAAAAGGAATGACTCAAGCTGAATTGGCGGAAAAGGTTGGAACCACAAAATCATACATTTCAAAAATTGAAAATAATATCAAAGAAGTTAGACTTTCTACTTTACAGAAAATAGTTCAATTAGGATTAGGAGGTCAATTAGAGCTATCAATTAAGTTGTAAAAATAACTTGCGGCAACAAGTTGTAAAAGTAAATATGACCCAAACCGCTATTTAAAATTACCACGTTTTTTAATTTGCACAAGCACAGCACCAAAAGCGGCAATTGACATTCCAATTCCTTCCTTAAAAGTGATTGTTTCGTCAAGAAAATACCAAGCTAAAATGGCAATTTGAATTAGCATTGTTCCATTAATTATGCTCGATTCCATTGCGGTAAGCGTGCGAAGCGTTAAATTCCACAAGGTAAAAGCAAATGCAGTATTAATAACAGCAAGCCAGAGTAAAAATCCCCAAGTTTTAAAACTAATTTCTGGAATTCCGTTCATTGAAAATCCTATTATAATTAAAATAATTGCACCAACACCCATGCTGATAAATGTAATAACCAATGGACTAATATCTTTGTTTCGGTTAATATCGCGACCAATAATTGCGGAAATTGCGTTTGCCAAAACTCCTATTAGCATAACCAAAAGTCCTATTGCTTGATTTGCAATTAATGAAATTGGTAGGAAATAAGTAATAATTCCAACAATAAACAAAGATGAACCAATCCACTGAATGGTAGTGGGTTTTTCGCTTAGCAGAAATATGGCCATTATTGCAACAATTATTGGAGTAAAATTTAGCATTAAACTAACCGTAACCGATGGAAGCAAAGATAAACCCAAAAACTGCGCCCCTTGAGTAAAAGTATAAAATACAAATCCCAAAAGGATTAACTTTTTCCACTGAAACGGTTTTAATTGTTTAATTTCGGCAATATATTTTTTGCGAAAAATGAATGGAATAAAGCACAAAAACGCGATAAAGTAGCGCAAGCCAGCATAAGTTATTGGAGGAATTTCAATAAGTCCCCACTTAATAATTATAAAAGATGTTGACCATAAAAAGGTAACCAAAAGAGCTTGAAAAATAGAAATTATATGTGTGTATTTAGTTTTCATCTCTTTTCTCACTTCTTAAATAAAACCGTTTTCATGAAAATTTAACTACTGCTATATTAACTAAGTAATGTTATAAATGCTAAGATTGTCATTTCGAAGGAGCGTTTTGTGTGACTGAGAAATCTCAATATTTACGGGGCAAGATTTCTCACCCCGACAATCCCGACACGTCGGGACAGGATTCCCCCAAAGGGATTCTTCGAAGAAATGACATTACAAATGTAAAACAACACTACTCAATTTCAATTACTACTCCATCGCTTTCGTTGTGCAATCTATCCAACGAAGTTATAACATAAACCGAAGTTTTGTCATTTTCATTTAGATTAAAAAAACTGGTTTTTTTATTTAACACTTTAGTGATAATGTTTTCAGATTTGTTCAAGTCAATTTCGCTTTTGGAATTAAATTTATAAACCAAATAATAGTTTGGAAATTCGCTATCAGTTGCAGCATTTGGCAAATTCCAATCGATTAATAATCCCGATTTTGTTTTAACAATATGCACATTTTCTGGAGCTAATGGAGGAGTTGAATCAATCCATTCCATTGTTGGGGGAATAGCAATGTTTTTATACCAATTGCTTTTCATTGAATCAGCAAGTCCATTCCAGTTTCCATAAATAGATTTAGCTGAAAAATAAACAGCACCAAGAACGTTTGGAGTAATTCTGTTTAAACGAATTTGGTCTCCAAGTTCAGATTTCTTGCCAGTATAATCCTTTGCCGCCATTCTGCTTGAGAATAGTCCTATGTATAAATGTCTTTCTGTTGTAAGGGTTGACCACCAAGGAACTAGTTTTGCATAATCAGCTTTTTCGTGTCCAATTTCCCAATAGACTTGTGGAGTAATGTAATCAACAATTTTATTATCCAACCAATTTAATGGATCGCAGTAAATTATGTCAAAAGAATTAAATCCATTTGTGCCTGCATATTCATTGCGGACAATTCCAAAAGGCGAAATTCCAAATTTTACAAAAGGCTTTTTTGATTTTACAATTTCATGAATCTCTTTCATAAGAATGTTAATATTATCGCGGCGCCAATCGTCAACGTTTGTAATGCCTCTGCTGTAATTTAGGAAAGTAAGCGAATCTTCGTTTGAAATTTTTGGTCCGTAAGGATAGAAATAATCGTCAAAATGAATTCCATCAATATCATAATTTTCAAGAACATCATTCATTACATTTAATATGTGCTGCCTTACTTCTGGCAAACCAGGATCGAGCATTTTAAATTTTTGGGAAGTGATTATCCATTCTGGATGTTGAACTGCAACGTGATTTTCATCAAGCGTGTATAAAGTTGTATCGCGAACAGCTCTGTAAGGATTAAACCAAGCGTGCAATTCCATTCCGCGTTTGTGCGATTCATCAATTGCTATTTGCAAAGGATCGTAAAATGGTTCTGGTGCTACGCCTTGTTTTCCAGATACATAATAAGACCAAGGCTCAAAATTGGATTTGTAAAGCGCGTCACACTCGGTTCTAACTTGAAAAAACACAGCATTAATTCCAGCAGATTTAAGTGAATCTAATTGATTTACTAAATTCTTTATTTGAACTTCACTGGTTGTGTCTTTGTTAAGAGGCCAATCAATATTTGCAACGGTTGCAATCCATGCGCCTCTAAGTTCGTATTTAGAATTTTGATTTTGAGTAAACGAAGTGCCAACTAAAAAAAGCAATAAAAATAGGGCTGTTTTTTTCATAATTATAATACCAAGTAATGATTGATTTGCAATTTTAAAATAAGAATAATCTATGAATAAAGTTATTATTTTAAATCTAATAACCCATAATTTATGAATCAAATTTAGATATATTTTCATCTTATCAAATAAATACAAACACAATTTAAAGTTATATGTATATTTAGATATAAAAGAAGAGGAAAATAATATGTCAATTGATTTAAATAAGTTCACTGTAAAAGCTCAGGAAACAATTCATAATTCCATTGAAATTGCACAGAATTATAATAATCAAATTGTTGACCCCGAGCATATATTAGCGGCACTTTTGCAGGATAATGAAAGTGTGGCTGTTTCTGTAATTAAAAAAGTTGCCTCAAATTTGGATACTTTGCGTATAAAAGTGGGAGAATCTCTTGAGCGAAAACCCAAAATATCAGGCGCTGGAGTTGGTAATCAACAATTATCGCAAGCAACTGGGCAGCTTTTGGATGAGTCATCAAAAGAGGCGGATAACTTAAAAGACGAATATATTTCTACCGAGCATATTTTAATTGCTCTTTCCGAAGGTAATAATGAATTAAAAAAGTTGCTTAGTACAAGTGGAATTACGAAAAAAGCAATTCTTGATGCATTAAAAGATATTCGTGGCAATCAGAGTGTTACGTCGCAAAATCCAGAAGACACTTACCAAGCATTAAATAAATATGGAAGAAATTTAACCGAGCTTGCAAAATCTGGAAAGCTCGATCCCGTTATTGGACGCGATGAGGAAATTCGTCGTGTGTTGCAAGTGCTTTCAAGACGTACAAAAAACAATCCAATTCTAATTGGCGAGCCTGGTGTTGGAAAAACAGCAATTGCCGAAGGTTTAGCTCACAGAATTGTTTCGGGCGATATTCCAGAAAATTTGAGAGATAAGAAAGTAATTTCACTTGATTTAAGTGCTTTGGTTGCTGGGGCACAATTTCGCGGACAGTTTGAAGAGCGATTAAAAGCTGTAATTAAAGAGGTTCAAAAATCAAATGGAGAAATAATTCTTTTTATTGATGAAATTCATCAACTTGTTGGTGCTGGGAAAACAGAAGGTGCAATGGATGCTGCAAATATTCTAAAACCAGCTTTAGCACGTGGCGAATTACACGCTGTTGGAGCAACAACTTTAAAAGAATATAAAAAATATATCGAAAAAGATGCTGCTCTTGAACGCCGATTTCAGCCAATTTTAATTCAAGAACCAAATGAAGAAGATGCAATTTCAATTTTGCGTGGATTAAGTGAACGCTATGAAGTTCATCACGGAGTTAGAATTACTGATGCTGCTCTCGTGGCGGCTGTTCAACTTTCCAATAGATACATTACGGATAGATTTTTACCAGACAAAGCAATTGACTTAATTGACGAGTCTGCTTCTAAATTACGAATTGAAATTAATTCAATGCCAGAAGAGATTGACCAACTTGAAAGAAAAATTAAACATATCGAAATAGAAAGAGAAGCTCTTAAACGCGAAAAAGATGAAGTTTCAAAAAAACGAATAGAGGAAATAAATATTGAGTTTGCTGAGCTAAATGATACGCGAAATGTTTTAAAAAGCCATTGGCTGTTGGAACGTGAAAAAATACAGAGGATTAGAAAGCTAAAAAGCGATATTGAAGAAACAAAAGTTTTAGCCGATAAATATGAGCGAGAAGGTGATCTTGGCAAAGTAGCTGAAATCCGTTACGGAAAAATTGTTGACTTAGAAAGCGAATTAAGAAAGGAAAGCGCACGTTTAACCGAAATTCAAAAGGACAAAAAACTACTTAAAGAAGAAGTTGACGCCGAAGATGTTGCCGAAGTGGTTGCAAAATGGACTGGAATTCCAGTAAAGAAAATGCTGGAAAGCGAAAGAAGTAAACTTGTTAGACTTGAGGATGAACTTCACAAACGCGTTATTGGACAAGATGATGCGGTTGAAGCGGTTGCAAATGCAATTCGCCGTTCGCGTGCCGGTTTGCAAGATGTAAGCCGTCCAATTGGTTCGTTTATTTTTATTGGCACAACTGGCGTGGGAAAAACAGAATTAGCACGTTCTTTGGCTGAAATTCTTTTTGATGACGAACATGCTATGATTCGCATTGATATGAGCGAATACATGGAAAAATTTTCCGTTTCGCGTTTAATTGGCGCTCCTCCTGGATATGTTGGTTACGAAGAAGGTGGACAATTAACCGAAGCCGTTCGCAGAAGACCATACTCGGTGCTGCTTTTGGATGAAATTGAAAAAGCTCATCCCGATGTTTTTAACGTTTTGCTCCAAGTTTTGGATGATGGAAGATTGACCGATAATCAAGGAAGAACGGTCAATTTCAAAAATACAATAATAATTATGACTTCAAATATTGGCTCACATTTAATTCAAGAAAAAATTAGTGGATTAAACGAGGACAATTTGGATGAAATTATGGGTGATTTGCGTGTTGGATTAACAAATATTTTACACAATACAATCCGTCCAGAGTTTTTGAACAGAATTGATGAAATAGTTTTATTCAAACCTTTGCTTAAAAATGAGATAAACAAAATTATTGATATTCAATTAAATGGACTTTATCAGTTGTTGCATGAAAAGAATATGAAAATTGAGTTTACTGCAAACGCAAAGGAATTTTTACTCGAAAAAGGATTTGACGCAACTTATGGCGCCCGACCAATGAAACGAGCAATCCAAAAATGTGTGCTAAATAGATTATCAACAGAATTGCTTCTAAATAATTTTGAAAGTGGCGATACCATTCTTGTCGACTATAAAGGAAATCACAAGTTGGAGTTTACTAAATTATAAATTCACATAAAGTTGAATATCTGGTTTTTACTAATTCAAGGAAATTGTGTTTAGGTAATATTTAGATAAAACCTCGAAAAATTAACGTTTTCGGGGTTTTTGTTTATTCAAAATTTACAGTTTGCATTTTTTTTAGCTTTTTGGGCATTAAATAAGTAAAAACCAATTCAAAAAAAATCTGCTTGACACAAACAATAGTTATCCCTATTTTGCCATACACAAAAAAACGGTAACTTAAATTTATTGAGGCAATTTGAAAGTAGGCAATTCAAATATAAATAATTTCCCAAAAACAAAATTCTACTTTACAAGAAAAACGAACAGTGTATTTTTCGACTATCGACTATCGACTATCGACTATCGACTATCGACTATCGACTATCGACTATCGACTATCGACTATCGACTATCGACTATCGACTAATACGTTTCTATATATTAACCCAAATACTAAACAATAATT
>JAHISP010000083.1 GCA_018818165.1 Bacteroidota bacterium | reverse complement strand
CTTGGAGAAATGAAATTAAATGAGGCTCTTAATGAATATGATGACGGTAATTTAGAACAAACAAAGAAATATCTTAATACAACAGATGACTATTATTCCACAGCAAAGTTATATAGCAGCAAGGCTAAAAAACTTACTGATAATTCTGAAGTGATTGGTGAAACAAATAAATACTTTGCTCAACTGCTAGCACCTATTTCCTTCGCTAAGGCTGAGGACAAAATGTTATCAACTTTAGATGCAATTTCAATTGGTAGAAAATTAAGCGAGATAGACAAATTAATTTCTGATACTGAATTATTATTTGAAGATGCCTCAAAAAATGCAACAGCATTTTCAAAAGAATATCATGAGGTTATTAATGCTCGCCGAGATGCAAAAACAGTAGAAGCCGAAAAATATACATATGATATTTGGAAAGAAGGCGAGGAATTATTAATTGAGTCTGCAGAAGCTTTTGAAAATGAAAAATTTGACAAAGCCAATGAATTTGCGATGGAAGCAAAGTTAAAATATACTTTGGCGAAACATACCTCACTAAAGGATTATTTTCTTAACGATACACGAAATGAAATTCAATTGGCTATTGATGAGGGAGCTGAGGAATTTGCTCCAATTACTCTAAAGAAAAGCCAAGATTATCTTTCAGAAGTAACATTGCTTATTGAAAGTGATAACTACTCACTTTCAAAAATTAAAAATCTAACTGAAAATGCTCTTAGCTCGGCTAAAAATGCGCGATATATAACCGAAATTGCAAAACGATTGGAACCTGGTGAGCAATCTTGGGAAGAAATTATCCTTACTCAACAAGGCGAAGCTTTACTTCCACAAGTAAATAATGATGAAGATAAAATATTACCTGATAAAAATTTGTCATCAATTGCTTCAGATCTTGAGGAATATCTAAAGGATGATGCAGAAGTTATTGACAAAGATGATGTAGTTATTATCAGATTAACAAAGGTAAATTTTTCTACAATGTCTTCAAACCTTAACGATGACGCAAAAGCAAGTTTAAATATAATTGCCGAAGCATTAAAACAAAATCATAATGCAGAAACCACAATATTTTGTTATACGGATAATATTGGTACAAAAGCCGCCAATCTTGCCCTTTCGCAAAAACGTGCGGAAGCCGTTTTCAATTATATTAAAAAGCGATACGACTCAACTCAACTTTTTATGGAAGGGAAGGGAGAGGAAAACCCAATTTTCTCAAACTCAACAGCAGACGGAAGAATAAAGAATAGGCGAGTAGAAATTGAAATTAGAAAATAGATTTTAGAAACAAGGTAAAAGATTTTTAAAATATGAAGAGGGCTCGGTGAGTATTCTTTTGCTAGGATACACTTTAATTCCTAATCAAACAAAAAGAGTAAGAATATCTGGCACAAGGGATTTGCTTATTACCATTGCACCAAAAGATAAGATAAAAATAATGGGAAACCTTAACAAATAGACAGAGAGGGCAGTATGTAAAGAAAAATTGATTTCCTTATCACAGTTGATAGTCCTTGCAAAGGGGGATGAAATATCTTTGCATACTAAGTTCAAAACACAAAAAAAGGAATTGGAAACTATTTGATCAACGAGAATTTTTTAAGTTTATAAAAGATGATGGGTTAAGTACTCTGATGGTATTTTTGAGAAGCAGTGCAAGTTGAGATATTATTTAATAAAAATTGGCTGAGATTACACTACTCAAATTACGGTATTTAACAAAAATTTTACACATTTTGAATTTAACTAGCTTATTTTTAAGTTGCCCTTCAAGAAATGAATTGAGGGATATTATAGGTAATGGTGTGCTGGAAAATATTATCTTACGGTTAAAATTTATAAGTAATAAAACGATTATTTGAATTGGGAAAATATGCTAAAGAATTTATTTAAAGTAATAGGAACATATTTCATAAGAGAAAAGAAAATTAATATCATAAGAAATAGATGGGCTAAATCAATTAAAAAGCACAGAAATTTTGATTTGATTTCTATTTATCATAATGATATAAAGAAGAAATCAGAAACTGAATATATCAACGGCCGAACGTGGACTGATCTAAATTTTGATTCTATTTTTTCACTTCTTGATAGAACTTCATCAAGTATTGGGCAGCAATTTCTATATCATTTGTTACATAAATACGAAAAGGATGAAAATGTTCTAAAAAAACGAATTTCCGTAGCAAAGTATTTAAATGCTAATACTAAAACGCGTGAAGAGTTACAGGTTCCATTATTAAATCTTAATAATATAGGTTCTTATTTTATTTCCAATATACTTTTAGGAATTTTTCCATCTCGCCCAAAATACTATTGGGGGATTTATTTGCTTTCATTTTTATCGTTTTTTTCTCTAATACTAATTCCTATTAATAGCTTTTTCTTTTTCCCTTTTATCGCGGTAATTTTAACAAATTTTATTATTAATAGAATATATACAGATAAAATATATGAGTACTTTTTAGCGTTATCCAGTTTAAATCGTCTTATTTTTGCTAGCATTAAAATTGCGAAAGTCAAAACAAACGAACCTATTGAACAAATTGAACTACTTAAAAAACATAGTTCATTGCTTACTAAATTGAGGCGAAAGCTCGGCTATCTAGTTATTGACAAATCTTCTTTGGGTGAGTTGGGCGAAGCAATAATTGGATATCTGAATTTATTCATGCTGATGGATTTAGTTGCTTACATACGCACTATCGTTGCATTGGAAAAATACTTATTTGAAATAGAAAAAATCTTTGTTTCAATTGGGGAACTTGATACATTAATTTCACTTGCCTCATACATTGAAGAAAATCCTAATATTTGTTCACCTACTTTTAATAATTCTGCCAATATTTCATTTGGAGATATATATCATCCACTCCTCTCCGAACCAATAACAAATACACTAAATTCCTTAGAAAAATCTGCATTAATAACTGGTTCAAATATGGCGGGTAAAACAACATTTATTAAGACAGTAGGAGTTAATGTTATACTTGCTCAAACAATATATCTTTGCCACGCAAAACATTTTAGTTCATTCCCGTTTGTTGTTAAATCATCAATAAAAAGAGAGGACAATCTAAGAGATTCAAAGAGTTACTTTTTTGTTGAAGTAGAGCAGTTGCAAGAATTTATGAAACTTTCTGAAAAAAGCGAAAAGTACTTGTTCCTAATTGATGAAATATTTAGAGGTACAAATACAATTGAGAGATTAGCATCCTCATCGGCAGTTTTAGATTATTTAAATAATAAAAGCCTGGTTTTAGTTACCACTCATGACATTGAGTTACAAAATTTATTAGGTGATAGTTTTGAGATGTATCATTTCAATGAACAAGTTGAGAACAATAAATACTTTTTTGATTATAAGATAAAACGTGATTCATGTTTTCATGGAAATGCAATAAAATTATTGGAAATAAAAAAATATCCTAATGCCGTAACAGAGAAAGCCAAAGAAACTGCAAAAATATTAATGCTACAGAGTAATTATAAATAAATTAGTTGAAATGGAGGCAAAATGGGTGAACTAAACAACAACCAATTAAATGAAGATGAATTTTTTGAAGACAATGAATTATCTCACACCAATAAAATAGTGGGCTTGTTTTCTGAACCCTCGAAAACATTTCGAAAAATAGCTCAAACTCCTTCTAAAATAATTGATTGGTTAGTTCCATTATTAGTCTTTATTATTGTTTCCAGTATCTCAATTATAGTTATGCAAACAAATCCGCAAATAAAATATTCTTCCATGGAAAAGCAAACCGTGGCAATTGAAAAAAAGCTGGATGTTATTGTTGAAAGTGGGCAGATCACTAGAGAACAAGCAGATATACAGTTAGAAATGATTCGTAAAAGAATGGAAGATGGCGGGCTGACAATCTTAATTCCACAAATCATTGGGTTCGTTTTCTTCACATCAATTAGTTTTTTTATAATTAGTGGATTCTTTTTATTAATAAGTAAATTTGTTCTCAAAAGTGATGGTCAATACGGGGATTCACTAGTAGCATATGGTTTACCATTTTATATTTTGGTTTTGCAAGTTATTCTTCAATTAGTAATTGCAATGTTGATGAGCAAAATGATTACAGATTTAAGTGTCACTACATTTTTGGATTTGGATAAAACTAAATTTATCGGGTTTTTATTAAGCAAGTTAGATTTATTTTCAATTTGGTTCTATGTGGTTGTTGGCATTGCTTTTTCAAAAATGTTTAGATCTGAAAACACTTTAAAGTATATTGGAATAATTGTCTGCTTATGGCTTGGAATTAGTTTTTTATCCTTCTTTCTTTCAAATGAAATTCCATTTTTGAGCTTTTTGAAATAATAAAATTTAATTAATTTATACTTTGCCATATAAAAGTCAATCAATATTTGATTGAAACTAGCTAAGGCTCTAATTCTTTTGCAGTAGTTACACTTAATAGTTATTTTAAAATATAATTGAAAGGATAAAAAATGAACTCCAATAACTTAAAAAAATATAAATATAACGGTGCTAGGACTTTAGTTTTATTGCATGAAAAATATTTGCGTTCTTTTTTATTGGTTTGGCGTGAGGCTAAAAGATTAAATATTGCGTTGCCCAAAACTGAAGATCCAGATTATAAATCATTAAACACACTTCTTCACCACGTATTTAGAGCAGCACGTGGATACATGGTTTGGATATGCAGCAAGTTGGAACTTCCAGATCTAGAAATTAAGCCAGCACCCGAAGCAGATAAAATTGAAAATGAAGCGGATGAATATATAATCTACTTATTGGAAAAATGGCGCATACCACTTGCTGATCTTGCAGAAGAAAAATTCCACTCGCCAACATTTAAATCAAATTGGGATGTTGATTATTGCATTGATGCTATGCTTGAACATGCAGTTATGCATCCAATTAGGCATGAGTTTCAGTTGAAAAATTTGATTGAAGGATAAAGCAAAAAACCTTGGAGGTTTTTGAAACCTCCAAGGTTTGTACTTTCACTAATATCTAAAAAGGGATTTAACAAAGTTATCATGCAAAATCCATTCACACTCACTATAGAAACTAATTAGAAGCAAGAAAGTAATTCGGGTTCCAGTTTTATGCTTATTCAAATCTTGGAATTCAATAGCTTATTAATTAAGTTGTTTTTAAAAAATATGAAGGTGTGTCAGTACTGTGTAGGGTTGTATTAAATCATTCTTTTTTCAAAAAAAATAAAAAATATTTTTCATGCAAACTAAATGGAGGCAAAAATGAAAATCAATTCCGTCAAAATTAAACTTATTTATTTACTAATGTTTTTATCAATTAACATTTGTTTAGCGCAGACAATAAATCTGCAAACTTTGCCAGATACAACTAAACAGTTCGGCTTTAGTTTTGATAAAACTTTTTACTCAAGCAATTATAATATGTCTGCATTTTCTGGGGTTTATCAGGTTTATCTCAATATTCCAATAAGTTCAAAATTAAATTTAATAAGTAGTATTCCATATATAAATACAAACTATGATTTTGAAACTTCTTGGTGGAAATATCATTATGAAAAACAAGGGATTGGAAATATTTTTATTGGGATACAAACAAATAAGAAAATTATCAATAATAGCAGATCAGTTTTTTCAGTAGGCGTGTATTTGCCTACAGCTGAAAAAAATGCAGCTATAAACGGTTTATACAGCAATTATTATGATCTACAAAAATTTGCACCAAACACCATGGGCATATATGTTAACTATGCCCATCATAGAATTAGCAGAGAAAATTTTAATGTTGTGTTTGAAGTAGGTCCTAATTTTATTTTACCAACTGGAGACAATAACGCCAATGGGGAATTATTTATTCATTATGGATTTGATGCTGGGTATAAAGCAAACAACTTATTGTTTGATGTTGAACTACTTGGTGTGGTAATTTTAACAGAAGATATAGATAATATTAGTGATCGCTTTGTTAATATGCTTAATTTTGGAACTCAATGGAAAGGTTCGGTTGTTAGCCCAAAAATATTTTATAAAATCTATTTGAAGGATGAAATTAGTGATATGATAGATGGTGTACTTGGAATAGGCGTTACAGTTGCTATAGATTAAATATATTGCACAAAGATTTAGTCAGTAAAAAAACTCCAAAGTTTTAGAAACTTTGGAGTTTTGTATTTTATTTAGTACTAACTATTGATCTTCGTAAGCAACTTCGCCATGGAAAAATCCATCCAAGCCGCCTTCTTCCATTTCTTTTGTAACTTTAACAGGGGTAATTTTATCAATAACCCACAACATTGCGTATGTAAAAAGGAATGCATAAGCACCAGCAACAAGAACGCTTATTGTTTCGGTTAAAAAGAATCCTGTACCACCAAAAATTAGCCCATCAGTTGCACTAGGGTTTATTGCTGAAGAACCAAATACTCCAAGTAAAATAACTCCCAAAATTCCTCCAACACCGTGTACGCCCCAAACATCAAGAGCATCATCCCAATGTAATTTATTTTTAAGAGATACTGCATAATAGCAAACTATACCAGAAACAAGACCAATTATTGCTGCACTACCAGGTGAAACAAAACCAGCAGCTGGAGTAATAGTTGCAAGTCCGGCAACAGCACCAGTTAGCAAACCCACAAATTTAGGTTTCCTTTCTTTTCTCCATTCAATAAATAACCAGGTAATTGCAGCAAAAGAAGCAGCAATATCTGTATTAATAAATGCAGCAGCAGTTATTCCATCAACTTGAAGTTGACTTCCTGCATTAAAACCGTACCATCCAAACCACAAAAGCCCAGTACCCAAAGCTACTAAAGGAATGCTGTGAGGCCCACGTTCTGAAACTTTTCGTTTACCAACATAAAAAACTGAAGCTAGCGCAGCCATACCTGCAGTAGCATGCACAACAATTCCACCAGCAAAATCTAGAACTCCTAAATCAGCCAACAAGCCGCCACCCCAAACCATATGAACTAATGGGAAATAAACAAAGAATAACCAAAATGTTAAGAAAAGCAAATAGGCGGGAAACCTAACTCTGTTAGCAAAGGCACCAGTAATAAGTGCAGGAGTAATAATTGCAAACATCATTTGATAAGCAATAAAAATAAACATTGGAATTGCACCCGTACCTGACCCAAAAACACTATTTACAGTAACCCCACTTAAAAAAGCCATATCCAAATTTCCAATTACACCACCCTCACCGCCGCTAAAGCAGAGTGAAAATCCCACAGCATACCATATAACGGTAGTCCATCCCAACGATACAAAACTTTGCATCATAATACTTAAAACATTTCTCCTCCCAACTAACCCGCCGTAGAAAAAGGCAAGCCCGGGAGTCATTAACATAACTAAGCTAGTTGCTACTAACATAAATCCTGTTGAACCAGTATCAAACATAATGTTACTCCTAAATTTTATTACTTAATTAAAAACTAACTCCAAACACAAGGTAATGCTGCTCTAGTGTTGGATTAATAATATATGAAGTGAAAATTGGCAAACTAAAATCTTCAGTAATTTTTATTTCCTTTGAAACTTGCAAACCAACATTAATTATATTGAATTCTTCTGTTCCATAATAATCTGGATTCTCTTTGCTTCCAGTTGTTGCTCCCACAAATAAATCTACTTCATAATCATTAACCTCAAAAGGGCAATCAAGTTGGAAGTACATATTATTACCAGCATCATTATAAAAGTTGTAATAGGATGATAGCGATAAAGGAAAGCTATCAGAACTTAATACCAAACCAGCTTCCAGGGTGTGTGCACCATTTCCTTCAACATCGTCATAGTTATTAAAATTTCCAAGTGCTTTGCCATTATTGGGGAAATAATAATCATTAACTAAAGCAGTAATTGATAATGCGCTGATGTCTACTGAATAAGCAAGCCAGAAGTCTAATTCGTCAGAAGCTGATGTTATACTATTTAAAGTATAAGAGCCCCAAAAGCCAGCTTCAAGTCCGCCATATCCCAAAGATAAAGTTGGTTGAATTGCAGGCGAGCGTCCAAAATCTATCCCTCTCCATACATATCGGCTAACAATATCAGCACTGGTATTTAACGCAAATTTACTTTGAGCTGAAATAACGCAACTTATGCTCATAAGTGCAAAAACGATTAATTTAATTTTGTGAAATCTCTTTTCCATAAGCATTTTCCTCATGTTTTGTGACAAGTTTCTTTTGTTAAATAAGAAAGTAATGTCTTGTTAATAATTTTTAGTGTCGAATTTTATGAATTAAATAATTGAATAAAAATTTATTGACTAACTTATGTCAACAAACGTTTAATATTTGTTGTGAACGTTTGTTGATTCAAATTATTTGTAAAATATTTTCACTATTTTACTTCATTAAAATTTTATTTAACAACGTTGAGTTATTCCTGAATAAAATTCTTATTATATATAATAACAGTTCAAACATTGAAGAACTAAACATTTTGTTAACCAACGCTGGATACAATACATATCTAGCTGAAGATGTTAACAATGGATTGGAAATAGCAAAAATATATCTCCCTGATTTAATTATCTGCGATATATTTAATAACGGTATATCTGGCTCTGATGTAGTTAAAGAACTGCATAACAATGAACGAACTAAAATTATTCCTCTATTATATTTAACATCTTCCCCAAGCTTGATTGAAATGCGAGAAATTATGAACACAGGCGCAGATGATTATATTGCAGATTCACTTAATTACGGCAACTTGATTACTGCAATAAGAGTTAGGCTTGAAAAATTCAATTCAATTAAAAGTAAGTTTAGCAAATTAAGTGAGGAGACAATAGAAGCATCGGAAAAGCTGCAACCAGTAGAAAATCATATATTAGTTAAGATAGGCACTAAGCTAAGAATTATTAAATTTGAAAGTATTCTTTGTGTAACAGCGTTAAAGGAGTATTCAAAAATTACAACTACTGATTCAAAAAAATATATAATTAGAAAGTCGCTTAAAAAATGGATGGATATTCTACCTACAATTTCTTTCTTGCAAATTCATAGATCAACAATAATCAATATGGAATTTATTGAAAGAATGAATCAAGGGAATGATGGCTTTTATAGTCTATATCTAAAAAATTTAAGTGAAGAATTTCAAGTAAGTGTAAGAAACATTAAAAAAATTAAAAAGCGTTTTAATGTTTAATCCGTGTAATTGCTATATTAAAAAACCTTGAAGGCTTGTGAAACCATCAAGGTTGATATTTTAATTATCTCTCTAAATTGAAAAACAGATTAAATAAGAATTAAGATTAAGAAAAAGATTAGAACAAACCCTCAACAGTTAAATATCTTTCACCAGTATCGTAGTTAAAGCCAAGTATTGTTTTGCCTGTTCCAATTTCCTTTATCTTTTGGTTAATAGCCGCAAGTGTTGCACCTGTTGAAATTCCAGCAAAAATGCCTTCTTCTTTTGCAAGTCGTTGAGTAAAAAGATAGGCTTCTTCTTTACTTACCGAAATTGCTCCATCCAAAATACTTGTGTTTAAGTTTTTTGGAATAAAACCAGCTCCAATGCCTTGTAGTGGGTGTGGACCCGGTTGTCCGCCACCAATTACTGGCGAATCTATTGGTTCAACAGCAAATACTTTTAATTGTGGAAATTCCTTTTTCAAAATTTCCGCAGTTCCCGAAATATGGCCTCCAGTTCCAACGCCAGTTATTAAGTAATCAATTCCTTCTGGAAAATCTTTAATTATTTCAAGAGCAGTTGTTTTGCGATGAGTATCTGGATTTGCATCATTGTCAAATTGGGATGGAATCCAATAATTTGAATTTTGCTTTTGCAATTCCTCAGCTTTTGCAATTGCACCTTTCATTCCAAGCTCACGCGGAGTAAGTTCAAAATTTGCACCGTAAGCTAACATAATTTTCCGTCTTTCAATTGACATTGATTCTGGCATAACTAAAATCAATTTATAGCCTTTAACTGCGGCAACCATAGCTAAACCAATTCCAGTATTACCAGATGTTGGCTCAACTATCGTCATTCCAGCTTTCAGAATCCCTTTGTTTTCAGCGTCTTCAACCATTGATAGTGCAATTCTATCTTTTATGCTTCCGCCTGGATTTTGTCTTTCCAATTTAATCCAAACATTATTTTGTGATGAAGCAAACAATTTGTTTATTTTTACGTGAGGAGTGTTTCCAATGCTCTCCAATATATTTTCTATTTTCATTTTTGTAACCTTTCATTAAATTATAAAATTTGAAACTTCTGATTCAAAATTTTCTTTAAAATTTATTTCACTTCTGTGGAATACAACGGAATTTGCTGGCACCGAACGTGTCAGCCAAACGTTTCCGCCAATTACAGCACCTTTTCCAATAGTAGTTTTTCCACCAAGAATTACAGCATTTGAGTATATAATTACGTCATCTTCAATTGTTGGATGTCGTTTAGTTTCGGCTAAATCCTTATCAACGCTTAGTGCACCGAGTGTTACACCTTGATATATTTTTACATTATTTCCAATATGGGCTGTTTCACCAATTACAATTCCAGTTCCATGATCGATAAAAAACGATTCGCCAATAGTTGCACCTGGATGAATATCAATTCCACTATTTTGATGTGCATATTCAGTAAATATTCTTGGCAGAAGGGGAATGTTCAATTTATACAATTCATGGGCTAATCTATAAATTGCAATTGCCGAAAAACCAGGATATGCTAATATAACTTCATCAACACTTTTTGCCGCTGGGTCACCTTTACAAATAGCTTCTGCATCTCTTAACAAAAGGGAATGAACATTTGGTATATTTTCAATGAAAGTTTTGGAGCAATCCTTTGCCTTAAATTCCATTCCATTATTAAGTGAAATCAAAATTTCTTGTAAGTTTCTTCTAAGTAAATAGACTTTGCTCACAATTTCTTCTGAGTTATAGTAATTTTTAACTGAATAGTGTGGGAAAAGGAGTTCCAACAATTCATTCAAAAAACTATGCGAAGCTGATTTTATCGGATTTAGGGGTTTATATTCTTTTCTTTTTTCTAATAATTTATCCGCAAATGAGGATAAATTTTGATCATCATTAATCATCGTTAATGCCTTTTGTAAAATGTTTATAATATGAGTTTAACCGTTAGTTAGGTTTAACAGAGGCAAGTATAAAAATATCCCAATAAATGGAATTTAGATTGATTTTCTGAGGCGATATTTATTTTTATTTGTTTCATAAATCAAAAATAGTGAAATGTTACGTAATTATAAAACGATATTTTGCCTTATTAAAAATAAATTTCCAATTAAACTAATTGTGTTGTTTTAAAGAAAATACCATATTATTTGGTTTTGTAGCACAGAATAGCATTCTGTGTAAAATAGGCGTAATTGCTAAAATAAATACACAGATTACTAATCTGTGCTACGAACATGTTTATTCTAAAAAATTATGCTGAAAATAGTAATAATTAATTGTATTATATTTCCACAAATCACTATTCTGTGCAAAATAGGCGTAATTGCTAAAATAAAGGCATAGATTACTAATCTGTGCTACGAACATGTTTATTCTAAAAAACTATGCAGAAATTATTAATAATTAATTGTATTATATTTCCACAAATCACTATTCTGTGCAAAATAAGTGTAATTGCTATAATAAATACACAGATTACTAATCTGTGCTACAAACATGTTTATTCTAAAAAATTTTGCTAAAAATATTAATAATTAATTGTACTATATTTCCACAAATTACTAATCTGTGAAAAAAAATAAGAGGAAATACCATGAAAACATTTCATAGACGCAATCTGCCTCATCTCCATTATAATGATGGGCAATATTTTTTAACTTATAGGCTCGCTAATAGTATACCACAAATAGCTTTACAAGAATTGCAACAAGAATTTAACGCTTATAAAAAATTAACATCAATTCAACAAAAACGTCTTTTTACAAAATACGATTCTCTTTTGGATTCAAATGAACTGGGATTAAATTATTTAACAATTCCATCAATTGCTGAAATTGTTAAAGCTACACTTGAGTTTCCAAATAACAAAGAATACAAACTCATTTGCTATTGTATTATGCCAAACCATGTTCATGTAGTCTTTGAGTTGCTTGATGGGAATAAAGGAATTAGTAAAATTATGCAATCAGTCAAAAGAATTTCTGCACGTGAAGCAAATATTGTACTTCGGCGCTCAGGTCAGTTTTGGCAAGATGAAAGTTTTGATAGGTTGGTTAGAGATGAACGAGAACTATTTAATATAGTAAAATACGTTTTGATGAATCCGGTTAAAGCTGGGCTGGTTGATGATTGGAAAAAATGGAACAATACTTATTGTCATCCAAATTATTTGGTTTTATAAAATTTGGTTTTGTAGCACAGAATAGCATTCTGTGAAAATAAATGTAATTGCTATAATAAATACACAGATTACTAATCTGTGCTACGAGAAAATAAAATATTGAAATGTTGAATTTAAAAATTCTTAAATTTGCACTATGATAAAAAAAGCTGAAGGCATACTTAGTAAAATATTCGGTTATCACTCTTTCCGACCGCTTCAAAAAGAAGTAATTGAAAATATAATTTCAAAAAATGACACATTAGTTATAATGCCAACTGGTGGTGGAAAGTCGCTAACATACCAAATTCCAGCACTAATTTTTAACGGAATTACAGTTGTGGTTTCTCCATTAATTTCGCTAATGAAAGATCAAGTTGAGCAATTAAGCGAACTTGGTGTAAATGCTTTATTCCTAAATTCATCTTTGAGTCAATTGGATTATCAATTTAATGTTGAACAAGTTAGAAATGGAAATGTGAAGTTACTTTATGTTGCTCCAGAAACGTTAATGCTTGAACGGACATTAGAATTATTAGAAAAATTGGATGTTGATTGTATAACCATAGATGAAGCGCATTGTATTTCTGAATGGGGGCATGATTTCCGTCCAGTTTATAGAGAAATTGCAACATTAAAACCTAGATTTCCAGATGCGGTTTTTATGGCGTTAACAGCAACTGCAACTCCACAAGTTCAAAATGACATAATTGAAAATCTAAAATTCAAAAAATCAAATCGGTTTGTTGCCAGTTTTAATAGGGACAATCTGTTCCTTCAAGTTGTTGAAAAGACGTTTCCATTAAAACAGACTTTGAATTTTCTTGAAAAGCACAAAAATCAATCGGGAATTATCTATTGTTTTTCGCGTAAACAAGTTGATGAACTCACTGCTGAATTGGATGAACATGGATATTCTGTTAAGCCTTATCACGCTGGACTTTCAGACAATGAGCGAATGCAGAATCAAGAAAAATTTATTAAGGATGATATTTCAATAATTGTTGCTACAGTCGCTTTTGGGATGGGAATAAATAAACCAAACGTAAGGTTTGTAATTCACTATGATTTACCAAAAAACATTGAATCATATTATCAAGAGATTGGACGAGCGGGTCGTGACGGTTTGCGCGCTGATTGTTTGTTGCTTTTTGGTTATGGCGACATTAATAAAATAAATTATTTTATTGATCAAAAAGAAGGACGCGAAAAATTAGTTGCCAAGCAGCATTTGGATAAACTTATTCGTTATGCAGAAACCTATACTTGCAGAAGAATTCCACTACTAACATATTTTGGTGAGGAATACTATCAAGAAAATTGTGGAATTTGTGACAACTGCAATCGTGGAGTTAAAGAGCTTACAGATATTACAGTTGAGTCTCAAAAATTTATGAGCTGCGTTAAGCGAACAGGAGAAATTTTTGGAGCAATGCATATTGTAGATATTTTACTAGGTTCTAAAAATCAAAAAGTATTAGATAAAAACCATGATAAGTTATCAACTTATGGAATTGGGAAAGAGCATCCACGCGAAGTTTGGTTATCCATTTCGCACCAATTAATTGTAAGAGGTCTTTTAACCAAGGATTTTGAATTTGGAGGATTGCAAATTACTGATCGCGGATATGCTGCATTAAAAGGTGAAGTTGAAGTAAAAGGCAAATTGGATGTTGAAACTAAATTTGAAAGCAAAAGTATTACCAATTTGGAATATGATAAAAAGCTGTTCGGTGTTTTACGTTCAGCGCGTAAAAATATTGCTGACAAAAGTGGATTACCGCCTTATGCAATTTTTCCTGATAAAACACTTATTGAAATGGCTACATTTTTTCCTACAACCGAAAAAGACATGAAGAATATTCATGGAATTGGTGAGGCTAAGTATAATAAATATGGTGCAAAGTTTATTCTATTTATTTCAAATTATTGCCAAAAGTTTAATATTCCAGTTGTTTCCTCAAATATTATAAATAAAAGGAATGTAGTTGGTGGAATTGTAAAGAAATTAAAGTATAAAATAATTGGCGAAGAATTTAAGTCGGGAAAATCGGTTGATGCTATTCTGAATGAATATAATATGAAGATTGATACTCTGGTTGAACATTTATCAAAGTATAGCAATTTAGTTGAGCCAATAAATCCAGTAATGCTTTTTAATATCTTAGAATGCGATAAAAGAACTCAAAAAATAGTTTATGAGCAATTTGAAAAATTAGGAGTTGAGCTTCTACGCCCTGTTTTTGATGCCATGAATGAAACTGTTAGTTACATCGATTTGAGAATATTAAGATTAAATTATTTATTCCAGAATAAAAACTAAATTAAAAACACTATTCCATTTATTACAACAAATAGAGAACCGTAAACAAATTCTGCAATTCCAATTTGTTTAACAGTTTTTGTAAAGTTTAATTTTGAAAATCCTATCTCTGAACGAAGTAAAAGAATAATTGAAGCTAAAAAAGATAATTCTGGAAGCAAAGAATTCCATCCCAATAAAAAAATAATTAAAACCGATATTGAATTTGTTAAATTCGTTGCGGCTTTTGAATAATCTTTCCTTTTTACCTCTTTAACTTTTGCATTTACATAAATAATTGTTGGAATTGCGCGGCTAAGCAATAGAATTCCAAAAATCCACACATTATATTGAAACGAACCATTCATTAGCACTATTGAAATAGCCATTAGAGTAATACCAAAAGATGGAATAAATTCAAAAAATAAATATCTTCCCAAATTATTTATCTGAAAAAAAAGGAAAAGTAACATTACTAATAATCCAAATGCGTATGGAAGTAAATAAACTATTTTTGCATTTACAATAATGGCAACAAATAACAGAAAGATAATACTTGAATAAAAGAATAGAATTTTAGTCGCCGCTGATTTATGTTTGGTTGATATAGATTTTGTAAAAATAATTTTAATTGGCTGATTTGCTAAAAATAGTATAAATGATGCAAGTGCAAGCAATAATCCATTTACTGAGAAGGCAACTATTAGTGAAAGTATTAGTGGTTCCAACACAAATCCCCACGCTCCGTGTTCCTTTGGTATTGCCACTTTATTTAACAACATTTTAACTTCTTTCTATTAATTGTATTTTGATTTATAATATTGTTAGTCAATTTTCTTATTAATTCTAACAATATGCGAAGTACCATGAACACCAATTTTTTCTTGAACTATTAACATTCCAAGAGTTTCAACCAATCCATAAATTCCATTGTGCTTTGTGAAATTGCGATAATTATTGAAATGATCAGTTCCAGCAAGAAATTCCGCAATTCTGTTAGAAATTCCTCTTATATTTTTGGGTTGAGGAACAAAATAATCGCCAATTATTATTGTATTTGAAATTTCATTCATAGCTTTTAATACAGTTAATCTCATTTCGTAAGGCATTTCATGAATTACATATGAAACAGTTGAATAATCAAATTTTTCGGGAAAATGGGATTTTATTTCGGTTGCATTAGCATGAAGGAAAGAGATGTTTGTAAAATTTGATTTTTCTAATTGAGAATTGGCAAAATTTATATTTCGAGAAGATAAATCAACCCCAACTATTTTTCTAAACGTATTTGATGCTTGAAATACAAATCTTCCAGTTCCAGTTCCAATATCTATTACGGATGAATTTGGGTTCATCATTTCTCGCATAATTTGGAAAGTATCATCTTGATTGGGTGCAATCATTTTATCGTAAAAAAGTCCATCATACCAATGAAATTTGTTCTTCATCCAAATGCTCCAAATAATTTTAAGGACATTATACTAATAGCAATAATTAAGATAATTTTAATAACCTTATCGCCACCTTTCACAGAAAATTTTGCTCCCCACCATGCGCCAATCATATTACCCGCTGCTAGTATAAATCCAAATCCCCAATTTACATTATTAGAAAGAATAAATATTAATAATGCAGGAATAGTATAAATAAGAACTATAAAAACTTTGTGCATATTTACAAAAACTAGCGATTGTTTCATTAAATAGTGAAGCGATGCCATTAATAAAAATCCAACGCCAACTTGAATAAATCCACCATAAAAGCCTACGCCAAACATAGCCAAATAGACGTAAAAGTTTTGCTTTTTGGTTAATTCGCTTACTGTTTCAACAGATTTTTTAGGAAGTAACATAGTTACTATTACGCCAATCATAATTACAGCAAGTATTTTTTCAAATAAGTCATTGCTAATTCGTATTGCTGAATAGGCTCCTAAAATAGCACCAGGCAGCGTAAATAAAGCCAATTTAAAACTTAATTTAAATTGTGAATGGTTTTGATTTTTGAATGACAAAACAGCTGAGGTATTTTGAAATAGAATAGCAATTCTATTTGTTCCGTTTGCAACTGCTCCATCCAAGCCAAGAAAAAGAAGCATTGGTAAAGTTAAGGTTGAACCTCCACCAGCATTTACGTTTATTATTCCGGCAATTATGCCAAAAATAAAAAGGAGAATTAATTGGAAAATTTCAACCATATCAAATTATTTATTATCTAATTATTAAATGATGTATATTAACTGCAAATTTACCAATAAATTATTTAACAGGTTTAATATGGAAAATTATAATAAAGAACTTGAAGAACTCCGAAGCGAAAATGAAAGACTTAAGAATATTTTGGATGAGAAAAATAGAGCTTCCATTTTAAGCACAGAGAAGAAATATCATAATCTTTTTATGGAGTTAAAAGATGTTTTGTATGAAAGCACACCAGAGGGAAAATTGTTGGATATAAATCCATCTGGAATTGAGCTTTTTGGATATGATTCCAAAGAAGATATTATGAAAATTAATATTGCTGAGGATTTATATGTTAATCCAGAAGAAAGAGATAGATTAATAGAAAAGATTGAAAATGATGGATTTGTAAAGGATTATGAGATTAAAATTAAAAATAAAAGTGGAAAAGAAATAATTGTAACTGAAACATCATTTATGTTAAAGAATGATGCAGGCAAAGTTTTGGGCTATACTGGAATAATTAGAGATGTTACTGAAACAAAGCTACAAGAAAAACTTCTGCGAGAATATAATGAGGAATTAGCAAATTTAAATATACAACTAAAAATTTCTGAGGATGAATTAAAAAAAATAAATGATGAAAAAGATAAATTTTTTTCAATAATTGCACATGATTTGAAAAGCCCATTTAATGCTTTGCTTAACTTATCTGAGTTTTTGGTTGAAGATTTGCCAGAATTATCAATGGAAGAAATAAGGTCTTTTTCAAAGGAGATTAATATATCAGCCCATAGCGTATATAATTTATTGCTAAATTTATTGCAATGGGCACAAATTAAGACTGGAAGATTTAGCAAAACGCAAGAAAAACTAGATATGGCAGATTTAGCAAGTAAGACAATTATGCTTTTGGAAAATCTTGCTTCTAAAAAGAGTATTAAAATTAAGAATAGTATTGATTTATCACATAATATAATTGGTGATAAAACAATGATTAGTTCTGTGATGCAAAATTTAATTTCAAACGCAATTAAATTTACTAAAAGAAATGGTGACATTGATATTACGTCTGAAGAGAATAGTGGAAAAGTAATAATTCATATTAAAGATACTGGTGTTGGAATTAGTGTTGAAAATTTGAATAAATTATTTAAACTTGATGAACATTTAACAACTGTTGGAACTGCTAACGAATCTGGCACTGGACTTGGTCTTATTTTATGTAGAGAATTACTAGAAAAAAACAATGGCAAAATTTGGGCTGATAGTACAGAAGGATTTGGTGCTACTTTTAGCTTTTCGTTGGATAAAGCATAAGTTAAGAGAGTGGATTATACCAACCCACTCTCTCTTAATATTATTAACTAAATGGGTTCTTTATTTCCCAAATATATTATTTTTCTAATGGAATCAAATTGCAAGTATGGGTAATCTTGTCTTATTACTTCAATAGCTTCTGTAGAATTAATTGAGTTACTTCTAAGGGCTTTAAATTTCTTTTTAATTTGGTAATCTCTTAAGTTTTTTTCATTAATTAAATTTCTATCTTTTAATAGATAAAAAATTTCATCACTGATTAATTCAGAAATTGGGTTTCGAAACACACTTTCTCTTGCTTCCATAATAGCTCCATAAGTTAGTGGATAATGATATTTTCAATTTTAGTTATAACGAATAAAATAGTGTCACAAAATGACAAAAGTAGAAAAGTATCATCTATTCCTTTTTTTTATGAATGAAAAATGGTTTTTAATTGGATTGATTTTAAATATAATTGAAAGCGAAACAAGAAAAATAATAGTTAAAACTATAAGTAATAATAATTCCATAAAGGACCTCTACAGTAGTAAATAATAATAATGGTAGAGATATATTCTATAGTTTTTCCTTTATTGTAAGTGATTTGTTTAATTTTGACTGCAAGTTATTCAACAAAAATTTAAAAAACAAGAAAAATTTTAGGTATAAATTTATCCCAAAATGAAAAACTATTTATTAAGAAGACTAAGTGAATTTTTAACTAAAGTTTCCAACGAAGGGTTTTCTAATTCGCTTAAAATGGATCTTACAGCTTTTTCAGCCACTTTTTGATTATATCCAAGTTGAGACAATGCTAAAATTGCATCATTTTTTATTCCATAATTACTATCGGATGAAAATGCGAAACTATCAGAAAGTTTTTCAACTTTATCTCTTAATTCAATTAATAATCTTTCTCCAGTTTTCTTGCCAATTCCAGGAATTGCAATAATTCTACTCAAGTCGTTATTTCTCAGTGCTGTATGTAATTCATCAATCTGTATTCCAGAAAGAATTGATTGCGCCGATTTAGGCCCAACTCCATTAACACTAATTAGCAGTTCAAACATTTCTTTTTCAGATATTGTAGAAAAGCCGAAGAGAATAAGTGCATCTTCGCGAACATTTAAATAAGTATAAAGTGAAACATTTTCCCCATTATTTTTGGATAAAGATTCATAAGTAGAAATTGTAATATTAATTATATAACCAACACCATTTACATCTAATAAAATTTGAGTTGGTTTTTTTGTAATTATTTTGCCTGTTAAATATCCAATCATTTTTTTGCCATATAATTTTATAAAACTTTATCTGGATTAGCATCAATAAATTTTTTCCAACTTCCACTTTTGTGTGAAAGTGAATCTTTTTTGAAAGCATGGCATATTGCAATTGCAATTGCATCACTTTCGTCAAATTTTGGAAAATCAATATTCAAACTTAGCAATTTTTTAATCATAAACTGAACTTGCTCTTTGGATGCAGCACCATTACCCACAACTGATTTTTTAATTTCACGTGGTGAGTATTCATTAATCTCAAGTTTGTGTTGTTGCGCAGCTAACAGCGATATTCCTCTTACATATCCAATTTTTAAAATGGATTGAACATTGTTATTATAAAATACAGTTTCAATAGCAAATTGTGATGGGTTATATAGCTTTATAAGTCGTGTTAGTTCGTTATAAATTGATTCTAATCTAGGAGGAATTTCTTTGGTTGTAGGTGTTTTAATTATTCCTGAATATAAATAACTTAGCTTGCTATTTTCATATTTAACAATCCCGAAACCAGTAATTATGGTTCCGGGATCTACTCCAATAATAATCATAATATGGATTTTAATTTATTCGTTAAAGTCAGCATTTGAATATACATTTTGCACGTCGTCGCTATCATCAAGCATATCAAAAAGCTTTTCAACTTTTTCAGATTGTTCACCTTCAACTTCAATTGTGTTTTTTGCAATCCATTGTAAAGAAGCATTTTCTATTTCAAGTCCTGCATCAACAAGTGCTTTGCGAACAGTTTCAAATGAATCTACTGAGGTTGTAACTTCAAAAAAATCTTCTTCTGTTTGCAAATCATCAGCACCAGCTTCAAGAATTATTTCAAAAATTTCATCTTCTGCCTTTCCTTGAGCAGGAAGAGTAATAATACCTTTTCTATCGAACATCCAAGCAACAGAGCCAGTTTCTCCAAGTCCGTTACCATGTTTTGTAAACAGATGTCTAACTTCTGCAACAGTTCTATTTTTATTGTCAGTTAAGCATTCAACAATAAATGCAACACCAGATGGACCATAACCTTCATACATTAATTCTAAGAATGTTACACCTTCCAATTCGCCAGTAGCTTTTTTTATGGCTCTTTCAATATTATCTAAAGGCATATTCGCGGATTTTGCATTATCAACTGCTAGTCTTAATCGTGGATTTGCATCAACATCTCCACCACCTATTTTAGCAGCAACGGTAATTTCTTTAATTAATTTCGTAAATATTTTTCCGCGTTTTTGATCGAGAGCCTCTTTTTTTCTCTTTATGGTTGACCACTTAGAGTGACCTGACATAATAACTCCTATAAATTAATTAACGTTTTCTTTAACTTTAATATCTTTCAATCTAATTTGGGGATATGAAACCCCATTTCTAGAAATTTTTTCAATTGTAAAAACAATATCAATTAAATCTCTATCTTTAGCAATAATTTCAGCAAAATATCCTAAGTTGAATCCAATGGCATCAAACACCTTATCCCCTCCATTTTGTTTTATGGTTGTAAGTAAATGATTATTACCAACAATTCTTGGGTAATTTGCAAGTTGTACATTTTTTGCTACAAATACTGGGCGCATATTTCCCGGACCAAACGGTGCAAATTGGTCAAGAATTCTTACAAATTTTGGAGTAATATCCGAAAGAGAAATATTTATATCAGCTTTTATTTCTGGTACAATATCCTTTTCCTTCATTTTCTCTCTCAAAACATGATTAAACTTTATTCTGAATTTGTCAATGTTTGCAATTTCAATAGCAACACCGGCGGCGGCTTCGTGCCCACCAAATTGAATAAGCATATCGTTACATTCCTGAAGTGCTTCGTAAATATTAAACCCCGTTATGCTTCTTGCTGAACCTTTTGCAACACCATCAACGGTTGACAACATAATTGCAGGGCGATAGTATTTTTCAACCACACGTGATGCAACAATTCCAATTACTCCGGGATGCCATTCATCAACATGAATTATTATAGCTACCTCTTTCTCTAAATCAACTTTTTCCTCAATAATTGAAACAGCATGCGAAAAAGTCATTTCATCAATTTTTCTGCGTTGGTAGTTTTCATCTTCAAGAATTTGAGCCATTCTATCTGCTTCATCAATATCTTTTTCAATAAATAAATCAACAGCTCTTTTTGCGTCACCCATTCTTCCAACAGCATTTATTCGCGGAGCAATTGTAAAAACAACTTGCCCGGCAGTTAAGCTACCAACTTCCTTTTTTGCTTTTTTGATTAAAGCTAATATTCCAGGTCGAGGATTACTGTTTATCATTTCCATTCCTCTTCTAACCAAAATTCTATTTTCGTCAGTTAGAGGAACAATATCAGCGGCGGCTGCAAGTGCTACCAAATCAAGGTATTGTAGGATGCCATCTTTACGACCTACTCTATCAGAAACGGCGCGAGCTAGTTTAAATGCAACACCAGCACCAGAGAGATATTTGTATGGGTAGTTGCAACCAGGCTTTAGAGGGTCGAGCACTGCTACTGCATTTGGAATTGTTTCCTTTGGCTTGTGATGGTCGCTAATTATTGTATCAATGCCAAGCGAAGTTGCATGAGCAACTTCATCTACTGCAGTTATTCCACAATCAACTGTAATTATCAGGTTGGTCTTTTTTTTGGCAAGAAGGTTTATAGATTCATTTGAAAGTCCATAACCATCTGTTAAACGATTTGGAATATGAACTTCTACATTTGCATTTAATTCTTTAAGAAATAGATAAAGTAATGCAGCTGAAGAAGTTCCATCAACATCATAATCCCCATAAACAACAATTTTTTCATTGCTTGTAATTGCGTCAATTATTCTATTTGTGGCTTCTTGCATTCCATCCATTAAAAAGGGGTCATGTAGCGAATCCATATCAGGTCTGAAATAAATTTTCGCTTCATTGAAATTAGTAATACCCCTGTGGATTAGTATAGTCGCTAATATATTAGATATATTAAGGCTATCAGCCAAAGCCAGCACAGTTTGTTCATCTGGTGCTTCTTTGATTGTCCATTTTTTTTCAATCATTGTATTATTTTATAGAGAGAAAATGATATCGCAAATCTGTAAGCCGAATTTTGTTTCCCGATAAATCGGGATGGCAATTATTTATCTAGTTCTGATATTACTATCAGAATCAAGCGATCTACCCGGAATCATCAAAGCGAACAACTTTGCTCTGCATTTGCAGACAATCCTTTACATGATCTTGCTCCAAGTGGGGTTTGCACTGATCCCGACAAGTCGGGACTCCATTACGGACCCTTGCTATTACTAGCAAAGCGGTAGGCTCTTACCCTGCCATTTCACCTTTATCTCGATAAATCGAGAAAGTATATTTTCTGTTGCACTTTCCGTAGTTATGGCTATAAACTATAACCCCCGGGAGTTACCCGGCACTCTGTTCTTTGGAGTTCGGACTTTCCTCTATTCCAATAGTAAACTATAGAATAGCAATTGCCCAACTTGCGATATCAATATCTCTCTACCTTATTTTATTATTATTTTCTTTTTCTCAATTACTTTAAATATACAAAATATTTTCTATCAAATGGGAAATATTGAAAAGATATATTGTCCTTATTTGCAATTAAGTTTACCCCAGATTTGTCGATAGGAATAAATCTCTAATGACAAATTAGGGCTTATCTAAAAGAGTAAAAATAATGTTGCAATAGAAGTAAATTATTCATAATATATAGTGAACAAAATAGCACTATATATTATGAAATTTAGTCAAAAAATAAAAAATAATTTACTAGAAATGGACGAATACCTACTTCCACAAAATAATGGAAAAAGGTTTAGTATGCCCAAAATTCACTACGCTATTAGGCGGCAAAAGGGAAAAGTGGATTTTGATATTTTTGATCAAGAGATGATACAGAATGATTCAAAAACGAATGAGTTGATACGTAGTGGTAATACAATAGGGTGTTTTTATATAGAGTCTCCTGGCATGCGCTCTTTGTTAAGGCGTTTGGATTGTCATACTTTTGAAATGCTTGTTGCCGCCAGCTCAATTATTCGTCCAGGTGTTGCTGAAAGTGGAATGATGAAAGAATTTATTGAGCGTCACCAGGATCCTAGTAAACGTAAATATTTAAATGCAGAGATAAAGGACCTTCTTAGTGAAACATATGGCGTAATGGTTTATCAAGAAGATGTTATGAAAGTTATTAATAAAATTGGTGGACTTACACTTGAGGAAGCAGATTTACTGAGGCGAGCAATGAGTGGCAAAATGCGTTCTCACAAATCGATGCAAAGATTAATTGATAAATTTTTTGCATCGTGCAGGGAAAAAAACTATCCAGAAAAAACAACTTTGCAATTGTGGCATCAAATAGAATCGTTTGCCGGGTATGCTTTTAATAAGGCACATAGCGCATCTTTTGCTATTGTTTCTTACCAAGTTGCTTATTTGAAAACACACTTTCCAGAGAAGTTTATGGCAAGCGTTCTTAATAACCAAGGGGGATATTACTCTGCCGCTGTTTATATCCAAGAGTGTAGAAGAATGGGACTAAAAATTTTACTGCCAGATATAAACAGAAGCAAGTATGAGTACGTTGGAATTGATGGTTGTCTGCAAGTTGGATTTTTAGCAATTAAAACTCTTTCGAAGATTTTAAGTAGAAAAATTATTAAAGAGAGGGATTATAATGGACGGTATGTTTCATTAATCGATTTTCTAATTAGGATAAAACCAAATGTTAAAGAAGCAGAATTACTCATTAAATGCGGAGCAATGGATTCGCTAAATTCTACTCGCCCTACATTAATGCGCTTATTGGATATTTATCTATTGCAACGAAAAATTTTTGATGAGGAAAACCAAGACTTATTTGCATTTGAATCGTATAAATTAGAAATGGAAGTTGCAACAGAATTTCAATATCCAATTTCAAGAATTTGCAAAATAGAATACGAAACTTTTGGTTACATGATTACGAGACATCCGTTGGAGTTTTTCTCTAAAACGATAAATAGGAAAGATATAATTAAGGCATCAGACATGGCAAAATATAACGGGCAGAAAATTAAAATTGTTGGTTGGTTTATGGCATCCAAAAGGATCAAAACAAAAAAAGGAGAGATTATGAAATTCCTTTCTCTTGAAGATTTAACGGGGACATTTGAAGCTGTTCTTTTCCCAAATGTTTACAAACACTTTGCTGAAAAAACGCTTACAATGGGGCCTTACTTACTTGAAGGAAAAGCAGATATTGAAAATGGGTTTAATTTAATAGTAGAAAATTTGATAGTTCTCTCTGCCAAAGAATTAGCAGCAACTACACAAAAGGATAGCAGTGAGAAAAAGTATTACGGTGAAGTTGAAAAAATTAGTGAAGAAGAATTCCATATTGTTGCTTCGTTAGGAAAGGTAAATTTGCAATTAGCCTATGCAAGTTAATATTGATAATGAATGTTTTTAATACTAAATTTATTTTAAATAAAATAATAATAACCGTATTAATTAATTATTAATATCTTGAGATAAAAGATCTTAATAATTAACTTCTATTAGTTTTATTGTTAAGACAAAAATTAAATTAATATATTTTTTTTCATAAAATAGATTAGGGAGATGTTATGAAAAAACTAGTTACAATATTTGTAGCAATATTATTTGCAACTTTATCAATTAAGGCACAAGCTCTAAAAGATTCTTGGTCATTAGGCTTTGGTGGTTCAATATTACACTTAACTTCCACTGATGTTATGCCAAGAGCACTCAAAAGTTATGGTGGTTATGTTTCATTGCAAAGAAATTTTACTGAACATACTGGTTTAAGATTAGGACTAAATTTTGGTAGTTTAACTAACTCTCCTAATGGAAACACTAACCTAGACATTACTACAACAAGTTTTGCTGGTAATTTAGATTTAGTCTATTATTTTATGCCATGTGAATCATTTTCTCCATTTATGACTATTGGTTTTGGACAAAATTATTATTCAGTTGATAACTCAGCTGTTCCAACAAGAGCAGATGTTGATGGAAAATTGGCTTTGCAAGTTGGATTTAGTTTAGGAGCATTAGCAAATTTATCGGATAATTGGAAACTAAAAACAGAAATAGGTAGTTACCAATTAGCATCAAGTGATTTTGATGGTAGTTCTGGATCTGTAGGATATGGCTTGTTTGGAGCTAATTCAGATGCATTTATGAAAATAGACTTTGGTGTTGAGTGGTATTTCTCAAAAGGAGAACCATCAAAAATTTGCCAATTGTATGACGGACTTGAAATGCCAACTCCAGTTGATTATGAAAGGCTTGAGAACATAGTTAAAAAATATATTCCACGCGAAGTAATAAAAGAAATTGTTGTTGAGAAAGAAGTTGCAAGTGGAACTGGTAGTGGGTCATACGTTATGGATGCAGATGACATAAACAACAGAATGTTGCTCATGGGAGTAAACTTTGACTTTAATAGTAATAAATTAAAACCAGAGGCATATCCAATTCTTTTTCACATATCTAAAATGATGCACCAAAATCCAAGTCTAAAAGTAGAAGTTCAAGGTTATACTGACAATATTGGTTCTGCAAAATCAAACAAAATTGTAGCTCAAAAAAGAGCTGATACAGTTAAAAATTACTTACTTGCTCGTGGTATTAGTGCTGAAAGAGTAAAAGCAGTAGGCTATGGGGAAGAAAACCCCATTGGTGATAATAAAGATGCTGATGGAAGAGCAATGAACAGAAGAATTGAGTTTAAAGTTCTTGACTAAAAAGTCCAAAAAAGTATAAAGTCAAAAAAGGATTGTAAAACAATCCTTTTTTGTTTAAATAAAAATAATTTTCCTTTACTTTCTAAACTCTGCAAATTATATTTGCACAAACAATTTCCTTTAAATTTATCCGAGAGATAAGCAAGGTTGACAAAACAAAACAATATATTAAATCTATAAGGACCTCTGCGACGCGAGTCAATGAGGATTTTTTGTATATGGACATAAAAGCAAAAATAATGGATAGTAGAGATCTAGATCGAACTGTCACGCGTTTAGCTCATGAAATAATTGAGCACAATAAAGGGTCAGAAAATATTGTTCTGCTTGGAATGAGAACAAGAGGTGATTTTCTTGCAAAAAGAATCCAAGCAAAAATTCATTCCATTGAAGGTGTAAAACCTAATTTAGGAACATTGGATGCAACCCTTTATCGGGATGATTTTAGAATACGCTTAAAGCAGCCCGAAGTATCAGTTACGGATATTTCATTTGATATATCTGAAAAAGACGTAATATTAATTGATGATGTTCTTTATACAGGCAGAACCGTGCGTGCGGCTCTTGACGCTATAATGGATTTAGGAAGACCAAATACTATACAATTTTGTGTATTAGTAGATAGAGGTCATCGTGAAATGCCAATAACTGCAGACTATATTGGCAAAAATATTCCCACATCAATTAATGAAGAAGTAAAAGTAAAAATGACTGAAATAGATGATGAAGATTCAGTCTATCTTGTTGAAATTATAAATGATTAAATAAAGGATAAATTAATGGGTTTATCATCAAATCATCTATTGGGACTAAAAGGTGTTCCAAAAGAAGATATCCAATTAATTTTGGATACAGCTACAACTTTTCGTGAAGTGCTAGAAAGACCAATTAAAAAAGTTCCAACACTTCAAGGCAAAACAATTGTTAACCTCTTTTATGAAAACTCAACACGAACGCGGCTTTCATTTGAGTTAGCCCAAAAGAGACTTTCAGCAGACACAATAAATTTTACAAAATCTGGAAGTAGTGCTGCAAAAGGAGAATCATTTAAAGATACCGTTAGAAATATTGAAGCAATGAAAGTGGATATGATAGTTTGTCGTCATGAATCTGCTGGAATTCCAAAATATCTTACTCAGATATCTAAAGCAAAAATAATAAATGCTGGAGATGGTCGGCATGAGCATCCAACACAAGGTTTGCTAGATATGTACTCAATAAGAGAAAAAGTTGGCAAATTGGAAGGACTCAATATTTGTATTGTTGGCGATATTAGTCATAGCAGAGTTGCTTTATCTAATATTTATGGCTTGCAAACAATGGGAGCCAATGTTTCTGTTTGCGGACCATCAACTATGATTCCTTGGGACATGGAAAAATTTGGAGTTAAAGTCTATAATAATATTGATAAAGCAATGGCTGAAAATGATGTTCTAAATGTGTTAAGAATTCAATTAGAACGAGATGCTGGTGTTTTAATTCCCTCGGTTCGCGAGTATCATAATTATTTTGGAATTACACAAGAACGAATTGATAAAAATAATCCAAATGTTTTAATTCTGCATCCCGGACCAATAAATAGAGGTGTTGAAATTTCGTCAGAAGTTGCCGATGGTTCATCACAAATAATTCTTAATCAGGTTACAAATGGAGTGGCTATTAGAATGGCTGTATTATATTTATTAGGGACTAAGAGTGAGGAGTAGTTAAATGGAAATAATTTTAAAAGGCTTAAGATTACTAAATCCAGAGCAAGATTTAGATATAAATTCCGATATCTTAATAAAAGATGGAATTATTGAAAAAATAGAAAACCTTGATTCATCAAAGTTTGTAGATGCCAAAGTTTTTGATTTTAGTGGAAAGGTTTGTGTTCCTGGTTTATACGATATGCATGTTCATCTCAGAGAACCTGGTGGTGAAGATAAAGAAACTGTTATTAGCGGAAGTAACAGTGCTGCTGCTGGAGGTTTTACTGGTATTGCGTGTATGCCAAATACAAATCCTGCTATAGATTCGGCAGAAGTTGTTAAATTTATTGCTGATAGAGCAAAAGATCATCTTGTGGATGTTAATCCAATTGGAGCTGTTACAAAGGGAAGAAAAGGTGAAGCACTTGCTCCAATGCTTGAACTTTCTGACGCAGGTGCTGTTGGATTTTCGGATGATGGAACAGCAGTTAAAACTGCTTCTCTTCTTAGAAATGCGTTGGAGTACGCTAAAATGATTGATTCACCAATAATTGAACATTGTGAGGATGAGTCTTTAGCTGGTGGTTCAATGAATGAAAGTTTTGTTTCAACAGAGTTAGGTTTACCTTCTATTCCAACAGTTGCAGAAGATTTAATTGTTATGCGTGGAATCCTTTTAGCCGAGTATACTGGAGGAAAAATACATATTGCCCATATTAGTTCTAAACGTTCTGTTGAGCTTGTAAGAGAAGCCAAACTTAGAGGTGTTGATGTAACAGCTGAAGCGGCTCCTCATCATTTTACGCTTACAGATGACTGCGTGAAAGCATTTGACACAAACTATAAAATGAATCCACCTTTGAGACAGCAAAAAGATGTTGATGAAATAATTAAAGGTTTGCAAGACGGTACAATAGATTGCATTGCAAGTGATCATGCACCTCACTCAATTGAAGATAAAGAGTTAGAGTATATTTATGCACCAAATGGAATTGTTGGACTTGAAACTCAACTTGGACTTACTTTAACTGAGCTTTATCATAAAGGAAAATTGACACTTGAACAAGTTGTTGAAAAACTTTCCATTAATCCAAGGCGAGTATTGAACCTCGAAATTCCTCAAATTGCAGTTGGTGAAAAGGCAAATTTTACAATAATTGATTTAGACTTAGAATTCAAATTTGATATTAAAAATTCTAAATCACGTTCAAAAAATTCCCCATTTAATGGAAGAGAGTTAAAGGGAAAATCTGTAGCTGTTATAAATAATTCACAGATGTATTTTGATGGTGAATTTAATCATATCTAATTTGTTAATATTTAACTTCACTGTTGACTACTTTTGTGAACAGTGAAGTTAATTACTTCTTCATAATACTTGGTTTTTACCGCTTAATATAATAATTAGACCTATATAAAGTTTGGCACTTAATTTGTCTCTCAATATAAAAATTGGAGGATAAAATGAAATCACTTTATAAAATAGCTTTATTTGTTGCAACATTGACACTAATATCATGTCAAGAAAATTTTCTTAACTATTATGATAATGAACATTATGATAACATACCTCCAAATGTTCCAACAAACATTACAACGGAAACAGGAGATAATTTAGTAATTATCGATTGGAGCCCGGTTTATAACTCAGATTTAGCTGGTTATGCGGTTTATTATAGCGACCAATATGATGGTAAGTACAATTTATTGGGTACTACAGAAAAATCATATTTTTACGATTATGGCGCAGCTAACGGAATAACAAATTATTATGCGGTGGCTTCATATGATTTCGATGGAAATGAGAGTGACTTGAGTTATGATGTGGCATACGATACACCTCGTCCCGAAGGATTTAATCAATTTATTTATGATTTTAGAAATTATCCTAGTATTTCTGGTTATGATTTTAGCAAATATAAAGTTGACTATTATGATTCAGAAAACACAGATTTCTTTTTTGAGAATGATAATGGCGTGCTTTATCTAAATGTCTGGAATGACACAGATATTCAAAATATGGGAAGAACAAATGATATTTATGATATTTCATTTGCACCATCAGGCGGCTGGATAGATGCACAACCTGGTGACAATGTAAAATATGTTAGAGCTATAAAGGGAAATACATATGTTATCTGGACTTTCGATAACCATTATGCAAAAATAAGAATAACAGAACTTTATAGTGATGGTGTTCAATTTGATTGGGCATATCAAACAGCAAATGGAAATATTGAGCTTAAAACCAATAGAGGAATTGGAGAAAGAAAACATGCTCATGATGTAATTGCAAATAGAAATTATTAAAGCTATCATATTTTAATGATTGTTAAATCACTTAATTAAATTGTATTTATTACTTTCCAAAAGTTACTATCCCAATCTTTCAAGTAATTGAAAGATTGGGATAATTCTGCGAGAAGAAACATTTGTTTCTGAATTTAGTTTCCATTTTATATATTTTAACTGTTTAAAATTGGTTTTGAATGAAAAAAATATTCCCTAAAATATTACTTTCAAGTTTATTTCTGTTTATGCTATTTGGTGCTGAATTTACCTTCTCTCAATCAGATAATAATAAGCAAATAAATAAAATCTTTTCTGAATTTGAGAATGGAATTAGAACAGGTGCAATAAAGGAATTTTCAAATAATCTTATATCTGAAACATATATAAGTCTTGAAAATGGGGAATCTTCATATTACAGTTCAAACCAATCCTTCTATATTCTAAAAGATTTTTTACAAAACTATAAACCAATTTTTTTCAAGTTAATTAATACTAACTTGAGCGAAGAAAAACCTTTTGCAATTGGGAAACTAATATATAGCAAAAATGGGATACGTGGGGAGTCTCAAGTTTTTATTGCTCTAAAGTTGGAAGCTGAGAACTGGAAAATATCTCAAATAATAATTAACTAATGCTAAACAAAATATTTAACCCAAAATATTTGTATTTATCAATTGTAACAGTTTTTTTTATACTGCTTATAGGAATTATATCACCTTTAATAGTGAGTAATTATTCCGATAACTGGCAGGTTGAGTTTAACAAAAAAGAAAGTCTAATTAGCAAAAGAATCCAGTCAATCGTTTCTGAAAAAGAAACTGAACTACTCAAAAACATTTTAGAAATTCAGAAAAATGTTTCGGAATTGAAACCAGTTGAAACAATAGATTTTTTAGAATTTTTAAAATTGGGGGAGTATAAAAATTTTGAAATAAACATATTTAAATCGGCTCAATTCGTTGGATGGAATAAAGAACAGTTAATTACATATTACGAGATAAAAAATCTTTTAACACAACACAGAAATAGAAATGCTTTCTTTTTTGAAACTTCTTTAATAACATATTTAGCTATCATTTCAGAAATTGACTCAGTTCAAATTTTTATTGCAATCCCAATTCAAAAAAAACATAAACTTAAAAACGCATACTACGAAAATTTAAGTTTAACTGATTTTATAAATAAAGAATACAATATTTCTGTTTCAATCAAATTTAATAATGACAGAATTGGTGGGAATTCATATTACATTAAGAATAATTTAGACGAAATTATTGGTAGTTTTAAAATAAACGAGATAAGTAAAAATGCTGATATTCAAAAGTTGAAAGAAGAAATAGCATTACTACAATCAATATTTGCAATATTTTTAATTGTTTTTCTTTTTGTTTGGGTTAATTATAGAATTAAAATTAAAAACGCTCTTTTCAAAATTATCTACTTCACATTTTCTATAATTACTATAAGAATAATTATTTATATACTCAGCATTGGTGACTATCTAGGGTTTTCAGACTTAATTAACCCTATTTACTTTTCCTCAACTTTTGCTTTTGGATTGACAAAATCACCGCTTGAATTATTTTTAACAATTACAGCAGTGTTACTATTAAGTATTAAAATATTCTTCTCTTTCCCAAACAAAAATAATTTTGAAAATTTAAGAAAAGCAAATAAAGTGTTGTTAATCATCATAATATTATCTTTGATAATTCTTTTATATAATGGTTTTGCGTCAGCACTTAAAAGTATAATATTCGATTCTTCCATTCTATATTTCAAAGATGCATCATTGTACGCCAGTTATCAAACAATTTTTATGTATCTAAATATTTTCTTAATTGGTCTTACAACAGCTTTGTTTTCAATCACATTTATCTCATTATTAATTGAGCTTAGCAACGGAATAATGAGAATTAGAAATTATATTTTTGTTCCTTTGCTTTTTTTAGTTTTACTAGCTTTTATTTTAATTGATGAATTCTTTTTTGCTAAAAGCTCAATATTATTTAGTCTGTTTTTTTTGCTGTTTGTTTTTGGAATATCTTCTTATTGGAAATATTATAAAGTAAGTAATTTAACAAAAATGGTAACTTTGCTATTTTCTGGCTCTATTTTATCAATATCGTTCCTTAATTTTTTTAATACTCAATTGGAAATAAATTCACTTAAAACTATTTCAAATGAACTTACCAGATCAAACGTGGGTTTGTATGAGTACTATGTGGATGATGCGTTAAACAAGGCGATAAATGATACAACCTTGGCTACAAAAATAGCTGCGCCTAATAACAACCTTAACGCCGAAGCATTTTTGCTATGGACTAAAACTTATCTTTCTACAGAAGTACAGGCTTCAGTAATTAATATAATTGATATAAATAAAAATCTCATTGGCAGTTTCGAGTACAAATTAAATAAACCGTTTTGGTGGAATTGGGATGAGCTTGAAAGCGGAAATAAGGTTGCAAGGAAAATTGATGTTTTCAACGAAAAAACTTCAAGCAAAATAATATCGGTAATAACAAAAATAGAAGATAGAAAAAGCTTGGTTGGCTACGTAGAAATAGTAGCTGTTTATGATGCTTTTAATATAGAAACTGAAAACAATGATAAACTAATTAGTTCAATTAATCCTTTTAAAAAGCTTTCTGTTAACTTAGATTTGCTAAAAATATATGAGTTTAGAAATAACCAGATTACAAATTATTTTACAAACATATTTTTGACAAAACGCGAAGAAGAAGCAATAAAAAATACTCCACTGGTAAAGAACGAAGAAGTTTGGAAAAATATTGATATTGATGGCGAAAACAATATCTTTTATATTAAAAAATATGCTGATAAAAATGGAGAAAAGCTAATTGCTGTCGGTTTAAGTGATAAAGATATTACTTGGAATTTGTTCGACTTTTTCAAAGTGTTTTTTATTCATAGCATAATGATTTTTGTTCTATTAATTATAACAATTTTAATTAAATACAATGAATGGAAAAATTTCAGAATAAGTTTCAAATCAAAAATTCTTATCTCATTACTTATAGTTTCTATAATTCCCTTAATTCTATTGGCTTGGTACTTTAAGAATATTACTGATGGAAAAAATGAACAAACAATTAACTATAAATTAGGAAAACGTGCTGATAGTGTTGAAGAGTATATAAATACATATATAAATTCTTCTTCACTAAAAATGCAATCAATTTTTGATAAAGCAACAAAGGATCTTGGAATAAATTACTCCATTTATGAAAATGAAAATCTTATCTATAGCTCTCAAGGAACATATTACAGAATTGGACTGTTGCCGCTAATACTTAATCCAGATGTGCTTGTAGCTATAAATAAATATGGAATGAAAGAAGTAATTGTGGAAGAGAACATTGAAAAATTCTTTTATAACACGCTTTACCATAAATCAGATATTTCAGGAGAAGAGTTCATAATAAAGGTGACGGATTTATTTAATAATTACCAGTTACCAATGAGCGGACTTGAATTGAATGTGTTCCTATTTGGCACATATTCACTTGCAATTATTTTTATTATTATTTTAAGCACTATTCTAGCTAATCAAATATCATCTCCCATTGAAAAACTTACAAAAGCTACTCGCTCAGTGAGCCATGGTGATATGGACATTCAACTTCATAATAATCAAAGTGGGGAAGTAAAAGAGCTAATAGAAGGCTTTAATTTAATGGTTAGAGAACTTAAAAAAAATCAAATTGAGTTGGCTGAAGTTGAAAGAGAATCAGCTTGGCGTGAAATGGCAAAGCAAGTTGCTCATGAAATAAAAAATCCTTTAACTCCAATGAAATTAGCTGTTCAGCATTTAGTTGCTGCTCACAATGACAAAAGTGAAAAGTATAATTCAATTTTTGAGAAAGTAACGTCAACTATTATTAACCAAATTGATACATTGAAAAATATCGCTTCCGAGTTCTCTAATTTTGCAAAAATGCCAAGTTTAAAATTGGAAAAATTGGATGTGCTAGTTTTAGTAAATGAAATAGTAGATTTATTTATTGACGAAGATTGTTCAATAAATATTTCATCAAGTGAAACTAGCATAATAGTAACTAGTGATAAAGAGCAATTCCAAAGGATGATGATTAATCTTATAAGAAATTCAATTCAAGCTAATGCAAAGGAAATTATTATATTTGCTGTCCAAAATTATGGAAAGGTGGAATTACTAATTAAAGATAATGGTTCTGGAATTGCAAGTTCAATTTTGTCAAGAATATTTGAAGAAAATTTTACTACTAAGAAAAATGGAATGGGTCTTGGGTTAGCTTTGATAAAAAGATTTTTAAATCAAACAAATGGTGAAATATTTGTTGAGCAAACTTCTGAAAAGGGTACAACAATAAAAATAGAAATAAGAACAGATGTATAATTTAACACAATATCAAAAAGAAGCTTTAAATCATAGTAGACATATTTCGCTAACTGCTAATGCTGGTTCTGGAAAAACATTTGTGTTAGTGCGACGTTTTTTGTCAATACTTTATGAGGAAAATATTTCACTTAACAATATTGTTGCAATTACTTTTACAGAAAAAGCTGCATCTGAATTATACAAAAGAATTGCTGGTGAAATTGAAACAAGATTGAAAGAGGAAACCCAAAGTTCTCAAATAAAAAAACTGGAAAGATTAAGAAGAGAACTAGTATCTGCAAAAATATCAACAATCCATTCCTTTTGTACGGAGTTATTGAAGGAATTTCCAACTGAAGCTGGAATAGATGCAAATTTTATTCCGATTGATCAACGAGTTTCGGACGAACTAATTTCTTCTTCTATTGATGAAATAATACAAAAAACTATACGCAACAATGATTCCTTAATTGAATTTGTAAAACGAAATATCAGACTGCTTGGTTCAAAAAAAATATTAAAATCTGTGTTAAAAGGAATGATTTCCAGAAGGCAGGATATTGAAAAGTTAGAAGAAACCCTTTACAAACAAAGTGATACTGAAACTGCTGAAATATTTAGAAATAAATTTGAGATGTTTTTTGAGCTAATATTTTCGGAAAACATTAAACACTTGTTCACCGCAGTGGAAACAATAAATGAAAGGGCGGAATCAATTAAACATGAAAATGAAATAGTTGCACGTGTAAAAAAATTGTTAGTTTCAACAAAGAATCAAAATGATATTTTTGCTACGATATCAATTGTTAAAAATATTTTTGCCGAAATATTAATTCTGAAGGGAACAATTAAGGCAACTGGATATTTACCAAATAAATTTAGAGAGGGCATTTATAATAATATCGATTTTGTTGAGAATTTTTATTCTGAATTTAAAATCATTGATTACTCAGATGATTATAAATCGGCAGAACTAGAACTGGCAAAATGTGGTTATGATATTCTAAATTTATGGAAGCCTATAATGGCAAGGTATAACCAGAAAAAAATGCAAAGGGGATTTCTTGATTTTGAAGATTTGTTACTCATGGCAGAAAAATTAGTTCAGCGTGATGATGTAAAATCTTATCTAGCCTCACGATATGAATATTTTATGATAGATGAATATCAAGATACTAACGAGACGCAGTATAATATATTTATACCAATTCTGGATTATCTTAATCGTGGGAACTTATTTATTGTTGGTGATGAGAAGCAGAGTATATATATGTTTCGCGGGGCTGACTTACAAATCTTCAATAAAACAAAGGACGCAATTAAAAACGCTAATGATGAAAACAGTTTGCTTCAGTTGCCACATAGTTTTCGTTTATCAAAGGAACTAACTTTATTCACAAATAAATTATTTGGGAAATTATTTGAAAGCCCAAACTTGATGTTTAACGAAGTAAAATATGATGAGTTAATTTATGCAAAGAAGGAAGATAAAGAGAGTGAAATTGCATTTCTGATTTCAGATGGAAGTCAGGATTCGGAAAGCGAATATAGGTTGGTTGCAAAAAAAATAATTGAACTAGTAGAAAATAATAATATTGAGTTTAAAGATATTGCTATCCTTGCTCGTAAAAGAAAAGTTTTTGTTGAGTTGGAAAAAGAGTTGCAAAAATTAAATATCCCTTATCAAATATATGGTGGAAAAGGTTTTTATCAACGACAAGAAATATATGACGTTTATAATTATTTAAGTTTTCTTTTAAATCCCAAAAACGATGAAGCTTTAATAGCAATTTTGCGTTCACCATTTTTTGTGAGATCTGATAAATCATTATTTGAAATATCAAAACTTAATGGTGAATCCTTTTATGAAAAACTGTTATTGTTTAGCAATACAAACGTAGAGTTTAAAGATATAACCTTTCAGTTAATAGCTGATATTCAGAATGCAAAATCAAAGCAACTTTCAGTATTGCTAAGAGATGTTTTGCAGGAATCAGGTTATTGGAGTAAGGTTGCAATCTTAAAAAACAGTAAACAAATATTTTCAAATTTGGATAAACTAATAAGTACAGCTGTTTCATTTTTGGATAAGGGTTCAACAACACTTTATGATTTTGTTTCATTTCTTAGAGAGGGTATTGATAAAACAGAAGATGAAAGCCAAGCTGTTATTTCGGAAAATGATAAAAATGTTAAACTTATGACAATTCATGCTTCTAAAGGTTTGGAGTTTCCAGTGCTTTTTTTAATTGATACAAATAGCAAGGGATTGGATGATAAAGTAAAATCAAAAAGCATAAGCATTGATAAGGAATTTGGTATTTTAACAAAAACTTCTAACGAAAGCTATTCCGAAACTAATACTACCGCACCCATAATTGGAATTTACAACTATATAAGTATGAAGAAAAGCAATGCAGAGTTGAAAAGGCTTTTATATGTTGCAGTTACACGGGCAGAAAGCTATCTGTTTATTTCAGCAACCTTGAAAGTAGATGCGGTGCCGGCAAACCAATCTTTTCTCGCATTATTTAAAGAGGGACTTAGAATTGAAGAGTTTGTTGGAATTAAGAAAATTTCAGGAAATATTACTTTTATGCGAGAAGGTGAAAATGGATTTACTAATTCAGAAACAGAAGTGAATTTAGAAATACCATTTATTAAGCAAATTGAAACTGAAACTGAAAATGGAATAAGTAAAAATGAGTTTTATGAAATTGAAGATAGTTCATTGCAAATTAAAATCAATTCAATAAGCGATGTTGAACAAAACGAGATAATTTCAGCAAGTAAAATATCTGTATATAATCAATGTCCACTAAAATATAATTTGGTTTATGATTTAGGTTTTACTTCTCTTTTTTACAAAGAGAAGGAACAAGATGTGTATTTGGATTTCAGCAATGAAAATATAGGTGAAAATATTTCCATTCCAGCAAATGTTCAAGGCAGTATTATTCATAAATTATTAGAAGAAGAGACAGCTAGAGAGAATTTGGTAAAAAGAGTTGAGGAACTTCTGCTATTAAATTCTGAAGTGTTGAGCGCTAACGAACTACAAGAAACTAAATTGACAATTGTAAATATGGTAAATAATTATTACGATTCAGATATTTATAGAAGCATAAGTAAGTTTGATAATTATAAAAATGAATATGAAATATACATCAAGCAAAAAGACTTTTATCTTTATGGAATTATTGATAAAATAATTTTTGAAAATGGTACTGCCCACATTATAGATTATAAAACTGATAGTTTAAAGAAATATTCTGCACAAGAAAAATTGGAGAATTATAAATATCAGCTTATGTTTTATGCTTATTTAGTAAACAGAATGAATCCACTGATTGAAAATATAGTCTGTAAACTTGTTTTTATTGAAGCCCCAGATGAAAATGCGTCAATAAATGTTACTAAAGAAATACTTCAAGAATTTGAAACTAATATGCATCTTGGAATAACAGCAATGAGAAATAGTATTTATAATAAAAATAAATCTCATTGCAAAAGTTGTTATTTTTCAGATAAAAATTATAATTGTATAGTTGAATAAATAATAAGATTAGAATAGCGGGGAAGTTGTGTTAAGTGGAATTAAAAATGAAAAGTATCTTGATCACGAAGAAATAAATTCTGGATTACTAAAAAGAGAAAATATAGATGATAAATACAAATGGAATTTGAAGGACATCTATAAATCGGATGAAGATTGGGAAAAAGAATTTAAGGAAATTGAAAATAAAACTATTGAGCTTAGCAAATTTATGGGCACTTTGGGTAAATCCGCAGAAAATTTGTTAAAATGTTTAAAGTATGACGAAAAAATAGGAATTATCCTTGACAGACTTCATTTATATGCAATGTTGGCAAAGGATTTAGATTTGAGTTATGAAAAATATCAGGGAATGTACGATAGATTAATGATTCTTGCCTCTAAACTTTCTGCAGCATCCTCTTTTATTAAACCTGAAATATTAAAAATTTCAGAAGATAAACTAAATAATTTTATAAATGAGAATAAAGATTTAACAATATATAGACATTTAATAGATGACTTATTAAGAACCAAAGCGCATACATTAAGTGCAGATGAAGAAAGAATAATGGCAAATGTATCTCCTGCGCTTCAAGTTGCATCCTCTGTTTTCGGATTATTAACTAATGCAGATTTGAAATTTCCAACAATTAAAGATGAAAATGGGAATGATATTGAAATCACTCAAGGAAGATATAGCTCAGCAATGTACTCTTTAGACAGGGATTATAGAAAGCGTTTTTATGAAAATTTTTACATCCCATTTGTTGAGCATAAAAATACACTTGGAGCATTGTTTAGTGGTAATATAAAAGCAGAATATTTTAATGCTCAAACTAGAAATTATTCTTCCAGCAGAGAAGCTGCATTGAATGCAAATAATATTCCTCTTTCTGTATACGATAATTTAGTTAATACTGTATCCCAAAATTTAGAACCACTGCACAGATGGGCAAGTTTGAAAAAGAAAATACTTAATCTAGATTCTTTTCATGCTTATGATGCATATGTTACTTTATTTCCATCTGTAAAGAAAAAATATTTATTTGAGGATGGAATGAAAATGGTTCTAAACTCTCTAAATCCGCTTGGTGATAAATATATAAATGATGTCAAATTTGCTTTTAATAATCGCTGGATTGATGTTTTTGAAACAAAATCGAAAAGAAGCGGTGCTTATTCTTCTGGTACTACATTTGGAGTTCATCCTTATGTGCTTCTAAATTGGAGCGATGAGTTGAATGATATATTTACTTTAACTCACGAAATGGGGCACAATATGCATTCCTATTATACTGGGGAAAGTCAGCCGTATCCTTATGCAAATTATTCAATATTTGTTGCTGAAGTTGCATCAACTGTTAATGAAGCTTTATTGCTGGATTACTTGATTGAAAAGGCAGAAAGCAAAGACGAAAAACTTTCATTAATTGAAAAGAATATCAACAATATTGTAACTACTTTTTACCGACAAACTCTTTTTGCTAAGTTTGAGCAAATAGTTCATGAAATAAACTATAAAGGTGAAGCTCTTACACCTGATGTGTTGTCAAAATTGTATGGTGAATTGCATCTTCAATTTTGGGGAAGTGAAATGACTCTGGATGATGAAGAAACTTACACTTGGGCAAGAGTTCCACATTTCTATTACAATTTTTATGTTTACCAGTATGCTACAAGTTTTGCGGCTTCAGAAACTCTTTCTCAAAAAATTAAAAATGAAGGAAATGTTGCAGTTGAAAAATATTTATCTTTTCTTCATGCGGGAAGTTCAGATTATCCAATTGAAGTGTTAAAGAAAGCTGGTATTGATATGACTACATCGACACCAATAATTGCTATTACTAAAAAAATGACTAAACTTTTGGATTTACTCGAGTCTTTAATTTGAAATAAAAATTAATTCCAACCATCTTGTTTTGATTCAATTTTTATAGAGTGAAATTTTGTGTCTTTATTTACAGGTTTTTTCATTGATGAATTATCATCCATATTTTGGTTCAGAATTTCTACTCTTTTTTTAGGCGTTTCCCTAGTTGGCTTTTTATAAAGCCCAATGTTTTCATCAGAAGAACTTTTACTTTTAGAATTAGTAGTTCCAGCTTTTTGTTTTGATCTAGTCTGAACTTTGGGGTGATGCTTTTTTTCTGCTTGTAATTTTTCCGGATTTTTAACTACTATTCTTTTATTACGCTCTTTACCTTTTACTTCAGTAGAGGGAATGTTTCCAAGCTTTTTTCTGAATTTAAATGTTATAAAAGAGAATAATATAACAATAAGCGCTAAAAGACCAACGCCTAGTAAACTCCAGTATATAATTGGTAATAATTCCATATCTCAAATATTATTTATTAAAAACAAATATATCATTATTAAATCTCTCTTTCAAATTGAATCCATACAATGTTATTCATTGAAAGAAATAAGTCCTTCAGTTTTTTATAAAATACTGCATCTTTCATTTTAAAAAGAGTTTAAATTATTTGATTTAACTCCATAACCTATTTATAAATAAAAACTTATATTTATTTCGATTTTGAAATTTAAGTGTATTTTTATAAATTGTGAAGCTCTAATATATTTTCTAAAATAAGTAATAAGGATTTAGTATGACCAAAGCTGATATCGTGGAAAGAGTTGCTGAAGGTACAGGTTTAACAAAATTAGAAACTGAAGCAATTATTGAAGGATTCCTCAATACAGTTATTCAATCATTACGTGATGGAAATGGAATTGAAATTAGAGGATTTGGTAGTTATAAAGTAAAAAAGAAAAATTCAAGATATGCCCGTAATCCAAGAACGGGAGAAAAGGTTTTTGTTGATGAACATTTTGTACCGACATTTAAATTCTCGAAAGATTTTAAAAATGCAGTTGATAAAGGTATGAAAATAAAGGAAAGTAATTCTTAAAATGAAAAATAAACCACAAAATAAATCGCTAGAGATAAATATAACTAAAATAATTTATGTTACTTTTTTCTTAGCTTTTATTGGAATGATAATTTTGTATTCTGCAGGAACTTTTGATGGGCCTAAAGTTGTTGAAATTGAAAATGCAAACAACTCAGAAAATGTTGCTCAAAATCAAAATAGTCATGATTTAACTTCTTTAAATGAAATTAAATTTCTTGAAGAAAAAGTTAAAAATAATCCAGAAGATTTAAATTCATTATTAAGTTTATCACATTTATTAAATGATTCTGGCTTTTATGTTAAAGCAATTGAGAATTATAAAAAATATTTAATTAAAGACCCCAAAAATGTTGATGTAATTATTGATATGGGAGTATGTTTTTACCAACTTGGAAATTATAATTCAGCTATTGAAACAATGGAAAGTGGGATTTTAATAAATCCTAAACACCAAATTGCACATTTTAATTTAGGAATTGTAAATTCTGCGAAAGGTAATATTAGCAAATCGCAAGAATATTTTGAAAAAGCAATTAAAATAGATCCAAATTCTGATATTGGAATTAAAGCAAAAAATTTATTAGATAATCACTAAAGGAGAAAGCACTATGCCTAGTGGAAAGAAAAGAAAACGTCATAAAATGTCGACTCATAAGAGAAAGAAAAGATTAAGAAAAAATAGACATAAAAAGAAACTCTAATTGTTTGGTTTTTTAATCATTTTAATTATTAAGTGAGTATGCACCCTGTATACTCATTTTATAATTTATAAGCCAACTTAGCTCAGTTGGTAGAGCAACTCATTCGTAATGAGTAGGTCGGCGGTTCGACTCCGCCAGTTGGCTCAAGCCAATGTCCTTTAAGTTTCCTCTTCGAAGTATTACTATCAATTAATTACAATGTGCAAATATAATTCATATGCTTTGCATATATCTATAACTTCATTATTTAACCCAATTTAACATTAAAAAAATAAAATATTACTTGACATTTCCCTATTAAAAGAGTTAATTTGGGTACTAGTGGGAAAGAATGTTTAAGATTCCCTAATTATGTCAAATAAATTGAAAAAGATATGTTTTTAGGTAGTTTTAATTATTCGATTGATGCAAAAGGAAGAATTTCAATTCCTGCAAGACTAAGAAAATTTGTTTCTCCTGAAGCAAATGATACTTTTGTGCTTACACGTGGTTCATCAAAGTGCATTAATATTTACCCAATGAACTATTGGAAAGAATTAGTTGCAAGTAAATTAGACAAACTTAATACATTCGATCCTGTTGATGCAAAGTTTATGCGAATGTTTTTGCAAGAAGCTGCCGAAGATACTTTTGACAGCCAATCCCGCTTATTAGTGCCAAAAAAATTAATTGAAGCTGCCGAAATTGAAAAAGACGTAATTATTCTTGGAATGAACAAATATATAGAAGTATGGAATCCAAAGTTATATGAAGAATATTTAAAAGAGATTGAAGAACCATACGAAAACATAGCCAAGGAAGTAATGAAGATTTAATAAAATTTAAATGTTCTAAATTATTGAAACTATTTTTTTGCTAATAAAATAAATTAAAAAAAATGAATCATCATACACCCGTATTATTAAAAGAAAGTGTTGTAAATTTAATTACTAATAAATCTGGGTTGTATTTTGAAGGGACTATAGGATTTGGGGGACACTCTGAATTAATTTTGTCACATTTGGACGATAAAGCCAAATTTATAGGAACAGATAAAGATTCGAATGCATATTTGCATTGCAAAAATAAATTTAAAAACGATGATAGAGTGAGACTTTATAATACAAGTTTTACTAATATTAGTAATATTTCCAAAATTGAGTTTATTGAAAAATATGATGGAATATTTGTTGATTTAGGGGTTTCCTCTTTTCAACTGGATGATAAAGATTCTGGATTTACTTTTCGAGAAGATGTGCAGCTTGATTTAAGAATGGATAAATCAAAAGGTGAACCAGCTTCATTTTATTTAAATAAACTTGCTGAAAAAGAATTAACGGAAATTTTTTTCAAATATGGTGAAGAAAGGAATTCAAAAAAAATTGCAAACATGATTTGTGATTACAGAATCAATAATAAAATTAAAACTACTGGTCAATTAAAAGGAATTATTGAAGGAATTACACCAGAAAAATATTTAACAAAAGCCCTTTCAAGAATATTTCAGGCTTTAAGAATATATGTAAATAATGAATTAGAAGAATTAGAAGAGTTCTTAAATAAAGCAGTATCACTTCTAAATAAAAATGGAAGACTTGTTGTGATAACGTTCCATTCATTGGAAGACAGAATAGTAAAGGATTTTTTAAAGGAAAAAACAAAGGATTGTATTTGTCCACCGGAATATCCTGTTTGCGTTTGTAATACAAAACCAGAGTTAAAAATTATTACTCGCAAACCAATAGTTACAAGTGCAGAAGAAATTAAGAACAATAAAAGAGCAAGAAGTGCTAAACTAAGAGTTGCAGAGAAGATATGACTGAAAAGATAAATCGTAAGCAGCCCAAAAGTAAAGTATCAGTTTCCAAATTATTGATAGTTATTGTATTCCCATTAGTAACGTTGATATTTGGATTTCTTTTTTTGCAAACAGAAATAAAATTTTTATATAAAGAAATTTATCAGAAAGAAAAACAATTGGAAATAGTTCAAAATCAACTTGAAACAAATTTAGTTGAAGTTCAAAAACTATCCGCTGAAGGTAGAATAGTGGAAATTGCAAAAATGAGATTAGGTATGGTTAGAATAAATAATACTGTTGAAAATATTTTTGTTAACCAATTAAGAATAGAGCAAATAAAAAATATTGTAGATAGTAAATATGAATAATTCTCGAGTGCTTTTAATAATGTTTTTTGTTTTTATTATGCTAATTGTTATTGTGGCTAAATTGTTCACAATTCAAGTTGTTGATAATGAAAAATACACTAAAATTGCGAAGCGTCAGCAAAATAAATCTGTAAAAATAAAAGCTGAGCGAGGAGTAATTAAGGATAGGAATGGTGAAATTTTATCATTTACGAAAAATGATGTTTCTCTTTTTATTGATACGCGAATGACGAATAAGAGTGAAAAAGAAAAAATTGCCAAAAGATTTGGTAAACTGTTCAATAAAAGTGAAAAACACTATTTGAATATTTTGAATAGTGCTAACAAAAATATTTGTATTGAAAAGAAAGCTTCTAAGGAAAAAATTTTGCTATTAAGTGACCTAATGATTAACGGATATTTCCAAATAGAAGATTATTCAAGAGTTTATCCTTATGGAAGTTTGGCTTCTCATATTCTTGGTTTTGTTGATAGGAATTTGGATGGAGTATCTGGTGTTGAGAAGCATTTTGATAAATATTTAACGGGAGTTGATGGATATAAATTTATTGAAAATGATGTTCAAGGTAGAGTTGTTACAATTAATCAAGAAAATTCAATTGAGCCGACTCCTGGAAATAATATTCAATTAACAATTGACAGAAATTGTCAAAGAATTTTGGAAGAAGAACTAAACAAAGGATTGAAAAAATATAAGGGAGAATCTGCGGTTGGCATCATTATGGACCCTTCAACTGGTGAAATTTTAGCTTTAACTAATCAACCAGATTATGACCCTGCAAATTATAATCTTTTTTCAGATCAAGAAAGAAGAAATAGAGCATTAACTGATACTTATGAACCTGGCTCAACTATTAAGCCTCTTATTATGTCAATGCTTCTTGAAGAAGAGTTAACCAAGGAAAGTGAACTAACAAATACTGAAAATGGAAATTATAAAGTTAAAGGTGCTACAATAAGAGATACTCATAATTTTCTCAAACTTACTTCAACAGAAATTATTACTCACTCTAGCAATGTAGGAATTGCAAAATTGAGTGATAAAATAGACGATGATACGTTTTATAGATATTTAAGAAACTATGGATTTGGAAATTTAACTTCTATCAATCTTCCTGGCGAAACACCTGGATTTTTAAAGAAACCTAAGCAATATTCTAAAATATCAAAAAATTTTATTGCGTTCGGATATGAAATTAGTGTTACACCAATTCAACTATTAAATGCATATTGTGCTTTGGTTAATGGCGGTGATTTATTGCAACCTTACATTATAAAATCAATAAAAGATGAAAAAGAGAATATTGTTGAAGAATTCTCTCGAAATAAAATTAGAAGTGTAATTTCAGAAAAAACTTCGAAACGAGTAATTGATATGATGAAGGATGTAGTTGTAAATGGAACTGGTGTTGAAGCCCAATTACCTAATATGCAAGTTGGTGGCAAAACCGGAACAGCTCAAAGATTGATTAACAATAAATATTCTAGCAGCGATTACAATTCATCTTTTGTCGGATTTTTCCCAGCAGATAATCCAAAATATATTGCATTAATCGTGGTTATGTCACCATCAATAGGTAAATATGGTGGAAGAGTTGCGGCACCTATATTTCATGAAATTGCATTACGTATTGCCGATTCGGATAAAAACATTATTAATGATAACAATAAAAGAACAATACTGAATGATGCAAAAATAACATCCAATGAAATTATTGATGAAAAAATATTTGTGTCATCTAATCTAGAAGATGAAAAAACCGAAGTTAAAGTGGGAAACAAAGAGAGTATTATTAGTGATGGTTCAACAATGCCAAATTTAATTAATTTGACTAAAAGAGATGCCATTAAAATGCTAAATAGTTTAGGAATAAAATATCAGGTTATTGGAAGTGGAAATGTTGTATTCCAGAGTATTTCAGCAGGCACAAAATTAAATGGAACTACTCTTTGCAACTTAAGTTGTTTTACGCAAAATACAAATAGTAAATTGAGAATTAACTGATGACAATAAGTAAATTAATTCAAAATATTAAAGTTATTAGTATTTCTGATTTGTCAGAATCAAGAGACATTAGTGACATAACTAACAATTCAAGAGAAGTTACAAGTGGCTCCATGTTTGTTGCCGTTAAAGGTTTTACAGTTGATGGGCATCAATTTATTGGAAGTGCTGTTAGCAATGGAGCCAGTGTAATAGTTCTTGAAAGAAACGATGAATATCCCGATGAATTTTTTACAAATAATAATGTTGTAAAAATTGTTGTTGAAAATAGTAGAAAAGCTTTTGCTGATTTATCGTGTGAGTTTTATGAGCATCCATCAAGACAACTTAAACTTGTTGGAATTACGGGATCAAATGGAAAAACCACAACTGCCTTTTATGTAAAAAATCTTTTTGAAACAGCCGGATATAAAACAGGCCTTCTTGGAACTATTTCCAATATTGTTGGTGATTTTATAGAAGATTCTCAATTGACAACTCCAGAAAGTAACACAATAAATAAATTTTTAAGACAAATGGTCAATGCTGGAATTACACATTGCGCAATGGAGGTTTCATCTCACTCACTAGTGCTTGATAGAGTTAGAGGTCTGGATTTTGACTATGGGGTATTTACAAATATTACATCGGACCACCTAGATTTTCATTCAGACTTTGAAAACTATTTGGATGCAAAAAAAATATTCTTTGATAATCTTAAACCCGAAGCAGTAGTTATATACAATAGTGACGATAAAAGTTATGAAAAATTATTGTCTGATAATACTTCCACGAAATATTCATTTGGGAAAAATATTGATGCAGATTATTTGATTAATGATATTTCATATAATATGGATGGCACATCATTTAAGTTAAAAAGTAGTGATGAGGAATTTCAATTTAACACAAAGTTGATTGGCGAGTTTAATGCGTATAATGCTGCATCAGTAGCCATTATTGGAGTTAATGAAAAATATCCAAATAATCTAATTATCAAAGGAATTGATTCAACACCTCAAGTGCCAGGCAGATTTGAAGTAATTTGCAAGGATGATAAAAAAGTCGTTGTCGATTATTCTCACACAGCTGATAGTTTAGAAAAAGCTTTAGGTGCAATTAGGGAAATTGTAAACAATACACGTCCAATTTATACAGTTTTTGGTTGTGGTGGAAACAGAGATAAAACGAAGCGACCAATTATGGGTGAAATTGCTGATAGATTAAGTGATGAAATTTATGTTACTTCTGATAATCCAAGATCTGAAGATCCATTTGAAATTATTAATGAAATATTGACAGGAATAAAAAGAAATAATTCTAAAGTTATTGAAGACAGAGAAGAGGCAATTAAGCAAGCTATTTGTAATTCAGAAGATAATGCTGTTATTCTTATTGCGGGTAAAGGGCATGAGGAATATCAATTAATAAATGGTGTAAAACATCATTTCTCTGATAAAGAAATTGCAATAAAATATTTGGAGGCTTACAAATGAAAATAAGCTTAACAGATATATTTAATTTGAATAATTCTATAATATATAATCCTGATAAATTTAAATCAGTTTCTAAAATATCTACTGATAGTAGGACAATTAAAGCAAATTCTCTTTATGTTGCATTAAAAGGCAATAAATATGATGGACATAATTTTATCAAAGAAGCAATTTTAAAGGGTGCTTCTGCAGTGATGATAAACAAAAACAGACTTAAAAACTTTAGTAATTTGGATTGCACTGTTATAACTGTTCCAAATACAACTCTTGCTTATGGTGAACTTGCTGCAATATTTAGAAGCAAATTTAAAGGTATAGTTATTTCAATTACTGGAAGCAACGGAAAGACAACTACAAAAGAAATTTTGGCTACACTCTTAAATGAAAAATTCAAAACGGAAAAAACTTTAGCAAATGACAATAACCATATTGGAATTCCTAAAACAATTTTATCCACAAAAAACTCTACTGAAGTTTTGGTTTTAGAACACGGAACTAATCATTTTGGCGAAATAGAATATACCGCAAATATTGCGCAACCAGATTATGCAATTATTACAAATATTGGTGATTCACATCTTGAGTATTTAATTGATAGAAATGGTGTTTATAAAGAAAAGAGTACCTTGCTTAATGCAGCAATTAACAATGGTGGAAAAATATTTGCAAATACCGATGATCCACTAATTAAATCTCAAACCAAAAATATAAAAAAAAGAATCACGTTTGGGTTTAATGGTAAACCAAATATTATGGGTAAAATTATTGGATATACTCCTGAAGGTAAAACTAAACTTGTTGTCGAATATCTAAACTCCAAAATTGAAATAGACCTTCCTATTTATGGTTCATCCAGTGCTAAAAATGTTCTAATTTCTGTTGGTGTTGCATTGCATTTAGGGCTAACACCTTCTCAGATCTTAGCTGGAATAAGTAAGATTAGTCAAGTAAAAGGAAGACTTTTTGTTAAGCCTTTCTCAAACGCTACTTTAATTGATGACACTTATAATTCTAATCCAGCTTCAATGATGGCTGCAATTGACCTACTTAAAAGAATAAAAACATATTCAACAAAAACTTTGGTAATTGGAGATATGTTTGAACTAGGTGAAAATGCAGAGTTAATTCATAAAGAGCTATCTAAAATTATACTTAAGAGCAAAATTAAAAATGTGTTCACAATTGGTAAGCTAATGAAAAATTTATCATTAGAACTTGAAAAGGAAAAAATTAATTCAAAATATTTTTCTACTCGAAAACTTTTAACATCCTTTATTAAACAATACGATTTTAATAATCAAGTGGTTTTAGTTAAAGGCTCACGTGGAATGAAAATGGAAGATTTTGCTGAACAAATAAGGGAGAAAATAAACTAATGTTCTATTACTTATTTGATTATTTGAATCAATTGTTTGATATTCCTGGATTTGGAATTTTTAAATATCTCTCATTTCGTTCCTCAATTTCTGCAATTACTGCTCTTGCAATTGCTTTTTATATTGGACCAAAAATTATTGCTAAATTACAAAGATTACAAGTTGGTGAAACAATACGAGAAAATGGACCTCAAACACATATGCAAAAGGCAGGAACTCCAACAATGGGCGGGTTGATAATTCTTCTTGCTATTGTTGTTCCAGTATTATTATGGAGCGATATAACTAGCACATATATTTTGCTTGCTCTTTTTGGTTTAATATTTTTAGGATTTGTTGGTTTTGCTGATGATTATTTAAAAGTAGTTAAAAAATACTCGCAAGGACTTATTGCTAGATATAAATTACTAGGACAAATCATTGTTGGACTAGTTGTTGGTAGTGCAATTTACTTTTTACCCGAGTTTGCTGAGTATAACACACAAACTACTATTCCATTTTTCAAAAATCTAAACTGGGATTTTGGATATTTATATATTCCAGTTGTTATATTTATAATCACAGCAACATCCAATGCAGTTAACCTTACAGATGGCTTAGATGGTTTAGCAATGGGAACAGTAACATTCGTAATGCTTGCACTTGCTATTATGAGTTATGTTTCTGGAAATGTTATTTGGGCAGACTATTTGAACATAGTATATTTACCTGGCTCAGGTGAACTTACTGTTTTTATAGCCGCAATAATTGGTGCTGGTCTTGGCTTTTTATGGTTTAATTTTTATCCCGCACAAGTTTTTATGGGAGATACTGGCTCACTTGCACTTGGTGGTGTATTTGGAATTATTGCAATATTAATTAAAAAAGAATTACTTATTCCTCTGTTGGGTGGAATCTTTTTTGTGGAAACACTATCCGTAATTCTTCAAAGAACTTATTTTAAGTATACAAAAAAACGTTATGGTGTAGGAAAAAGAATATTTAAAATGTCGCCAATTCATCATCATTTTGAGTTAGTTGGATGGGCAGAACCCAAGATTGTTATGAGATTTTATATTATCACAATAATTTTAGTAATTGTAAGTTTAGCTTCATTTAAGGTAAGATGAAAAATATTACGAATAAACATATTACAATTCTTGGAGCTGTGCGAAGTGGAATTGCCGCAGCTAAATTGGCGCATAAATTAAATGCTATTCCATTCGTTAGCGACTTTTCGGACAAAATGAAAAAGATTGATGAGTTGGACCAACTTGGAATTAATTATGAACTTGGCGGTCATTCTGATAAAGTTTTTGATTGCGACTTTATAATCACTAGTCCCGGCGTACCTTCTAATTCTAAAATACTTATTGATGCAATTACAAAAGGCATAAAAGTAATTAGCGAAATTGAATTTGCGTCTTGGTTTTGTAAAGGTAATATTGTTGCTATTACAGGTAGTAATGGTAAAACTACCACAACAGAATTGTGCAATCACACATTAAATACTTGTGGATTAAAATCATATTCTGCTGGAAATATTGGTTTAGCATTTTCAGAGATTACATTAGATGTAAAAGAAAATGAATTTGTAGTACTTGAAGTTTCCAGTTTTCAATTGGATTATATTGATGAATTTAAACCCAAATATGCAATTCTACTAAACGTTACTCCAGATCATTTAGATAGATATGATAATGATTTTAATAAATATGCTAAATCAAAATTAAAAATTAATCAAAACCAAAATGATGATGATTATTTTATCTATAATATTGATGATGAATACTTATCAAAAATAAAAATTGAGAACGGTACTAAAATTCCATTTTCATCATCTCCATTAAATGAAGGTGTATTTATTGATGGCGAAATGTTTGTCATGAAACATGGAAATATGATTGAGAGCATATGCAGGACAGACAGTTTACAAATTAAAGGCGAACATAATCTATATAATGCAATGTCCGTATTAGCTGTAGCAAAATTATTAAATCTTGATAATGAAGCAATTCAAAAAGCTTTAGCTTCATTTAAAGGTGTTGAACATAGACTAGAATTAGTTAGAACTATTAATGGAATTAATTTTATAAACGATTCCAAAGCCACAAATGTTGATTCAGTCTGGTTCGCACTGCGTAGTTTCAAAACGCCAATTATTTTAATCCTTGGTGGTAAAGACAAAGGAAATGATTACAGCAGGATTAAAGAATTGGTAAGTGAAAATGTAAAAAAGATTTATGCAATTGGTTCTTCAGCTGATAAAATATTCAATTATTTTCAATCCATAGTTGAAGTTCAAAAAGCCGATTCTCTTGAATTTGCGGTTAATGATGCTTACAAAATTGCAAGAGATGGTGAAGTAGTTTTATTGTCGCCAGCATGCGCAAGTTTTGATATGTTCAACAATTACGAACATCGTGGATATATATTTAAACAAATAGTGATGCAATTATAAATGAAAATTTTAGTTAGAATATTGTTAGCAATAGTTTTATCACTTATGGTTTTAGGTGCAATTCTTGTATTTACTGCAAGTAGCACATATAGCGAAGTAAGATTTGATAATATTTATTTCTTATTCAAATCTCATATTAGTAAAATGATATTTGCAATACTTGTTGGTATCGTATTTTCAATAATTCCTTATCAATACTATAATAAGTATAGCAAGCAAGCCTTATTGTTTGTAATAGTGTTACTAATATTTACTGTGTTATTAGCCCCTAAATATAAAGGTGCAGCACGTTGGATTGACCTTGGTATAATACAATTTCAACCATCTGAACTAGTAAAACTGGTTTTATTCATGCACATAGCTGGGTTGATTGAACGCAAAGGAAAATTAATTGAGGATTTTAAAAATGGGTTTAAATATCCACTAATTTTGATTATTGCAGTAGCTGGATTAGTTGTTATTCAACCAAATTTAAGTACTGCAATGATAATTGTATTTACAAGTTTTATTCTTCTTTATATTGGTGGAGCTAAACTTAAACATATTGTTGCTTCGCTTGGTGTATTAAGCCTTGCTGGTATTAGCTTAATGATGTTATTTTCTCATTCCAGATCAAGAATACTTGGTTTTATATCAAGCTTTAATGGAAATAATGAACCCAATATTCAAGTACTTCAAGCTAAGATTGGACTTGGTAGCGGTGGTTTATTTGGAGTTGGAGTTGGCGCTAGTAGACAAAGTGATTTATTTCTTCCAGAATCTTATGGCGATTTTATTTTCTCAATACTTGGAGAACAGTTTGGCTTTCTTGGAGCTACGGTAGTATTATTATTATTCTTTACACTATTTAATATTGGAATAATTATTGCAAAAAAATCGGATAATCAGTATGGACAACTTTTAGCATTTGCAATTTCTTTTAACATAATTATAAGTGCTTTTCTAAATGCATCGGTAGTTACCGGTCTTATGCCAACTACCGGTATTACTTTACCATTTATAAGTTTTGGTGGAACTTCAATTATCCTTTTTTGTGCGTCTGTTGGAATACTGATTAATATTGCAAATCAAGGTAATAAGGATAAAACAGTAAGGGTTAGTACTATTGACTAATACTAATGTGAAATATCGATATCTTTTTGCCGGTGGTGGAACAGGCGGGCATTTATATCCGGCGATTGCAGTTGCTCAGAAAATTAAAGAGTTACAACCTAATTGTGATATTATTTTTATTGGAACTAAAAATAAAATTGAAGCTAGAGTTGTACCACAAATGAAATTTAAATTTAAGTCTATTTGGATAAGTGGTTTTTCTAGACAATTAAATTTGAAAAATTTATTGTTCCCAATAAAATTATTTGTTTCAATGCTTCAATCACTTTTTATTTGTATAAAATATAAACCACATGTTGCAATAGGTACTGGTGCTTATGTTTCTGGACCAGCAATGTGGGGCGCAACTTTTATGGGAGCTAAAGGAGTTCTGCTTGAGCAAAATACTTATCCAGGTTTAACAAATCGTTTATTGGAGAAAAAAGTAGTAAAAATATTTTTAAGTTTCGAAGAATCTAAAAAGTATTTCAAAGATAAAGAGAAGCTTGTTGTTGCTGGAAATCCTATAAGAGTGGATATTGTAAAGACTAATAAAGATGAAGCAAAAAGAAGTTTTGGTTTGGATATTGCAAAGAAGACGCTTGTTATTGTTGGAGGTAGTCTTGGTGCTAGAACAATAAATGAATCAATTAAAAATAATTTAAAAAGCTTAACAGAATTTGGGATAGACATTCTTTGGCAAACTGGTGAATTATATTTTAATACATATAGTTCACTACAGAACGAAAGCATTAAAGTTGTAAAGTATTTTGATGATATTGCTTTAGCATATTCTGCTGCAGATTTAATTATTGCTAGAGCTGGAGCTACTACAATTGCAGAAGTAGCATATCTTGGATTACCAGTAATATTCGTTCCATCTCCCAATGTTGCGGCTAATCACCAATTTAAAAATGCTGAAGTATTAAAAAATGTAAACGCTTCTGAATTGATTGAAGATATTAAATTAAATGAAACAATAGTTGAGAAAGTAAAAATTCTAATTTTTGATGATAAACAATTGGCAGAATTTAGCAATAATATAAAAAATTTCTCTAAACCTGACGCAGCTAATCTAATTGCAAAAGAAATTATAAAACTAGCAAGTATTATTTAAGGATTAAATAGATGTTTAAAAATGTTATAAATAAAATACACTTTGTAGGAATTGGCGGTATTGGAATGAGCGGAATAGCAGAAATTATGCTCAATAGAGGATTTACAATATCTGGCTCTGATATGAACGAATCAGCAACTACTGAAAGATTGAGAAGCATTGGAATACCCGTAATCATTGGTCATTCTGCAGATAATGTAAGTGATGTTGATGTTCTTGTATATTCATCAGCTGTAAATATAGCAAATCCGGAAGTGAAAGCGGCAATGGAAAAAGATATTCCAGTAATAAAACGTTCTGAAATGCTAGCGGAAACTATGAGAATGAAATATGGAATTGGAATTGCTGGAACTCACGGAAAAACAACTACAACTTCGATGGTTGGACTTGTTTTAACAGAGGCTGGTATTGACCCAACAATCATAGTTGGTGGAAAGCTTAGTAGTCTTGGCGGTACAAATGCCCGCCTTGGACATAGTGATTACATTGTTGTGGAAGCTGATGAATTTGACAGGACGTTTTTAAGTCTAACTCCTTGCATTGCTGCAATTACAACACTAGAAACAGAACACCTAGATACGTATAAGGATCTTGATGATATCAAAAGTGCATTTGTTCAATTTGCAAACAAAGTTCCATTTTTCGGATTTGTAGTTCTTTGTTTGGATGAAACAGCACTTCAGGATATTAGACCTTTAATTAAGAAAAAGGTTATTTCATATGGAACTACTCAGCAAGCGGATGTTAGAGCTATCGATATAAAATGTCATGAATTTAAAACTACTTTTACTGTTGATTACAAAGGTGAAGAATTAGGAGAAATTACACTAAATATTCCTGGAAAACATAATGTAAATAATTCGCTTGTTGCTGTTACAATTGCAAAGGAATTGGGAGTTAAATTTTCGGTAATTAAAAAATCACTAGAATCCTTCACAGGGGTATATAGACGATTTGAAACTAAATACAATAATGAAATATTAATAATTGATGATTATGCTCATCATCCAACAGAGATTAATGCAACACTTTCTGGTATTAGAAGTGGATGGAAAAGAAGATTAGTAACTGTTTTTCAGCCTCATTTGTTTTCTCGCACACGTGATTTTTATACAGAGTTTGGAAGAGCATTTCTAAATTCTGATGTATTTATTTGCACAGATGTTTATCCAGCTCGCGAGGAAAAAATTGAAGGAATTTCTGGTGAACTAATAGCCAATGCTGCAAAGAGTTTTGGACATAAAAATGTAATATACATTGAAAACAAAGAGGAAATATCATCAACACTTTTAAAAATTGTAAAAGATGATGATATCATTATTACTCTTGGTGCTGGTGATGTTTGGAAATATGGCGAAGAGTTTGTTGCAGAATACAAAAAGACAAGAGAAAATTAATTGAATAACAAAGTTAAAATAGGAAGCATAATTTTATTCACTACTATAATTGGAATAATTGTAGTGCTTTCATTTGTTATTAAGAAGAATGATAATACAACAATAAAATTTATTGAGCTAAAAGGTAATTATCATTTATCGCAAAACGAATATATGAACTATGCTCATCTTGATAATCATGATGAATATTCTGTGCTTTCCTCTAAATTAATTAAAGATAGATTAGATAAACACCCATATATAAAAAGTGTTGATGTTATTCTGTCTGAGGGAATTTTAAATATTGAAATATTTGAAAAAAACTTTGTATCTCTACTTATGGCAAATGGCAAGGAATATTTAATATCCGATGAAGCTGTTGTAATTCCAAAATTGCAAAACTCAGAAATGATTGATTTTCCAATAATTAGCGAACCTAGCAAAGCGTCGGAAATTACAGAATTCAGCAAAGCTATCTTGAATAGTGATGTAAAAATTGGATTAAAAATAATTGCCGCGATTAAAATTATTAATCCAAAACTGTATAAAAGTTTATCTGAAGTAAATTTGAGAGATGGAAAAGATATAATATTGCAGTTCTCATCTTTGAATATTCCAATAGTTGTGGGACGAAATAATGAAATTGAAAAAATAGTTTTATTTGAAAAATTAATGCAAAAATTAGATTACTCTAAAATTGAAAGCACTTTGAGTTATATAGACTTACGATATTCAAAGTATTTATACGTTGGTAAATCTAATGAAAAGAATAGTGAACAGGATAGTAACTCATGAAAAATAATATTATTGTAGGTTTAGATCTCGGAACAACAAAGGTTTGTGCGGTTATTGCTGAACAAACTGCGACGGGATTAAAAGTATTAGGGTTTGGGGTTACTCCATCTGATAGCCTTAATAAAGGGCTGGTTGCAAATATAGCAAAAACTAGTCAAGCAATTAGCGAAGCTTTAGAAGTAGCACAAAATAGAGCAGGCATTCAGGTTAAAGAATTAAACGTTGGTGTTGCTGGAGAGCATATTACCAGCCTTAGACATCGTAATTTTGTAACAATAAGCGGTGAAGATGATGAAATATCTCAAAGTGATCTAGATAGATTAAAGGCTGATGTAAGAACATTAAAAATACCTGTTGATAGACAAATACTTCACATAATTCCAGAGGAATTTTCAGTTGATTATCAAGGTGGTATTGATAATCCAATAGGGATGTGCGGTTCAAGGTTAGAAGCTGTTAATCACGTTGTTCTTGCAGCTATTCCAGCAATTCAAAATATTAAACGCTCTGTTGAAAAAGCTGGATATGTTGTTAAGAATTATATTCTGCAACCAATAGCATCAAGTGTTTCAGTACTTGAAGATAATGAAAAAGATTTAGGTGTTTTGCTTATTGATATTGGTGGCGGTACAACCGACATAGCAATTTTTCATGATAATAGCATCAAGCACACAAAAGTATTTGGTGTTGCTGGCAATCAAGTAACAAATGATATAAGAGAATCTCTTGGAATTGTAACGGCTGATGCTGAGCAATTGAAAAAAGATTATGGTTATGCCACACAAGAAGCTATTATAAAGGAAGAAACCATTTATATTAAAGGAGTTGGAGCAAGAGGAAATGTAAAAATTCCTGTAACTCTACTTACTCAAATTATTAGTGTTCGTATGAAAGAACTTTTTGCTTTAATTGATAACGAACTTCGCCAATCAGGTTTAAAAGGGAAAATTAAAGCTGGTGTTGTTTTAACTGGTGGGGGTGCTTTATTAAGAGGCTGCACTGATTTAGCAGAAAGTGTTCTTGGATTGCCTTGCAGAATTGGAGTTCCTTTAGAATTTGGAGAGGGCCTTTCCGACGAAATTGGAAGTCCAGAATTTGCAACTGTTTCCGGACTAATAAAAGGAGTTCCTGGTTCTACATCAAGTGATACATGGGGTGGAACAAGCACCAAAGCAAAAAAAGGAAGTGTGAACATTAAAGGAATATTTAAAAAAGTTATTGAATTTTTCGATGAATTATAAAAAACCACAACAAGGAGGATTTATGCCTAAATTTGCCATACTTGACCAAGAGATAACTCTATCAGCAAAGTTAAAGGTATTGGGAGTTGGAGGTGGAGGTTGTAACGCTATTGAAAGTATGATGAAAAGGGGACTTTCAGGAGTTGAGTACGTTGCAATTAATACTGACGCTCAAGTTTTAAAAACCAGTCACGCCGATCATAAAATTCAGATTGGTACAAATTTAACCAAAGGTTTGGGGGCTGGAGCCGACCCTAATGTTGGCAGAAAAGCTTTAGAAGAAGATAGAGAAAAAATTACTAAAATACTTGATGGTAGCGATATGGTTTTTATTACTGCAGGTATGGGCGGTGGAACTGGTACTGGTGCGGCTCCAATAGTTGCCTCTATTGCACAAAGTATTGGGGCACTTGTTATTGGTATTGTAACAAAGCCATTTAAATGGGAAGGAAAAAAGAGAATGCTGAACGCTGAAGAAGGAATAAGTGAAATGCGTCAGTATGTTGATTCTCTTATTGTTATTCCTAACGAGAGAATTCTTAATGTTCTTGATGATTCTGCTGGGGCATTTAAAGCGTTTGATAAACCAAATGAAGTTCTTTACGAAGCTACTCGTGGAATTGCAGATATTATAACTATTGAAGGACAAATTAATGTTGATTTTGCAGATGTACGCTCTGTGATGAATCATAGTGGTGAAGCACTTATGGGGTGTGGAATTGCTAGTGGCGAAAATAGAGCAGAGGAAGCAGCACATAAAGCTATATCCTCTCCACTTCTTGAAGGCATTAGCATCAAAGGTGCTAAAAATATTCTTTTAAATGTAACTGCATCATCAACTCTTACCATGAAAGAGATTAATGATGGTAACCAAGTTATATATGATGCCGCTGGGGAAGAAGCTAATATTATTTTTGGATTAGTTCAAAAAGAAGATATGAATGAATATGTTTCATATACTGTTATTGCAACAGGATTTAATACAACTTCTGGCTTTGGAAGAACTCAAAAACCTAAGGAAGCTGAACAAGTAAAACCTAAAAAAGTGGAAGAAAAAGGTTTTCTCCCATTCTCGTTGGATGATTTTGAATTGAATGAAGATGCTGATTTTGAAGTTCCTACAATTAAGCGAATGAATAAAAATTTCGACTTTTTTAATGGTGAGGATAAAACCCAAGCCGGCTTTAATTTTGAAAGCAGAATAGCAAAACCAGCCAAATCAACCGAAAATGAAAATGAAAGTGATAGTTCTGATTTTCTTAGGATGATGATGGACTAATTATTTACAGTTCTTTAAATTATAAATACAAGCTATTTACTGGCTGTATCAATTTTCACCTTGTTGTGGTAATCAGGGAGCAAATGCTATGAAATTGATACAGCCTTTTTTATATTTTAAATGTTATTTTTTAAAAACATCTTTGAGATGAAAATGGAAAAAAGTAAAATACCAGATACAACCATTGAAACATTAACAAGAAATTTTTTTAAGGAATCATTGGAATATGGTTTCAAATATGAAGACTATCTTAAATATGTTAATATTCTTCTGGAATATGCAATTGATGTTAAAGATAATCAATATACAAAAAGAGAAATTAATTCAGAAAAATTAATTAAATCTGATGAAGAAAACTGGGAACTTCCCATTGAAGCTGAAGAAATATGTATTCGTAATTTTGAAAAAAATAATGATTTAATACTTCTGGAAGATTGGATGCAAGATAAATTTGGACGTTATTTTTTACTTTCAATGACTAATTCGCAAGATGGAATAATTGAGCAATTAACTTCATCCAAGTATAACAAATTGGGAATAATTACTCTAAAGGATAAAACACCTATCGGCGTTGTTGCTTTTTTAAATATAGATACAGTTCATCAAAAGGCAGAGTTAAGAAAATTGATTGGAGTGCCTGAGCATAGAGCTCACGGTTATGGAAAAGAAGCAACTAAATATTGGATAAAATATGGATTCCAAAAATTAAAATTGAAAAAGATATACTTAAATACCGTTGACACTAATATTCACAATATTAAAATTAATGAAGAACTTGGTTTTAAGGTTGAAGGAATACTCAGAAACGAAACTCAAGTTGATGGCGTTGTTCATGATGTTCTTAGAATGGGACTCCTAAATTCTGATTAAAGGTAGTGTCTCATATTTTATGTAAATGACAAAATACTTATTGATAAACAGCTTTTGCCGATCATAATATATAATGGAAAATTAAGAAAAAATGAAGGATTAAGCTCTAATAGATATAGCCCTTTTTTTTAGCTATGTCTTTATAAGCAAGATAAAACATTTTAGTTAGAGCAATGTTCCCTATAAATCAGGATATGCTATTAGGAAAAAGTGCTCTATTTTTTGTAACTTTTCTTAATTGACGATGTAAGTTTTCAACTGCATTTGTCGTATAAATTACTGTTCTTATTTGTTCTGGGTATTTGAAAAACACGGCTAAGTGGTTCCAATTATTTCGACTCCGAAGGAGTCCTTTGGACATGAATTTATAGGATAAGGATATTTTTTACCAAATTTTTCTTCTAATCTATCAAGTGCTAAAAGCCCAGCTTCTTCCATTGGAGCCTTATAAAATGGTTGCAAATCAGTCATAAAATTTTTCTGATTTTTGGATGCAGTATGCTTTAAAATGTTTCTTATCTGATGGATAATACTCTGTTGATCTTCATATTCGGGAAAAATAGATTCAATTGATTCTGTAAATCCCTTTAAGCTATCTGCAGTTGCAATTAATTTTTCTTTAACTCCACGATTCTTTAGCTCTGTAATTATTAAATCAATAAGTAATTGTTAAATTGTTACTTTTGATAGTTTCATAAATAATTCTTCTGTAATTGGTTAATAATATTTTCCATTTGCACAAAACTTTTTACATACAACTCTAATACTAAAAGATTAATTATTCAACATCATCGTATTCAATATTGATTATATCGTAGTTATTTGTTGTTAGCCAAACATTACTATAATAATGACCAAAATCAGATTTGGCTAAACGATTAGCATTAACATATGATAGCTATTCTCCATAAGTGATTCTCCGACCGGTGAAGTGCGGCAGATATATTGTACTTAACCTGTTAATAATATCAGCCCATTGTAGAGTCGCATTATGTGTTGTACCAATAAGCCAATACTTTTAAAATTGTAAATAATATTGTCTAAAATCTAAGGTCGATAGAGTTGAATTGGTTATTTAAATGCCTTTTAATAAATATCTGAATATTTAAATGAAAATCATTATGCACATTTAGGCTACTGATATAAGTTTTCCTTATAAACAGATATATCCTTAGTAAGGATATTTTGCTAATTAGAGACTTTGTTTTCTTCAGTTTATCGATTTTGATTAGATAATATTTAAAAAATAATTTGGATAAATAAAAAAAATAAATTAACTTCATGAATGTAATTTTTTGGATTATGTTATTTGAATTTTTGGCTATTAAATAAACGAAATAAGAAATAAAAATTTCTAAAAAAATATTTTGATTTTATTAAAATAGTTCTTATATTTGATGATGCAATATTTAGAGACTTGATGATTTATGTTCTGATATACAATGAAAAAGTGATAATAAAATAATTTTGCTTGACAAAATTAAATAAAACACTTAAGTTTCGAGTCCATTTGAAATGATGTTCTTAAACAGAGTGAATGACTAAAGCAAGACTTTAGTGAATGACAAGATAAGTAAGATTACGCGAGTTTTAAGTAAATTTACAACGGAGAGTTTGATCCTGGCTCAGGACGAACGCTGGCGGCGTGCTTAACACATGCAAGTCAAGGGGAAAGTTTTCTTCGGAAAATTAGTATACTGGCGCACGGGTGAGTAATATATAAGTAATCTACCTATAGGAAAGGAATAACTCTAAGAAATTGGGGCTAATACCATATAATGCAGCGGCACCGCATGGTGATGTTGTTAAAGTAATTTATTACGCCTATAGATGAGCTTGTAGTCGATTAGCTAGTTGGTAAGGTAATGGCTTACCAAGGCGACGATCGATAGCTGGTCTGAGAGGATGATCAGCCACACTGGAACTGAGACACGGTCCAGACTCCTACGGGAGGCAGCAGTGAGGAATATTGGGCAATGG